>CAZXSN010000074.1:0-13838 GCA_964643295.1 uncultured Lachnospiraceae bacterium
CATCAACGAGGTGATCGCCACCGGTTCTGACGATTGTCTGATCGCCGAACTTCGCAAAGCGACAGACATTGACACCGTCATGAAGATCCTTCACCAGCATGGGTATCATGCCATCACGAAGGATTTTCTGCTTCTGGTACAGGAGAATGCGATCCACCTTCATGACGATGCCCTGCTGACCGATGAGGAGATCCACGCGCTGGCAGGCAGCACCTTCTCGGAGCGGTGCCGGAAGTCCGTCAACCTGATCTTCGCCTTAAGCACCATCGCGGGATTGGCCTTAGGTTTCAGCGGATTAAGCGATCCGGCTTTGCTGCTGGCGATCGCCAGCGGAATCAGCCTGATCTATGACGGCGACCGTTAAGGAATAACCATCCCCACCAGGGCCGGTTGTACAAACCGGCCCTTCTCATGTGCAGATTCTTTTCCTCTCATGAGGAACCATTCCTGTCAAACAACCGGGAAGTTTCTCCCCGTAAAGATAGCGCTTTCAGCTTCAGGTACCCTTAAGAGTACGCAGGATCCTTACGCTAAGCTGATAGTCACTTCTTCATAAAACGGAAGGAGCATAAGTTGTCCTTTGCCCCTGAATTGGAAGTCTTAAAGAAGCGTTCCTTAACAGCAAGGAAAGAACCGGGACTGGTAAACCTGATTTTATTCAGCAAATTTCATACGGCCACTGCCTATATCTATATGACGGTGATGCCGGACAATCCGATCATTGACACTTCCATCCGGCTTTATGAAGAAAAAAGAAGAGATACTCTGATTTCTGGTTTCTTTAAAACCGCGAAATCGCCCTTTCAGCCGGTTCCTCCGTCCCTCATGAGAGAAGGTTCTGAAAAAGAACCATGTCTGAAAACATAAGGATCTAGTGAATCCAGTGAAAAATCTGGCAGAGGAGAAGGCGGGATTTCTTAAAACTCCTAAAGTGCCTCCGAAAATCTGCGAAATCCATCCTCCTAAGCAAAGAGATCTTGCGCATTCCTTTCACCTGGACTATACTGTTTCCATTCGAACAGCGGATGCCAAGATTTTGGGCTTGGAAGCGATTGTAAGAGATCCTTCGCGCCAGGTTTTCGTCGTGACAGGGAAAGCCAAAAGTGGGCTTTTCAACTGCCTGATAACAGGAGACCAGGGGAGGAAAGGGTTCGTCTTTACTTCTTCCGGCAGAAAAGTAAAAAACCCATTTCAGGCAGGTCCGGAAATCCGTGATCACAGATGGCCTTCCCATGGTCTTCCGCTGTAATAATAAGGAAAGGAGATATGAGACAACCTTATGACAAATTTTTCACCACCATCCCTTCGCAGAACCTTCGCGGTTCTTCTGACACTTTTCCTGCTTGTGCCCGCCCATTCTCTGCCGGTAGAGGCGCAGGAAGGGGAGGGGATTTATATCGTCCCCGAAGCCGATATCCGCGATTATACGGAAGAGGAGATTATGGACATGCCGCTGCAGGTGGTCTGCTATGCCAAAAATGAGATCTATGCGCGGCACGGCAGACGCTTTCGGTCATCTGAGCTTGCCGGATACTTTGCAGAGCAGTCCTGGTATTCCGGCACGATTTCTCCGGATTCGTTTTCCGATGACTTGTTTAATGATTATGAACATCACAACGTCGATCTTTTAAACGGACGAGAGAGCGAATTAAGCGACGGAGCCGGTTACCTGCTCGATCAGCCGGGATACAGTTATGAGGTCGTTAGAGAGTATGTTGACAATTATGTTAACGCTCAGAAATCCCCGGACAGCGAAGTCCCCGCAGAAACGCCAGTGAGGACACCTCGCGAAGTCACTGAGGAAGAGACCGCGTGGATTGAGGAAGCGTTAAACGAATACCGCGGCGTTGTCAGCGAAGCAACTTCATACCTGTATAATCCTCCCTCTGACAATCCGCCGTCAGACGGCGTATATCGCTACGCACTGGTGCAGATGCAGGCAGAAGATACCGTGCCGACCCTGCTGCTGGAAATGAAATCCGAAAACGGTCTGTCCTTTGCGCTAGTCTTTCAGTATGATCCGGAGAATAAGACAATACTGTCACCTGCCGATTCAGTGGTGGAAGGTGCATCATTAGCGGGTGGAATCCGTGGAGAAATCAAAATGCAGGGGGATGGAAACGGGATCTGGACTGCGAACTGGTCCAGCGGGACCGGAGACGCAACCCTCTCCCGGATAACCATAGAAGGAAACACCCTTAAGGAAGAGGAGCAGTGGTCCGGAAGAATCGATTTGATGCCGGAAGAATTCACCTCCATCGACATCAGCTGGCACGATGTGCAGGATTTATCCGCCCTGGATTCCTGGACTCCGGAAGATTTTTCCGGCCAGACGAATGAAAACGCGGAAGCGCAATGAACTATACCGGCAGAAGAGGAAGGCCGAATCGTACTGACCGGGACGCTAAACGAGTACACCTACGACGAGGTGGCCGCCATGGCCGGAAATGACTATCCCCACAATGAGTACGAACGGGAACGCAATCCCACCTACTGGCTGGTTGTGTTTGATACTCCAAAGAAACTGGCCGTCAAGTCAGGCGATGGATTGGATTTTTTGACAGGCGAAGCATCTCTGATCTGGCTCAGCAGTGCAGAAAGATTAGAAAACCATGCGGGACAGGAGATCACCTTCAGCATTGATCCCGAAACTGCCTGGTGGCCGAGTGATGTCTCCCTGCCTGCTAACGAACCCAGGACCAACGACGTGCACGTGTTAGAGGGATGAAGCAGCCAGACGCTTCTTAGGACCTATGCGGATTCATCCGCCTTGCTCATCCGGAGTATAGTCTCATCATAATGAAGCTTCTTATCTGCCGGATCGTCAAGTAGAAAGCCTCTAAAATCAGCATCATTCAAGAACGAAATAGAAAGCCATGAGCACTCACTTGCCAGTCGCCCATGGCTTTTTGTATTCCCACCCGGCTGCCGTCATTTCCTATTCTGCGGACCAGTCACATTTCCTTATCCTCGTATCTTCCGATTCTTTTCCCATCTCCCCGCACCTTGGGTCTTGCTCCTTTTGGCCCTCCTAAAGACTTCTTTGCTCCTTTGTTCCATTTTCAAACTTCGAATCTCAAACTCAAACTCCTGGTCGACTGCAAAAAATCCCTTGCATCCCCGGCATCGCCGTAGTAGAATAGAATCCGTGACAACGGGGAGGTCTTAAAGGCCTGAGAGTAAACCGCTAGGTTTTGACCCTTTGAACCTGATACAGATAATGCTGGCGCAGGAAAATACGTCATGAAGGAGAGAAAATGGTTCCGTGAATCCGGAGAGTTTCTCTTTCCCTGCATGGAAATTTGCCGGTGCGTCTGCATCGGCTTTTTTTGTGGCCGCCGCCGGGAATTCTTTTGCTTTCCTGTGCACCATCCCCATAGACGGCCTTCCTTAAGGTCTGAAACGTTTCACGCAGAAAAGATCCGAAGGACAAAACAATCAAGATCTTTTAGGAGTACGCAACATGAAGAAATGGAACCACGCAGCCCCGGTTCTGGTGATCGCCGCGCTGCTTCTTGTATGGGAACTCATCGTAAGAATCGCGCAGATCCCCCTCTATGTGCTGCCGTCCCCCAGCGCGACGGTACGCTCCCTGATCGCGGAGGCACCGGAGTTACTCGAACACGCCGCCGTCACCATGATGGAGGCTTTGGTAGGGATGGGCATCTCCTTTGTCTTGGGTGTTGTCATTGGGATCTTGATCGATGCCATGCCTACCTTTAAGAAGTGTATCTACCCGATCCTCGTAGTCACACAGACCGTACCGGTCATCGTACTTGCCCCGATCTTTATCATCTACCTGGGGTTTGGCTACGCGCCCAAGATTCTCACCGTCGTGCTGATGTGCTTCTTCCCGATCGTGGTCAGCTTCAGTGACGGACTGGGACAGATGGATGAGGGATATTTAAACCTGGTACGCACCTATGGGGGTTCCCGCTGGCAGCTTTATAAGATCGTAAAGATCCCCTCGGCCTTTATCTCTCTGCTTTCCGGTCTTAAGGTGGCGGCCACCTACAGCATCAGCGGGGCAGTGGTCGGGGAATGGATCGCCTCCCAGAAAGGGCTTGGCTATTACCTGATCCGCGCCAAAAACGGCTACATGCTCGACAAGGTCTTCGCCTGTGTGCTGGTGATCATCCTCTTAAGCCTTCTTATGAACGGACTGGTCAAGCTCTTTGGGGCACTTGTCATGCCGGGACAAAAAGCGGGAGGGAAACTTTCGTAAAGGAAATTTAAAGAGGAAGAAAAGGTTTTCTATGTGAAGACTGATCTTTCCTTACTAAAGTCTCCCCGGTTTCGGAAGGCAAAAGCAGACTAATCTTTATCAAAAAGGAATGGGTATACCCCGCCGCAGAAGCGGGAGAAAGTTTAAGGAGGAAAAGCAAATGAAAGACAGAAGAATGCAGATTTTCGCAGCAGCCTTCCTGGCAGCCGCAGCGCTTGGCGCGGGGAGCGTCCCCGCGGAGGAAGCGCAAGATTTAAAGAAGGTCACCGTCATCCTTGACTACGTGCCGAACACGAACCATACCGGCATGTATGTGTCGCTGGACAAAGGCTACTATGAGGAGGAAGGGCTGGATGTGGAGATCATCGAACCCACAGACGGCGCAACCGCCACGCTGGTCGCCCAGCAGAAGGGGACCTTCGGCATCAGCTATCAGGAGGACGTAACCATCGCCTTAACCAGCGCGGATCCGCTGCCTATTAAAACAATCGCCACGATCATCCAGCACAACACCTCCGGGTTTGTCAGTCTCGCGGACAGCGGAATCGAATCGCCCGCCGACTTTGAGGATAAAACCTATGCCGGATGGGGAGGTCCCGGGGAGAGCGCGGTCCTGGAAGCCTGCATGACCAAAGCCGGGGCGGATTTCTCCAAATTGAATGTCGTGATCTCCGACGGCAGCGGTTTTGAGGCCCTGGGCAAAAGCTGCGATATCATGTGGTTTTTTGAGGCCTGGGACAACGTGATGGCCTCCATGAACGACTGCGCGTTAAACTACATGCCGTGCCGGGATCTGGACGAGCGGCTCGACTACTATACTCCGGTGATCATCACCAGCAATGAGGTAATCGAATCAGATCCGGAAATGGTGTCCGCCTTCCTGCGGGCCACAAAGAGAGGGTATGAGGACGTGATCGCCGATCCGGATGCCGGAGCGGAGATTCTCTCCCAGCATGCGCCGAACTATGACCTGGAGATGCTTAAAATCTCCCAGGGCATCCTCGCGGAGAAATACATGGAGGATACAGACACCTGGGGAATGATGAAGGACGAAGTCTGGGACAACTACAGCAGCTTCTTACAGGAGTACGGTGTGATTAAGGAGTCGATTCCGGCCTCCGAGTGCTACACGAACGAATTCCTGGAGCAGTAGAAACATATCTCAATCCGCCGGGGGCCGTTCGTTTGTTTCCCCGGCGGATCTGCATGAACGGCAGGTGGATCCTGGAAGATTATGAAACTTACAGTAACACATTTAAATTTTTCCTATAACGATCAGCAGGTCTTAAAGGATTTGTCCTTTTCGGTGGGAGACGGGGAGTTTGTCAGCATCCTCGGCCCCTCCGGCTGCGGCAAATCAACGCTTTTAAACGTCCTGTCCGGAATCCTAAGCCCGCAAAGCGGGGAGATTTTTATCGACGGCGTAAAGATAAAGGGCATGCATTCTGAGTTTGCCTACATGCCGCAAAATGACCTTCTGCTTCCCTGGCGCACGATTTTAGACAACGTCTGCCTCTACGGGGAAATCCATCACTGCAAAGAGGAAATGCGGGAAAAGGCGAAAGAGAAGATGGCCCAGTTTGGTCTCACGGGATGCGAGAACAAGTATCCGGGGGAGCTTTCCGGCGGTATGCGACAGCGGGCGGCCTTTCTTCGCACCTCCATGTGCGAGGCCGGTATCTATCTGCTGGATGAACCCTTCGGCGCCCTCGACGTGATCACCCGCGGAGATTTGCAGGACTGGCTGCGCTCCCTTTGCAGCGATCTGAAAAAAACAATCCTGCTGGTCACCCACGACATGGATGAGGCGATCTATCTTTCCGACCGCATCCTGATCATGGGAAGGGCGGGACAGGGGATCAAAGAGGAGATCACGATCGCGGAGAAGAACAAAACCAGAGAGTGGCTCTTTACCCAGGGGGAACTGCGCTCGCAGATCCACCACATCATCAAACAGGAGGATGCGGCAAATGGGACAGCCGTCTGAAGAATGCGGCAATTCTAAGGACAGGAAAGACTTTTTAGGTGAGCATAAACAAGACGGTTCCATACCCCTTCTTGACATGCACTCTCACCTTCCGAAGGAGGATCTTGCTGCCTCAGAGGAACTCGAATATCGAAAAAAGCAGGGAATTGTAACCTGCCTGTCCGCCGGGACCTTAAACGAGTGGCAGCGAATGCTTCCCCTAAAAGGGCGGGAGGAACTTATTCTTAGCTTTGGGATTCATCCCTGGAATTCTCTTGACGAATCGGTCTACCCGTGTCAGAATGCTTTTAAGGAATGCTCCTTTATCGGAGAGATCGGCATGGACTGCGTCTGGTGCGATGTGCCGCTGCCTATTCAGCGCCTTACGTTTTCCTCGCAACTTGTCCTGGCGGCAATCCACAAAAAACCGGTGCTTCTGCACACCAAGGGCTGTGAGGAGGAAATCGGGGAATGGATCGAAGATTTCGGGGGAAAGGTCTGTGTGCACTGGTACTCCGGATCCCTGGAAACGCTGAAACGCTGCGCGAAGCGGGACTGCTTCTTTACCTTGGGACCGGATCTTGCCCTGTGCCTTTCCGGTAAAGAGAAGGACTTTTCCGCGGAAAAGAAAAAGCAGAAGGAACTCTACCAGTGGATGCTGGAAAACATCCCTCCATCCCGGCTGTTTTTGGAAACCGACGGCTTATCCTCCATCGCCTGGGCGTATGAAAAAGCGGAGCTTCCTCTTGAGGAAATCTCTAAGGTACTGGGGGCAAATGCCGCTTTATTAAGTGAGGCTTGGAATCTTCCTCTTAAGGCCGTGAAGGGACAGCTGCTAAACAACCTGAAAGACTTCCTGGCCTAAGAATACCTACGGACAGAATCTCCCCCTTCCAGGCGGACAAAAAGACATCAGCACAAGAGAAAAAGAAAGAAAAGAGGAGAAAGCGGCAGGCGTGCCGGGAAACCAAACATCAATCAACACCCAAGAAACCGGGCAGGCAAAGCTGCGTTTCAGGGAAAAACCCGGAATGCATTCGCCTTCCGCAAGCAAACCGCTTCGTATTTCTGCCTGGAAAAAGGAGTACTCGCATGGAAAAGGACGAACTGCTGGTTATCTACGGGAAAGACATCCGCCGCATGACAGAAGAGCTTTTAGAGCGCTCCTGTCTGGCAGAAAGGATTCCGGATCCCCATGCCCTGATCGGCATCAAGCCGAATCTCGTAAGCGAGGCTACCGCCTTAGAAGGGGCGACCACCCACCCGGAGGTTATCGAATCTTTAATAGACTATCTTAAAAAACATGGCTTTACCAATCTGGTCATGCTCGAGGGTTCCTGGGTGGGTTCCCGCACAGCGGAAGTGGCGCATTACTGCGGGTATGACCGCTTAAGCAAAGCTTCCGATGTGCCGTTTTGGGACATGCACAAGGACACCTCCGTGAAAGTGGACTGCGGCGGGATGCCGATCTCCATCTGCAAAAAGGCGCGGGAAGTGGATTTTCTGATCAACGTGCCGGTCCTTAAGGGCCACTGCCAGACAAAAATCACCTGTGCCCTCAAAAACATGAAGGGGCTGATCCCCAACTCGGAAAAACGGCGCTTTCACCGCATGGGGCTGCACGCACCAATCGCCCACCTTGCCTTAGGGATTCACCAGGACTTCATCCTCGTGGACAGTATCTGCGGGGATTTAACCTTTGAAGACGGCGGCAATCCGGTAGAGCAAAACCGCCTGATCGCAAGTTTAGATCCCGTGCTTTGTGACACCTACGGCTGCTCCCTGTTGGGGATCCCGCTCTCTAAAGTTCCCTACATCGAAAAAGCGGCGGCTCTGGGCGCGGGAAGCACTAGCCTTGATCTTAACAAGGTAACGGTTCTTCGGGAAAAAACCGAAGGAGAAACTATCCAGTACCTTGCCGATTCGCAGGGCACCATTCCACCGGTGCAGGGCGGCTACCGGCATGTCATGCGACTGGCAGAGAAAGCGGAAGAGGTGGATTCGTGCAGCGCCTGCTACGGGTACCTAATCCCCGCTTTGCAGATGCTGGAGGATGAGGGGCTTTTGGGCGATTTAAAGGAAAAGGTCTGCATCGGACAGGGGCACCGGGGAAAACAAGGGGAACTGGGCGTGGGCAGCTGCACGAAAAACTTCCGCCATACGCTTGCCGGCTGTCCGCCGACCGAACAGCAGATGTATGAATTCTTAAAAGACTATATAAAAAATGAAATCCATTAAGAAAAACTAAAATAACCGCTGTTTCATTGACGCAGGGGAGCAAATCAGATATAATAAGGATGTTCGCGGGAACAACCGCAGGGGATGGGGAGGAACGAGGATGAACATCTTATTTTATCTGGTGCCCAAGAGTGAAGTCGTGTATATCTACGATGATTACTCACTGAGGCAGGCCATGGAGAAGCTGGAAAAGCACAGGTTTACGTCTGTGCCGATGATCAACCGGAAAGGCAATTATGTGGGGAGCCTGACGGAGGGGGATCTTCTTTGGGGGCTTAAGGAGCACGGAATCCGGGACATCAAGGATACGGAGGACATCCCGGTAAAGCAGCTTCGCCGCTGCCGGGACAACCAGCCGGTCAACATCAACTGCAAGATGGAAGATCTGCTCCAGGCCAGTTTAAACCAGAACTTTATCCCGGTCATCGATGACAAGGGCATCTTTATCGGGATTGTGACACGCAGAAGCATCCTGTCGTACTGTTTAAAACAGAGCGGGATCGAAATCCGCGAGTCGTGAAGAAACAGGAGTGTGCGAAAATACGTGCACTCCTGTTTCCGATTCACAAAGAGTACAAAGAAACGAACACAACACAGCATACAGGGAAAGAAAAGAGAATGAGAAAGAGAGGGACATCACATGCCAAATCAGGAGGAAGTTGACAAACTCATCGCAGAGGCCTTTAGAAGAAGGAGTGACTTTGAGAAGGAACAGCAGGTGGAACGCTACCGGAGACTGAACAGGTTTGTAAAACCCGGTCAGATTGTATTTGCCGGATCGAGTCTCATGGAGCAGTTTCCGATCGCGGAAATGCAGTTGGGCCTTGATCTGCCGCTATATATCTACAACCGCGGGATCGGCGGCTTTACCACCTCGGAGCTTTTCCCGGTGCTCGATGTCTGCGTCTATGACCTTAAACCGAAGTATCTTTTTTTGAACATCGGCACCAATGATCTAAACGCTACGGACCTTGTCATGGACGATCTGATGGAGCGCTACGCGAAGATCCTGGACGGCACCACGAAAAACGTCCCGGGAGTAAAGATTTACCTCTTAGCCTACTACCCGGTCAATCAGGAGGTCACAAAGATAAGGGATCCTCAGGCGCAGGCGGCTTTTGCCTGCCGGACCAATGAGCGCATCGGGGAGGCTAACCGGGAAGTGGAGAAATTAGCGGTCAGATATGGCGCCCGCTATCTTGACGTCAGTGACGGTCTCAAGGATGAGAACGGGAACCTGAAAGCGGAGTATACTGTGGAGGGAGTCCACTTCTACGCCGACGGCTATGCCGCGGTGCTTGAGCGTCTCCTGCCGGTTCTGAAAACCCTGCGGTAAAGCAAAGGCCGTCTTTGCTCCGGTAAACCAAGGCAAATGTCCCCTTTTCCCGGGGAAAAAAGATCTTACTATCGCGTTCCCAATCTTAAGATTCTGATAGCACGCTCCTGTGTAAAAATCTATACTTCGTATGAACCCGCGAAGAAAACATGCCTAAGAAGAGCAGGGAAAAGACACATACGAAAACTTTACAGGAAGCATAGAGAAAGGAGCTTAAGTCATGGGAACTGAGAGAACGATTTTGGGAGATCTGGACGCTTAAAGGCTAGCGCACAATTTCACAAGATCCTAATACGGCCCATACCGGGGCAGGAAACTGCCGGGCAAAGCCGTATGCCGCAAAGTCTTAAATTTTGTCTTCGCCGAACCGGTTCTTCGCAGGTTGAATGAGAAAATCTTAGCAATCATTGCCGGTACATAAGCAGGAATCTTCTATTGCGTCCGGCTGAATCCGGAGTAAACTTATCATAGACGTCATAGATGCACAAAAAGAAAAACGAAAACTATCTTTTTAGGAGGAACAAACATGCAGATCCCATCGTTACAGAAACAGGGCAGCAAAACCATCCTCACGGTGGACGGAAGGCCCTTTGTCGCGATAGCCGGAGAGATCCATAACTCCGATTATACCTCCATCGAATACATGGAGCACATCTTTCAAAACGCGGATGACTTAGGGATGAACACCCTCTTAATCCCCATGAGCTGGGATATCGCGGAACCCGAGGAGGGAGTCTTTGACTTTTCCCTGGCAGGAGACTTAATCGCCCAGGCTAGAAGATGGAACAAAAAAATCGTCTTTCTCTGGTTCGGCAGCTTTAAGAATGCCGAATGTATGTACGCACCGGGGTGGGTAAAACGCGACCTTACCCGCTTTAAACGAGCGCAGATCGTGAAAGGGGAAAACAAGGCAGGCCGGGTTATCTCCCCCGACAATCCGATGAAGATCCCCTACACCTCCATCTCCTATCTGAGCACCGAGGGCATGGAGGCGGATGGAAAGGCCTTCGCGAAGTTCATGGAGTTTCTAAAAGCCTTCGACGCGGACAAGGCCACCGTCATCGCCGTGCAGGTAGAAAATGAAACCGGCCTTTTAGGAGCGGCGAGAGAGGTCTCCGATGAGGCGGATGCCGCCTTTGCTGGTCAGGTTCCGGCGGAGTTTGTCTCCTACATGAAAGCGCACACCGACACAATGGTGGAGGATGTAAAAAAGGCCGTTTTGGAGGGCGCCGATGAAGGCTGCTGGAGCGAGGTCTTTGGTCCGGCCGCGGAGGAGATTTTCAGCGCCTACCACGTCGCTTCCTATGTCAATTTCGTGGCTCAAAAGGGCAAGGATGTCTATCCGCTGCCCATGAGCGCCAACTGCTGGCTCGATAAGGGCGGGGAACCGGGAAGCTATCCCACCGGCGGTCCGGTCTCCCGGGTGCATGAGGTGTGGGATTTCTGCGCACCGGCGATCGATCTCTACTGCCCGGACATCTATGTGCCGAACTTCATCGAAGTGTGTGACGAGTATACCCGCAGGGGCAATGCGCTCTTCATCCCGGAGGCTGCCACGCACTCCTACGCCGCGCCGCGGCTGGTTTATACGATCGGCCATCACCACGCGATCTGCTATTCTCCGTTTGGTTTTGACGATATCGGAAAACCGTTTACGGCCATTCAGGGGTTCCTCTTCGGTATGGATGTGACGGATCCGGCGTTAAAAACGCCCCAGAATTTCGAGGAATACAGGCAGACCGCCCGCTACCTGACCGCGCTGCTGCCATTACTCGCTCCCCGGCTTGGATCAGACGATCTGCAGGCCTCCTGCGCAGAGGCGGGAGAGACCGCGCTTCTTTCCATGGCGGAGCTTAACATCCTGACGGTCTATCGCAGCCCGATTCAGACGAGAACGGACGGATACGCGCTTGCTTTGCAGGTGGGAGAAGGGGAACTCTACCTAATGGGAAATGCCGTTTCCCTGCAGCTAACCTCCAGGGATCCTGTGCGCAAAAACTTCGATCTGCTGCTTTGCGAGGAGCTTTTGCTGAGCGATGAGGGAGCGTTGAAGGTGGGAAGACGCTTCAACGGCGATGAGACCTCGCACTTTGGCTTTGACGCTCCGGGCGCCCTGCATCTGAAATACTTCCTGTATGAGTAACTTTCGCATACGGATAACTTAGCGACTTGTCAGTGCGGCGGGCATACAGGTACTTTTTCCTGTCCGCCGCGGGCAGCTGATCCTTATGAAGAGTATCTTTAAGGAGGACCCATGTCGGAAAAACATACGTTCTGTAATCCGCTGGATTTAGGCTACCGCTACCAGCACTTTCTCGAGGGGGAAAAACGGTTCGCTTCCAGAGAGGGAGCCGATCCCACTCTTGTTTTCTTTAAAGGCCGCTATTACCTGTTTGTCTCCATGTCCGCAGGCTTCTGGCACAGCGCGGATCTTACAAACTGGGAATTTAAGGCGGATGCGGATCTTCTCATCTACGACTATGCCCCGGATGTGCGCCAGATCGGCGAGTACCTGTATTTTTGCGCCTCCCGCAGGGGAGAAAACTGTCCGATTTTACGCACCAGCGATCCTTTAACCGTTCCCTTTGAGGAGGTTTCCGCTCCCTTTGACTTCTGGGATCCGGATCTTTTCCAGGATGACGACGGCCGCGTCTATTTTTACTGGGGCTGCACCAACACCGATCCGATCTACGGGGTGGAGATGGATCCGGAAACGATGCTGCCGATCGGAGAGAAGAAGGAACTGATCTTCGGGCGGGAAAAGGAGTTAGGCTTCGAGCGCCCGGGCGACAACGGCGTGGTGGATGTGACAAAAAGCATCGTCTATCAGCAGTTCGCCCCGTTCTATGATAAGGAAAGCGACACCTTAAACCTTCCCAGAGAGCTGACCTTACAGATGGACGAACAGCAGCTGAAATGGCTGGAGACGATGTTTCGCTCCATCGGGCGTCCCTACATCGAAGGGGCTTTCATGACCAAACACGAGGGAAAGTATTACCTTCAGTATGCCTGCCCGGGGACGGAGTACAACACCTACAGCGACGGCGTCTACGTAAGTGACAAACCCCTGGGACCTTTTACCCGGCAAAAGAGCAATCCGTTCTCCTCCAAGCCCGGAGGGTTTATCACGGGGGCCGGACACGGCAGCACGATCGAGGACGCCTACGGAAACTTCTGGCACGCGGCGACAATGCGAATCAGCGTCACCCACAACTTTGAGCGCCGGGTGGGGCTTTTCCCGGCAGGTTTTGACGCCGACGGCGTACTGTACTGCAACCAGAACTTTGCCGACTATCCGCTGCGAATCCCGGAAGGAAAATTTGACGTGATGTCCTTACAGCCGGAGTGGATGCTGTTAAGCTATAAAAAGCCGGTAAGCGCTTCTTCCACGGCACCGGGAAGCGATCCTTCCCTGGCGGTCAATGAGGATATCCGCACCTGGTGGAGCGCGGGAAGCAGCAAAGAGGGAGAATGGATACAGGTGGATCTTGGAAAGGTCAGCGATGTCCGGGCGATTCAGGTAAACCTGGCCGATCAGGATGTGGCGGTTCCTTTCCCGAAAGAAACTTACCATGAAGATCATCCTTTACGACGCATCGAGCTTACCCAGCAGATCTCTCATTATACGCTGGAAGCGAGTGAGGATGAAAAGCAGTGGTTCCTGCTTGATTCCGCAGCGAAAGAGTGCTCCAATGCCTACTTTGAATACCCGCAGGGCATCCGGGCCAGATACATCCGCTTAACCGGAGGAGAACTTCCCTATAAACAGCCACTTCGGGTAAGCGGTCTTCGCGTCTTTGGAAACGGAGAGGGAGAAAAACCTGACAGGGCGAAAGCGAGTGCGTTAAGACAGGGCGACTTGGACGCAGTCGTTTCCTGGAATCCCATCCACAACTGCCTTGGCTGCAACGTACGGTATGGAATCGCGCCCGATAAGCTGTATCAAAGCTGTCTTGTCTATGAGGCGAATGAGGTTCTCTTATCGATGCTGATTAAGGATCAGGATGTCTATATCCGTGTGGACAGCTTCAATGAGAGCGGAATCACGGAAGGGGAAGTCTTCAAACTGTAAG
>CAZXSN010000075.1:0-13805 GCA_964643295.1 uncultured Lachnospiraceae bacterium
TCATTTTACTTTGATCTCGATCGATACATTTCCATCCTCACCGATCGACATCTGCATCGTGCGGATGTATTTCGCGTAAAACTGCTGTTTCTCCGCGGGTGTCATCTCGATACGCGTCGCCCGCAGCGCCTCGTCGAACATCGTATTCACGTTCAGCTGCACAGCCTTGTCAATATACCGGTACATCTCGCGAAACAGAGCCCCCAGCTTGATCTCCTCGGTATCTCCGCTGTAGAAATCATCGAGGTAGCAGTAGAAAATCCCGGAGTTGACCAGGGCATTTTTCATATCCGGTCCGCACTTTTCATGTTCGACCATCACCAGAAACCTTGCCTGCGGCAGAGAGGAGATTAATCCCCAGTAATCGGAATCGCTGGAAACGATGATGAACGAATCCACATGGTTCTCATAATACTCCTGACAGGCTCTTACCGTCAGTTTTATGTCCACAAGAGATTTGTTCTGCTTCACGCGTTCAATCAGGATATGCTCCACCGGGATCTTGGTAAACTTCTCCAGAATCTCCCATGCTGAGGCCGTATGGACATCATCGAAAAGGATGATGCGGGAGATCTTCTTCGTATAATCATAGTCCAGGCGCTTTAAGGTGGCGCTCAGCTTATAGGGATCCGAGTTCTCGCAGTCCACCACCACCACGATTTTGCCGCTGTCGCTGATATAGTCATAAATGCTGTCCTTGACAAAGGCGCCCGCGTCTGAAACCTTGCTGTATTCGGTAAACTTATCCTTATGCCATCCATACAGAAGGGTGACGAACTTCTTGTCATTGTAAAGAATGTTGCCGGACTCTTTCGGCTGCCAGTTAATGTACATCTGATACGGATAGGCGGACCGGTTCGAATAGTACACGGAGGCAGCCTCTTTCGTCCCCTCCTCATTCAGTCCGTCCGGCATGATGAACAGATCCCGCACATACTGCCAGTTCAGCCACAGAGGAAAGTAGGGCTTGCAGTTGTTCAGCCGGTTGGAGAGCAGCTTATTGATCTCCACGACATGGGCGCTTAGCTTCATGCCTGGTTTCCTGGAAAGAACAATCCCGTCCTCATTTAGCTGCGTTAAGCTCTCCGTGGGGACATACTCCGGCATGGAAAAAATGGACCGGATATCCGTGTGCATCTTGTCGTTGATGGACTTGAAATTCCGTTCAATCGCGGTTCTGATGATACATAGATGTCTTACGATCCGGGCCGGTTTTAACTTGTCCATCCTCTCATAGACGTCCATCTTCGGCGGCTCCTGTTCCCTTTCAAAGATACGCTTGGGAACACCGATAAGATAGGCGATCATCGATACAACCTCGTAGGTACTGTCTTTGTATACCGCGTATTCCCCCTCCGCGGGGGCGGGGCTTACTGCCGCCGGTTTCTCCGCCTGACTGATCGGAGGTGATTTCTCCAGCTGGCTGGCTGCCACTGATTTCTCCATAGAGGATTTCCTTTCTTTCAGAGGCTTCCCGGATCTTGAGGAAGCCGGTTCTTTCCGGCAGGGATTTCCGGCAGGCAAACCTGCCTGCCGGTTTTGCTCCTTAACAGATGCCAGCCGTCTCAAGCTCTTTAGTCAGGGCACAGATCTCGTCAATCATCGCCCCGATGCGGGCAATGGTATCCAAAAGAGGCTGATCCGTGGTGATATCCACCCCTGCCATGCGGGCAAGCTCCACCGGTGTCTTCGTACCGCCTGCGGCAAGGACCTTCTTCCAGTCATCGACCGCGCACTGCCCCTCCTTTTCAATCCGGGCGCACACCTCGGTCGCTATCGTAAGACCGGCGCTGTAAGAGTAGGAATAAAGGCCCATGTAATAGTGGGGCTGGCGCATCCAGGTAAGCTCGGAACCCGGAAGGATCTCCACCGCATCGCCCCAGAACGTCTCCAGCGTCTCTCTCATCAGCCGGTTTAAGGTATCCGCCTGAAAACTTCCGCCCTCTTCCACGATCCGGTAAACCTTGCGCTGAAAGTCGGCTTCCAATAGATGGGTGACGAAGTTGTGGTAATAGGTATTCTGCAGCATTGAGCTTAACACCCAGCGGCGAAATCTCGGATCCGGGTTCGTTTTCAGCAGATAGTGCCCCATGATCAGCTCGTTCATCGTGGAGGGGGCCTCGACGAAGTATCCGGAAACCTCGGTGCCGAAGATGGGCTGCGCCGCGTTGCAGGCCCGGTAATGCCCCGCGTGTCCCAGCTCATGCGCCAGCGTAAAGACATCCGACATGCGCTCATTCCAGTTTAACAGAATGAAGGAATGGCTGCCGTAAGGGCTCGAACAGAATCCTCCTGTGGATTTGCCCTGGTTTTTCGCGAAGTCGATCCACCTGTCGCGGTAGGCTTCCCGCACCATCTCCTGATAGTCCTCTCCCAGGATCGAAAGTCCCTCCTCAATGTACCGCTGCGATTCCGCGATCGTCACCTTCGGATCATACCCGGGATCCACCGGGACCTTCAAATCCGCGTATGTCATGCGGTCCAGGTGATGAACTCTCGAAAGCAGCCTGGCAAACTTTCTCATATGCGGGGCCAGATGCTCCATGATGAGGTCAATCTGCCGGTTATAGAGTGTTTCGTCCACCTTTTCCTCAAAAAGATCCTTCTCAAAAATCGACCGATAGCCGCGAAGGTCCGCTTCCGTCTTATAGATCTGCACCTGAGTCTGATAAGCGGCGGCTGTCACATTTACGTAGTCAGCAAGCTTTCCGTAGAAAGCATCGAAGGCCGCGCGGCGCACGGGGGTTCGTGAGTCGTATTCATAATCATCCTCATACAGGGAATACCCCAGCGCGTACTCCTGATCGTCCACGGTGAAGGAAGGAAAGCGCATATCGGCCAGTTTCGCCATGTTGTAGATCTGAAGCGGCGCGTCAAACGTATTGGAGAAGGCGGCCATGACCTTCTCGGCGCTCTTTTCCAGACGGTGCGGCTTTTCCCGGATTAAATCGCGTAAATACTCCTTCGCCGAAGTGGCAAGTGAGAGGGCCTTCTCCAGACAATCGTCCCCCTGCTCTAAAATCTCGCTGTCGATGAAGCTTAAGCGGGTAAAAATCTCCGCCTCCATGCGGGATGCCCGGTCGTTTCGCGCCTGGTTTTCCTCATCATAGTAATCGACTTCCACCGCCAGGGAGGTGTAGGAAAGCGCCAGGGTAAGCCGTTTGTAAACGCTGGCAAGCTTTTCCAGGCAATCATTGATCGATTCCGGAGTGGTTAAGTTTCCCTTATACTTGGCTTCAATTTCCAGGCTTTCCGCCTCCGCTTTTTCGATATCCGCAAACGCTTCTTCTTCGGTCTTATAGAGTGCGGACAGATCCCAGGTAAGCTCCTCGGGAACGTCCTTTCTTCTTAATAACTCAGTACTCATCCATTTCTCCTCCTGGGGACTTTCCGTCCCCCGTTTTCCTGCAGTGAAAAGCCCCCTGAAACTTGAAAATCCCGTACCGGAAACGTTTCCGATTTCAGGGAAATGCCCGCAGGGTCGCCGGACCGCGGGAAGCTTTTCTATCTATAGTTTAAACGAACACCCTAAACCTGTCAACAGTAATCCCAGAACACAAATCCGCCCCGTCTCCAGTTTCCCCCGTTAGAAGCGCTTCTGCGAGTAACCTTAAGGAAAGACAGGAGTCGGGATAAGGAAACGATCCGGGGATTCGTGCAAAGCGGTTTACGATCATCTCCTGCCTTTTCTTAGGGCTCCCCCATTCCATCCATCACGTAGGACAGGTAAAGATGTTCCTGCGTCTTTCTGTCCTTCAGGTCCACGCCCGTCAGCTCCTGGATCTTGTTTAACCGGTAGGTCAGGGTATTGCGGTGCAGATGAAGAAGCCGCGCGGTCTGGGAAACGTTGGCGTTCTCAGAAAGGTAAACATACAAAGTCCGGTAGAGCTCGCTTTTTGTCTGCCGATCGATCTGCTTTAACGTATGCAGCGCCGGGTGAACCGCAGCCGCATCCGCAAAAGTTCGCAGAATGTCTTTCAGATACTCCAGCGCGTGGTCACTGCAGAGGAAGATCCCGCCTTTCTTTCTGGAAGCGAACTGCAGTGCCAGAGCACACTGCCCTGCAGCAGTACGAAGCCTTCTGATCTCCTCAAACGGATAGCTGACCCCGCAGGAAAAGACACTGCTGCTTAACACCGCAAGAAGATCCTCCTGAAGCTTCTTCCAGGGCGTAAGCGAAAGATTCGCCAGAAGGAAGATCGCCTCCCCATGGAAAAACACACAGCAGTCCGCAAAGAGACGCTCCAGCTTCGAAAAGAGCGGAAAGGTGATCTCCTGGTACTCCTCCGGGATTTTAATCTGCAGCAGCAGTTTTTCCTGCCCTGCCTCCCAGCCCATCACGGTGAGCCTGCGGTTTAATTCCTCCTCCGGGACCCGTCTGCCTTCCAACAGACCCCGAAAGATCTCATACTCCTCCTGCAGCTGCTTGCGCTCACTGGAGTGATCCATCCATTCCTCCATAAGCTCTCCAAAGGTATCAAAAAGCTGCATGGTTCCTTTGCTGGCAGACGAATGAAACTCAATCAGGATCATCTGCCCGCAGGCGATCTGGCGGTGAAACAGCGTTCTTCGCAGGCTCCTGGTGCTGAAAAAGGGGAAGTTAAGCTCCGAGACCGAATGCATGGTGCGTGTGCGGTGCAGGTACTGGCGCATCTTTTCCAGGATCTCCAGGGAATTGTTGCCCGTGTTAAGCATCACATCCCATTCCTCGTCCACATCCCCCAGCCCATAGCGCGAGGAATGGGCGATCAGAAGATGCCCGGCATCAAAGACCGCCAGAGGCTCCCCAAATACCCTGTCGCTTTCATCCACCAGATACTGCAGGTCACACCCTTCCGCGATGCTGCGCGACAGCCCGTCCGCCCAGCTGTTGTAAAAATCAAAGGCATCGAAGATATCGTTTAAGACGCTGTCCATGTCTGAGGACTCCAGAAGCATCATGTCATGCCCCTGTACGCAAAGGACTTTTCCCCTCTTCCCGCAGATATACTCCCCGGCGGGCGCGAGATAGACATTCTGCGGTTCGATGCGCGTATCCGGGGACAGAACCCGTGCGCCCCGCAAAACCTGCGATCCGTCCTCGATTTTCACCACCGGCTGATACTTTTTCAGCCAGTCCGCCAAAATCCACATGCTCAGTCTCATGGATCTTACCTCCTCCTTCTCCTATCATAGTGCAAAGTGCACAGTCCATGCAAGGAAAATTTTCTTAAGATCGGCACTTCCTACGTTTCTTTCTTCGCCCCGGGAGCCTATACTTAGAGGAAATGAGACGAAAGACTTTTGAAAAGAGAAGGAAGGATACGAAAGACAAAACCGAAAGGAACATACCCTGAAAACAAAAAGGAGGAACTGCAATGGCACTGACACCGAGAGAAAACGCGCTGATCGCCTACCATCACGGGACACCGGCCTGGATTCCCTGCTTCTACACGGACATCGCCCTGATTCAGGCCTGCCCGGCAATGGAGCGCTACACCGGCCAGACGGTCGGCAAGGACTACTTTGGTGTGGAATGGACCTATGAGCCGAACATCCACGCCCCCATGCCCACACCGGGAAAGATCACCTTCGACGACATCGCCGACTGGCGGGAGTACTTAAAGCTTCCGGATCTGGAGGCGATTGACTGGGAAAAGCAGGCGGACAAAGATGTGCACACCGACTTCCAGGCCTTCGTGATGGGGGCCGGTCTCGTCCCCTTCAAGGACGGCTCCAGTATCTATGACACCGATAAGCTTCGTGTCTGCATGATCTTAAACGGCCCCTTCGAGCGTCTCCACTCCCTGATGGGATTCGAGAATGCCCTGATGGCCCTGGCGGAAGATCCGGAGGAATGCTCCGCCTACTTTGAGACCATGTTTGACTGGAAGATCGAATACATCAGGAAGATCAAACAATACTATGATATTGATGTGATCAACTTCCACGACGATTACGGCGCTGCGGACCGCATGTTCATGAACCCGGATCTGTGGCGCCGGATCGTGAAGCCGCATTTAAAGAAGCTGGTGGACGCCTGCCATGAGATGGGCCTGATTTATCAGCACCATTCGTGCGGCTTCGTGGAGCCAATCCTTCCGGATATGGCCGAGATCGGGGTGGATGCCATCGATACGCTGCAGGCCTGCAACACGCACCTGGCGGAGATTAAAAAGACGCTCGGCAGCCGCTTAACCTTCTGCGGCGGGTTCGACAACCAGCATGTCCTGGATGTGCCGGGGATCTCCCCGGAGGCGGTGAAAAAGGAATACCGCCGGGTCATCGATTCGCTTGCCCCCGGCGGCAGCTACGTGATCTACCCGATCGGCGGATCCTTCGACTTTGTCCCGGCCTTCCTGGAGGAGCACTTCCAGTACGGCATGGGTTTCTACGCCAGCCAGGCGAAAGCCTGAACGCCAAACAGAAAGGCGGATACACCGTTTCTTAAGAAGGACACGTAAAGTCAAAGAAAGTGAAAGAAAGATCCCGCCCTCACCCTGGGGCGGGATCTTTTCCTCATAGCACCAGAAAGCTCTAAAGAGCTTACTCTTCCTCGCGCAGGTAGGAGATGTACTCCGCGACACTCTCGCCGGCCATTCTGCCGGTATTGACCGCGAAGCCCATCGTGTTGCCAGGCAGCGTGAAGTTGTAGCTGTCCCCGTAGATCGTGTTGGCATCCGAACCGGCGCTGTAGAGCCCCTCGATCGGATCTCCGTCGTCGTTGAGCACTTCGCAGTAGCTGTTGATGCGCACTCCGCCGACCGTGCCGTAGGCCGCCAGATAGAACTTGCCCACCAGATATTTGCCCTTCCCGGTAATCGGATGCAGGAATCTCTGATCCTTGTGGAAGCGCTCATCCACGCCGTGTTCACAGTACTCATTGTACTCGTCCAGGGTATCCTGCAGCTTCTCTGCGTCGATGCCCAGCTTTTCGGCCAGTTCCTCGACCGTCTCCGCCTCAAAATATGCCGGATAATGCTGCTCCACTGCTGTCGCCGCCTGTCCCTCGAAGGCCAGGAAGGCATCCGCCGGATGCACGATATCCATGATGTCCGGACCTCTGCGCTTGTACTCCTTTAAGATCCCCTCGTCCATGATGCAGTAGCCGTAGTTGCCCGGCTGCAGAGCGAGCGCGTTCCCCGTGAAGGTCGTATTGCCCATGTAGCCCTCATTCATGAAGCGGTCGCCGTTCTGGTTGATCAGCAGGTTAGGCTGACGAAGCACGGCATCCAGTAAAAACCAGTTCAGGTTATCGGGCAGCTGGTAGATCGCCTCGATGTTCGTCCCAAACTTGGCCGCGCCGACCTCCCACATCATACGTAATCCATCGCCGGTGATCCCCGGGATCATGAAGGGGAAGAAGTCCTCGCCCAGGTGAAGACCAAATTCCTGCTGAAGCATTTCCTTGTTGTTGCCAAAACCGCCGGTCGCCACGATGACGGCCTCGCCTTTTACCTGGATCGTCTCTCCGTTCTTATCCACAGCGGTCACGCCGCAGACCTTGCCGTCCTCCACGATCAGGGATTTCCCTGCCGTCTCCAGCATAATCTCGCATCCCAACTCCTTCGCGCGGTTGGTTAGCACCCGCACCATGGCGCTGGCCGCCCTGGGGCCGATCACGCCGTTATCCGGCTTTACGATATGCCAGGTAGCCTCCGACTCCTTAAAGTAGCGAAACGCCCCGGCAAACTCCACGCCCATATCCTCCAGCCACTGGATGGTATCGGCGCTCTTATTGAAATAGGTCTGCACCAGATCCTCATCCACACGGAAATGCGTATACTTCATGTGCAGATCCAGCGCGTCCTTAACGCTGATCTCGTTGAAATTCTCGCGCTGAATCCGGGTGTTGATCCCCAAAGGCCCCATGCCCATGTTGGCGGCTCCGCCGGTCGCGCTGGACTTTTCCACGATGATGCTCTTTAAGTTGTTCTCTCCGGCCGCGATCGCTGCCGCAAGACCTGCCGGTCCTCCCGCCACGATCACCACATCTGTGGTATAAGTTTTCATCTTTTCACCTTTCCTTTCTTAACCTGTCCTGCTCTTTCGTTGCTTTTCTTTCCCTCCGTCTGGTCACCGGAAGGGATTTGCGGGTTTCCTTAAAACTTAAGGGAAGGCAGCAGCTTTCGTCAAAAGGCACAAACTCTGCTGTCATTTATTTACTTCCATCCACCCTCCCCGTGAGGGAAGCGGCTGCGCATCCCTTTTACTCCTTCTTGCTGCTGTCCTTGGCCCTGGCGTAGGTGCGTCTGCGTTTGCCGGGCGCTGCGGCGCGAGCCGCGGGCTCTTCGCTTATCTTTTCCGGCGCGGGTGCTTCAGGGTTCGTATCTTTTCCTTCCGTCTTCTCCGAAATTTCTGCCGCAGCTGCCGGCTTTTGCGCCTCTTCGGCAGGTGTAAATTTTACCTCTACAGCCTGCGAAGCGCTCTCAGCGTTTTGCTTGCTTTCAGCTGCCCCGGCAGGTTCTGCCGTACCCGGTACGGCCGCTTTAATCGTCTCATCCGAAACAGGGACGCTCTTTGCCGCGGCACGGCCAAAATTCCTTCTCCTGCGGCCCGTCTCCGAGCGTTCCTTTTCCGGGGCTGCCTCCTCCTGGACTTTCATCCCCTTGACGCGGGTGAGTCTGGTGGGAAGATTCGGCACCCGTCCGGAAGTCTTTACGACGGCCTTATTCGGGCAGGCTTTCAGGCACTCCCCGCAGCGGCTGCAGCCAAAGCTGTCGATCATGGATACATACCCGGTCTTTCCCTCGATGCAGTCTTTCGGGCAGACCTTTCGGCACTCGCCGCAGCCCACGCACCTTGCCGGATCCACGTAATACTGAATCAGGGCCAGGCAGACACCTGAGGCGCACTCTTTTCGCTTCGCGTGGGCCTCAAACTCCTGGGCAAAGTTTTGGGTGACGGAAATATACGGCAGTCCCGCGTGATCTCCCAGGGAACAGCTGCAGGAGGTCATCATCGCTTCCGCGATCTCCTTCGCGGTCGCGATATCCTGCGCCTTGCTTCTTCCCTGCGTGATCTCCGAGACGGTGCGGCCAAGCTGATATAAACCCTCCCGGCAGAACACGCACCGCCCGCAGCTTCTCTTACGCAGTGCTTCCAGTTCCTTATTTAACAGGTCAACCGTGCACTCTCCCTCTTTGATTGTATGCAGCACTCCGCTTTTGCTCTTTAGATCCGCCACGGTCATCTCCTCCAGCATATTCGGGGAGAGAAACGCGTGGTCCGAAAGGACTCCTTTTATTCCTGTTGGAATCAGGGAAGCGATTTTTGTATCGGAAGGGACTTCCTCCGGTACGCCCTCGTCCACCGCAAGCAGAACCCCGGAGCGTCTTCCCATCAGTTTTTCCGCCATCGCCGCCAGCTCATCAAAGCAGAATAGGGCATCCTCCTCATGATCCTGTATCTGGACAAAATCATCCCGCACGATGGTAAGCGAAAGGCCCAGCATGTTCGCGTTGGCGGCAAGCTCCTGTTCATTTACCTCGCAGTTTACAATTAACTGCGCCTTAGAGGCTCCGGTAAGGGTGGAAACAATCTTCAGGCCGGTTAAAACTCCCGCCGGATTGGTATGCAGCAGGAGATTCTTCATGCCGTCCGTATCGGTATTGTATAGGGCACCGATCACGTTTCCCTTTACCGGTGAGAAGGTACCGAAAATTTCCTCCAGTTCCTGTTTCCCCATGCTCTGCACTTTCACGAGTGCCTCCGCCTGGTTGTTTAAGATACTCATACGGAAGCCTCCTTTCTCTCATGGGTATAATCGCTCCAGAGTCTGTGTCCGGTAATGCCAAAACGCAGGTCGCACTGCAGACAGCGGGCCGCTTCCCCGCAGATCGCCTCATCGCAGATCCCGGCGCTGATCGGTCTCATATCGTGGCTGCGCTCATTGACCGGAAGGAAGGATTCCTCCGCGCGTGGGAGACTGTCAAATCCCGGCACCCTGCCGATGTAGGGATCCGGCTTTTCATAAGCGGTTAAGACCTCCGAGATATCGCCGTCTCCTCCCAGATAACGGTCGATTTCTTCCGCCGCTTCCCTTCCGGAGGCCACGGCTTTCACCACCGTCTGGGTTCCGTAGATACAGTCTCCGCAGGCAAAAATGCCTTCCACGCTGGTCTGTAAAGTTCCCTCCTTCGTGGCGATGGAGTTGGCTCTCCCGCGCTCGATCCCGGAATCCTCGGAAAGAAGGGTGCGCTGACCGGTCGCGAAGATCACGGTATCCCCTTCGATGAAGTGCTGCGATCCCTCTTCCTTTTCAATGATGGCCCGGCGGTTTTCGTCAAAGGTAAAGCTCTTGATCTTACTGAATACCACGCCTTCCACACTGGTTGTTCCGCAGATCTTTTCAAAGGTGCGCCCGGGATAGATCTTTACGCCTTCCTCCGTCGCCTGGGCGATCTCCTCCTCGTCTGCGAGCATCCTGTCCCGTGCTTCCAGACAGGCCAGGTGCACTTCCCTGGCCCCCAAACGCACAGCGGTGCGGGCACAGTCAAAGGCCACGTTGCCGCCGCCTAAGACGATCACACGCTCTCCCATGCCGGTGGGCTTTCCCATCGAAGCGTCCCGTAAAAAGTCAGAATTCAACAGCACATGGTCCAGCTGATTCCCTTCCATCGGAAGGCGCACTCCCTGATGCGTACCGATCGCCAGAAGCACCGCGTCGTAGCTGTCTTTCAGTTCTGCCGGCTTTTCCACCCGGCAGTTCGTCTCCACCTTCACACCGGCATCACAAAGATACCCGGCCTCCCTCTCCACAACTTCCCTGGGCAGCCGGTAGGAGGGGATCCCATAGTGCATCTGTCCGCCAAGGGCCGGATAGGCTTCCTTTAAGGTCACCTCATGCCCCTGTTTGGCGAGATAGAAGGCCGCCGTCATCCCGGCGGGACCTCCGCCCACCACGCAGACGGTCTTTCCCGTGGGCGGCAGATGCTTGCTGTTTTTCTGCCACAGACTGTTGTCCGCGTGTTCCGCCGCATAGCGCTTGATGTTGCGAATCGAGATGGGCTCGTTTACCTCTCCGCGGCGGCAGTTCGCCTCGCAGACATGGGTGCAGACACGCCCCAGACACTCCGGGAACGGCAGCCGTTCATGCACCACCGCCGTCGCCTCCGCGAATCTTCCTTCCTTCACCAGACGCACATACCTGGGCACATCCGTATGAACCGGGCAGTTCGCCTGACAGGGGATCAGCGTATCCTTCTTCTCCACCGGCGTATAGTTCTTCACATCGCGGATCGTGCCCGTCGGACAGACTTCCGCGCAGGCGCCGCAGAACCGGCAGTCCGCGTCTTTTAACAGGCGATCCTGCAGGGTGCCGACATAGCTTTCCATATCCGCCTTATTGTACTGCAGCACTCCGACTCCGCGCAGGTTATTGCAGGCCCTTACACAGCGCCCGCAAAGCACACAGCGGTTCCTGTCATGCACCAGAAGCGGATTTCTCTCATCCAGCTTGAATCCCTTGATCCTTGTGTGCATCCGCGCGGCGGATACGCCCAGATACTGGATTAAGGTCTGCATCTCACAGCGCCCGTACTTGGGGCAGGTGGAGCAGTCCTCCGGGTGGGCCGCCAGGATCAGTTCCATGGAAAGTCTGCGAAGATGCTGGATCTCTTCATTCGAGGTCGTAATCTTCATCCCTTCCCGGGCTTTCAGCTTGCAGGAGGGGAAAACGCCCTCCTCGCCCTCCACCGAAACGATGCACAGTCGGCAGGAACCGATATCCGGCAGATCCGGATGATGGCACAGATGCGGGATATAGATGCCGTTTGTAAGAGCTGCCTCCAGCACACTGGAGCCCTCCTCTACGCTAAGCACCTTCTCATCAATCGTGATTGTCACTTTCATTTCTTTCCTCCGCATTGGCTTTATGGGCCTTCTTGTCAGTCAATCCCCGGAAAGGTCTTTTGCGTATACCTTGCCCTGCGCTCGTTCACCAGCTTCAGATTTTCCGGATTCCCAAAAAAGCCGCCCTGGGTTTTCCCGATCTCTTCCAGATGTTTCGCGCGTCCTTCCACAGTCGTGCGGTCTTTCAGCAGACCGTCCTTCTGGATGACAAACTTCCATCTGCCCTTGCCGTCCGGCTCCAGGTTGCCGCCGGCGCCGCAGACCGCGCACTCCACCGGATAGTAAAGGCCGTCCCACTGAACCTCCCCTAATACCAGGGCGTTGGAATGGCAGTTCGGGCACCACCCCATATCCTCCTCGCCCAGCCACTTGCGCTCTTCGGGCGGGGTTGCCACCGCTTCCATGATATGCTCGCCCATCTTCTTCGCCCGCGCCATCAGCTCATCGTCCAGCAGGCACTGCGCGTTGCCCGGCACCCTGGTGGCCAGCAGCATATCCACCACTTTCATATCCGTCGTAAACATGGTGGCCTGCAGTCCCTCTAAAGCCATCGACTGCCAGGATCTCGTGGAGCCGCCGACGGAGATCAGTCCGGCCACCCGGTCCTTGTGCTCTATCGCCCCGATCGTCTCTAAGAAGGCCGTCTCGTAGCTTAAGCTTCTCTGCGCGAATCTTAAATAGCTCGCGCAGGGCATCAGATCATAGGTGGGAACCGAAAAGATCACGGCATCCTGCGCCAGCATCACGTCCATGATCTTCTTTTTGTCGTCCTTCTCATCCAGCACACAGCCCGTATACTTTCCCTCGGACATGGACCTGGTGCAGGAAGTGCAGCCGGTGCAGTCCAAAATTTTGTAATCCCGAAGATTGATCATTGTCACCTGCGCACCGCCATCCTCACAGGCCATCAGCGCTTCCTTAAGCAGATATTCGCTGTTGCTGTTTTTCCGTCCGGCGGTAATGCCCATCACTTTGTAACTCATGAGTCTGCTCCTTTCTTTTTCTTTGCTTTTTCCTTGCTGTTTCTTATGTATGATAACTGCTTCCTTCTCTTCCTTGCTTTATTCCTTTCCTTTCTCCTTATGTCTCCTTCGCCGTATCCGGATGTTTCCCCGCTGCCGATCCCGTTTTTTCCTCTTTTTCGGCAAATTTAAACGGATTCCCTCTTTCAAAACGGATCCGGAACGGGTATAATGGCAATAGATCCGGCTGCTGCTTTTCTCCCACAGACCAGAAGAAAAGACTCCTATGAGTTACTATTTTAACAAGCCTTCCCGAAAAGCGCTACCGATAGATTCTCCGTTTTTATCGCTTATGCAACAGTTTCCCCAGGAGTGTTGTTTACTTTAGAAAGATTTAAGAATCATGAACAGAGTGGATCCCAGAATCATCAGGACAAAAAATCAGATTGACCGGGCGCTGCTTACGGCTCTTTCCCGGTGCTCCTTCCAAAAGATCACCGTGGATATGATCTGTGAGGAGGCCATGATCAACCGCTCCACGTTCTATAAATACTATCGGGATAAGTATGACCTGCTCGAAAACTACCTGTCGCGGATTCTGGAGGAATTTAAGAATCGCACCCTCGTCGGTTTCATCCTCGCCTCCCCGGATGACGTGGGGGATTCCGCCTACAAGGACAGCTTTGAGCAGTTTGCCAGGTTTCTCTACCAGAACCGGCACACCTATCTCATCCTCTGGAATGCGGTCATGGAGCGGCGCATCTACGAGGAGATGATCCTGATGATCAAGGACAAGATCGTGGATCTGCTCTATGCCACCTACCCTGCCCTAAAAAGCCGGGATCTCTATACCGGATTGTACGCCTACATGTTTGCCTCCGACGCCATGACGCTGATTCGCTGGTGGTTTACCAACGAGGGATCGGTCACGCTTCAGGATGTCATGCGCATCATGACCAAAAACATGGCGGAAGGCACCTTCAAATCCTTCCGGGATGAGCTGATCTCCTT
>CAZXSN010000076.1:0-13017 GCA_964643295.1 uncultured Lachnospiraceae bacterium
CTTTAAGTTTTCCTGTCAGTTTCCTTTCTTTTCAGCTTCCTTCCCGGAAACTTTGGTTTCTCTTCCCGTTTGCGTATTTTCGCATCAGGTCGCTGCGGCCACTTCCAGGGTAAGTTCCGCGGGCTCATAGGGGACGGTCTCTTTTGTCTCCATCTGGGCCTTTAAGTTTTTCTGGGCCGTGGAAAGCATCAGCTTGATGCGGTTTAACTGGTTGACCTCACTGGCGCCCGGGTCATAGTCGATGGCCACGATGTTGGCAACCGGGTACTGTCTGCGGATCTCCTTGATCACGCCCTTGCCGACCACATGGTTTGGCAGACAGGCAAACGGCTGGGTGCAGACGATGTTGGTGGTGCCGGAGTGGATAAGTTCCAGCATCTCCCCGGTCAAAAACCAGCCCTCTCCGGTCATGTTGCCTAAGGAGACCACGTCCTTCGCCATCCGGGCAAGGTCCGGGATGTGGGCGGGCGGATCAAAGTGCTCGCTTTTTTCCAGTTCCTCACGCGCTGCGCTTCGCAGCGAATCCAGAAGGGAATTGGCCGTGTTGGCCAGGACGGCCATCGATTTTTTCGTGCCCAGGTTTTCGGCCTTGAAGTTCTGATTGTAGAAACAGTAGAGGACGAAATCCATCAGGTCAGGCACAACCGCCTGCGCTCCTTCCGATTCAAGAAGCTCCACCAAGTGATTATTGGCGGCGGGCAGAAACTTTACCAGGATCTCCCCTACCACACCCACACGCGGCTTGGGGGTGTCGCTGATTGGCAGATGATCGAATTCCTGCACGATCTCCCGGCAGAGGTTTTTAAAGCCTCCATAGGTGATATGCGGGGCCGATACAAAGTCTTTGCATTTTTGTTCCAGCTTCCGGTGCAGTTCGTTGGCGGAGCCGGGGACCAGTTCATACGGGCGCATCCGGTAGAGGCAGCGCATGAAGAGATCTCCAAAGATCAGGCCGGAAAGCGCCCGCCTTAAGAGGTTGAAACTGATCTTAAACCCGGGATTTTTCTCCAGTCCGCTCACGTTAACGGAGATCACCGGCACCTGCTCCATTCCGGCCTTCTTTAGCGCCCGGCGGAAGAATCCCACGTAGTTGGAGGCCCGGCAGCCTCCTCCGGTCTGCGTCATGATGATCGCCGTGTGGTTGATGTCATATTTGCCGGAGAGCAGAGCGTCCATCATCTGACCGACCACGATCAGGGAGGGATAGCAGGCGTCATTGTTGACATATTTTAAACCGGTATTCACCGCCTGCCGCTCATCGGCGTGAACCACTTCCAGATGGTAGCCGCAGACGTTAAAGGCCGCCTCCATGATGGAAAAGTGGATCGGTGACATCTGCGGGCAGAGAATCGTGTAGGTCTCCCGCATCTCCTTCGTAAAGGACACCGGGGTGATGTTCGCCGGTACGATGGTGCGCTCCTGTTTTCGCTCCCTGCGCACCCGGATGGCGGCGATCAGGGAGCGGATACGGATGCGGGCGGCGCCCAGGTTGTTGACCTCATCGATTTTCAGGCAGGTGTAGATTTTGCCGGAATTCGAGAGGATATCGTTGACACAGTCCGTGGTCACCGCATCCAGACCGCAGCCGAAGGAGTTGAGCTGAATTAAATCCAGGTCATCTCTGGTTTTGACAAAGTTGGCGGCAGCGTAGAGACGGCTGTGGTACATCCACTGGTCGAGGACAATCAGAGGCCGCTCCACGGGATTTAGGTTGGAGACCGAATCCTCCGTCAGTACGGCGATGCCGTAGGAGTTAATAAGCTCCGGGATCCCGTGATTGATCTCCCCGTCGATATGGTAGGGGCGTCCGGCAAGGACGATTCCATGTCTTCCGGTTTCCTCTAAGTACTTTAATGTCTCCTGCCCTTTCTGGTACATGGCCTCTCTGGCGGCGGCAAGTTCCTCCCAGCCGTGTTTCGCCGCGGCGGCTACTTCCTCAGCCGGGATCTCCGGGAAACTTTTGATCAGCTGATCCGTCGCCGTCTTTAAGCTGGTGAGAGCGATGAACGGGTTGTGGAAACGGATGGTGCCGTCTCTAAGTTCCTCCACGTTGTTTTTGATGTTCTCCGCGTAGGAGGTGACGATCGGGCAGTTATAATGGTTGGGCGCGTCCGGGAACTCTTTTCGCTCATAGGGGATGCAGGGATAAAAGATATATTTGATCCCCTGGCGGATCAGCCATTCCACGTGTCCGTGCGCCAGCTTGGCCGGGTAGCATTCCGATTCACTGGGGATCGATTCGATTCCCAGCTCATAAATCCTGCGCGAGGAGGGCGGCGAGAGTACCACCCGGAATTTCAGGTCGGTAAAGAACGCATGCCAGAACGGGTAGTTTTCATACATATTTAAAACCCGAGGAATCCCTACGGTTCCCCGCACCGCCTCATCCTCTTCCAAAGGGGTGCGGGAAAAGATCAGTTTATTCTTAAACTCAAACAGGTTCGGCACATGGTCTTTGTTGCGCTCCTTGCCGATGCCGCGCTCACAGCGGTTGCCGCTGATGTACTGGCGGCCGCCGGAAAAGCGGTTGACGGTCAGACGGCACTGGTTTAAGCACCCCTTACATTTGGCCATGTGGGTCGTAAACTGCAGCGCGTTGATCTGGTCAATGGTCAGCATCGAGGTTTCTTTTTCCGGACGGTAACGCTCCCTGGCAATCAAAGCCGCGCCGAAGGCGCCCATAATTCCCGCGATATCCGGACGGATGGCCTCACAGCCGGCGATTCGCTCAAAGCTTCGAAGCACCGCGTCGTTATAGAAGGTGCCGCCCTGCACCACGATATGCTTCCCCAGCTGGGAGGCGTCCGAGACCTTGATGACCTTATAGAGGGCATTCTTGATCACGGAGTAGGCGAGCCCCGCGGAGATATCGGCGACCGCGGCTCCCTCTTTCTGCGCCTGCTTGACCTTGGAATTCATAAATACCGTGCAGCGGGTGCCTAAGTCAATCGGGTGTTCGGCAAAGAGGGCCGCCTTGGCGAAATCCTGCACCGAATAGTTTAGGGATTTGGCGAAGGTCTCGATAAAGGAGCCGCACCCGGAAGAGCAGGCCTCGTTTAGCTGCACACTGTCCACGGTTTCATTCTTGATCTTGATGCATTTCATGTCCTGGCCGCCGATATCGAGGATGCAGTCGACCTGCGGATCGAAAAAGGCCGCCGCGTAATAGTGGGAGACGGTCTCCACCTCTCCTTCATCGAGCAAAAGCGCCGACTTAATCAGCGCTTCCCCGTAGCCGGTGGAACACGAGTAGACGATGCGGGCGGTTTCAGGCAGGAGGGAGTAGATCTCCTGCATGGCGCGGATGGTCGTCTTTAAGGGACTCCCGTTGTTGTTGCTGTAAAAAGAATAAAGAAGCGATCCGTCCTCGCCCACTAAGGCGGCCTTGGTGGTCGTGGAACCGGCATCGATCCCTAAGTAACAGTTTCCCTCATAGGTTTCCAGGTCATCGGTGACCACGTTGTACTGGCTCTGGCGCTCGACAAACTCCTCATATTCCTCCTCGGAGGCAAAAAGCGGCTCCAGGCGGGCGACTTCAAACGCCAGGTGAATGGGACCGGAGAGCTTTTCAATTAATGCCCCCAACGTTGTCTGTACATCAGGCGAAGCGTTTAGAGCGGAACCAATCGCGGCGAACAGATGGGAGTTTTCCGGAATGATCGCATGCTCCTCATCCAGTTTCAGGGTGCGGATGAAAGCCTCCCGCAGTTCAGAAAGAAAGTGCAAAGGTCCGCCTAAAAAGGCCACATGTCCGCGGATCGGTTTGCCGCAGGCCAGTCCGCTGATGGTCTGATTGACGACCGCCAGAAAAATGGAGGCGGACAGATCCTCCCTGGTCGCTCCCTCGTTGATTAAGGGCTGAATATCGGATTTCGCGAAAACGCCGCAGCGGGCGGCAATCGAATAGAGCGACTGGTAGGATTTTGCATATTCATTGAGGCCCTGGGCATCGGTCTGCAGCAGGGAGGCCATCTGGTCGATAAAGGAACCGGTTCCGCCTGCGCAGATGCCGTTCATGCGCTGATCCACGTTGCCGCCCTCAAAGTAGATGATCTTGGCGTCCTCACCGCCCAGTTCGATGGCAACATCGGTCTGCGGCGCGAAATGCTGCAGGGAGGTGGCGACGGCGATCACTTCCTGTACAAAGGGAATCTCCAGGTAGTTGGCGAGGGTAAGGCCGCCGGAGCCGGTGATGACCGGGCAGACGGTCAAGTCCCCTAATTCGGAGATTGTTTTTTGGACCAGGCTGGCCAAAGTCTCCTGAATGTTGGCAAAGTGGCGCTCATAGTCGGAGAATACAAGATTCTTCCGCCCGTCCAGAACCGCGACCTTTACGGTGGTGGAACCGATATCGATTCCAAGGGTATATACGTTTTCCTGTGTCACAGCAGTCTGAGACAAGATGTTGAAAACCTCCTTATATTTTCTCATGGCGAAAAAGGGGCTTTATCCTTATCCCGCCGAAGCACATGAATGGTCAGTTTCTCTGCAAAAGAGGCGGACACAAGGCAGCAGACCGTACAAGGTGACAGAGGCAAAAACTGCCCGCGATGGGGCATTCTTTGCTGCCTCCCGGCCTCCACACATTTATTATACGACTTATTTTGAAAAAATCAAATCCTTGCAATATTATTTTTCCGCGTATATACTGGGAGTACCCTGCGGGCTTTCTTAAGGAAAGGCTGCCAGGCAAGGGGGACAGCAAACAGAGCGAACGAAAGATGAGAACGAAAACAGAATGAAAGATAATGCATACCTTCCCGCTTCGGGTAAGAAGCGCCCTGGACCTTTGCGGATGGGAATTTAAGGGTGCACTGTTTGCAAAGACGCACTATATTTATAAGGACACACTATATTTATAAAGAAACAATTAATTTACACAGAAATGCTTTGCTTACAAATAAATACCTTACAGGCAAAGAAAAGAACCGTACAGAATCATTTTTACAGAAAAGATGTGACGCAGAAAGGAAAAGTCAGCCATGAGCACACACTTTACAGTGCTAAAGACGGATGGTCATGCCAGACGCGGAGAATTCCACACGGTGCATGGGGTCATTGAGACGCCGGTGTTTATGAACGTGGGCACCGTAGGGGCGATCAAGGGGGCGGTCTCCTCACAGGATTTAAAGACAATCGGCACCCAGGTGGAGTTATCCAACACTTACCATCTGCATGTGCGCCCCGGGGATGAGGTCGTAAAAAAGCTGGGAGGCCTTCATAAGTTCATGAACTGGGACCGCCCGATCCTTACGGATTCCGGGGGCTTTCAGGTCTTCTCCCTGGCGGATCTGCGCACGATCAAGGAGGAAGGGGTGTCTTTTCGCTCGCATATAGACGGACACGCGATCTTCATGGGACCGGAGGAGAGCATGCGGATTCAGTCAAACTTAGGCTCCACGATCGCCATGGCCTTTGATGAGTGCCCTCCCAGCAAGGCGGAAAGGTCCTACGTCCAGACTTCTGTGGAACGCACCACCCGTTGGCTTGCCCGCTGCAAAGCGGAACTGACCCGCTTAAACGGCCTGGAAGGGACGATCAACCCGAAGCAGATGCTTTTTGGCATCAACCAGGGAGCGGTCTATGAGGATATCCGCATTGAACAGGCGAAGAGGATCTCGGAACTTGATCTTGACGGCTACGCGGTCGGCGGCCTCGCCGTGGGGGAGACGCACGAGGAGATGTACCACATCCTGGAGGTTACGATTCCTCACCTTCCCCAGGACAAACCCGTCTATCTGATGGGCGTGGGCACCCCCGTCAACATCCTTGAGGCGGTGGATCGGGGTGTGGACTTTTTTGACTGCGTGTATCCCAGCCGCAACGGGCGGCACGGGCATGTCTATACGAACGACGGGAAGCTTAATCTCTTCAACGCGAAGTATGAGCTGGACGATTCCCCGATCGAGGAAGGATGTTTGTGTCCTACCTGCCGGTACTTTAGCCGCGCCTATCTTCGTCACCTTTTAAAGGCGAAAGAGATGCTGGGAATGCGGCTTTGTGTGCTGCACAACCTTTATTTCTACAACCGCCTGATGGAGGAGATTCGCACCGCGATCGAGGAAGGATGCTACCGGGCCTACAAGAAGGCCAAGATTGAGCGCTACACGGCAGGCAAAGAGAAGCGGCCGGATCTTTAACAAAAGAAGCGGGAGTAAAGATACGGCAGACGGATCCGGCCCTCTTTTTCCTGTCTTTCTGGCGCTTTTACAGGGGCCTTCACGGACTTTTCACCGACCGCGCATTCGGGGCCGCGAAAAAAAGAATAAAACACTTGATGAATGGGAGAAAATTGTGTAGAATAGTGACAATGTCTCAAAGGACGGCCTTTCGAACGGGAAACGGGGAAAGGACAAAATCAGGAGGAATGACAACATGGCAATGAATTTACTGGCAGAAGGAACAGCCCAGTCCGGAGGAGCAGGCGGCGGAATTATGCTGATGGTCGTTTACATAGTGATCATCGGCGCCGTCATGTATTTCTTCGCTATCCGGCCGCAGAAGAAGGAACAGAAGCGGATGACCGCCCTGATCAATTCCATGCGGGTAGGCGATGTGGTTGTCACGACGAGCGGCTTTTACGGCATCGTGATCTCCATCCAGGACGACGACTGTATCGTGGAATTCGGAAACAACAAGAACTGCCGGATTCCGATGCGTAAATCAGCAATCGCCGAAGTGGAGCATCAGGGCGAGGAAGCGGAGGAAGCTCCCGCGGAGAGCAAGGACAAGGAAAAAGGAAAAGAGAAAGACAAGGACAGCAAAGAGAAAGACAAAAAAGGACTGGGCGAGAAAAAGTAGCCTGGATGCAATCAAAAACCTTCCGGAAACGCGTGGTGCGCATAAGCGGAAGGTTTTGATTTATTTTATGGCCGCACCTGTTAGACAGGCAGGCTTCCGGGTGGGTTAGGCAGCGTTCGAACTTACTCCGGCAGATCAGGCTGCGAAGAGTGGATGTTTTTCACGGTGCGCAGCACATAATGGGTTCTGGTTAGGCGCACCCCCGCGCAGTCCTTGATCTGTTTGTGGATCTGCTCCAGGTGTTCCGAGGAGCGGCAGCAGATCTTTAAAAGGAAGTCAAACTCCCCGGTTAGGTAGTAGCAGGCGATGATGTTCGGATGGACGTTGACCATCTCGATAAAGTCGTCGTTGTAGCGGGGATGTTCCATGCTGACCTCCATCAGCACCGTGATGTCGTTTCCCAGCTTCGAATCGTCCGTGATCACGGTGTAGTACTGGATCAGGCCGCTTTTTTCCATTTTTTTGATCCGCTCAATCACGGTTGAGACGGACAGATGTATATTTTTGCTGATGTCAGACGCCGTCTGACGGGCATTTTTTTTCAGTTCATGCAGTATCTGGTAATCTGTCTTATCCATAGCAAGTACCTCGTCCTTCCAATCATCATGCGGCTTTCATCGGTTTCTGCCATCGCATTCGAAGGGGAAGGCTTAGATCCTTTGGAACGCGTTCTTCTCTCCTTACAGAAAGAAGGGCAGGAATCAGGGAGCATAGCAGCAAAGGAGCACAAAGAGCGCGGGGAAATGGTACGTTCGGGGTCCATTGTTCCGGTTAGGAAGGCTCTATCCTCCCGGGCGAAAGCGGCGCCGCTTTTGCTTTATTAAGGAAGACGGACGTTTCACCGCCATTTACGGACCGGAAGCTTTCCAATAGGAAAGCCTTCTCCCCGCCTGTCTTTTTAAGTATACCACATTTTTTCCCTCATTGAAACGATGAATTGAAAAAAATGCGGAATTTCTCGTTCTGGCCGTGATTTTTGCGTTTTTTTTCAGTTTGTATTGCAAAACATGAGAAAATCGCTTAAGATAGAGAAAGTGTGCGCCAGGGCAAAACCTCTCTGACGCTGGCCGCTTTTGCTTACCCTTCAGAAACCCGGCACCTTTTTGACACTTAAGGCAGCCTGTTAGGTTACGAGGGTTGCTTTTCAGGGCTTTGCACGATAAGGAAAGGGATAGCAGAAAGCGGAGGGACATAAACGCAGTTGTCTTTGGAAGAAAGGAAGTACAGCCTGATGAAATTTCAGATAGCGGTCATTCCCGGGGACGGGATCGGACCGGAAATCGTTGCGGAAGCGCAGAAAGTCCTGGATGCCGCCGGGAGAAAATATGACTTTACCCTGGAGTATACCACACTTTTGATGGGCGGAGCCTCCATCGATGTCAATGGAACGCCGCTTACCGATGAGACCATCGATCTGGCAAAGAAAAGCGATGCCGTGCTGATGGGATCCATCGGCGGGGACGCGAAGACCTCCCCCTGGTATCAGCTTCCTCCCAACTTACGGCCCGAGGCGGGACTTTTGCGGATTCGCAAGGAGCTGGGGCTTTTCGCGAACCTGCGCCCGGCGTATCTCTACGACGAACTTCGCGCCGCCTGTCCGCTTAGGGAAGACATCAGCGCGGCGGGCTTTGACCTTCTGATCATGCGGGAACTTACCGGCGGCTTATACTTTGGCAAACGCTATACGGTGGAGGAAAACGGGGTGCGAAAGGCCGTGGATACCCTGGAGTACAACGAAAACGAGATTCGCCGCATCGCGGTCAAGGCCTTTGACATCGCCAGAAAGAGACGGCACAAAGTCACCAGCGTGGATAAGGCCAACGTGCTCGATTCTTCCAGGCTTTGGAGGACGGTCGTGGAGGAGGTCGCTTCGAATTACCCGGATGTGATTTTGGAGCACATGCTGGTGGATAACTGCGCGATGCAGATCGTGCGCAATCCCGCCCAGTTTGACGTGGTCTTAACAGAAAACATGTTCGGCGATATCCTCTCCGATGAGGCGAGCATGGTGACCGGCTCGATCGGCATGCTTTCCTCCGCTTCCTTAAATGAGACGAAGTTCGGGCTTTATGAGCCCAGCCACGGCTCCGCGCCGGATATCGCCGGGAAAGACATCGCCAACCCGATCGCCACGGTGCTCTCGGCGGCGATGATGCTACGCTATTCGCTGGATTTGGACGAGGCGGCGGATGCGATCGAAGCGGCGGTGCGAAAGGTCCTTGCGGACGGATACCGCACAGCGGATATCTATTCGGAAGGGTTTGAGAAAGTGGGCACCGTTCAGATGGGCGACCTGATTGCCGAGCGGGTATAAACGGGCAGAAGCATCCAGGCAGGCCGCGGACAGGGAAAATAAAAATCGAGACTGGTCGATAAATATTGATCGATTTTTGCCGATTGACTTTCGGTCTGCCCATTTGCCCTTGAGGGCGTTTATGTTTGCTGGAAAAGAAAAACCTGCTGTGAAGGTTTAAGGAGGAAAGATATGAAGAGCGATGCGGTAAAGAAAGGTGTTCAGCAGGCTCCACACAGGTCGCTGTTTCACGCGCTGGGGTTTACCAAAGAGGAGATGGACCGTCCCCTGGTCGGGATCGTCAATTCATATAATGAGATTGTGCCGGGGCATATGAACCTCGATAAGATCACGGAGGCCGTGAAGATGGGCGTGGCGATGGCCGGAGGGGTACCGCGGGAGTTCCCGGCAATCGCGGTCTGCGACGGGATCGCGATGGGCCATGAGGGCATGAAGTATTCCTTAGTGACCAGGGATCTGATTGCGGATTCGACGGAGTGCATGGCCAAAGCCCATCAGTTTGACGCGCTGGTCATGATTCCCAACTGCGACAAGAACGTGCCCGGTCTTTTGATGGCGGCGGCCAGGATCAACGTGCCGACGATCTTTGTCAGCGGCGGTCCGATGATGGCCGGTCATTTAAATGGAAAGAAGAGAAGTCTCTCCTCGATGTTTGAGGCCGTAGGCGAGCATGCCGCCGGTACGATCAATGACGAGGAGCTGGAGGAATACGAGAACAAGGTATGTCCGACCTGCGGTTCCTGTTCCGGCATGTATACGGCCAACAGCATGAACTGCCTGACAGAGGCGCTGGGCATGGGTCTTCGCGGAAACGGGACGATTCCGGCGGTCTACTCCGACCGCATCAAGCTGGCGAAGCTGGCGGGGATGCAGGTCATGGAACTTTTAAAGAGAGATATCCGTCCCAGAGACATCATGACCAGGGAGGCCTTCCTAAATGCCCTGACCGTGGATATGGCGCTTGGCTGCTCGACGAACAGCATGCTGCATCTGCCGGCGATCGCCCATGAGGCGGGGGTGGAGTTAAACGTGGATCTGGCGAATGAGATCAGTGCGCGTACCCCGAACCTCTGCCACTTAGCGCCCGCGGGTCCTACCTATATGGAGGATTTAAACGAGGCGGGCGGTGTCTACGCGGTCATGAAGGAACTGACCAAGAAGAACCTCCTGCATTTAGACTGCCTGACCGTAACCGGAGAAACGATCGGGGAAAATATCAGGGATGCCGTGAATCTCAATCCGGAAGTGATCCGGCCGGTGGAGAATCCCTACAGCGCCACGGGCGGGCTGGCGGCTTTGAAGGGCAACCTGGCCCCGGATTCGGCGGTCGTCAAGCGCTCGGCAGTGGTGCCGGAGATGATGGTGCATGAGGGACCGGCCCGAGTGTTTGACTGTGAGGAAGACGCGATCGCCGCGATCCTGGGCGGCAGAATCGTTGCAGGCGATGTGGTGGTCATCCGCTATGAAGGCCCCAAGGGAGGACCCGGGATGCGGGAGATGTTAAACCCGACCTCGGCGATTGCCGGTATGGGACTTGGTTCCTCGGTGGCCCTGATTACGGACGGACGTTTCAGCGGCGCCTCCAGAGGCGCTTCCATCGGACATGTCTCCCCGGAGGCGGCGGTGGGAGGCCCCATCGCCCTGGTGGAGGAGGGGGATCTGATCCGCATCGATATCCCCAATCTGCGGCTGGATCTTCTCGTCAGTGACGAGGAGCTTCAAAGACGCCGGGCGGCGTGGAAGCCCAGGGAGCCGAAGATCAACAGCGGATATCTGGCCCGCTACGCGGCGCTGGTGACTTCCGGCAACCGGGGAGCGATTCTGGAACTTCCGAAGAATGTGTGAGAGGAGCAGATAGATTCATGAAACTGAATGGTTCGGAGATTTTGATTGAATGTCTGAAAGAGCAGGGCGTGGATACCATCTTTGGCTATCCGGGCGGTGCGATTTTAAATATCTACGACGAACTTTATAAGCACAGCAGCGAGATCCGCCATATCTTAACCTCCCATGAGCAGGGAGCTGCCCATGCGGCCGACGGGTATGCGAGGGCCACCGGGAAGGTGGGTGTCTGTATGGCGACTTCCGGCCCCGGGGCCACCAATCTGGTGACCGGCATCGCCACGGCCCACATGGATTCGGTGCCCATCGTGGCGATTACCGCCAACGTAGGGGTGGCGCTTCTGGGCAGGGACAGCTTCCAGGAGATCGATATCACCGGCATTACCATGCCGATCACCAAGCACAACTACATCGTTAAGGATGTGGAGCAGCTGGCGGATACGGTCAGGGACGCGTTCCGCATCGCCAAAGAGGGACGCCCGGGACCGGTGCTCATTGACATCACCAAGAACGCGACCTCGGATTACGCTGAGTATACGCCTCAGGTTCCGGAGCCGGTCAGCCCTTCCAAGGGGTATATCAAGGAAAACGATCTGGAGCAGGTGATCAAACTCATCGAGGGCAGCAAAAAGCCCTTCGTGTTTGTGGGCGGCGGCGCGGTGATCGCCAACGCCTCGGATGAGCTGAAAGAATTTGTCGAGAAGCTCCAGGCGCCGGTGACCGACAGCCTGATGGGCAAGGGAGCCTTCGACGGCACCCACGATCTCTACTGCGGGATGCTGGGGATGCACGGGACCAAGGCCGCCAACTACGGAGTGTCGCAGTGCGATCTGCTGATCGCCATCGGTACGAGGTTCAGCGACCGGGTGACCGGCAACACCAAGCACTTCGCCACCCACGCGAAGATCGTGCAGATCGATGTGGATCCGGCGGAGATCGACAAGAACGTGATGGTCGACGCGAGTGTGCTGGGGGATGTGCGGGAGGTGTTAAAGCGCCTGAACGCCCGTTTCCCGCAGCAAAACCACGACGAGTGGATCAGGACGGTAAAGGAGCTTCGGGAAAAGCATCCGCTGAAATATAACACAGAGGCGCTGACCGGCCCCTATATCGTGGAGAAGATCTATGAGGTGACGAAAGGGGATGCGCTCATTGTCACCGAGGTCGGACAGCATCAGATGTGGGCGGCCCAGTACTATAAATATTCGAAGCCGAGAACGCTGTTAACCTCCGGGGGCTTAGGGACCATGGGCTACGGGCTGGGCGCCAGCATCGGGGCCAAGATCGGCCGTCCGGAAAAGACGGTCATCAATATCGCCGGGGACGGGTGCCTGCGCATGAACATGAACGAGCTCGCCACGGCGGCCCGCTATCAGATCCCGATCATCGAAGTGGTGGTCAACAACCACGTGCTGGGCATGGTGCGCCAGTGGCAGACGCTGTTTTACGGACAGCGCTATTCGGCGACGGTCTTAAACGACAGCGTGGATTTCGTGGCGGTTGCGGAAGCTCTGGGGGCTTCCGGGATTCGGGTGACCAAAAAGGAAGAGTTTGTCCCGGCGCTAAATAAGGCCCTTGCCATGAACGGACCCGTGCTGATCGACTGCATCATCGACAGCGATGACAAGGTCTTCCCGATGGTGCCGGCAGGTCACGCGATCGACGAGGCCTTTGACCAGGATGACTTAAAAGAATGACTTAAAATCTGAAAAGGTACAGTTTCCCGAGGCGGTTCCTTTATGGACTGTTCCGGGGACAAAAAAGGAGCGAATTATCGATGAGCAGAGTCTACAATTTCTCCGCCGGACCGGCGATGCTGCCGGAACCGGTGCTAAAGGAGGCAGCCGCGGAGATGCTCGATTACGGCGGCACCGGCATGTCGGTGATGGAGATGAGCCACCGCTCGAAGGCCTTTGCCCGCATTATCGGGGACGCGGAAGCGGACTTAAGGGATCTTTTGCAGATCCCGGAAAATTATAAGGTGCTGTTTTTGCAGGGAGGCGCCTCCCTCCAATTTGCCATGATCCCCATGAACCTGATGAAAAACCGCGTGGCCGATT
>CAZXSN010000077.1:0-12930 GCA_964643295.1 uncultured Lachnospiraceae bacterium
CTTTCTGTGTTCCGCAGCTTGCGTTTTGCATCCGGCGGATTGCTCCAGAACGAAAGTCTTGGATCGTGCCTGGTGTCTCCCGTGTGTCTACTTCCCTGCCTGGATAAAGTCCCCATCAATGTATTCTCTTACCGTGCCTGGAGAACATTTGTTTTTTGCCTGAGAAAAGACAGTGAACTGTGTTTCAACCTTGTTCCCTCTCCCATTTTCTATAAATTCCCTCCAGATTCCTCTGGAAAACCAAGAAGAGAACTGATAAGATACATACAGAAGTCCCAAACAGCCAGTGCCTTAGAAGCGGTTTCAATCCCAACAGGATGCTTTACCTAACCCACGAACCAAGATAGGATCAGAAAGCTGACGGACTGTGTGCGCAAATCAGGGAGGTGCCGCTTGATGAACTATACAGAAGCAATCGTAGCAAAGATGACAGCAGGCCATGGCTGGGGCGACTTATCCTGGGAAGGAACAGGGGAAACGGTGGACCGCGTCCGTCTGTATGCACCGCGGATGCCCTGCAGCCGCTCTGTCCTTTACGTGGCGGAGGAAGAGATAAAATCCTATGCGGATCGTCCGCCGAAGGCTTTGTATGTCCGGGCGGAAAGCAAAGAGCAGGTGTTTTGCGAACTTCTGGACGCGTTCTTTGATCTCGAAGACTGGTATGAACGGATGCTCTCAGTTGGTTCCGGGACAGACTCCGTTCAGAAGATCCTCCAGATCGGGACAGAGAAATTCTTAAACCCGATCGCCCATTTTGACCGCTCCGGCACCCTCTCCTGCTGGGCCGGGGACTTTCAGGGGGATTATTCCGGGACGATCTGGAAGCCCGTCCTCGACTATGGCTATACCCCGTATGAGTTCTACTCCCTGCCGGAATGGAGAAAGATCTCACATGAAATCGAGGCGGTCCGCCGACCTGAAAAGATGTATGTGGAAAAAGATCCGAAACATGCCATCGCGGGAGCCGGGATCTTCGCTGACGGAAATCTGATCGGGACAATCGGGGTTACGGAGATCAATACGAAATTCACCGAGGAACAGATGGATCTTCTGATGGTGATCCGAAAGGTACTGGAAAAAGCGTATCAGCATTCCGGGCAGCTGCGAGAGCAGTCCGAAAATTCTTATACCATCCTGAAGGACCTGATCGATTCCTATGACGAGGGGAAAGCAAGGATCTTTTTAAAGAGAGCAGGTTTCGCGCAGGGACTGCTTTTTCGAATCCTTGTCATCACCTGCGCTCCCGGGCAGGATGCCACGATGTATTACTTTTCGCAGCGGATCCAGAAGCTGTTTCCCCGGGGGAAGTTCTGCCGGTATGAGGAAAGCGGCGTACTGCTTTTTCCCTCCGACTGCCTGGAAGATTCCGGGAGAGATACTCTTCTGAAGCGGATACAGAACGGAGCGGTGAAGGAAAAAATACGCTGCGTCATCAGCAGCCCCTTCTCCTCTCTGGCAAACTTAAAATCCCTTTATCAGGTCTGCCGGGAGGCCGCGGAAACCCTCTCTGAAGCAGGCGTTACATTCCTGGAAGATGTCTGGCTGGAAGTACTTCGTAAGCGTTTGGACAAATGGGGAAAACAGGCAGGGACGATCCACCCGCTTTTAAAAGAGCTGTACGAACAGAATGAGGACAAGCGGCCCTGGATCCGGGAGCTGTACTGTTACCTGATGAACGGAAAGAACCTGACCGCCGCCGCTGGGGCCTGCTACCTTCACCGCAACACGATGCAGTACCACATCGAAAAGCTGGGAGAGCTTCTTCACCTTGACCTGCCAAACCTCTCGGAAGGGATGTGGCTGTACCTGCTTCTCTCCTGCCTTCTGCTTATCGATTCGTAAATATTTACGAAAAAGGAACCTCCTATTTCCTGATTTTACCCTGCCACTGCCGGAGAGGATTTCGTAGAATAAAAAGAAAAAAGGAGGATCCATCCCATGCAATTTTCTTTAAACAGCCCCATCTTTGAGGGCGCACTCTACGCGTTCAACTGTCTGGGCGTACTCATGCCCTACGAGTTTACAGGTCCTAAGGACGAGTATCTCGCCGGAAGGCGTACCGCGTGGCTCGGTGTAAACTTAAACAATACGCCTGTGTACGACATATCCGGACCGGATGCCGCGAAGGCCCTGACAAAGATCTGTGTCAACCGGGATTTCTCCCTGATGAAGGAAGGGGATTCCAAACATGCCCTGATCTGCAACGACCGGGGACAGCTGCTCGCGGACGGAGTCATCATGTGCAAAGGGGAAAACCTGTTCAGAAGCTACTGGCTGGCCCCGGTACTGGAATACTTTATCACCACCTGCGGAATGGATGTTGTCGGCACCTACTGTCAGGATGAGTATTTCCTGCAGATCGACGGACCGAAGTCGCTGGAGATCCTCGAAGAGGCCTGCATGACGGATCTGCATGACATCAAGTTCGCCAAAAACAGGAAGGTAAAGATCTGCGGCACGGACATGGTCGTTCACCGTCTTGGGATGTCCGGAGCGCTGGCCTACGAAGTCCACGGGGACGCGAAAGATCTGGATAAGGCATACGGCAGAATCCGCGATGTCCTGGAAAAGTATGACGGCAGGCCGCAGGGAACGAGAAATTACAGCATCCTCAATCACACACCGGGCGGATACCCGAACCAGCTCCAGCACTTCGCCTATCCTCTGCTCTCCAGCGGGGAAGGACTTGCCAGGTTTGCCGCTTCGAAGTGCCAGCTTCCGCCTCTGGTGGGCAGCGCCTCCGATGAGCCTGAGCTGGCCTATGTAACTCCTTACGATGTGGGCTGGGGCTACTGCGTCAACTTCCACCATGACTTCCCGGGAAAAGAGGCCCTCTTAAAGATCCGGGAAGAGAAACCGCGCACCTGCGTGACGCTGGAATGGAATGCCGACGATGTCGCCGACTCCTTTGCCTCTCAGTTTCGGGGAACGGATGTGGAACCCTATGATCCGATCGAGAAATACAGTCAGCTCTCCGATGCATCAACCGGATTTACGATCCGTGCGGACCGGGTTGAGGCCGACGGCAAAACCATCGGTGTCGCCACCGGGAAGACCTACGCCTTCTATGAACGCAGAATGATCTCCCTTGCCTTCCTTAACAAAGAATATGCCCAGGAAGGACGAGAGCTTACCGTTTTATGGGGAAGCCCAGACGGTCCGGTTAAGAAAATCCGGGCGAACGTGGCGCGGTTCCCCTACTACAACGGGGAATTCCGCAACGAAACCTTTGACACGGAGAAAATCCCGCACCCGGACTTTGCCGCCATGCGGGCAAGCAAAGTGGAAGGAGACTATAAGGTCACTGTCAAATCTCCCATGGGACCGATGAAAGGGACCTTTTCCTTTAAGGTAACGGGCAATACCCTGACGGGAACCGCTTCTGCGGGCGGCAGCACGGCAGAGATCACCGACGGAAAACTTGAGGACAATGAATTCTCATTCTCCATGGTCATGAATACGCCTGCGGGAAGCATGCCGCTTAAGGTAACCGGGGATGTCGTATACGATCGGATTGGAGGAAAAATGGGCGAAGGCGCATCGACGATGCGTTTCCTGGGCGGGAGAATCTAAGCCTCTTTCCGGTACTCTTGTTCGATGATCCTTCCAGGCATTTTTAAGGGGAAGAGAATTCAGTCTCTTCCCCTTCTGATTTTGAAGATTTCGGCGACTTTGACTCCGCCTGTTTGGCTACAGGTGGTCCCCAAAAAGCCGGACAGGCACCCCCAAACCCTGAAATGGCCGACCAAAATACCTGGCCGCTCCAGTTCGCCAACAACACCTATGATATCCGCTGTAAATCCTACCTTCGGCCGGGCAGGTACTTTTCTGTATTCCGCCGCGATGTCAGCATTCAGTAACGGCACGATCGTCCTGGCGAAGACAAGTTCCAACACATTGCCCGGAACAAAATCCCACTTCAGCATAGCGCAAACCAGTGCATTTGTATCTATTACCGCATAATATTTCATACCGTTTCATTATCCTCTCGCGGCGGAGATTTCCGCGTTGATCTCGTCCAGCGTCATATCAGATATTCCAGTTTCCAAGGCGATACAGCTGGCAGCTTTCATCGCAGCCCTGCCTGGATTTTCGGGTTCGCTGTCAGGTTTCCTATTGAATGGAATTCCGTTTTCCTCGATAAGTCTTGCCACACACATTCTAAGATAGGTTGGAAGATCAATGCCGAGCCTTTCGCAGATACTGGCAGCTTTTGATTCGCTAGGTCTCGTCCGCCCAAAACTGAACTAAAGTATTTGCCATAAGAAAGTCCTCCTAAGAATTGGTTTTCATAGTACACTCTCTCCTGATTACTTTTGTAAGGATCTGATGATATTTTTTCAAATCACTCATCCTTGCGGATGACTTGCCCCATAAGATCTCTTCGAACCTTAAGCAGCCGCAGCGAAGCGGCCTCGTGCAAAACGGACAGCATCAGCCTTCGGTTTTTAGGAGTCCTCCTTCTCAATCTCGATTCCCAGCACACCAAACCGGCTCTGCTCTTCCCTCGAATAATAGACTTCCATATCTGCCGGGGAGGCGGTTTTTACGGTATCTTCTGTATAGCCGCATTTAAGAAGCGGCAGCTTTTCATACAGCTCCTGAAAAGACCTGAAACGGTGCAGAGCCTTTACTCGGACACGTAAGAGATCATCAGGATTTGTCCGGTTGATGAAAACAATCCGGTCGCCAACGGACAGCTCCCTTCGCTTCCCGTCAAGCAGGCGAAGTTCGATGGTCTTTCTTCCCTCCAGCATCATTCTCATAGGATCCGCGTCCAGTCTCATCTCAAAAGTCATACGGTCTGGTTCTCCCTTCCAGCTATCTTCGAAAAAAGCGAAACGGACCAGTCTAAAGCCCTTGGCTCCCGCAGTGCGCCGCGCTTCTTCCGGAACGCGCCGCCACCTCCTGAAACGTGCCGCACATTGCTCCCGTATCGCGCCGCCACCTCCCGGAATGCGCTTTTCTGACCCCCGCAGTGTGCCGCCGTCTACGGGACTGTGCCGCTTATTGCTCCCACAACGTGCCGTCGTCTCCCACAAAACGCCGTTTTTTCTTTGCAGGTGAAAGATCAGCTTTCGGATTTTTTCCGAGCTGCCGCGGCTTTAAGAAGCCCTCAAAAAGGAGGCTGACGAAAGACACACGAGGCGCTTTCTTCCATCCATCCCTCTTTCGGATACCTGGCGCCTTACCTTCCCTCAGGGAGGATGGGCTTCCCTCAGAGCGACCATATGCTCGCCCTGCCAATAACCATCGATGAAAAGGTCTGTCTCTTCTTAGGCCTTCCTCAGACACCAGCATTTTCACAACGCTTATGCTAAAGGCCCCTCAATCTTACGCATTTGCCCTGTTCCCGCTTTTTCCTTAATATTCCGCCGCCCGCGCCTTTGTCTGCACTGATTTTCTGTCACCAGTCCTTCTTTCCATCCAGCTGGGTTTTCGAATCCTTCCAGTCGCATACGTTCTTGTTCATGGACTCACAAGCCTTGTGTTTGAAGCGGATGGACAGACAGTTGTTGTCCACAAACGAGATGATGATATCCGGATAACCTGCCTTTGGCGGATTTTCCATGTCCAGATCTTCCGGAGCGACCTCTCTTCGCGGCGCATCTTCCTGAGGCGGTTTTGCCTGGGACGCAGTTTGCTGGCTTGCCGTTTCCTGATCCTTTCTCTCAGTCTCCTGATCCTTACTCTCCTCTTCCGGCACCGTCAGACGCCGCCAGACGTTGGTGCCCGAGTGATGGAGGAGGGCAAACAGTTTTTCCCGGTCCCCGTCCTTTGCCTTGCAGATGAATGCCTCCAGCAGGTTCCCGTTATAATATTTTTTCTCTTCCGAGATGACGCGGATGCCCGTGACCGTCCGGATACTCCCGTCCTCATCCTCGTATCTGATCATCTTCGGGATACATCTTCCGTTTGAGGTATACCAGCATCCCACGGCAACTTTCCCGCAGGTTCCCTGTACTTCTCCCACTGTCACCCCCGCGGCGGGCTGCCCTGACGTCTCCTGCATCTTTCCTTCCTCCTCCCCAGATCAAAGGTGTGCCTGATGCGATCCTTCTCTGCCGCCGAAACGCGGCCATGCTTCGGGCCTTTTGCCTTTATTATAAGAACAAAAGTTCATGAATGCAAGAGGGAATTGAAATTTTTTATGTTTACGCGCTTGTTTAGTAGCGCTATAATCCTGGTCAGGAAGGCGTTTCTCAAAAGAGAATGGTCTATCTACAATGATTGCAAAATTTCTGATATTTATAATGATATAATATTCCCACCACAGAGGCTGATCCACTCAGCCGCCAGGTTCACAAAGTCCTGTCTGGTATTCGCCTCGCAGCCAAATGGGGAGTCAGCACTGTCCCGGATACACTGATCCGGTACAGACTGGAAGCCGAAACAAAAGCTTTTCTGGCGGTGTGATCTCCACTTCTATTAGGTCCATTCGCGAAAGCGGACCCATTGAGGCGACAACGGAAAAGGCAACCTTGCGGAACACGTAAAACAGGATAAATCAACAGGGAATGAGATGGAATTTAAAGACCGCTCAGGATATCCTCTCTCAAGGCAATATACGAATCGGGGATGTGGAAGGACGTAACCGAAATCGTGTGCAGGCACTGCTGTAACGGCAAAGAGAACGCAAGCCGTCACAGCATGGCTTCGATTTCGTTCAAAACAGATTTCCCATGCCCAAAATTTCCGACAATCCGCCGATAAACTTCTCAAAAGGGCCTGCGAAGCAGGCCCTTTCCTTCAAATGTTTTGGCCAAATGGCGTTTACAATCCGAAGCAAACGTACAGCCGATCACTCCTGCGCCGAGGACAATTCCTTTTCAATCGCCAGAACTTCCTCAACAGAGAGGTCCGCTATTTTTGAGATCTCCTGGTGGGAATATTTCCCTTCGCGAAGCATCCGGATCGCGAAGTTCCGGGAATCCTCTCTCCTGGTAGCTTCTCTGGTCGTCTCGATAATATACTCAGACATGAACCCCATATCCTCGATCTCCTTTCCTAATGTTCCTTCCGTTTCAATGTGAAACTCCTCCGACAGAATGCGCTTTTTCTCTTCCGCGTCCAGGTATGGCGACAGCAGAGTGTTCAGCATATTTAACAGCGGATACTCGGATTTCGTCTTAAAATCCAATGCGATCAACACAGCCGTGAATCCGTCATGCTCTTCAGCCTGATCCGGAATCGCGGGCACAATGTCCTCCCTGCGCATCCTGTAAACCGAGATGGCGTTCCCGACATCATCCGGCGCATCTACGCAAATCCAAATGGAGAACACCTTGCTGATATCGTTAGAATACGGTTCTGGAATCTCTCTTTCCTCCTGATTCAACGGCAGCAGGGCGTCCTTAAAGATCTCACTGCTGAAAGCCATATAGTCAGGACCGGACAATTTCTGTCCTGCCACCTTTACCAGGATGTGTCCATGATCCCTGCCATTCGAGCTATTCGCGAAAAACAGGCTGTCGGGCCAGTTATCCCCTTCGCCAGACGGGCTTTCCCTCTTCTCCATCCCGTTGATTCCCTTAGCGTTGGATTCCTCTGGATTTTCCGGGTCGTTTAAGATTTCCGAGCTGCCATCAATATAGGGAACAATCTCCTTCGGATCCATTCCGCGGAATTCATCAATCGTTCCGCTCATAATCCAGGAACAAACTTCCCTGTGAGCAAGGATCTTCCGGACTCCCTTATCGTACAGGATTTTTGCAGCGACTTTTTTAGTATTGTTCAGTAACTTATCTACCATGATATTTCCTCCTTATGGTTTATTATAACTGGTCCCAACAAAAAATGCAACTATCTTTCTCTTTTCTTACATTATCCATTCACCCCTCTCTTTTCCTTAGTGATTTACTTTCTGCTTCCTCATACCTTCTCACGCCATCCCGTATTGAGCTCATCGAGGTCGGCGCAAAAGGGGAAATGATGAATGCTAATAAAGATTCATCTATTTTATTTCAAATCTGTTATACAGTCCTTCATTAAAAATAAACCCAGATATATGCGTCAGGTAATTAATCCTTATATTTTCGGAATACCCTTACTGATAGTTTCGCGGGTTAAAACCGAATCCGCCGCATCATCTGCTGCACCATCATTCGTCCTCATCCCGCTAAGTCCCCTTTGTTCGGGTTTGGAAATGCATGAGCATTTACTTCCGGATCCAGCTTTACCCGCCTAAGCGCCGAAACCGGATCCGGAGGAAAGGTAATCCTGCTGCTTTTAAACTGTTCTCGTCCAACCATTGATGTACTGCCTGTCCCGCTCCTTAGACCGGTCAGATCTTTGCCTCTGCCAGCATCCGGCAGTACAGCTTTCCTTTCGCGAATTGTCTGCTCATCTTCCGCTGCAGTTCTTTTTCACTGCCGCAGGTTAGAATCAGTTCACGCACTTCATCTGTGTACGCGCCGAAATCAAGCCTCGCGCACTTTCTAAGGTAAACCTCCTGGAAAGCACGGATATGTGCCTCCGGGGCGTTTCCCTCTTTTGTCAGAGCGTAAGCGGGAAGTCCCTTCCCGGGATGAGCGCTGTTAGACGACTTGCCGGTACCCTTTTTCTCTTCCCCTGTCGTTTTCTGCGCGGGGGATACGTTCCCTTTCAGGCCGTGCGCCAGGGAATCTGCCAGCCTTAACTGAACCTTCTTCCCGCACAGTTTTTTTAAGGGAAGATACCCTTTGTCCCTGCTTACGATCACGATCAGGAGTCTCTTCCCTTCGTTTTTCTCCAGGATTGCTCCTACCCGGCAGCTGATCAGAAAATCCAGCGCGTTTTTTGTGCAGGCGCTCTGAAGCAGATGGAGCTTTAAATGTGCCCTTTCAAGGAGCTGCTGGGAAAGATGCAGCCGGATCCGCTGCTCTTCGCTGTAAAAGATTTCCACATGGTCCTTCTTTTTCAGCCCTTGAAAGCTGTTCAGACCGCCTTCATTAACGTTTTGAAAATCGACCAGAAAATACCGTTTCACTTCTCCTCCTCTCCGAAACGCAGTTGGTCTTCCTTTTTCGGCGGCCCCCGGCTTTCGCCGGGGCGTAAAGCCGCCGGCAGTTAAAAGTTAATCACACGGATATCCGGATACCTGGCGAGCGCGTTCAGGATGCTCTCATGTCCGACTCCCGAAAGGATGATATGATCGTAGCGCTCCTGCACCCCGTCAGACTCAAAGAGCTCCAGAAGGTTCCCCAGCGTCTGCGAATCCAGCGCCTCCAGGTTGTCGAACACCAGGATCCGCACGTTCGATATCCCGGAGATCAGATCCATCAGCGCGAACAGGGCGAGATACTTCTCTCCCGTCGACAAAGCCCCTAACGGCAGCATGCAGTCGCGTCCGTGCGGCCTGCAAAGCAGCTTAAGTCCCTCATCCCCCATCTGGAAGGACAGCTCCATATCCGGGTAAACCGACTGCACAAACGAGTTCAGCTGACTCTCGAACGGAGTGAAGAGAACTTTCAGGATCACATTTGTGATCATGCCCTTCTTCGGCTCGCACTTCTTGACCAGGGTATTGTAGAGTTCCCACTGCGCCTTCACCTGATTGTATTCCTCGAGGGCCTTCTGGCACTCGCCATAGATCAGATACTGCTTCTGCCAGCTCTGATACTGGCGGATTTCCGTCTGCAGCTTCGTAAGATCCGGCAGCGGCTCCGGCTGCGCGGGCTCCTCCGGAATCGCAGCCTTTAAATCCGCGATCTGGCGATAGAGGGTTACCTTGTTCTGATACAGGGTGGTCTTCCTGCGGACTTCCTCCTCTTTTGCGAGAATGCCGGGCAGCTCCTGCTGCATCGCGTACAGCCTTTCCTGCGTTTCCTTCACGCACTGCATATTTGAATCGATCGCCTGCTTCAGGTCGCTTTTCACCGCGGTCTTATCCGTCCTGCACGTGAGCTTATCGCAAAGCGGGCACACGGGCGTATCAAGGTTATTCAGCATCCTCTGCAGGGGAACACAGGACTGGCGGTAGCCGGTGATGGCGCGTTCCGCCTCCAGCATGGCCTGCCTAAGCTTCGCTTCCTGTCCCTGCAGGGCAGTGAGCTCACCGCCCTGCGGCGGCTCAAGCGGTCCCATGGTGTTGTACTCGTGGACCCAGCGCTTTACGTTCTGCATGGCCGTCTCCCGTTCTTTCGTTCTTTTCTGGAAGATGGACCACGACTCCTGGATCTTCGAAAATACCGCGGCCTGCCGGGACAGCTCCTTTAGCTTTTCCTGCACATCGTTCTCGGATACGGGCGGCAGATTTCCCTCAAACTGGCTTCTGGCCTTCAGAGTCTGCATCCGGGAGGAGATGCTCGTTCTCGCGGAAACCAGCATCTTGTAGGCGTTCGCGACATCGGACGGAACGATCGGAGCCGGGGATGCCGGGAATACCGGACGCAGAAGATCCTGTTCCTCCTGCGTAAAGCTGGCCAGCTCGGAAAGCCTGTCAAAATCAATGGATACCGGAAGCAGTCCCATCAGGTACTTCGCTACATCCGGCATTTGCATCCCTGCAAGCGTCTCCGAGGAGGAGACGAGATCAATCGCCTTCACATCCCCGCCGATCCGGTCGGAGTAGAGGGCACCCGTCATCTTCGCGGTCGCGGCTTTCCCGTCAATTCGCACACCGGAAGGCCGCGACTTGGCCATGTAAAAAGTGGTCCCGTCGTCAGTCTTTAATTCCAGGACCTTGGCGCCCTGCATACCTGTAACCGGTGTCTTTCCTTCCAGCAGAAACTGCCAGAGGACATCCGGCATCTGGTTATAGAAAGCCGGGTTGGACTGCGATCCCGCGCGGACGCCGACACCGTCCTTCCTGCAGTGTTCCCTGCATTTGCGGACTTCCAGCAGAAAGTCCTGCTGCTTTTTATCCTCCCCGTTGATCCGGTAGGTATCCGGGGCGTATGTCACACGCTCCACCGTGGTATCCTGCCCATCCCCGATAACCAGGGATACCTTCAGATGATCCTCTCCGCGGCGGATCGGATCCTCCGGCAGCTTTCCGTTCAGAGCATAGCGTAGAGCATTCTGAAGGGAAGTCTTCCCGGTCCCGTTGTCGCCGACCAGGAAGTTCACCTTGCCAAACTCATAGACTCCGTCGGGACAGGAACGGAAGTTTTCCGTTTCCAGACTTTTGACTATCATTGTCAGTCTCCTTTCCTTAGTATAGTAAACCGTTGACTGGTTTTCCTGACGCTAAAATTTCCGGTGCCGCCAGGCGGCTAAAGCCCGGAAAATCTAAGATATCAAAAGGACGCGGGCCTTGGGGCCGGACGGATAAACATCCGTCCGAAACCTGCGGTACCCTTCAGGGTTCACGGCCCCCTGGGCCAGGCCTTCCCGGGAAATCCGGCCGCCTTCCCAAAGAAAATCCCCGCCTTCAGGACATTAAAAATCTTCACATCCCACACCTCCTTTCAAATGTGCATCGCAGCCAGTCGCGTTTATTTCGTTTTTCCCTTTACCATTACCCTGTCACAATTTTTTCAAACCGGTTTTCTGCGCATAATAAATTTCCCCAATCTACCCTCTCCGCCGTCTGCCCTCCGCGGCCCGGATTCAGCAGCAGGTCTGCATCCTCGATCCGCATCCTCCTCTCCCGGAGCTTAAAATACATTGCATCATACAGAGTTGCTCTCCTCGAAAGCACCTGAACCGGGAAGCTCTGGCCCTCATGCCTCATCTCTCACTCTACTCCCATGTAAATTCACGCATCACTTCCTTATATATGTGTTCCTCCCGGGAGCATCGATCACGAAGGAAAAGATTCTCTCTGGTTCTCCCTTCCAGAAGATCCCAGGTTAGGAAGACCAAAACAACGTCTGAAGGCGAAAACCTTGAGGCGCCTGATCTCTTCTTCTTTCCCGAGTACAATCCCTGGGAGGATACCCCGAATCACCGAGCGAAAGCCTGAAAACCAAGTCTCATTTTTCCCTTTACCATTACCCTGTCACAATTTTTTCAAACCGGTTTTCTGCGCATAATAATTTTTCCCCAAATCTGCCCTCTCCGCCGTCGCCCTCACCGGCCCGGATTCAGCTGCAGATCTACATCCTCGATCTGCATTCTCCTTTCCCGGAGCTTAAAATACACTGCAGTCTCAGCCGGAAGTGCTCCCCTCGAAGGCACATGAACCGGGAAACTCCCGCCCTCAGTCCTTAACTCTCAGCCCGCTCCTTTGTGGGTTCACGCGTTCCTACCTTTATATGTGTTCCTCCCAGTAGCATCGATCCCGGAGGAAAAGATTCTCTTTGGTTCCCCCTTCCAGAAAACCGCGGGTCACAAAGACAGAAACAACGTCTGGGCACGAAAATCTTAAGGCGCCTGATCTCTTTTCCTTTCCCGAGTACAATCCCCGGGAGGACACGCCGAGTGACCGACCGATAGCCTGAAAACCAAGTCTCACTTTTCCCTTTACCATTACCCTGTCTCAATTTTTTCAAACCGGTTTTCTGCGCATAATAAATTTCCCCAATCTACCCTCTCCGCCGTCAGCCCTCCGCGGCCAGGATTCAGCGGCAGATCTGTATCCTCCTCTCCCGGAGCTTAAAATACGCTGCAGCTGCAGCCGGAAGTGTTCCCCTGAAAGCACCGGAGCAGGGAAGCACTGGCACTCAGTCCTTAACTCTCAGCCCGCTCCTTCGTGGGATCACGCGTTCCTACCTTTCTATGTGTTTCTCCCGGAAGCATCGATCCCGGCGAAAAGGGTTCTCTCTGATCCTTCGCTTCCAGAAGATCCCAGGTTAGGAAGCCCAAAACAACGTCTGGGCGTGAAAACCTTGAGGCGCCTGCTCTCTTTTCCTTTCCCGAGTACAATCCCTGGGAGGTTACCCCGAGTAACCGACCGATAGCCTGAAAACCAAGTCTCACTTTTCCCTTTACCATTACCCTGTCTCAATTTTTTCAAACCGGTTTTCTGCGCATAATAAATTTCCCCAATCTACCCTCTCCGCCGTC
>CAZXSN010000078.1:0-12743 GCA_964643295.1 uncultured Lachnospiraceae bacterium
GGTGATCCCCTTTTTTAGGCTTAAGCTTTTTCAACTGTAAGCGTTTTGGCTTACAGATTCGGGAACAAAATTCGCCCGAAAACGGGCAGAAAAAGAGAGGAGGGTTTCCATGGCAAAAAAACAGGGCGCTGCGCTGGATAGGAAAAAGCTGATGGCGGACCCGATCATGGTGGGAACCATCGTCGTTCTCATTACCTTTTTGACGCTGTTTATTCTCTACCCGTTAGCCATCCTGCTGGTGGACAGCGTGGTGGATGAAAACGGCCTGACACTGGATATTTTTAAGCGGGTGCTGGCGATGAAAAACTTCCGCACGGCCATCACGAATACCCTGAAGGTGGGATTTTTGGTGGGCCTTTTATCCACCGCCATCGGCCTTCTGTTTGCCTACGTGGAAGTCTACGTAAAGGTAGGCAAAGCGGTGGGCGGACTGTTTAAAGTGGTCTCGATGCTGCCGGTCGTATCGCCGCCTTTCGTGCTGAGCCTCTCCATGATCATGCTGTTTGGCAAGGCAGGACTCATCACCCGCTTTTTACTGCATATTTACGACAACAGCGTGTACGGCTTCTGGGGCATTGTGATCGTACAGACGCTGACCTTTTTCCCGGTCTGCTACATGATGCTCAAAGGTCTTCTGAAAAACATCGACCCCTCCCTGGAGGAGGCGGCCAGAGACATGGGCGCCGGACGCATGAAGGTGTTTACGAGTGTGACGCTGCCGCTTTTGCTTCCGGGCCTGGGAAACGCCTTTCTGGTCACCTTCATCGAGTCGATCGCCGACTTTGCCAACCCGATGATCATCGGCGGCTCCTATGACACCCTGGCGACCACGATCTATCTGCAGATCACCGGAGCCTACGATAAACAGGGAGCGGCGGCCATGTCTGTGGTGCTTTTGTCCATCACGCTTTTGATGTTCGCGGTGCAGAAATACTATCTGGAGGCGAAGACGGCGGCAACCTTAACCGGCAAGGCCTCCCGGGCAAGGATGCTGATCTCAGATAAGAGCGTCACGCGTCCTTTGACGCTGCTTTGCACCCTGGCGGCTGCCTTTGTCATCCTCATGTACCTTTGTGTGCCCCTCGGGGCGCTTTTCCCCACCTGGGGATACAAGTTCACGCCGCTGACCCTTAAGTGGTTTAAGCAGGTCTTTACGAGGTACAAAGGACTCAAAGCCTTCAAGGATTCGTTTGTCCTAAGCCTGATTGCCGCGCCGATTACCGCGCTTTTGAGCATGATCATCTCCTACCTGGTGGTAAAGAAGAAGTTTCCCGGGAAGGGCTTCATTGAAACCGTCTCCATGCTGGCGATGGCCGTCCCGGGCACGGTGCTTGGCGTCGGGTACATCCGCGGATTTTCCGGAGGGATCTTCCATACCGGCATCCTGCAGGGCATCTACGGCACCGGCGTCATCCTGGTGATCGTGTTCATCGTGCGGTCTTTGCCTACCGGTATCAGAAGCGGGATTTCGGCTCTGCGCCAGATCGACAAGTCGATCGAGGAATCGGCCTACGACATGGGCGCGGGGAGCTTTAAGGTGTTCATGACCGTGACGCTGCCGCTGATCAAGGATTCGTTTCTCAGCGGTCTGGTCACCGCCTTTGTGCGCAGCATCACCGCCATCTCCGCGGTTATCCTGCTGGTGACGCCGCAGTATCTGCTCATCACCGTGCAGATCAATGAGTTCGCGGAAAAAGGATCCTATTCGATCGCCTGCGCGTTCGCCTCGATCCTGATTCTCATCACCTACGGGGCGGTGCTTCTGATGAACCTGTTCATGCGCTTCTTCGGAACCAGCAGAAAGATAAAGGAGGAATCGTGAAATGGCCAAGACCAAGAAGGGAATCCGGATGGAGCACATCTCCAAGATCTATCAGGATCCCAAAACCGGAAAAGACTTTTATGCGGTAAAGGATGTGTCGCTGGACATCGAACCGGGTTCCTTTGTCACGCTCTTAGGTCCCTCCGGCTGCGGAAAGACTACCACCCTGCGCATGATCGCCGGCTTTGAAAGCCCGGACGAGGGGGAGATCTACCTGGGCGGGGAACCGATCAACGCCTTAACGCCCAACAAGCGCGATACCGCGATGGTGTTTCAAAGTTATGCACTGCTTCCGCACTACAACGTTTTCGACAACGTCGCCTACGGGCTGAAACTGCGCAAACTCCCCAAGGAGGAGATCCGCAAGCGCGTGATGCATATCCTCGACCTGGTGGAATTAAGCGGAATGGAAGGGCGAATGACCAACCAGCTTTCCGGCGGCCAGCAGCAGCGGGTGGCACTTGCCAGGGCCTTAGTTCTCGAACCCGGGGTGCTTTTGTTTGACGAGCCGCTTTCCAACCTGGACGCCAAGCTTCGTGTCACCATGCGCACGGAGATCAGAAGAATCCAGCAGGAGGTCGGCATCACGGCCATCTATGTGACGCATGATCAAAGCGAGGCCATGGCGCTTAGCGATCACATCATCATCATGAACCAGGGCGTGATCGCCCAGATGGGCACCCCGCAGGAGGTCTACTATCAGCCAAACAGCGAGTTCGTGGCGGATTTTATCGGTGAGGCCAACTTTCTCAAAGGCACGATGGTCGGCACGGAAGGGGCGTTCGCCATCCTGAACATCGAAGGAAATAAAACGAAAGTGCCCGCGAAACCGGAAATGAAGGCGGGAGAGACCTATACGGCGGTGCTTCGCCCGGAAGCGGCTACACTTGCGGACTCCGGCGGGCTTCCCTGCCGGGTCATTTTAAGCCGCTTTATGGGGAGCTATCAAAATTATCAGGTGATGGTGGGTGACACTTTAGTAAAGCTTACCGATTACAACCCCAAAAACAAGCGGATCTTTGAGGTGAACGAAACCTGTTCGCTTAAGTTTGATCCGGCGTTTATCCATATCCTGTAAGGTACGGGGCCGCCATATCAAAAAGGGGCGGCCCTTTTTCTTCTGTAATTTTACAGTTTAGTTATGGTTTTATCTTTTTTGTTGGCGTTGTATTCTTAACCCTGAGAAAGGAAATACGTGTTTCATGAGCAGCTACACAGACATGCTTTTGACAGATGCCGAAACCCTCTCCCCGGATGATGACGACTTTGAGGAACGCCTGCTTGAGATCGCCGGACGCTTTCATGGCTTTGGGGAGGCCCTGACGGACTTTCTTTTGCAGCACGGCTACGAAGAGGATCCTAAAGACAGTGAAAAGAAAATCCAGTTTTTAAAGCAGCAGTTTAAAAGCGCGAAGATAGCGGAACCCCGCAGCATCGCGAAATGGTTCCAGCCGGATATGAGGATCAAACGGTCCACCGCCTTTCTGCTTTGTTTTGCCTTTCACCTTTCGGTGGAGGAGACAGAGGAGTTCTTTCGCTGCGTACAGTTGGAGCGCGGCTTTGACTGTCATACGGTATCCGAGGCGGTTTACTACTTCTGTATGAAAACCGGCCGCACCTGCCAGGACGCCCAAAGGATCCTCAAAAGGATCCCGGAACCGTCGAAACGGGCAAAAACCCTTCCCAAGGGCGATGTGCTCTATACGGGAACGATCTTAGAGTCCTTAAACCGGATCGGGGATGAGGATACACTGATTCAGTTTCTGACCGAAACAATCGAAGATTTCCGGTATAATAACGCGACCGCGCTGAAGTTTATCAGGGACCTTTGGACACAGATCGCGAAGCCGGACGGCCTGGCAGTGCGCGAGGGAGTCCTCATTGACAAAGCGTACAACCGGTTTAATAACCGGGATCGCAAAGAGAACGCAGATGATTACTCCGTGGTTTCTCCCCCTTCAAATCCCGTTGAAACGAAACCCCTACCCACCTGGCCGGTCTTTTCGCAGATCATCGGTCTTTCCAACGGCACGGAGCAAAGTTACGCTTCCCGGCATGACCGTTCGCTCACCGTTGTCTTATCCGAAAATGCCCTGCTGCCCTTACGGGCCAGTTACTGCTTTCCCGGCAGACAGAGCATCGACAAGCTGGTCAGGGGAGAGTTAAGCGACAACGAGCAGATCCGCAAGATGCTCATCTTCCTGACCTTTTACGCTTACTGGGCAAAGGTAAGCATAGAAGAAAAGACCGCTCTTTTTACAGCCAAACGCTCTGACTGCGAGCGCTGCAAGGCCGTTTTGGACGGGAGACTTCTGGACGCCGGTTACCCGGTATTGTATGCCGGCAACCCCTATGACTGGATCTTCCTATGGTCCCTCAACGACGATCATCCGCTGGAGGCGTTTCGCTGCTACATGGGCGAAGTCTTCGCCGTAAAAGAGAGTGCGCAGTAAATATCCGTAGGGAAGGCGAAAAGCTGTACCGGCAAAACCAGGTTGGAAGATTTTCGGGCTATACTCGAGGCATAACGAACAAAGGCGGGCAAGAGAATGGATCACAGAACAGCTTTAAGAAAATATACACCGCTATGCTTTTCCAATGACAAAGGGGAAGCCTTCCATTGTGTCATCGAAGGGGAGATCGGACGAGGCGGCTCCTGTATTGTCTATGAAGTCTCCAGGGAGGCGGATACGGGAGATTCTACGCTCTACCGCGTCAAGGAGTACTATCCGTATTCCCTTTCGGTCACCCGGGATGAGACGGGGAAACTGTGCCCCTCGGATTCTGACCGGGAGGCGTTCTTCGCCGGACAGGAGCGGTTTCGCCTGGACTTTTCCCGCACGAACCGGCTGTTCTACTCGGGGAGCAATTACGCCGCCATGACCAATCCGCTGGATGTCTTTTCGCTCAACGGCACCGTCTATCTTTTATCCGCCTATTCCTCCAGAAAGTCCCTGGCCGTCTATCAGCCGGAATCGTTAAAGGAGTGCGTAACACTGGTCAAACAGGTCGCCTTTGTTCTGGGGCAAATCCACGCACAGAGGTATCTCTACCTTGATATAAAGCCGGACAATGTCCTCGTTTTGGACGGCTATCAAAAGCAGGTGCAGCTTTTCGATTTCGATTCGCTTCTGCCCCTTAAGGACCTTACAATCTCGGGAGGAACGCTGGAAAGCAGCCAGAAACTTTCCTTCTCGAGAGGCTTTGCCCCGATTGAGCTTGTGACCGGGAACCGCAGGCGGTTAGGACCTCATACAGATGTCTACGGCGTAGGAGCCTTACTGTTTTTCCTGCTGTTTGGCAAAACGCCGGGGTCACCGGATTGTGAAGGGGATGCAGTCTATGATTTCTCCCGTCTGCGCTATGATTACAGCAAGTGCGATGACCGCCTGTTTTCCGCCTTAAGCGAATTCTTTCACAACGCTTTGGCGGTTTACTACGCGGACCGGTACCCGGGAATGGCGCCCGTACTCGAATCGCTGGATAGGATAGGGAAATACGCGGATCCTTTGATCCCCCGCGTTTTCTCTACCCCTTTAACGTCCATCACCCGGGCGAAGTTCTTTTATGGGCGTGAAGGGGACTTCGCCGCCCTCGATTCGCTCTTAAGCGATCCGGATACGAACTGCCTCTTTTTAAGCGGCATGGGCGGCATCGGCAAAAGCACCCTGATCCGGGAATATCTGCGAAACCGCCGCTCATCGTTTGACACGGTCCTGTATGTCCACTACCGGGGCAGCATCGAACAGACTTTTGTAAACGACAGCGATATCGAGATCAATACCCTGCACCGGGAAGAGGAGAGCGAGACCGCGGGACGCTACTTTGACCGAAAGATCGGGAAACTGAAGGAACTCGTAAGGAGTACAAGAAGCATCCTGGTCATCGACAACTTTTCCGGGGAAGCCGACGAGGACTTTCGTGCGCTTCTTGCGACAGATCTGAAGGTGGTCGTCGTATGCCGGCAGGCTCCTTTTTACGAGAACAGCCGGGAGATGAAACTCTCCGCGATCGAGGATGAGACTGCCCTTCGAAACCTCTTTGAGGGAAACCTGGGGAGAACCCTGGCAGAAGAGGAAGAGGATGCCTTTCGGCAGATCCTGGAAAGTGTAGGGCGCCATACCCTGATCCTTGAGCTGATCGCCAAACAGATCGCGAACAGCCACTTACAGCTGTCCGCCGCTGCCGATCTTACGAGGCGTTTCGGGTTTTCCTCGATCGCTCCGGAAAAAGTTTCCTATGAGAAAGACAGACAGCAGCGCTATGATTCGATCGGCGCGATCCTCGACGCGCTCTTTGAAGCGGGTTCCCTTTCTGCTCAGAAAAAATCTCTGCTCAAAGTGGTCTCCCTGCTTGGCGATGACGGCATGGACATCAATCTCTTTCAGCAGATGAGCAAACTTCCTTCCAAAGAGGAATTAAATGAGCTGATCCGGGAAGGGTGGCTGTCGATTCACGGGGATGTCCTTTCCATGCATCCGGTCATCCAGGAAGCCGTTCATCGTCTCGGATGGCCATTCGAATCTCTGACACTGGCAGGAAGGTTTTTGGGCAGCTTCTATGTGGCCATCCGCCTGGAATCCACGAAAAACAACTTCCCGAAGAAACTAAAAAACGAGCTGTCCGCGGCAGGAGAAAAGCTCCTGTCTGGAGAAAACGAACAGGCCTTCCCGAAAAACTCCCCGCTTAACACAGATCTGCTTGACTGCGGCAAAGAGGAGCAGGCTTTGATGAAGGAAGTCCTAAAGGGAGAGTATGCCTGGGTGAAAGACGATTCGCCCGCGGATTTCGCTTTGCTTTTGTCCCTGATTTTCCAGTCGCAGGAACTTCTCAGGCAGGGAGAACAGGAACCGGAGATCTTAAAAACCGCGGAGTACCAGAATCTTCGATTTATCACCGTCGTCAATACGCCTCCCTACATGGAGGACTATATCCTCACCGAATCCGCGAAGATCTTCTCCGAATGCGAAACCGCGCCGCTTCGAACCAAAGCCGCAAACCTGCAGGCGCTGCCGGAGGCCAATAACCCCTGTACCATCCTGCAGCTATACGAAAAAGTGACGCTGATCCATGCCGATCATGAACGGTGGGAGGAAGCGGAAAGAACGGTCGAGGCCGCGGAAAAATTCGCAAAGAGAGTGAACCACAACCAGGCATATGCCCTCTATTACAACCTGCTGTCCAATTACTATGACAGCCTCCTGGACGGGTTTTATATCTCAGATAAGCCGGAGCATCGGAGCCTGCAAAAACTGCTGCTGGAAGCGACCGACAAAACCCTTCGTTACGCGAAGAAAGGAATTTCTTTTGATCAGGATCATCTGTATGAGAACAACCTGCTCGCGAAGGCCACTGTCTATCTAAGAGGCGACCGGGGCAGCCAGAAGGAAATCCGGCAGATGTTAGATACCGCGAAAAGGCTCATCGAGGAGAATACGTCCGCCTATGCCGAGGTAAGGACAACCTACTACCTGGTCTGCGGCTGGTACAGCGTGTTTTTAGAGGAAGACGAAGAGGCGGTGGATGAGTGCGTAAGAAAGACGCGGGAGTTATCCGCCGTCATCATCCCCACCGACATGCAGCAGATCGAGTATACCCTGGGCCCCTGCGCGAATCTCTACTATGAGCTGGGCTGCCACGATAAGTCGATGTCCCTGCTCTATGAGGGAATCCGCCTGTGCGCGAAACACCTGAATACCGATTCCTATGCCCGTGTGAGACAGGATCTCTATGAACACCTCCTGGAAGTCGCCTGCGCGGGAGAGCGCTTTGAGCTTTGCCCGAAGATCCTGGAGTATATCGATGAGGAAAATAAAGACATCCTGGAGCCGGAAAACCGGATGGTGGTCCCGGAGTATATCCTGCGCTACATCAAAGACCACCAGTAAACCTAAGGCGGAAGCATACAAAACACTCCCTTTATGCGGAAAATTACATGCGGGATGGTTGGAGAGCATTTTAATGGGGAAACGCGCAGGCACAGGATTGAGAGAGGCTTTTTTGTTTATCAGGCAAAAGCAGCTGCAATACAGCAGAATCCAGTCCCTGTCAATCTGCATAGGGAAGTAAAAATCCAGTATCTGAGTGCTGATCGATTGTCCGGTTTCGATTTCATCTTGACAAAGCTAAGCCTACTATGGTAAAGTAGCTCTTAAAGATGAAAGGATTTAAACTGGCCACCGGGAAATTCCATCAGTTCATCTGGCGGCAGATTTTCCTTCCTACCGGAATCCCGGATTTACCTGTTTCTTTTGAAGCGGCTTTGGCAGAATGATTATACTTTGTGAGCAGGGTATCCCTCATTCGCTATTTAAAGAAACATCAATCCAACATACTTTGAGATGACAGGAGCGGGGAGAGGGTTTATGAAACGGCATATTTTACTGGAAAAAGCATAGGTGTATGACGATGTGGACCGTGATTTAACTCCTCAAGGCTGTACATACGACAGGAAAAATGGATTCTGGAGGATAGACGAAACCGGAGAAGTGATGATGCTGAGCGATTATGCCAGAAAACCGATGACTAAGAAATGTGATATAGAAACTGGCGGGGATCAGAAGGGTGAATAAAATAGACTATTTAATTGTATCTTCCTCGATTGACTTTTCCACCGATTTAGTATGTTTCCATCTGATGGAAGACGGCAAAAAGTTTTTTCGGGCTGAACCGCGATGAGTTCTCAAAGCACAAACTCAACATCGATCTTTCAAACAGGTCAATGACAATCTCTATAAATGACGACGAATACATGTCGGAGTTGGAAAATCTGAAAGGCATCTTTTTCAGAGCTCCTGTCTTTCTAAGAATTCAGTCAGGGAAACCACTGTCCGTTCAGGAGCAGCTCGCGAAAGAGCAGTGGAGTTCCTTCTTAAGAAACTTAATAATCTTCAGGAAGGCAGTCTGGATCAACTATCCTGTAAGTACATATCGGGCGGAAAATAAACTGTTTCAGTTATGCTGCGCGAAAGAAGCAGGACTTTCTATTCCGCGCACAAATGTTTCTAACTGCGCCAGTTTTCCTTTAGATCCTGAAAAGGAATACATCGTGAAGTCACTGGATACTGCCCTGTTTTACGATGTGGAAAATGGCAAAGAAATGTTCATCTACTCCAACGTGGTATCCGGTTTGGATCTGCAGGAATACGATTTATCATCCGCCCCTGTTTTCATCCAGGAATTTCTAAATCCCAAAGTAGACTGCAGAGTAACCTATGTGCAGGGGAAACTGTTTCCTGTAAAGATCCTTAAGGATGGTCATGGGATCCGCGGTGATTGGCGTACGAAAAAAGAGGATCTGGAATACACCCCGTTTCAGCTGCCTGCTCACGTCGAAGATTCATTATGAACGCTTATGAGAAATCTAGATCTGAATTTTGGCGGAATTGATTTAGTGTTCGCAGACGGACAGTATTACTTTATCGAAGTAAATCCCACGGGAGAGTGGGGATGGTTAGAGGCCAAAACGGGTATAGGTATCAGTAAGGCTATTGAACTGGCATTGACAGGAGAATGAACATGCTGGAAAGGGGTCATATTCTATGTTCGTACTAGTGCCTTCAGTTGTGCCTTAGTATACGTATCTCATTAGCTTAATTTTATAGTGTTCTATTTGTCTGACTTCATTCAGGTTATATCTTGCCTATTCCATAACATAATCCCTCTCGGAAAAATCTTTCCATTTTAAGCTCATCGTTCCTGCCCTGTGTATCAGCTCGAGGATATTTGCCGATTTCTCCCTCCGAATCGTTCTTTCTGCATTCCTTCTGTCTCTTCATCTTTCCCCGGCAAACAAAATATCCCTCTTAATCACCTTGGAAATCTCCCTGACATCCGCATCCTGGGAGACCAAAGCGATCACACCCAGAAAACAAATCTTCCATTCCCATCCCGGCCTTTCTTCTTCCCCAGTCAGTTGTCATTCTTCAGTCTTTCTTCTTCCCCATCCCACCTGCGGGCTAAATCTGCTGCGTCATTCCTTGCCACAGCTGAGTATCTTCCTATCGTCCTTATCTTTTAGGGACCCACCCATTGGGTGCTTTCCTCATCCCGTCGCTTCCTTTCATCAGAAAAACGATCCGCATCCCCTTAAGGATGACACCTTCTCCGAACGATAAGGCTCCCTTCCCCGGATCGGGCGGCCACCAACGCCGGAGGGGTGGCTCCGAGGCACCGAACTATTCACCAACCTCTAAACTTTTCTCCCCCTTCTTATGATTCACGCCACGCCAAACACTGCACCGGCAAAACCAGAAGCGATCGTGGACATGTTAAACTGAACCTGTTCAAAAGGAAGGAGGGAGAGAAGCGGACAATCAAAGAAGAGTCGAAACGAAACTGACAGGGATCTTAAGGAGGAGCTAAGAGTATGGTAAAGATTGGAATCCTGAAAAAGGGTGACCGGGTTTTGAACGTGACCCCGGAGTTTATCGCGGTGCAGAGGGCAAAGGGAGAAGTGGATCTGGTCCCGTTGATCCAGGATGAGATGGGACTTCGAGTCGATACGGAACGCATCGTAACGATCGGATACGGAAACAATACCGTCCAGGCGGCCAAAGAGGATGTCGTCGTGACGACGTTTTAGGGGGAGGATCTATGGCAGGAGAGAAAAACAGGGCAATCGTTGCCGTACTTACCAATTTGACCGAAACCCAGGCCGCGGAAATTTCGAAGGATCTCATGAAATCGAAACAAAAACACGCGGAGCATGGCAGAGGGATCATCTCTGTCACCCAGGAATCGAATGTCAAAAAAATCCTGCGTAAGGGAACCAAAGAAATCGAGGAGGATAAATGATGGGAAAGAGATCGGCTGCTGATTTAAAAGCGCAAAGAGAGGGCAAGGAAAGGGATGGCTGCTGCCAGGTGTGCGGCAGTGAAGACCATCTGGAGGCCCACCACATCCTGGACTGCCAGTATGACGGCGCGGATGACGTGGACAACATCATCACGCTCTGCCACGAGCACCACCGGATGGTCCATGAGGGCAAGATCGATCTGATCAAATTTTAGGGCGGAGACCGCCAGATTTTGGGGAAAGTGGAAAACAAATGTTTGTAATAACCGTAGAAATCCATATGTTAAGCATATTCGCCCGTCAGGGGAAACATAAATCAACAGGAGGAGAGTTATGAAAAAGAAACTTGGAACCATCTTCGCGGCAATAGCAGCTGTATGTATGCTCGGGCTGTCGGCCGGGGCAGAAGAGGAAAGCGAAGTCATCTGTCCGGAATGCGGAAGCGTGGTCACCGGAAGATTCTGCAGCAACTGCGGCGCGGAGATTGAGAGCGCTGAATGGACCTGCCCGGAATGCGGGACAGTCAACACCGGTAACTTCTGCAGCAACTGCGGGACTGCCAGAGAAACCGAAGAAACCACTCCGGAAACGGATCCGCCTACGATCGACGGCGATGATATTTCCGCTTTCCTGGAACACACCCTGCAGTCCATCTTCCCGTCTCCGGACCGCTACACCTATTATGTACAGGACTATGTAGGGAAGAACCTGGCCTCTTTCGGATATACGTCTCTGGGCGGCGACCGGATGGAAGCTTATGGGGCAGCGTATGTAAGACTGGTATTTCTCGCCGAGGACGGAACCTACGTGGATATCGAGAACGAGGATGCCCTGAAAGAATATGTCGTCGTGGACCAGGTGCCGGAAGCAAACACGGAAATCAAGCTCACTTACGAAAAGGACGAGGACGGCGAGGAGTATGAAAACCTGGTTGATTTCCAGAGTATCGAGGAGATTGACCTTAAGGTGGCAAGGGTAGACAGAAAGCTTTACCGAGATGCTTTGGACATTGAGCTTGTGGAAACCTCCCCGGCAGCGGATAAGTATACCTACTACGTGCGCAACTATGTCGGCAAAAACCTGGCGAGCATTGGCTATACTTCCCTGGGAGGAGACCGCATGGATCACTATGGCGACGGATATCTGCATCTGAACCTGGTGACCAATGACGGATCCTACATCGATGTCGAGGATACCGCTCAGTTAGCCCAGTATGTGGTGACCGCGCAGGATATCGCGCCGGATACGGAAATCAAATATACCTACTCCACCGATTCCGAGGGAAATGAATACAGCAACTTAATCGACACCCAGTCGATCGAGAACATCACCCTGTCACTTAAGCGTCTGGAGTGACGCTCATCTCATTCGTAAGGACAGGATTACGCTTGAAAAAGGGGAATTTCTGCTTAAAAGGCCAGTCCTGAAAGCAGCCTCCTTTCGAGTGGATCCTTCCCTTTAAGTTAAACGAATCCATTCCTGACTCCGGGACTAAAAATCCCGGAGTTCTTTTAGATTCCGCTTCCGTTTCCATCCAGGAGAAAATCTGACACAGCTGAAGACCTTCACCTTCCGCGAGAAGAAGTCTGCCAAGTGTCCCCGGATATGCAAAAAAGCTCCTCCCGCATACAAACACGTAAAAGCAGATCTTCGTCTTATGGACAGCTGTACGATGCCCTCCTATTCATCCCCATCCGGAAGGCGAAACAGGACATCCCAAACCAAAGCGAACAGCCAGCTAATCTTCCGGAGGCGGTCTTTGAAGCAGCGGCATGGATGGGGGGAAAGTGAAAAAAAGTTGGCATTGGGAGCGAAGCTGTGTTATAATAGGAAAGGCTTAGGAATCTGCTGGCTGTCTGGGGCCGCAGATACCGGCACAGACAGATGCAGTCGGCGATTTTTAGGGATCCATAGATTTTAGGAAGGCGCAAAAACAGCTGTCCCCAGGAAGCTGTGACATGAAACTTGGCGAAGCACAGGAACAGTTAAAATATACAGCACGGGATGATCTGATCAGGATTCCATCTACCAGGATCTCTTCGACGAATATGAAGATAAGCAGCAGGAGGAGAAGATCCTCTCGCTCTATAAAAAGGCCTGTGCAATCGGTGAGAGTCTCGATAGG
>CAZXSN010000079.1:0-3240 GCA_964643295.1 uncultured Lachnospiraceae bacterium
TTTAAAGCAGAAGGCGGTTCCGGAGGTACTGCTCAAAGTGGTGGAGGCGAAAAGACTGCTGGAAACCCGTGAGGTTTCTTCTGTGCAGGAAGCGGCCAGTCAGGTGGGAATCAGCAGAAGCTCGTTTTACAAGTATCGGGACGATATTTTTCCGTTTCATGAGAATGCCAGAGGCAAGACGATCACCTTTGTGCTGCAGATGTGTGATGAGCCGGGACTGCTCTCGGACGTGCTCAGGGTGGTGGCGGAGCATCGGGCGAACATTTTGACTATCCACCAGAGCATTCCCATCAATGGGATTGCTTCCACTTCGATCAGTGTGGAGGTTCTTCCTGAGACCGGAAACGTATCGGATATGATTGAACTGATAGAGCGCCGGAAGGGTGTGCGCCAGCTGCAGATTTTGGGCGGAGAGTAGCGGTATTCTTATCTAAAAGGAAACCGCAGGCGTTTTCGCACCGGAGCGATTTTAAGACCGCTTTGCGCTTACCATTGTCCGGGAAGCGGTGCCGCTGAATCTGCAAAAAAAGAATAGAGGAGAAGTAAGACATGAAATATCTTGTGGTACTGGGAGACGGGATGGCGGATGAGCCGATCGAAAACCTGGGCGGAAAAACACCGTTGGAAGCGGCAAAAACTCCCTTGATGGATTCGCTTGCCAGGCGCGGACAGATCGGACTTTTGCATACGATCCCGGAGGGCATGAAACCGGGCAGTGATACGGCGAACCTGTCGGTGCTGGGGTATGATCCGAAGAAGTTTTATACCGGCCGCTCCCCGCTGGAAGCGCTGAGCATCGGGGTGCCGCTCGGGGACCATGACGTGGCCCTTCGCTGCAATCTCGTGACGTTAAGCGAAGAGGAACCGTATGAGAACAAGCGAATCCTTGATCATAGCTCTGGCGAGATTTCCACACAGGACGCGGCGGTGCTGCTTGACGCTGTGCGCAGGGAACTGGAGGATGATACCTATCGCTTCTATGTCGGCACGAGTTATCGGCACTGCCTGATCTGGAAGGACGGAGAAGTGGTGGAGCTGTCCGCTCCGCATGATCACCTGGGAGAAGTGATCGGGCCGTGGCTTCCCAAAGATGAAACGCTTCTTCAGATGCAGAAAAAAAGTTTTGAGATCTTATCGCGGCATCCGCTTAACCAGGAACGCAGGGCAAAGGGATTAAACCCGGCCAACAGCTGCTGGTTTTGGGGCGCGGGCACGAGACCTTCGCTGACTTCCTTCGAGGCGACTTACCATAAAAAAGGAGTCATGATCTCTGCTGTGGATCTCTTAAAGGGGATTGCGATCGGAGCAGGTATGAAGGTAATTGTTGTGCCGGGCGCCAACGGAGGACTGGATACCAACTATGAGGGGAAAGCGCAGGCAGCTGTGGATTCGCTGTTAAAAGACGGATACGATCTCGCCTACATTCATGTGGAGGCTCCTGACGAAATGGGACACCAGGGAAGCGTCGAGCGCAAGATTCAGGCTATCGAGTACCTGGATTCGCGTGTGATTCGTCCGATCGTGGAGCAGATGGATCGGTCAGGGGAGGACTATCGGCTTTTGGTGCTGCCGGATCATCCGACTCCGATCCGGGTGCGGACCCATACGTCGGATCCGGTTCCCTACCTGTTTTATGACAGCACCGCTCCCCAGGAGCATGGCTGGCGCTACAATGAGCGGGAGGCGAAAGAAAGCGGCAATTACCTGGCGGAAGGCCCGGATATGATGCGCTATCTGTTAAGTTAACTTTTTCAGACGGGGCAGAGGCTTTCTCCAGCCTGGATTTTTTGGCAGCGGTAAGGAGAGAAAAAACGGAAACGTGGGAGGTTGATCCGACGCTTCCGTTTTGAGTTTACTGCTGGTTTGTACTTCTGTCGTTCAGGTTAAGATAAAAGAGCGTGTTTGTCATGTTTCGGTAGGGAGTTACCCACAGCATACCCAGTCCTAAGGAGAGTGTCCCCAGAAGCGTCATACCAAAGAACGAAAGCTCCAGTTTCACGTAGAACCAGCGCCTGCCGCGCATCCGGTCACGGGAAGTCTGCATCAGTTCCTTGGGGCTTAGCTCCGGATGATCAATGCTCAGGTAGAGAACCGGCATGTAGTTTAGGTACATGGCAAAGAGCATCACAGTGGTTAAAAGCCCCGCGCCGATGTTGACACTGTAGGTGAGTGTCGGCGAAAGGGAAGTCTCGATTCCCCACAGCGGGATCGGAAAGAAGATGACCGCCAGAAGGAACGGCAGGGTGCAGGCAAGCGCCCTGATCAGCAGCCGTGCCGTCAGCCGTATGATGCGGTCCGGCTGATTGCGAAAGGCGTAAAAAAGGTCAGAGACGGCATAGCGGCGTCCGCGCACCGCGTTCAGGTAAAAGTATTCGTTTCCCACGTTCAGAAGCACCCGCAGAAAGAACAGGATGATCATAATCACCAGGTTGATGAGGATGCTTATACTGCTGGCCGCGAACAGGTTGAGTGTCGGCACCAGGGAGACCAGGAGTGAAGTGAGCAGGTCCGCGACCATCAGGACAAGGATCGCCGTTCCATATTTTCCGATCATGAGCTGTCTGGCGTCAGCTTTTAATTCCTTACGGGAGATTTTCATGCCTTCACGCCTCCTCTCATGACCCATTGTGGTTCGTTCCCGGAAGGGGAGTTGTATTCCGGAATCTGGTAGGGTATCGTCTGCGGACCTTCTTCCGGAATCTGGTAGGGTTCGTTATTCTGATACGGCGTATCATTCTGGTACGGTTCCATGAACGGATCCGGAGTGTCTGACCGGAAATCTTCGCCGCCGTAAAAATCGTAGAAATAATCAAACATATCCTCCAGCTGACTGCGCAGCTGCGGGGTAGTCATCACCGTATAGACGGAATAGACCGTGGAAATGCCGGACAATACGATAGCGGTGGAGGCAACGATGACAGCCAGTTTGCTGCGGCCGCTGATGGAGCCTCTTCCTCTGGAGAGCAGAGCTAAAATCAGGGCAGTGGCAGCCAGTGGGATTGACAGATAAAACAGACCGGCTGTAAAAACCGCAATCACCGCGAGAATCATGGCTGCCAGGGACAGGCCGCGTGAACCTTCCTGTGGTGGTCTCTGGTAGGAACTCTGGTAGTTTCCCTGCGATCCGCCGGAATAAGACCCTCCCGGGTTTTGCCGGTACGAAGAAGAATCACTTCCGTTTTCGGATCCGTAGTTCGAAGAATGATTGCTGTCATTCCATGATCCATAGGAGGAAGAATT
>CAZXSN010000079.1:3340-12554 GCA_964643295.1 uncultured Lachnospiraceae bacterium
CTTCCGTTTTCGGATCCGTAGTTCGAAGAATGATTGCTGTCGTTCCAGGACCCGTAGGAGGAAGAATTCCCGCTTCCGTTCTGGGATCCGTAATAGGAAGAGTTTCTATCCTCGTTTTGGGATGCAGAATCGGAAGATTTGTTGCTTCCGTTTTCGGATCCGTAGTTCGAAGAATCGCTGCGGTCATTCCAGGATCCATAGGAGGAACTTTCGTTTCCGTTTTTGCGTTCGGAATAAGAAACATCGTTTTCTCCCCGGGTTTCGGCAGCGGAGGCATCTTCTCTGTCGTTTCCCGCTTCTTTGGAAGAAGGGGTGACTGTTTCTGTCGGCAACTGCGAGGATTCAAATGAGGGATTCTCTGGTTCATCCGGAGAGGAACCCTGCGGCCCCGGGGAAGGGGGATTCTGTGTCCCTTCGGGAAGGGAATCCTGCGGTTTTTCCGGAGAGGGACCCTGTGATTCCTGTGGAGAAGAACCCGTCAGCTCTGTGGAGGAGGTATCTGCCCGCTCTCCCTGCGCACCGCTTAAGGGAGGGAAAGGATCCCCCGGCGATTCATCAAAGAGTAACAACCCGTTTCCGCGTAGCTGCCCGCCGGAAAAGGAAGGATGATGGTAAGAATTCATGCTGAAATCACCTCAAATAGTCTGTACGAATTATCAGCTGCGCAAGTATCATAACACAGGGAATCTAAAAAAACAAGAAAATCCTTGCCTTCTGTGTCCGGGAGAAAGAAAGCTGGGAAAATCGCAGAACGGCAGGCAGGAAGCGGATATAATAAAGAGAAGCTTACAATAAGACGGCTTTTAAGCCTGAAGGCAAACCGTGTGCAGGAAACGAATGCGGAAAAAGGCAGAACAGATTTAGGATCAGATACCGACAGAAAGAAAGGGGAAGAAAAACCGGATGGATATCATTAAGGTTCTGGCACAGGAGCTGGGAGTAAAGCCCTGGCAGGTGCAGGCGGCGGTCGAGCTGATTGATGACGGGAATACGATTCCTTTCATCTCCCGCTACCGTAAAGAGGCGACCGGGTCATTAAACGATGAGGTGCTGCGCAAACTTGATGAGCGGCTCAACTATCTGCGCAACCTCGAAGAGAAGAAGCAGCAGGTGATTTCCACAATCGAGGAGCAGGGGAATCTGACGGAGGAACTCAAAAATAAGATCCTGGCGGCGGAGACGCTGGTGGCCGTGGAGGACCTGTACCGTCCTTACCGTCCAAAGAGGAGAACCCGGGCGACGGTTGCCAAAGAAAAGGGGCTGGAACCTCTGGCGAATGTGATCTTTCTGCAGATGACGAAAAGGCCCCTGGAGCAGGAGGCCTTAGCGTATGTTTCCGAGGAGCAGGGTGTCGCGAGCGTGGAGGAGGCCATCCAGGGGGCCATGGATATCCTGGCGGAAAAGGTGTCTGATGAGGCAGCTTACAGGATGCGGATCCGCGAGATGACCATGCGTGAGGGACGGCTTGTATCCACCGCCAAAGATGAGAATGCGGAATCCGTCTATGAGACCTACTATCACTATGAGGAAGCGGTTTCCAAAGTGGTCGGACACCGTGTGCTGGCCTTAAACCGCGGAGAGAAGGAAAAGTTCCTCACGGTGAAGCTGGAGGCTCCGGAGGAAGCGATCCTTTCCTATCTGCAAAGACAGATCATTATCCGGGATAACCCTTACACGACTCCGGTGTTAAAAGCAGTTGCCGAGGACAGCTATCGCCGCCTGATTGGTCCGGCTATTGAAAGGGAAATCCGCAGCGACCTGACGGAACACGCGGAAGACGGGGCCATCTCCGTGTTTGGAAAGAACCTGCAGCAGCTTCTGATGCAGCCGCCGATTACCGGGCAGACCGTATTAGGCTGGGATCCGGCCTTTCGCACGGGCTGCAAGCTGGCAGTGGTAGATCCCACCGGCAAGGTGCTGGATACGGCTGTGATCTATCCGACCGCGCCCACTACCCCGGCAAAGATCGCTGCCGCCAAGGAGACGCTGAAAAAGCTGATCCGCAAATATCACGTGACTCTGATTTCCGTCGGCAACGGCACAGCTTCCCGGGAATCGGAGCAGATCATTGTGGAACTCTTGAAGGAGATTCCGGATCCGGTTCAGTACGTGATCGTCAATGAGGCGGGGGCTTCCGTTTATTCGGCCAGTAAGCTGGCAACCGAGGAGTTTCCGCAGTTTGACGTGGGACAGCGAAGTGCGGCTTCCATCGCCCGGCGTATCCAGGATCCGCTGGCGGAACTGGTCAAGATCGATCCCAAATCCATCGGCGTCGGTCAGTATCAGCACGACATGAATCAGAAGAAGCTGGGAGAAGCATTAAACGGGGTGGTGGAGGACTGCGTGAACAAGGTTGGCGTGGATTTAAACACGGCATCGGTTTCCCTGATGGGATATGTTTCCGGGATCAGCAAGGCGGTTGCCAGGAATATCGTTACCTACCGCGAAGAGAACGGTCGCTTCAGCGACCGGCGCCAGCTTTTGAAGGTTTCCAAGCTCGGGCCGAAAGCGTTTGAACAGTGCGCCGGTTTCCTGCGCATTACAGGCGGCGGCAATCCGTTGGACGCCACCGGTGTGCATCCGGAAAGTTATGCGGCAGCTGAAAAGCTTCTGGAGCGGTTGGGGTATTCTCTGAAGGATATCGAGAGCGGCAAGCTGCAGGGTCTTTCCAAAAAGGTGAAGGATTATTCGAAACTTGCCGCCGAACTGGAAGTCGGGGAGATCACTCTGCGCGATATCGTAAAAGAGCTGGAGAAGCCGGGACGGGATCCCAGGGAGGAGATGCCGAAGCCGATTCTGCGCAGCGATGTGCTGGAGATGAAGGATCTGACACCAGGCATGGTGTTAAAGGGAACCGTGCGCAACGTGATCGATTTTGGCGCCTTCGTGGATATCGGAGTTCACCAGGACGGTCTGGTGCATATTTCTCAGATGAGCAGCAAGAAGTTTGTCAAGCATCCGCTGGAAGTCGTCAGCGTGGGAGATATCGTTGAGGTGAAAGTGCTGAGCGTGGATCTCGCGAAGAAGAGGATTTCCCTGACGATGATTCTGTGACGGAAAGTGAAAATTTGGGCTTGCAAACTTAAGTGTTCTGGGGTATATTGTTGTACGGGATAGCAACGCTGTTTTGAGCACATAGAAGTGGCGGCGAATTTTAGTTCGACCCCGGAGAATAAAAAACGTGCTTTAGTCTCTCTAAAAAACTGGCCAGCAGGTCCGAACCTTGCTGCATAGACGGCGTGAGAGACGGAGGTTTAAAAAGCTTGCTATCCCTTTTTGTGTGCCTTTTTGTGGGGTAGGGAACCTGGGGAAAAAAGAATGCTTCTGCGTAAAGCAGTGCCAAGCACACAGGAGAAGTACCCCCTTTTGTCTGGATTGCCGGAAAGCGAAAAAATGCCTGCAAACAGACGACCTTTAAGCAGAGGGAAATTGTACCGAAAAAAAGTCTTGCCAGTAAGGCAGGAACGGGGTATAATCCCCGTTAAAGAAAAGTTCTTCGGGGCGAGGTGCAATTCCTCACTGGCGGTAGAGTCCGCGACCCGCGAAAGCGGTTGATCCGGTGAATCCTTCTGTGTGGCAGAAGGCCATTCCGGAACCAACAGTGACAGTCTGGATGGAAGAAGAATGACGTACGTTTTGCGAGCGTCCTTAGGCCCTGGAAGTGATTCCGGGGCTTTCTTTGTGTGTTTTTCACAAAGAGATCCCGCCTTGCAGCCTGGCGCAGGATGCGGCGTTTCAAAACAGGAGCCATTCCGCAGATGGACAGAAGGCTTTTCTTAAGAAAAAAGAAAAGAGGAAAGCAAAATGAACATTGGGAAACTCATGCAGGATGTGGGAGAGAATCTCCAGTTTTTGCTCGTCTGCGCACTGGTCGTTGTGGTGCTGATCGTGGTGGCGAAGGGGGCGGAAAAGACCATCTTAAAAAAGTCTGTGATTCACGTGGGGACCACAAGGTACGTGGCTATCTGCGGGATGCTGGGAGCATTGGCGGCTATTCTGCACCTCTTCGATTTTCCGCTGATTTTTCTGGCACCGGAGTTCTACAAGCTGGATTTCAGTGAGCTGCCGGTGATGATCGGCGGTCTGTTTCTAGGACCTGTGGGTGCAGTGGTCATTGAGGCCGTGAAGATCCTGCTGAAACTGGTCATCAAGGGAACGAGCACGGCGTTCGTCGGAGACTTTGCCAACTTTGTTATCGGCTGTTCTCTGGTTATTCCGGCCTCGATCATCTATCATTTAAGAAAGACAAAGAAGATGGCCATAGTTGCCCTCGCGGCGGGAACGCTGATCATGGCAGTGTTTGGCAGCCTTTTTAATGCCTTCTATCTGCTCCCGGCATTTTCGGACCTTTACGGACTGCCGCTGGATACGATTGTCGGCATGGGAACCGCGATCAACTCCCATATCAACAGTGTGACGACACTGGTGCTGTTTTCCGTGTTCCCGCTCAACCTGATCAAAGGTGTTCTGGTTTCTGTTCTGACCATGCTGGTGTACAAATATATCAGCAAGTTTTTGCACAACCTGATCAATAATGCCGCCCAATCCAGGCAGACCGCGCGTTAGGACACGGTCAGACAAAACCGCGGAGAAATAAGAACATTCGGGAAAATCCCTGGCAGTGAGAACGGATGTTAGGCAGCATTCGCTGTTCTCTGATCAGACAGTGCGTCGATGTAAGAGAAAGGGCTGTTTGGGAAGAATATGATGCGTAAATCCAGCGGAAAAAATGGTTGCGCAGAAGAATGCAGGTAGTATATAATACAGGGGTTGCGAAAAATGCGGGAAGTTTCCATGCGTTTGCGGCAGCCCCTGTCTGTTTTGGGAAAGATATGGGAAAGGATCTGCCCTGGTAAGGGAAGCTATAGGAAAGGAATGTATCTGACTGCAGACACTTTTTATGCAGGGTTTTCCTGTGCGCTTTAAAACGGGCAGTTTCTTTTGGCTTCCTTTGGATTCCCGGCAGCGCTGCGGTGCGTCTTTGAGGAGTGTGGGTATGGAAATGGTAATCGAGAGCGGATCCGAGCAGGAAACTTTTGAACTGGGGCGTACGCTGGGAAGCAGGGCTGTAAGCGGACAGATGGTGACTCTGGTGGGAGATCTTGGCACCGGCAAGACCGTGTTTACCAAAGGTTTCGCGGCGGGGCTGGGGATTTTTGAACCGGTGAACAGTCCGACCTTTACCATCCTGCAGGTATATGAGGAGGGAAGACTGCCGCTGTACCATTTCGACGTTTACCGCATCGGGGATGTGGAAGAACTGGAAGAGATCGGCGCCTGGGAGTATTTTTACGGGGACGGCGTGTGTCTGGTGGAGTGGGCTGATCTGATTGAGGAGATTTTGCCGAAGCATCGTATTCAGGTGGAGATAGAGAAGGATGTAAGCCGTGGGTTTGATTACCGCCGGATTTCGGTGAAGGAACTGTGAACGATTTCCCCTTTTCGGATGAGTGGCAGGGATAAGGCAGATTCTTGGCAGCATGTATCTGCCGGGAAATGGAGAGAACAGGAATGAAAATACTGGCGATGGATACTTCGGGGATGCCAGCCTCGGTGGCAGTTGTGCAGGACGGTTATCTGCTGGCGGAATACACGGTCAATTATAAGAAAACGCATTCGCAGACACTTTTGCCCATGCTGGATGAGATTGCGCGGATGACCGAGCTCGATCTGTCCAGTCTGGACGCGATTGCGGTCGCGGGCGGTCCCGGATCATTTACCGGTCTGCGCATTGGATCCGCGACGGCAAAAGGGCTGGGCCTGGCTCTTGACAAACCGCTGGTCAGCATTCCCACTCTGGAGGGCCTCGCTTACAACCTGTTTGGCACCAACCGGCTGATCTGCCCGATGATGGACGCCAGAAGGGAACAGGTGTTTACCGGCATCTATGAATTTGCAGGCAGTCAGCTGCAAACCCTTCTCGGACAGACAGCGGTGCCTGTGGAGGAGATTGCGGAGCGGTTAAATATGCTGAGGCGAGAGGTGATTCTGCTGGGGGATGGAGCACAGGTTTACCGGGAACGGCTTGCCGGACTGCTTACTGTCTCCTATCTGGAGGCCCCGCCGCATGTAAACCGCCAGAGAGCTTCTTCTCTGGCCGCACTGGCCATAGAATATATCAGACAGGGACGTACGCAGAGTGCCGCGGAACATCATCCGGATTATCTGAGGGTATCCCAGGCGGAGCGGGAACGTGCCAAACGCCTGGCTCTCGGACAGAGGGAATCAGGAGCTTTTTCTTCCGGGACTGAGGAAAAGAAGCAGGCGGAAGTCATGATCGAAGAAAATAGGGGTACCGCATCCGGACAGGGCGTTTGGAATGAATCAGAAAAGGACAAAGGGGACTTGCCGTGATTACCATTCGAGAGATGCGCATAGAGGATCTTCCGGAAGTGGCGGAGATCGAAAAGGCGACTTTCAGTGAGCCCTGGAGTTGCGAATCGTTTGCATCTTCTCTTGCCCTGCCGGATTCGCTTTATCTGACAGCGCAGGAGGACGGCACAGTGGTGGGCTACTGCGGCTTAATCTGTTTTCTGCCCGAAGCAGAGATCGTCAACATGGCGGTGAAAGAAAGCGAACGCGGCCGCGGAATTGGATTCAGTCTGATGGATGAACTGATGGACCGCGGTCATGCAAAAGGGATTGAGCACTTTACGCTGGAGGTTCGCGTAAGCAACAGGGCGGCTATTCATTTATATAAAAGGTTTGATTTTTATCCTGTGGGAATACGCCCGGGTTTTTATGCAAAGCCGAGGGAGGATGCCCTGATCATGTGGTCAGACGGCCCGCTTTCGTTTACGTGAAAGGCGTCTCTTGAACCGGAGAGGGAAACTTTCCATATGGCAAGGAATGGAAAAGAAGTTTCACCTTTCGGGGAAAGGGAAAAGTCTTTTTAGATACGGGCAGCCAACCCGTTCCTAGGGAGAGCTTTTGTGGGCGGGACTTATGAGGCAGTTCGCTTAGGGATGAAATAGTTTTACTCAGCAGAGAAGAAAACAGATTTGTCCGATGTTTGCAGGTGAATTCGCAGTACTGGAGATTTTTCAATGTTGGATGTATGTTTGCTGGGATGCGGAGGAATGATGCCGCTTCCCTACCGCTGGCTTACGGCCCTGATGATGCGGTATAATGGAAGCAGTCTGCTGATTGACTGCGGGGAGGGAACCCAGATCGCACTCAAGGAGAAAGGCTGGAGCTTCAAACCCATCGATGTGATCTGTTTTACCCACTTTCACGGGGATCATATCAGCGGACTGCCGGGGCTGCTTCTTACCATGGGCAATGCCGAGCGCACAGAACCGCTTACCTTAATCGGTCCGAAAGGGCTGGAACGTGTGGTGGGTGCTCTGCGGGTGATTGCGCCGGAGCTGCCGTTCGAGCTTAAGTTTCTGGAAATTCAGGGAGCCGAGCAGAAATTTGATCTGAACGGGTACCACCTGACGGCTTTCCGTGTCAACCACAATGTCCCCTGCTATGGATATACGCTGGAACTTGACCGGGCCGGTCGCTTTGACGTGGAACGGGCGAAGGAGCAGGGAATTCCGCTTCAGTTTTGGAGCCGTCTGCAGAAAGGCGAAATTCTGGAGGAAGAGGGCCGCGTTTTTACCCCGCAGATGGTGCTGGGGGCTCCCCGGAAAGGACTGAAGGTGACCTATACGACCGACACGAGGCCGACGGAGTCCATCGTCAGCCACGCGAAGGAGGCCGACCTTTTCATCTGTGAGGGCATGTACGGGGAACCGGACAAGCAGGCGAAAGCGGTGGAATATAAGCACATGACTTTTCTGGAGGCGGCACAGCTGGCCAAAAAGGCGCAGGTGAAGGAACTGTGGCTTACGCATTTCAGTCCGTCCCTGGTGCGTCCTGAGGAGTATATGAAACCGGTAACGGAGATCTTCCCCAACGCGAAGCCCGGACGGGACGGAAAAACCGTGGAGCTGGACTTTACGGAGGAATGATGAGGCCAGGGAAACAGATGGAAGATGGAGGAAGAGGTCATGGAGCAGAAGAAAACAGTGACCATACTGGCGATTGAGAGTTCCTGTGATGAAACTGCGGCGGCCGTTGTGCGAAACGGACGGGAGGTTCTTTCCAACATCATCTCCTCACAGATTGACCTGCATGCTTTGTACGGGGGAGTCGTGCCGGAACTGGCCTCCCGCAAGCACATCGAAAGGATCAATCAGGTTATCCTGGAAGCGCTGCGGGCGGCGGATGTGACGCTGGATGAGATTGACGCGATCGGGGTTACCTACGGACCCGGACTGGTAGGAGCACTGCTGGTTGGAGTGGCGGAAGCCAAGGCAATCGCCTATGCGAAAGGCCTTCCGTTGATTGGAGTGCATCATATCGAGGGGCATATCTGTGCCAACTATATAGAAAATAAGGAGCTTGAGCCCCCGTTTGCCTGCCTGGTGGTTTCCGGCGGCCACACCCATCTGGTTCTCGTGCAGGACTATGGAGAGTACGAGGTGCTTGGGCGAACCAGGGATGATGCCGCCGGGGAGGCTTTTGATAAGGTGGCAAGAGCGATCGGTCTCGGTTATCCGGGCGGACCGAAGATCGAGCAGGAGGCGAAAAAGGGAAATCCTGAGGCGATCAAATTTCCGCGTCCGAAACTTCCTGATGCACAGTATGATTTCAGTTTCAGCGGCTTAAAGTCCGCTGTTTTAAACTATCTGAACGGCTGCAGGATGAAAGGGGAGGAGATTGTGACGGCGGATGTGGCGGCTTCCTTTCAGAAAGCAGTCACGGATGTACTGGTGGAACATGCGATGCAGGCCGTAAAGGAATACCGCTTCGACAAGCTGGCGATTGCCGGGGGAGTGGCCTCCAACTCAGCGCTTCGGGAAGCGATGAAAAAAGCCTGCGCTGCTTGCGGGACAGCTTTTTATTCTCCCTCGCCCATCCTCTGTACGGACAACGCGGCGATGATCGGGACAGCCGCCTACTATGAATACCGGAAAGGAGTGCGCTCCGGGCTGGATCTGAATGCGGTGCCGAACCTGAAGCTGGGAGAATGAACATTTTCCTGTTCTTTTTGCGTTTCAGTCTGCCAGTTCAGCGTGGGATTTACTTTGGAAATTTACTGCTCTGTTTTCTGAAAAATTAGTCAAATCAGGTGTTGACAGAAATAAGTTTGGATGATAAGATAATTGGTGCGCTGATCGGGGAGATATCTTGAGAGGCAAGCTGGAGAGGTATCGAAGTGGTC
>CAZXSN010000080.1:0-12525 GCA_964643295.1 uncultured Lachnospiraceae bacterium
TTTAAAACAAAGTAACTGGTCCTCTCTGCCATTATGATTTCCCCGCCTGTCCTTCTTCCTAAAATTTCCGGCCGCCTCCGCCGTAGGAGCGATCGTCCGAACCGGTATGCACCGTAGACTGCGGGGCATCCTGTCTCGGGCCGCTCTGCGATGGCGGCGGTGCCTTGGGCATGTGCCGGTGCGTGACGAACCGGTTGACCAGCCGATCCTCCCGGACGGATAACCGCAGCTGACAGTGATCCTGCCAGTCGTAGGCTAAGGACCCTGCTTTCCTTTTATACCTTCTTACCGTTACCAGAAAGAGGCTGCCGCCGGATACAAGCGCGGCTGCCAGGGCAGTCAAAGCTTCCCATCCCCGAATCCGTTTTGGCGCCCGGTAACGGGTCACCTCCCCGGTATCCTTATCTTTCAGAAAGGTTCCCTCCACTGCGCCAAGCCTGAGAAATCCGGAGAGTTTCCGAAGGCAGTCAGAAAACGCACCCGCATAGTCTCTTTGCACCACATCCGCAAAACACAGATCCAGAAGCTCATCTACGCGGTCATCGTTTAGAACAAACCGAAGAGTTCCGCTGGTTGCCAGATAAATTTCCCGGTTGTCAAGATCGATTAGGAAGACGGCACCGTCCTCGTCTTCTGCCATCTCCGCGAAAAAATCTTCCGCGTAACTCTGAGCAGATTTTCCATGGGTGTCCCTGGCCGTGACCAGCAGAATCTCACAGTCGTAATGATCGGAAAGTCCTGCGGCTTCCCTTTCCAGCTGTTCTTCTTCGTCTTCTGTGAGGATCCCTGCGCCATCATACACGAAACGGATATCCTTTGCAGCTGCTGTACTCTCTTCATCTGAAGTGCTCTCTTCCTGCGAAGGTTTTACCCTTACGGGAGCAGGTTCCTGGGCTGCGAAAACCGGACTGGCACAAAGCAAACCGGCAAGGATACCAAAGAGGAGCAGTCTCCTGCAAAGAACCCGCATCGCTTTCTCATGGATGCGGTGCGCAAACCCTCTCATAACAGATATCCTCCGATTAAGAACAGCACCAGCACAAACAGACCGGTCAACAGGGAGAACAGTCCAAGCTTCGTATAATCCACCGGCAGCTCGCCGCACACGGCTCCGGTCTGTCCGTTCATTGTATAATAGTACAGGTGGCCGTTTCGCCCCCTGTACGTTAGAACCCACACCGGCAGCAGAAGATACTGCCAGTGTTCTTCTTTAAGTTCCATCCTCTCCGGCTGCACGTTTACGACGTTGTAGCCTTCCACGGTATTGCGAAAGGCTCTCTGTGCATATTCCGCGGCCTCCTGACGGATTTCCTGCCCAAGATCTTTTCTTTCAAGATCTCTCTTCTCGGCAAAAAATCCGGAGAGATATCCTATGGAGAAAGGTTTCGCCTCCTCCATGCGAAACGGCATCACGCCCTCCACAAGCTCCCGGTCGCTCTTTCGCAGGGCGTTCCTCGTGATCTGACCGATCCTGGCGGTTCCTTCCCGGGTTACATGATACACACTGGTCTCCGTATATTCTGTCTCACCGGTCATCCAGATACGCACACGTGTGCCCTCGCCGGAGAGCTTCCCGCCCACTTCACAGTCGCACATCCAGTACGGGTAATAGATCCCGGAGAGTTTTTCCAGCTGGCTTTCCTCAAAGAAAGCTCTGGGAACAAATCTCTTCCGCTTGACATAGGATAAAAATTTCCCGGCTGCAGTCTTTTTATCGATCTGAAAGGGAATGATGCGATCCGGCAAAAACTCCCCGGAAAGACGCCCTTCCAACACCACCGGAGAGTGGCAGTAGTAGCAAAACGTCGCCGCCGTCGTTTCATCCGTTACGATCTGCGCCCCACAGCTGGGACAGCGGTACTCCATCATGGAAGAAGCCGCATCTTCCGCATTTTCTTCCCCTTCGCCCGAAAACACTTTCTCTGTAAAATCGGCAGTCTTTTCCCCTGAGGCAAAAGTGCCCTCTTGGTCTCTTTCAGACTCCCGCGCCTCATCCCCGTCCTCCATGGACAGCTCTTTGCGCGTAAACTCGGAATGACAGTATTCGCAGTGAAACTTCTGGCTTACGGGGTCGAAAACGATCTCCCCGCCGCAGTTTGGACATTTCAGACTAAACGCTTCCATGCTACCCGCCTCTCCCTGAAACTTATTCCAGTTTCCACCTCTTCCCGCCCCGTTTCCGGTATCGGGCTTTCAACCGGAAACCACTGGGTTTTCATCTGAAGAGTTCTTAAATCCAATCCTCCAGGTCCGCTTCCCCTGGGGAAGTTTTCCGCAAAAAGCAGGCTGCTGCAAAAACTGCTTGCAAAAAAGCAATTCCGTGGCAGCCCGACTGAAAAAATAAACCCCTCCTGCAGCTTTCCTTAAGGCCGTGGCTTTCCGCATTCCGAACAGAACTTCCCGGTATTCGACGCCCCGCAGGAACAGATCCAGGGAGCATTGCCCGGCCTGGGACTGCCGCACTCGGTACAGAACTTCCCCACATTTACCGTATGGCAGCTATTACAGACCCAGGAACCTGGAGCCGCAGATGCGGCAGCACTTCCTGCATCGGAGGCCGTTTTTGCGGCCTGCTCTGAACGCATCTGCATCTGCTGCAGGTTGACCGCACTGGCGCTGCCAAGAACCGATCCGCCTGTCTGCATGCCAAAGCCCATTCCCATATATCCGGCAGCCGCACCGTTTGCATTGGAACCGGCTGCCTCCAGGCCTCTGGCCACGGCGCTTTGCACATACCCCTCACGGACCATGGGATCACCCATCATCGCGCCCTGATTGCGCAGATTGATCAGTTTCTGCGATTCCTCATCATACGAGATGCTGGCGATCGCCACGGATAAGATCTCCATGCCGCGCAGTTTCTTCCAGTCCTCATCCAGCGTATCCGCCATGTACCTGCTAAGCTCCCGGCTCTTGGAGGGCACGTAGGAAATGCGGGTGCCGTCCGCCGACATCTGGTTGATCGAAGTCTGCAGCGCGTCCAAAAACTCGGCAAGAAACTGGGCATTGATATCCTCCATCTCCACCCGGACCGCGTTTCTGGGCACCACCTGCGCATAGAAAAGAAGCGGATTGCTGATCTTTATCGAGTAAGTTCCGTGGGCACGCAAAAAAAGTTCCGCATTGTAGAACTGGTCAAAATAGCTGATCGGGCTGCGGGTTCCAAACTTGATCCCCTTGATCTCCTGCAGGTTAAGATAAAAGACCTGCTGGGAAAGCGGTGTCGTCCCGCCGAACGAGAAGCGGTCGAAAGCATCCCGGATACTCTCATCGATCTGCCCGTTAAACAGGGAGGGCGCCGAGGAATTGTCCACGATGAAATATCCGGGTTCCGCCGTATAATCAATCACCTTGCCGCCGTCGACTAACAGCATGCACTGATTGTCATAGACATGAATCACGGAACCGTTGGAGATCACATCCTTGGACGCTCTGCCACCGTTTGCTTTTTTTACAACGCCCTTGACAAACACCGTCTGGTCTCCCATGCCGTCCGGTTCCACGACCTCTTTCCACGAATCCGCGATCGATCCGGTCACAGACCGGATGGCTACCCTGACAATACCCATGTCTCCTCCTCCTAATCATCCTGCCCAAATTTTCCTTAAGGAGCTTTCCCACTTCCTTTATGCAATCACCGACGTTTCCATGCGTTTTAAGAAACCTCCTCTTCCGGTCCCAGCGTCTGCCACTTTAAAAAGGCGTTGATGAACAGATCGATATTTCCGTCCATCACGCTGTCCACGTTGGCGGTCTCCGCGTTGGTCCGGTGATCCTTGACCATCGTATACGGCTGAAAGACATAGGAACGGATCTGGTTTCCCCAGCCGATCTCCTTCACCTCACCGCGGATATCGGAGGCCTTATCCCTGTTCTCCTGCTTCTTGAGCAGATACAGTTTCGCTTTCAGCATCTGCATGGCCTTGTCCTTGTTCATGTGCTGCGAACGTTCATTCTGACACTGCACCACGATGCCGGTCGGAAAATGCGTAATCCGCACAGCCGAGGATGTCTTGTTGATATGCTGTCCGCCTGCTCCGCTGGAGCGATAGGTATCGATACGGATATCCTCATCCCGCACTTCCACATCCAGATCTTCTTCGATATCCGGCATTACATCGCAGCTGACAAACGAGGTCTGCCGCTTGCCCGCGGCGTTAAACGGAGAGATCCTGACCAGCCGGTGCACCCCGCGCTCGGAGCGAAGATACCCGAAGGCATTGGTCCCGTTTACCTGAAAAGTCACCGATTTGATCCCGGCTTCCTCTCCGTCGAGATAGTCCAGAACTTCCACCTGAAATCCCTTCTTGTCTGCCCAGCGGCAGTACATGCGGTAGAGCATCGACGCCCAGTCGCAGGATTCGGTTCCTCCTGCACCCGCATGCAGCGTAACGATCGCATTCGTATCGTCATACTCGCCGGAAAGCAGCGTTCGAATGCGGATGTCATCAAAAGTCGAGCGGAACGCTTCCAGAGTTTCCTCGATCTCCGGGATCACGGCCTCGTCGTTTTCTTCCTCCCCCATCTCAATGAGCAGCTCGATTTCCTCATACTGCTCCTTTAAATGCTGGTAAGTCGCCAGATCATCCTTCAGGCTCTTTAAGGTTTTCATGGATTCCTGGGATTTTTCCGGATTGTCCCAAAACCCGCTGTCCTCCATCTCCCGTTCGAGTTCCTGGATTCTCTGTTCCTTGTTTACCAGGTCAAAGTGAATCCCTCACTTCCACTAATGGTTTCTCATAACTGTTCAGGACTGCCTTATACTCATCCAGTACAACCATCGTGTCACCCTCTTTCCTTCCTGCCTTTCCTTCCGACCGCCCAAGTTTTCCGCAGCCGGAAGAGTCTTTTGTACCATTATCAGATCGATGAAGTTCATCTTTATATCGATCTATTGTGATCTGTTTTCAGCCAATCCTATCTATCCCGGGTTCCTTCCTGCTGCCAAAGCAGGCAGCTTCGTTTTTTCTCCAGCCTTACTTTTGTCTCCCGTGGCACTGCTTATACTTCTTCCCGCTGCCGCAGGGGCATGGATCATTGGGATAAATCTTGGCATCCTTGCGCTTCGTCGGCGCTTTCACAGCGGTATCATCCCGGTTGGTGCCGGTCACCTTCGCAACTTCCTCGCGCTCCACCTTCTGCTCCACCTTCACGTGGTAGAGCATCTTCAGCGTATCCTCGCGGATCGAGGAGGTCATCGAATTGAACATCTCATAGCCGCTCATCTTATATTCGACCAGCGGATCCTTCTGCCCGTAGGCCTGCAGACCGATGCCCTGGCGCAGCTGATCCATGTCATCGATGTGATCCATCCACTTGCGGTCAATCGTGCGCAGCAGAATCACGCGTTCAAGTTCCCGCATCCTTTCCGGCTCATCAAACTGGGCTTCCTTCTCTTCATAGGCCTTTAAAGCTTCCTCATACAGAAATGCCTTCAGCTCCTTCTTGTTTTTCCCGGAAACGGTCTCTTCTGTGACCACCGGGATCGGCATAATCGGCAGCAGAAGATCGTTTAACTCTCTTAAATCCCAGTTATCGGAATCCTGCGCTTCCCCGACAGAAAGATCCACGATGCTGTCAATCGTGTCGCTCGCCATCTTAAGGATCGTATCGCGCATATTTTCGCCGTCCAGCACCTTGCGGCGCTCCGCATAGATGATCTCGCGCTGCTCATTATTGACCTGGTCATACTCCAGCAGATTCTTACGGACGCCAAAGTTGTTGCCCTCAATCTTCTTCTGAGCTTTCTCAATCGCCGAGGAGAGCATCTTGTGCTCGATCTGCTCATTCTCAGCCACACCGAGCGATTTGAACACTTTCATCATCTTCTCGGAACCGAACAGACGCATCAGATCGTCTTCCAGGGAAATATAAAACCTCGATTCGCCCGGGTCTCCCTGACGTCCGGAACGGCCGCGCAGCTGGTTGTCGATACGTCTGGCCTCATGGCGCTCCGTGCCGATGATCTTAAGGCCGCCGGCGGCTTTTGCCTCCTCGTCCAGCTTGATATCGGTACCACGGCCGGCCATGTTGGTGGCGATGGTCACGGAACCGTGCACACCGGCATCCGCCACGATCTGCGCTTCCAGCTCGTGGAACTTGGCATTCAGCACCTGATGCTTGATTCCCTCGCGCTGCAGCATCTTGGATAAAAGCTCGGACACCTCGATCGTGATAGTACCCACCAGCACCGGCTGCCCCTTGGCATGAGCCTCCTTGACGGCCTCCACGACCGCGTGGTACTTTTCCTTCTTCGTCATGTAGACGGCATCGTCCCAGTCCTTGCGGATCACCGGCAGATTCGTGGGAATCTCAATGACATCCATCCCGTAGATATCACGAAACTCCTGCTCCTCTGTCAGGGCAGTACCGGTCATGCCGCACTTTTTCCTGTACTTGTTAAAGAAGTTCTGGAAGGTGATCGTCGCTAAGGTCTTGCTCTCCCGCTTCACCTTCACATGCTCCTTGGCCTCGATCGCCTGATGCAGACCATCCGAATACCGGCGGCCCGGCATGATACGTCCCGTGAACTCATCCACGATCAGCACTTCATCATCCTTGACCACGTAGTCCCGGTCGCGAAACATCAGGTTCTGCGCCCGCAAAGCTAAGATGATGTTGTTCTGAATCTCGATATTCTCAGCGTCAGAGAGGTTGTCGATATGGAAGAACTGCTCGACTTTCTTGATGCCCTCTGCAGTCAGCGTGACGATCTTGTCCTTCTCGTTTACGATAAAGTCGCCGGTCTCGGTGATCTCCTCCCCCATGATCGCCGACATCTTGGTCACTTCGCCGCTGGCCTCGCCGCGCTTCATCTGCCCGGCCAGGATATCACAGACTTCGTACAGCTTCGTCGACTTTCCGCTCTGGCCGGAGATGATCAGGGGGGTTCTCGCTTCATCGATCAGCACCGAGTCGACCTCGTCGATGATCGCATACACTAAGTCCCTCTGCACAAGCTGTTCCTTCTCGATAACCATGTTGTCACGCAGATAGTCGAACCCGTCCTCGTTGTTCGTGATGTACGTGATGTCGCAGTTATACTGTTCGCGCCGCTCATCGCTGTTCATGGAGTTTAACACACAGCCGACGGTAAGGCCTAAAAATTTATGAACCGCTCCCATCCACTCCGCGTCACGGTGTGCCAGGTAATCGTTGACTGTCACGATGTGCACACCCTCTCCGGTCAGAGCGTTAAGGTAAGCCGGAAGTGTAGCCACCAGCGTCTTGCCTTCACCGGTCTTCATCTCGGCGATACGTCCCTGGTGCAGGATAATGCCGCCGATTAACTGCACCCGGTAATGTTTCATATGCAGGACACGCCACGCCGCTTCCCGCACGGTCGCGAACGCTTCCGGGAGCAGCGAATCCAGCGTCTCTCCCTGCGCGTATCTGCTTTTATATTCGTCAGTTTTCGCACGCAGCTGCTCATCCGAGAGTGCCTGCATCGAAGGCTCCAGGGACTCAATCTTATCCACCATGGGCTTGATGCGCTTTAATTCCCGCTCACTGTGTGTGCCAAACACTTTTGAAAATAGATTCATTTCACTTCTCCTATCCTTGTTTTCGCCACGGTAAACTGTTCTTTATTGTAACACGTTCAGGGGGCAAACACAATCAGTTTTTTCCGGCCCTGCGCTCAAGTTTCCCCGGTTTTCGCAGAATTTCTCCTGGATGATCCAAATCCCGAACCTCTTTAAACAAAACGCTTCGGCGTGCACTCCCCGCAGCGAACACACGAAAAAAGCTGCGGCACCTGTCCGCAGCCCTTCTGACATTCTCTATTTCCCTTTAAACCACTTCCTGACCGGCAGCCATCTTTTCCGCGGCCGCATCCAGTGCCCCTTTCAGGTTCTTCTTGCACTCCTCATAACTTTCCCCGGGATGCGCCTCGTAGAGCTTTTCCGTCCCGTAAAAGACAGAAGGCACGTAATAATAGTCGTACTGATCCGCCAATTGCGGCTGTCTGCTTTCCTCGATCCACGTAAAGTGATTTTCCGCATAACGGGGATCCTGCATGGAAAGCTCTTTCAGCGCCAGACGGGCATTGCGGCAGTACGGACAGTCCTCCAGATAAAAAATCTTCACGTTCTCCATACAAACAGCTCCTTTCCTCCGGTATCTTTTTCCCGGAACCTGCAGCGCCCATCCCGCGAAACCGGAATGGGCGCTTATCTTCCCTATTTGCAGCCTAAAACAGCCGACTGACAGAAAAATACACTCTTTCTGTCAGGAACTGAACCAGGCAAAGCCTCCCGGGTTCTTCCGGCAGGATCAGTATTCCGGCTCAATCAGCCCGTAGGTGTTGCCTTTGCGCTTGTAGACTACGTTCACCTGATCCGTCTCCGCGTTGTAGAATACGAAGAAGTTGTGTCCCAAAAGCTCCATCTGTACGCAGGCATCCTCCGGATACATGGGCTTGATATCGAAGTGCTTAGTACGGATGATCTTGACCTCCTCCTGCGGCTCCGTCTCCTTCTCGATGAATTCCTTCTTGAAGTTTCCGCCCTCCTGATGCCGGTCAATGATCTTGTCCTTGTACTTGCGAAGCTGCCGCTCAATGACCTCCTCCACCAGATCGATGGATACGTACATGTCATTGCTCACCTGCTCGGAGCGAATAATATTCCCCTTCACCGGGATCGTAACCTCGATCTTCTGGCGGCCCTTCTCAACGCTTAAGGTCACAATCACCTCCGTGTTCGAGGTGAAATACCGCTCCAGCTTCCCCAGCTTTTCCGTCACCGCATTGCGCAGGGAATCCGTAATCTCCATATTTCTTCCGCTGATCGTAAATTTCATCGTCCCATCCCCTCTCTGTTTCAAAAGTTTCCCCTGGTCTTAGGCTGAAAAGTCTAACCTCCCAGTTCTATCGTTTCCGTAAATTCGGTAAATTTTTCTTTTTTTCCCCCCGCCCCGCGCCAATCTGCAGGGCACAGAAAATGGATCCTGTCGCCATTATACCACATTTTCGCCGTCATACAATTAATTTTCTGTAAACTTTTCACAAAAGGCGACAACTTTTTTGTAGGGCAGAGGCCCTCCAAATAAATCCAGGGCGCTGCCCACGGTCACATCCACCCGGTTTTGGCCTTCTTCGCGAATGCGGGTAAGATCCTCCATGCTGCCGATCCCGCCCGCATAGGTAACCGGAAGCAGGTCAAAGTCTCCCAAAAGACGCACCAGCTCCCACTGCGGACCCGATGCTTGTCCCTCCACGTCCACCGCGTGAACCAGAAACTCGCTGCAAAAAGCGGAAAGCTCGTTTAATACCTGGAGATTCAAACAGACATCCGTAAATTTCTGCCAGCGGTCCGTCACAATCCTGTACTGCCCGTCCCGCAACCGGCAGCTTACATCGAGCACCAGATGCTCCCTCCCTACGGAACTTTTCATGCGCTCCAGATTCTGCATGTTTATCTGTCCGTCCTGAAAGACATAGGAGGTAACGATCACCTGTAAGGCGCCGGCCTGCAAGAAGCTCTCCGCGTTTTCCGGGCGGATGCCTCCTCCCACCTGCCATAGGCCAGGAGCCGCCTGCAGAGCAGTAAAAGCCTGCTTTTTCGTCGCCTCATAGAAGGGGGAGCCCGGCGGATTTAACAGGATCATGTGCCCTCCTCTAAGGCCTTCTTTTCCGTAAAGCTGCGCGTAAAATAAAGCATCCTGATCAGACACGAAATTTTCTCTGGCAAAATCCCCTTCATCGCGCAGGGATCCGCCGACGATCTGCTTCACCTTTCCATTATGTATATCAATGCAGGGCCGAAAATGCATCCTGTTTTTCCTCCGTACCTTTAATCATTGCGGGAAAAGGAGAATGTCTGCACCGCTGCAGGCGCCTGCCCTTAAGGAAACTGCCTGTTTTAACCCGTTTCGCTCCTTACTATCAGGCACATCAGGCAGTGGAAAAGCCTGTCTCTTTGAAATAGATTTCAGCGCACATCCCCCATATAGAACAAAGCCACAGTACCCGGACCGGAATGCGCCCCGATCGTAGGACCAACCGGACTGATCAGGAACTGATGGATCCCCAGACGATCCTCCACTTCCTGTTTCACAAACTCCGCGTCCTCCTCACAGTCGCCGTGGCTGATAAAGACCACATCGTTTTTATCCCTCCAGCTGCCGATCTGCTTCTCCATCGAATCCACCAGAGTGGTAAGCGATTTTTTGCGTCCCCGGACCTTGCTCACCGGGATTAAGTGCCCGGCATCGTCCACATGCAGCACCGGTTTGAGATTGATCATGGTTCCCAGCACCGCCGCTGTCTTGGAAACCCGCCCTCCCCGGTAGAGATGAAACAGATCATCGACCGTGAAGTTGTGACACACGTTCAGCTTATGGTTCTCCAGCCAGGCGACGAGTTCGTCGTAGTCCATGCCCTGCTCCCGCAGAGAAAGCGCCTTGTGGACGAACAGCCCCTCTCCCATGGAAGCGCATAAAGAATCGATCACCGTGATCTTACAGTCCGCCCGCTCCGCCATGATCTCCCTGGCAGCCACCGAAGCACTGCTGTATGTTCCGCTTAAACCGCTCGAAAACGCGATATGGATGATATGTTTGCTGACCGTTAAGTATTTCTGGAAATATTCCCGGGCCTCCTGGGGATTCACCTGGGAGGTCGTCGGCATGGAGCCTGCCCGCATCTTCGCGTAAAATTCCTTGTAGGGCAGCGGATGCTCCTCGTTGTAACTTTTTCCTTCCAGCACATACGTCAACGACATCAGCTGAAGTTGATGCTCTTTGATATAACTTTCCGGCAGATCACACATGTTGTCTGTCGTAATGATATAATCCGTCATCTTGATTCCTCCTCATACTGCAATCAACATCTGTCCTCTATCATACCATCTTTGTCAGCCACAATCAATATTTAGAAATCATCCGGTAAAACTTTCCCGACCTTTCCTACTATCCGAATCAGGAAGGGGATCTGTCGTCTCCCGCTGCACATGCCCTTCAAACAGATCTGTCAGAGAGAAGCAATTCTTTCCCGTCCGGGAAAGACAAACCAGATCCTATCGAAGTCTGCCAATACAGCTGCCCGCACCGGCAGATATCTTCAAATCGATGCGAAGCGAATGCATATTCCCCGCAGGGAAGCGGGGAAACACAGCACAGCAGCGCCGGGGATTTCCCTCCTGCCATGCCGGACAGGCAAAAAGGGAGTCCTGCAAAACACTGCATGGTCCCCCTTTTACCTGAATCGAAAAACCGATCTCTTCGTTTTTTTCTCTTGTTTACTTTCTTGCCTGCCAAAAAAATGCTGCCGTCAGACGAAAAGGATTTTCAATTCTTTGGGTTTGACGATTTGTAGTACCGCGTGTTCGGCTGAGAGTTGACCTTTTTGAAAATGCGTCCGCAGGATGCGTCCGCTACGACGGTATACTGCATCTCCGTCCCCTTGATGTTCTCGCCCATATAGTTCTCGATGAACGTAAAGTATCCGTCCGGACCGTTTCCTTCCCACAAATCGACGGAATCCTTGATTCTCAGCAGGCACCGAACAGGCTGCTTGTAATAGTGATGCAGATCGTTCGGATCGAATTCGGGACCGATCATATTCATGATCTTCTCGTTCGTAAAGGGGTCAAAGGCCATCAAAAGTGCCTTCTCCAGCCTGGCATTGTCCTCATCACGAAACTTTTCGACATCATAGGTCTTTCCCGTGTTGCGGCCAAGGATGTCATACAGAACAAGCCCGATTGCTTCCCGCATGCGATAGCTGTTGGACTTCGGGTACGCCCGGTGTATTCTCAGAGCATTCCCCTCCATGGGAAAAAGCAGCATGGCATTCTGGCCTTCACCTGTCTCGCTGTCAGGCATCTTTCCATACTCCTTGGCCATCTGAGCATAGATTCTCTCAAACTGATATCTCTCCATTTTTCAATCGCTCCTTTCTCCGCGACGGTTCCTGCCCCGCATGAACCTTTTTCATCGGGACGAACCAGATTTTCTCTTCCCTCCCGCGCCGTAACTGAAAAAAGGCACAGGTTAAACACGCTTTGCCGAAACGGTTTTTCTGAGCCCGCTTTCGAGCAGAGGCAATACGCCGTAAGGTTACGAACTCTTGCCTTTACGTGTCTATTATAGCAGAACCAGACGGAAAAAAGAAGAAAAACCTGCTAAAAACCCAAAGTTTCCTGCGGACAGCTTTGCGGAGAAAATCCCGCGCCCAAATTTCCTCTGCAGTTTCCCGGCGGACATTCCCGCAGATGAAGCGTACACAGCTGGCAATAAGAGAACGGTAAGCGGCAAAAGGCAGTCGAATACACCACCGCCTGCCCATCCCTTTCGCGCACTGACATCCACATCTAAGCAAAGCACCGGAGTTCCCGTCTCGATTTCTCAAGGTGTTCTCCCGGGAGGATTTATCCGCTCTCAGGATCTGTCCTTCCCGACAAAAAGATCCCCCGCCCCACAGCAGGGGATCTTCTTAAATTTTCTGAGAAATCCAAAACTTCTTCCGTTTAGAACAGACCGGAAATCTTTCCGTTTTCGTCCACGTCGATCCGCTCCGCCGCC
>CAZXSN010000081.1:0-12350 GCA_964643295.1 uncultured Lachnospiraceae bacterium
CCTGTTTCCGCCGTGAGAGGGCGGCGTCTTAACCGCTTGACCAACGAACCATATCCACATGACTTTTGTATTCTACCGCATCCTGCAGATATTTGCAAGTAGTTTTTCTGCAAAATTTCAAATTTTGGGGAGAGATTCGAAGAAAAAACAAAAGGAAGCAGTGTTCTGACGGCCTGCACCCCGGGACATTTGCGCAGTTTGCACAGTTTCTACTTGATTTTTCGGATTATTTGAGCTATAATAACCATATTTGAAGGAGAAAGGGCTGAGTTACGTCATCTAAAGTGTGAATTTTTTACAATCTTAAGCAGTCGGCGCCGAAAAATTTGATTCACAAAGCGTCAACTGGCTGCGACAGATCAAATTGGAGGCTACTTATGCGCTTGTCACAGCTGGAATATTTCATTAAAGTTTCCGAGTGCGGCTCGATTTCCAAGGCTGCGCAGGAACTTTATCTGAGCCAGCCGAGTCTCACCAAATCCATTTCTAACCTGGAGGCCGAATATGGCATCCAGCTTCTTGAGCGCACACCAAAGGGGATCCGGGTGACAACTTGCGGACGCGAATTTCTGGAGTATGCCCAGAACGTGGTCGCTGCGACACAAAAGCTTGACAACAGGTTCCGCGGCGAGGGAGAAGGGAGCATCCGTCGCCGGTTATACGTTGCCAGTCAGCAGTTTGACTTCCTCTATGATGTAGTGTCTCAGATCTATCAGGAGTACAGTGAGGAATCCATTCACATTGATCTGGAGGAGACGAACCGCGGCTCGGTAGTGGAGCAGGTGTGGAATCGGGAGGTGGATATTGGTCTGCTGGTTTTGACGAAGGAGGATGCCAGAAATTTCAGACAGGAGCTGCAGGATAAGTCGCTGGAGATCCATACGCTGGATATTTCCACAGCTTATGTGAGCATGTGCGCGGCGTCTCCTTTGTATGGGAAGGAACATATCAACACGGAAGAGGCATCCAGATATCCCCACGTGGTGCTGGACATGGAGAAAGGGATGAAAAGGGAGCTCTACCTGGATTCGTCCGGCTGGAACGTGGACAACGGGCATGTCATCTTCTGCAACACCATCAGTGCAAGTCTGTATTTCATGGAACATCTGGGGGCGCTGCTTTATACTCCCAAATGGGTGCATGGGATGCTGGCGAAGGATAAGGTGTATACTACGCAGCTGGAGCTGGTAGATGGAAGCCCCTATCCGGATGTGAGCAGACTGGTGTGGATCAGACGGGAAACGGAAAGTCCCTCGGAGGCGGAGGAGCTTTTTATCCGCAAAGTCGAGGAGCATCTCCTGGAGCTTAACAGCTGAAACCGGATCTTTCTATCTGATTTCGTTTTCGGCAGGATGTCCGGTCTGAAATTTTACGAAACGTTTTCTTCTCCTTTTTCAGGTGGAGGGCTTTTTGCAGGCAAACCAGGAAAAGAGGGGACAGACAGAAAAGTCAGATCGAGGAAAGTTTAAGTCTTTCGCAGCCGCCCTTAACTTGGGGCGGCTGTTTTGCTTTTCATTTCCGGCCTGGATTTCGGGCTTTTTCCATGGCATCTTCTGCTTCGGGATTACAGGAGCACAATCTGCCTGATCGAAAATCTGTTTTCATGCGGCAGGGTGTGCGCCCTCATTCAGCTCGATTTTGATCGATGGGGCTGTCCTGCCCAAAATGTCCTTAAAGGATAAGAAAAATTGGTATCTTCAGAAAAATCGTCGAGAGACGATCTTTTCTTCGCTATGCACACTGCTTTTCCGCTTCGCAAAAAGCCCAGCAAACAGAAGCGGCCCCCGGATTTGCCCTCTTTTTGGCTTTGTTAAGCGTTAAGAGAAATCGATATTGTGCGATCTTTCCTCCGGGAATCGAAGAGAACTCTGTTTAAAAAGTCTTAAAAGACCGGGACCTTCCGGGATGCAAAGGCTCTCGCAAATTCGTATACGCAGTGGACAGCGCAGCCTTTCTATCTGCCTTTGAAGAGGAAAGAAACAGGCATCCATGGCAGCTATTCCTTTTTCTTATGGAGGGGAGATAGCTTTTTGATATCATTCTTTTTTTCTATGGAGGACGTATAACTTTTTTGTATTTGAATTTCAAAGGGGCCTGCGCTATCATGTGTTTACAGCATCAAGCTACCAAGAAAAAACAAAACACCTATCCACTTTTTCGAGCCGGCTGACGTGAGTGTTTCGACATCTACGGGAAATCTGCCGGTGAAACGGGAGATATCCCCGCAGATACCTCCTTTTTAATAGGCTCCTGTACAAGCAGCTCCCTGGCCTGTACGGGAGCGTATTTTTTTGCCCTTTTTTCGAGTTGTGTAAGCTTAGAGAAAAAAGTTGCTTAAAAACCTGTCTTTCATGCACAGCCTTTCAGCATTGTACGGGAGGCAGACAAAAGCAGCTGTATGCAGGGTATTCGCACCGCTTCTTCCGGCTGCTTCCCGATGCAGCTGGATCTTCCTCTCAGAGAAATTTAAAAACAGGATCGGGTAGACAATTTTTCCCGCCTGGTATACAATACATCCAGCAGGCAGCCGGAAACGTTCCCGGCAGGGAAGGGTTTTTCTCCCCCTGATCTGAAGGAACTAAAATGGCGGGAATGCACAGATCCTTCAGGGAATTTTCGGGCAGGGACTTTGGCATCTTAGCAGGAACCTTAAGGGGAAAGTTTGGAATCACCCTTTTCCTGCTGTCCTTTTTGGAGGAGCAAAAAGGATTCGATTATCCGGCTGTCTTTCTCAGATAAGAAAAGAACGGTTCCGGAACGGTTCGCGAGTTTTCTAGGCAGTGTCCTTTGCCTGGGGCTGTGTTGATGATCTGTAAGTTTACAGGGAGTAAGTCAGGATGAGATATAATAAATACCGGGTAAAAACCCTTTCCAGCGCAGAGGATATCGTAAGTTCCACGATCATGGAAGCCGGTGTGGAGGGCGTGGAGATTGAAGATAAGCTGCCCCTTACAGAGGAAGAGCAGCATCTGATGTTTGGGGATGTGGTGCCTAAGCAGCCGGAAGATGACGGGCTGGCCTATATCAGCTTCTACTTAAACGAGGAGGATCCCCATCGGGAGGAAGTTCTTGAGAGGGTGCGCAGGGAGCTTCAAGACCTCGCGGAGTTTCTGGATATCGGCGAGGGGACGATTGAAGAGACAAAGACGGATGACAAGGACTGGCTGAACAGCTGGAAGGAGTTTTTTCATCAGTTCTATGTGGATGACATCCTGGTCATTCCTTCCTGGGAGCAGGAAAGCAGGCAGGAGAAACAGGACGGGACGATCGTTCTTCACATCGATCCCGGGTCCGCTTTTGGCACCGGTATGCATGAGTCGACGCAGCTTGTCATGAGGCAGCTGAAAACCTACGTGACAGAGGATACCAACTTCCTGGATGTCGGCACCGGATCCGGAATTCTTTCGATCCTGGCCTTAAAACTTGGAGCCAGGCACGCCCTCGGCACGGATCTGGATCCGAATGCCGCGGAGGCGGTGCGGGAAAATCTGGCGGCAAATGAGATTCCGCCCGGAAAGATGGAGATGGTGATCGGCAACCTGATCGATGATCCGGAAATAAAACGGCTGGTCGGAGAGGACAGGTATGATCTTGTGGCGGCGAACATCCTCGCAGAGATCCTGCTTCCCCTTACTCCGGCGGTTGTGCCGTGCATGAAAAAAGGAGGCATCTATATCACCTCCGGGATCTTAGAGGAGAAGGAACAGATGGTCACGGATGCGATGTGTGCGGCGGGCCTTAAGGTTCTTAACATTACTCACCAGGAAGAGTGGGTGTCGGTGACGGCCAAGAAGGTTTGATATGTACCATTTTTTTGTCTCCCCGGAGCAGATCAGTCAGCAGGAGATTCTGATCACGGGGCCGGATGTGAACCATATCCGCAACGTTCTGCGGATGAGACCGGGTGAGGAACTTAAGCTTTCCACCGGAGAGGATGAGAAGAATTACCGTTGTCAGATCCTGGAGGTTACGCAGACACAGGTGCGCTGTAAGATTCTCTGGGCGGAGGAAAACGGGGTGGAGCTGCCCTCGAAAATCTCTCTGTTTCAGGCGCTGCCCAAAAGCGGAAAGATGGAGCTGGTGATTCAGAAAGCGGTGGAACTGGGTGCCTTTGAGATCGTGCCGGTGGCCTCTCACCGTTCGGTGGTGAGACTTGAGGAGAAGAAAGCCCGCGCGAAGGTGGAGCGCTGGAACGCGGTCAGCGAAAGTGCCGCCAGTCAGTCGAGACGTCTCATCATCCCCCGTGTCACGGATGTGATGGATTTTTCAGGGGCCTTACAGTATGCCGCCGCTTTGGATGTCTGTCTGATCCCCTATGAGCGGGCGGAGGATATGCAAAAAACGAGACAGATCCTTTCTCATATCACACCAGGACAGTCCGTGGGGATTTTTATCGGCCCGGAAGGCGGATTTGAGGAGACGGAAGTTGCTGCGGCCATGGACATGGGAGCAAAGCCCATCACCCTGGGACGGCGCATTCTGCGCACGGAGACCGCTGGGATGGCGGTTCTCTCCATGCTGCTTTTTTTGCTGGAAGGGCGCTGAGCGGGCTTTTCCTGAAGGAAAACCTGCTTTCAGCATAAAAGGCAGATGATCCGAAGCAGTTCGTCATGATCGGGACAGACTGGAAAGGTTCAGCGAACCCCTTTTGGCAGTTCGTTTGAGAAAGGGAAATGATAGGAAGGAAACATTTCATGGAAGCATATCTGGATAATTCTGCGACCACGCGATGCCTGGAGAGCGTAAAGGACATCGTGATAAAGACCATGATGGAGGATTACGGGAATCCGTCTTCCAGACACATAAAAGGTGTGGAAGCGGAGCGGTATCTGCGATGGGCGAGGGAGGAGATTGCCTCCACCTTAAAGGTATCGGAAAAGGAGATCTTCTTTACGTCCGGCGGCACCGAGTCCAATAACTGGGCGCTGATCGGTGCGGCGATGGCGAATAAACGATCCGGAAACCATATCATCACCACGGCCATCGAGCATGCGGCCGTTTTGCAGCCGGTTATGTATTTAAAAGAGCAGGGCTTTCGGGTGACCATTCTGCCGGTGGACAGCCGGGGGCATATTTCTCTGGATGATTTAAAAGAAGCCCTTTCTGAGGATACGATCCTGGTCTCTGTGATGTATGTAAACAATGAGATTGGAGCCGTGGAGCCGATTGAGGAGATTGGGAAGCTGATCAAGTCCTGCAGGCCGGAGATTCTCTTTCACGTGGATGCCATTCAGGCCTATGGAAAGTATCGGATCTGGCCGAAACGGCTGGGGATTGATCTTCTATCCGTAAGCGGTCACAAGATCCATGGGCCCAAGGGTATTGGTTTCCTCTATGTGAGAGAGAAGACAAAGCTGCAGCCGCTGATTTTGGGCGGAGGGCAGCAAAAGGGCATGCGTTCAGGCACCGACAACGTGCCCGGCGCCGCGGGGCTGGGCGCTGCAGCAAAAGAGGCCTATACGGATTTTGAGGAGAAGACTGCGCATCTTTTTGAGCTGAAAGAGTATTTTATGCAGGAAATACAGAAGCTTCCTGATGTAACGGTAAACAGTGAAGCAGGGAGGATGAGCGCTCCGCACATCGTGAGTGTGAGTTTTCGCGGCGTGAAAAGCGAGGTGCTGCTTCATGCGCTGGAGGAGCGCGGAATCTATGTTTCTTCCGGTTCTGCCTGTTCCTCCAACAAAAAACTGCCGGTGAGCACGGTGCTAAAGGAGATTCACCTGAAAGACGAGCTGCTGGAATCGACGCTGCGCTTCAGTTTCTGTGAGCAGACGACGAAGGAGGAGTTAACCTACTGCCTGGATGCGCTTCGGGAACTGCTGCCGGTCCTTCGAAAATTTACGAGACGGTAGAGCCCCTAAATGTAAAAAGACCGGGATGAGGAACTTATGACAAGGAGCCTGTGATGATGAAGTTTGAGACATTTTTGATCAAATACGGGGAAATCGGAATCAAGGGAAAGAACCGGCATCTGTTTGAGGACGCACTGGTCAGCCAGATCGCTGCGGCCTTAAAGAAAGTGGAAGGAGATTTTTCCGTCTATAAAGAGCAGGGGCGCATCTACGTGGATGCCCAGGGGCCTTATGATTATGAAGAGACCGTGGAGGCGCTTCAGCGCGTCTTTGGCATCGTAGGGATCTGTCCGGTGCGCAAGGTGGACGATGAGGGACTGGAAAAACTTGGCGATGAGATGGTTTCGTTTTTCTCCGACGTTTATGAGATCGGTACGCAGACGTTCAAAGTGGTCACCAGGCGGGCAAAAAAGTCCTATCCGGTGGAATCGATGGAGGTAAACGCTTATCTAGGCGCCCGGCTGCTGGAGGCTTACCCTTCTCTTTCCGTGGATGTTCACACACCGCAGATTATGCTGCATGTGGAGATCCGTGAGCAGATCTATCTGTATTCCCAGGAGATCAAAGGCCCCGGAGGGATGCCGGTGGGCACCAACGGCCGTGCCATGCTGCTGCTTTCCGGCGGGATTGACAGCCCGGTGGCGGGATTCTTAATCGCCCGCAGGGGTGTGAAGCTTTCCGCGGTCTATTTTCACGCCCCGCCTTATACGAGTGAACGGGCCAGGCAGAAGGTCGTGGACCTGGCAGGAATTGTGGCCCGCTACGCGGGGCCGATTCGTCTGCATGTGGTGAATTTTACGGACATTCAGCTTTCCATCTATGAAAAGTGCCCGCACGATGAACTGACGATTCTGATGCGCCGGTATATGATGCGCATTGCCGAAGCGCTGGCCGATAAAGATCAGTGCCTTTCCTTAGTGACCGGGGAGAGCATCGGCCAGGTGGCAAGTCAGACGATGCAGAGTCTGGCAGCGACCAATGAGGTCTGTACACTTCCGGTGTTTCGTCCGCTGATTGGCTTTGACAAGCAGGACATCGTCAAGGCGGCCGAAAAGATCGGCACCTTCGAGACTTCGATTGAGCCGTATGAGGACTGCTGTACGATCTTTGTGGCAAAACACCCGGTAACCAAGCCGAACCGGAATGCCATCCGGCGTTCTGAAAAAAAGCTGGAGCCGGGGATAGAGGAGCTTGTGAATACGGCGATAGAAACGGCGGAAGTTGTGGAAATTTCCTGACCTTTAAGAGCGGGAGGTTTTTCCGGAGAAAGGACACAGATAATCGTAAGGTTACAGGCGTCCGCGTAAAGAAGCACAGGGAAGAAAAACGGGAAAGCTTACCATAAGCTTTCCCGCTGAAACTTCTTTTGCAGGTTCGCCTTCTGCAGGCGAACGCATCCTTCTTAAGATCAGTCGATGATGTAGGGCTTGAGCACTTCCAGGATTTCGTCGAGGTTCTCTTCCGCATGGATGCTTAAGTCGATCGGCTTGGAGAGGTCGAGACTGAAGATGCCCATGATCGATTTGGCATCGATGACGTATCTGCCGGAAACCAGATCAAAGTCATTGTCGAATTTTGTCACATCATTGACGAAGGATTTTACTTTGTCGATGGAATTTAAAGAAATCTGAACTGTTTTCATTGCTGTTTCCTCCATAAAACTTATTCCAGAAGTCAATGTTCGTCTTTATCTTACCGGTTCGCCTTCCAAAAGTCAAGATGAAATCTGGAGAAGTTGGCATGAGAAAGGACGCTTGGATTCTGCGAAATGACGGAAAACCAGACAGATGAGACGCGAAGGAAGGAGCAAATCGCCATGATGAGAGAGCAGCATCCCAGAACGGTCGCTCTGCACAGCTTGGGGTGCAAGGTGAACGCTTATGAGACGGAGGCGATGCGGCAGCAGCTGGAGGCAGCAGGGTATGAAGTCGTGCCGTTTGCCCCGGGAGCGGATGTCTACGTGATCAATACCTGTTCCGTGACGAACATAGCGGACCGCAAATCCCGCCAGATGCTTAACCGGGCAAAGAAGATGAATCCGGAAGCGGTGGTGGTAGCCGTGGGCTGCTACGTACAGACCGCCAAGGAGCGGACCGGTCTGGAGATTCCGGCGGATATCTGCCTGGGAAACAATAAGAAAGGGGATCTGGTGCAGGTTCTTGCCGCCTACTTTGCTGCGCACGGTGCATCTTCAGTGAAAGCGGGGGAACCGGCAGACGAAAAACAGAATCCGGTTCCCGCAAAGCAGACGAAAAATGGGACGCAGATGAGAAATACGCAGACGGAAGGACCGAAGAAAAAGGGATCTCCGGCCGTGGAAGATCTGCTGGAAATTGGCCGTACAAAAGAGTACGAGCCGCTCTTTTTAACCCGCTGTGAAGGGCATACGAGAGCTTATGTAAAAGTGCAGGACGGCTGCAGCCAGTTCTGCAGTTACTGTATCATCCCTTACGCCAGGGGGAGGGCGAGAAGCCGGGAGCTTTCTGATATTCTGAAGGAACTTACCTTTTTAACGCAAAACGGAGTGCAGGAGGTTGTCCTGACCGGAATCCACTTAAGCTCCTACGGGCTGGATCTATCCCCTCAAACCGGACTTTTGGAGCTGATTGAGCGCGTCCATGAGCTTCCGGGAATTCGAAGGATTCGGCTGGGATCCTTAGAGCCTGGGATCATCACGGAGGCTTTCGCCCGGAGCCTGACGAAACTTCCCAAACTGTGTCCCCATTTTCATCTCTCCCTGCAAAGCGGATGCAATACGGTGCTCTTACGCATGAACCGAAAGTATACCGCCGAAGAGTACCGCGAGAAGTGCCTGCTGCTTCGCGGTCTTTTTTCCCTGCCGGCGCTTACCACCGATGTGATTGTAGGCTTTCCCGGAGAGACGGATGCGGAGTTTGAGGAAACGTATGACTTCCTGCGCGAACTGGCACTGTATGAGACGCATATCTTTAAGTATTCAAGAAGGCAGGGGACCAGGGCTGACCGAATGCCGGAGCAGATCACCGAGGAGGTAAAAAGCAGGCGAAGTGACATCCTTCTGGACTTGAACGAGGTAAACAAAACCGCCTATGAGGATGCAAAAGCCGGAGAAAGCTGCGAGGTGCTTTTTGAGGAAAAACAGGTGGTCGGCGGTCAGGCGTACTATACAGGGCATACGAAGGAGTATGTGAAGGTCTTTCTGCCGACGGGCGGCGAAGCGAAAGAGGGAACTTTCGGATCATACGAAAACCGGATCCTTGCAGGCACGTTTCGCAGGGACTTGTCCGGCCTTTTGCTTTTTAAGCCGCAGTGAAGGGCCTTTTTCCTGCCGGAGCGTGAAGGAACATGTGAAAAAGGGAGTGCGAAAGCTTTGAAAAAGGTGCAGCGGGACTGTCACCAGGGGAAAAGAAAAAAGAAAAGGATTGATTAATTGTGATATCTATATTAGAATAAAGGGGAACCGGGAGTGGGACCTGCCGTAAGGAGACGGTGCCGCGGGAAGGGAAATTTAGGTAAGGGCGTGATGAAATGGCTGATATTAACAATACGCAGTATTTTAAGGTGAATACCGATCCGGAGACCAGAGTCAAGACGGTTCTGGATACGGTTTACAACGCGATGGTGGAGAAAGGGTATAATCCCGTGAATCAGATCGTCGGATATATCATGTCAGGGGATCCGACATATATCACGAGCCATAAGAATGCCCGCAGCCTGATCATGAAGGTGGAGCGCGACGAGCTGGTGGAAGAGCTCCTGAAGGACTATATTCGGAACCGGTCATGTCAGCAGCATTGACGAAGGAGCGGCTTCTGGGGCTGGATTACGGTTCAAAGACGGTCGGCGTGGCGGTCAGCGATGCGTTGGGGCTTACGGCACAGGGAGTGGAAATCATCCGCAGAACTTCCGAGAACAAGCTTCGCAGGACACTGGCAAGGATCGAGGCTTTAAGCCGGGAATACGGCGTGACGGGCATTGTACTGGGCTTTCCGAAAAACATGAATAATACGATCGGTGACCGGGCTGAAAAGACACTGGCGTTCAAGGAGCTGCTGGAGAGAAGGACCGGTCTTTGCGTGGCGCTGTGGGATGAACGGCTGACGACGGTTCTGGCGAACCGCACTCTTTCAGAGGCAGGAGTGCGCCCGGAAGACCGGAAAGAGTACGTGGATAAACTGGCGGCAGTTTATATCCTGCAAAGCTACCTGGACAGCCGCCGCAGCGAAGGAGACACGGATGGAGAAGATCAAATTTATACCGGATGAAGGCGGGGAGGAAGCCGAATTTTTCGTACTGGAGCAGACGACGATCGCGGGTGTCAGCTACCTGCTGGTCACGGATGCCGAAGACGGTGATTCGGATGCCTGGATCTTAAAGGATCTTTCGAAGGACACTGATTCGCAGGCTCTCTATGAGATCGTGGAGGATGATCGGGAACTGGAAGCGGTATCCCTGGTGTTTAATGAGCTTTTAGAGGACGTGGTGATTGAGCGGTAAGGCAGGTATCTTACGCATGAAGCGGCGGAAGATAAGCAGGGAAAATCACCGGTACAAAAGGAAATCAACTGCAGAAAAGTTTCAGGAATTAGGCATAACGATAGAAGTGACAGAAGATACGTGAAATAAGCATAAATTTTTAACCTGCGGCTGCGAAGACGGGGAAACGGCATTCAGCGCGGAGGAAATCGGGCAGGGGAGGAGCCGCCTTACGGCGGGTGCGGTGGTCCCGTGAAACAGTCTCAGGCATTTTACAATGGAGGTTTAGTTTGAAAGCTGCGAAAAACCCAAAACTGCGCATCATCCCGTTAGGAGGACTGGAACAGATCGGGATGAACATGACTGTCTTCGAGGATGAGGACAGTATTGTTGTGGTGGACTGCGGGCTGGCTTTTCCGGAAGACGATATGCTGGGCATCGATCTGGTGATCCCGGATATTTCTTATCTGAAAGAGCATGCCGACAAGGTGAAGGGTATCGTGTTTACCCATGGACATGAGGATCATATCGGAGCCCTGCCTTACATTCTGAAAGAGATGAATATTCCCATCTACGCGACGAAGCTTACCATGGGTCTGATTGAACATAAGCTTCTGGAGCACGGTCTGACCAAGACAACCAAGAAAAAGATTGTAAAACCGGGACAGTCGATCAACTTAGGCAGTTTCCGGATCGAATTTATCAAGACGAACCACAGCATCCAGGATGCGGTGGCTCTGGCCATCTATTCCCCTGCCGGGATCGTAATTCACACGGGTGACTTCAAGGTGGATTACACGCCGGTGTTTGGCGATGCGATCGATCTGCAGCGCTTTGCGGAGCTTGGCAGGAAAGGCGTACTGGCACTGATGTGCGACAGCACAAACGCGGAGCGGCGGGGCTTTACCGCCTCCGAGCGCACGGTGGGGAAAACATTTGACTATATTTTCACGGAGCATACCAATACCCGTATCATCATTGCCACATTTGCGTCCAATGTTGACCGTGTGCAGCAGATCATCAATTCCGCCTATAAATTCGGGCGCAAGGTGGTGATCGAGGGCCGCAGCATGGTCAATATCATTTCTACGGCTGCGGAGCTCGGATATCTGCAGATCCCCAAAAATACGCTGATCACGCTGGAAGAGATGAAGAATTACCCGGACGAACAGATGGTGCTGATCACCACCGGCAGTCAGGGAGAATCCATGGCTGCGCTCTCCCGGATCGCGGCGAACATGCACCGGAAAGTCATGATCAAGCCGGGCGATACGGTTATTTTCAGTTCCAATCCGATTCCGGGGAATGAGAAGGCGGTCTCCCGGGTGATCAACGAGCTTTCCATGAAGGGAGCGGATGTGATTTTCCAGGATGCGCACGTCTCCGGGCATGCCTGCCAGGAGGAGATCAAGCTGATTTATGCTCTGGTGCGTCCTCGCTATACGATCCCTGTACATGGGGAGTACCGGCACTTGAAGGCGCAGGCGCAGATCGCACAGGATCTGGGGATCGCCAGGGAGAATATCTTCCTTTTAAAGAGCGGCGATGTGCTGGAGTTGTCTCAGGACAGGGCCTGTGTGACCGGCCATGTACAGACCGGCGGAATTCTGGTGGACGGTCTTGGCGTGGGGGATGTCGGCAACATCGTTCTGCGCGACCGGCAGCATCTGGCGGAGGACGGGATTCTGATTGTGGTGATGACTTTAGGCAGGTTCAGCAATCAGGTGATTGCCGGACCGGATATCGTCTCCCGCGGCTTCGTTTACGTGCGCGAGTCAGAGAATCTGATGGAGGAAGCGAAGGAAGTAGTGGAGGAAGCACTGGGAAGCTGCCTGGACCGCCATGTGACCGACTGGGGGAAGATCAAAAATGCCGTGCGTGATACGCTGAGCGACTTTCTCTGGAAGCGCACCAAGCGCAGCCCGATGATTCTGCCGATTATCATGGAAGTGGACGAATAGTAAGGATTGGAAACATATCATATGATTCAGGCGTCAAAAGGTGATTACGGATTGTTCCGCTGCTCCGCAGCTCCCACAATCC
>CAZXSN010000082.1:0-12342 GCA_964643295.1 uncultured Lachnospiraceae bacterium
GGGAACCAGCCAGGCCGATCCATCGGGGGTTTGGAAGACTTCCCTGTTTGACAGGCAGGGCCCTGGGAGAAAATACTGCTTCCTTCTCTTACAATTCCCGCAGTACTCCCAGGGCCCTTTCCTTACGGAAAGCCAGATCCTATGTTCTATCCCATCTTTCCCTTTCTTATTCTTCTTTGGATTTTTAGTCTTAGGTTTCCCTCTTCTGTTGGAAATTTCCGGTTTAAACGCAGGGAAAAAGGAAAGAGGAGAACCCTACCGATAAGAAAACTGTTTGTCTAAACATTCGGTTAGATATTAAATACTTCATTTTTGCGGATTCCCATTTGAGAAAGTCCTCTTTTATAAAAACAATTATAAAAAAGTACTTGACAAGAGCAGCATATTTCGGTATGCTGTAAACAGAAGCGTATACTCTGTAACGAAGGAGGGACTTATATGGAGGGGAAGACAACCACGGACATTCGGATTTCCAACCGCAGACGGATGGTAAATCTGCTGTTTCATGAGGGAGGTATGACCAGATCTGTGCTGGCAAGAAGACTGGATATCAGTCTGCCGACGGCGCTCATGCTGCTGAAGGAGCTCGTGGAAAAGGGACTGGTCGTCACGGGGGACGTGATGACTTCGAACGGGGGACGTCCGCCGGCGATCATCGATCCGGTCTATGATTTCAGGTACGCGGTGGGCGTGGATGTTTCCGCGTCGGAGATTCGTATGGTGCTGCAGGATCTCGGTTCGTATGTGACTGCGAAGGCCTCCTGGCCCTTCGGAATGCAGCTGGATCAGAAATACTGGGAGAATGTAAACGACCTGCTGGAATCTTTTATCGAGGAGAATGTGCGCGACAAGAGCAGGCTTTTGGACATCGGAATGAGTGTCGATGTTCCGATCGATCACGGAAAAGTGGTCCGCAGGAAGAAGGATGCAGGCTCGCTGGATCTGGAGCTGATCAAACACTGCATTTCCCGTCCGGTGGAGATTCAGAACAGCGCCAGGATGGCGGCGACGGCGAACATCTGGAAAGGCAAGGGGAAGACGGATTTTGTTTTCCTGAACCTCGGCGATACGGTAAGCGGCGCACTTGTCTGCAGATCCGAGGTCTGGGAGTTTAACTCTCCCTACGGTCTGTTTGGCTCACTGATTGACAAGGGCCGTCGGCTGGATGATGTGCTGACGACCAGGGCTTTGCTTAAGAAAGCCGGAGTAAGCTCACTGGAGGAACTGTTCGAGGCGATCGGTAATGACGAGGAGAACTGCCTGTCTGTCTGGAATAATTACCTGGATGTGCTGGGCCGTGTCCTGTACAGCCTGCGCAGAATCTTTGGCTATGAGGTTGTCATCGGCGGAGAATTGAGTCCTTATCTGGATCCCTATCAGATCATTCTGCGCAACCGTTTGGAAGCGCAGGAGGAATATGAAGGAATCACGACGCCGTATTTTTCCATCAGTGAACTCGATGAATACCAGGCGGCGATGGGAGCGGCGATGATGCCGATCAACCGCTTCCTCAATTACGGTTTTGAGGAGGTGCGGCCTTCCTGAACCTGGGGCCCCTTTACCGTAAGACAGAAGAAAATGGCAGACGGTCTTTATCCGCTTTTGGGAAGACAAAACTGGCAGTCCGGAAGTTTTCCGGGCTGCTTTTGTTTTAGGACGCCGCCTTCGTTCGTGTGCGCATAAACAGCCGGTCAGCGTCCGGAAAGTTTTCCGGAAACACTGTCCTCCTTTACAGGGACGAAACCGCCCTGTAAGAAACCCTGCAAACGCAAAAGGAGCCTACAGGTAGCCGTGCTGACACAGCCACCCGACGCTTTCGGCCGCTTCCGGATGATTTTCTATCGCGTAGGTGACCGTGGGACAGGCCTCTTCCAGGCGGACAAGACAGGAATCCATGTCGAGGACTCCTTTCCCCAGCGGGTCATGCAGATCCGTGATTCCGTCGTTGTTGTGCAGATGTACGTGACCAAGCCAGGGAGCCATCGCGTCAATCCAGTCCATTACAGGGGTGCGGGAGAGCTCATCGTTCGCGTGTCCGACATCCAGACAGAGGCGAAACCGGGGATCGTTCACCCCGGCGGCAATCTCACAGAGCATATCCGGGGATGGTTCGAGGACATTTTCCAGGCAGATGGTCATCCCCTCCGGCAGAGTTTCTAAATACTCCTTCCAGAACGAAATCGAGCGCGGCACAAACCAGGCGGGAAAGTAGACGAAGGGAATGTATCCCGAATGGATAATCACCTTGTGTGCTCCATAAAGGCAGGCCTGGCGGATTGCCTGGTCATAGCGGGATCTGGTAACCGCAAGGATTTTCGGATCGATGGCCGCCGGGCATAACTCACTGTAGGGAGCGTGGAAGGTAAACCGCCTCACTCCCTTCATCGAGGCGCACACCTGTTTTTCCGCCTGGGGAAAGTTTTCGTCCAGGTTTTGGGCTGTGCAGAATTCCGCCAGTTCGATCCCCAAGTCAAACCTTTTCGCTAAGGCATTGGCGTCCGAGGCCGTGGTGGACAGATACAGCCGGTTGCGAAAATCACTCAACATACTCACCCGTTTCTTTTTGTGCTGCTTATCGAAAGGTTTCTTTCCATGCGCCCTCCAGCTTTAAGAGGGCGATTTTTCTTTCCAGACCGCCTGCGTAACCGGTAAGATTGCCTCCCGCGCCGACCACACGGTGGCAGGGAACGAAAATGGAGATCCGGTTTCGCGCGACGGCGCCGCCGACGGACCGCGCCAGGAAGCCGGTATTTTCATTTCTTTCCGGGAGAAGAGACGCGATCTGCCCATAGGTTATGGTTTCTCCCCAGGGAATGGTGCAGAGGATCTCCCAGACCTCTTTTTGAAAAGGCGTTCCGGAAAAATGAAGCGGCGGCAGCCAGTCCGGTTTCTTACCGCCAAAGTAGAGGCTCAGCCATTCCCTGGCAGCAGTTAATACCGGCACTTCCTTTTCCTCATGTTTCTGATCAAGCCCGTTGGCAAAGTGCTTTTGTCCCGCAAACCATGCGCCGCAAAGCGCTCCGTCATCCGCGGCCAGCAAAAGATCCCCCAAAGGGGAGGCATAGCGGCTTACATACTGCATCCTTTTACTCCCCCTTTTCGGTATCCGTATCTTTCATCGGGAGATTTCGTTTCCCGGATAAGCTTCGAAGGATGATCTTATAGACCGCCGTATGGGAAAGATCCGCGCAGTCGCTTAAAGGAAAACCGGTCACCTGATAATGTTCGAGGATTTTGGTAAGGCCGTACGCTTTTTCCGACTCCTCCGCCTCATAGATCAGTCCGAATCCGATCACGCTTTCATAGCGCGTGGTCACCCCTTTTTCGCATTTTTCCACGCGGTAGAAAATATCCGCCTCCACGCAGACGTTGCGGTTTTGCCGGATCAGACCGGCTTTTAATCCGTGTGAAGCGCCGTGAATGTAGATCGTCGGCTCCTCCTGCGAGAGATCCAGGCCGAAGGAAACCGGTACTACGTAAGGATAGGGGTATCTTTCCGAAGTAAGGCCAAGACGGATCGTATCGCAGCGGCCTAACAGTTCCAGGATTTCCTTTTTGTCCGTGATTTCTCTTGATTTTCTGTTCATAAGTCCTCCTGCTGCAAAAATGTGTGCACTGACACGGACATCCCTTTAAGAATAGTCCGACTCTGCGCCAAAACTTAAGGAAAGACAGATAGCTTTAAGTTTCCTTCAGGCGGTTTTAGTATACAATGCAGCCGCGTAAAGATCAACCACTTCCAAAGAAGACGCCTGTTTTTCTTACCATTTGCCGTATGGGGAAAGCTTTTTTGGCGGGAGCGCAGGGAGAAAAGACCTGTTATAGGAAAAACCTATCACCGGTTATTCTGTTTTTGTACTTTACATAGTAAGCATATAGGTTTAGTATGTTTGACCGTAGGCGTTGACCGCGGCAGGGAAGCGGAAGAACAGTTTTACAGGCAGGAGGCAGAGATGGAGCTTCAGTTTGCGACAAGGTGTGTGCATGGAAACCGGGACTGTTTCAGCGGGGAACCGACCGGAGCGATCAGTTTCCCGATTTATCAGACAGCGACGTTTGCTCATCCCGCAGTTGGGGAGAGCAGCGGATTTGATTATTCCAGGCTGCAGAATCCGACTAGACAGCAGCTGGAAAAGGTAGTCGCTTCCCTGGAGGGAGGCGTGGACGCGCTGGCGTTCGCGAGCGGGATGGCGGCGGTCACCGCGCTGCTGGAACTTTTTTCCCCGGGGGATCACCTGATCACCGACGCGGATCTTTACGGCGGCTGTCTGCGGCTCTTTGACAGCATCGGCGTGAAGAACGGACTTTCCTTTTCCCATGTCAACTGCGGCAGCGTGAACATAGAGGATTTCATACAGGACAATACGAAGGCGATTTTCCTGGAGACGCCGACCAACCCCATGATGCATGTGACGGAGATTGCTGCCGTGGCCAAAGTCGCCCATAGACACGGCCTGCTTCTTATTGTGGACAATACGTTTCTCTCCCCGTACTTCCAAAACCCGCTTGCGCTCGGGGCGGATCTGGTGGTGCACAGCGGAACGAAATTTTTAAGCGGGCATAATGATACCCTGGCGGGTTTTCTGGTTACCGGATCGAAGGAACTTTCCGAAAAGCTGCGGTTCATCCTGAAAACGGTCGGCTCCGGCTTAGCGCCGCTTGACAGCTGGCTGGTGCTTCGGGGCATCAAAACGCTTCCTTTGCGCATGGAAAAAGCCCAGGAGAATGCTTTGGCTCTGGCTCAGTTTCTGCAAAAGGAGCCGCGGGTAAAACGGGTGTATTATCCCGGGATCCCCGGCACACGTGCCTTTAAGATCTGCAGAAAACAGGCGCGGGGATTTGGCTCCATGCTGACATTTGAGGTGGAAAATAGGGAGCTTGCGCTGCATCTTTTAAGCAGGGTGCGCCTGATCAAGTTTGCCGAAAGCCTTGGCGGAACGGAGACACTGCTTACGTATCCCGCGACACAGACACATGCGGATGTGCCGGAGGAGGAGCGGCTGAAAAACGGGATTACGGACTGTGTGCTGCGGCTCTCCGCAGGGATCGAGGATCAGTTCGATCTGATCGCGGATCTTAAGGAAGCTTTTGACTCCTTTGGTGAAGCGAAGGAAACTTTGGACAGGACAGACGCGGAGGACGTAAGCCCATGACAGCGGGGAAAGAACGAAACCTGAACTTTGATGAGGCGGTGGACAGAACCCATACGGACTGTCTGAAATATGACTTCGCCCTCCGGCGGGGCCGCCCGGCGGATGTGCTGCCGCTCTGGGTGGCGGATATGGATTTTCGCACCTCCAGCCGGATTGTGGATGCCATCAAGGAAAGGGCCGACCACGGGATTTTCGGGTACACAGAGACTGGTGAATCCTATTTTGACCCTTTAAGCGCCTGGCTTTCCCGCCGTCATGGGTATCAGGTGAAACCGGAGTGGCTGATCAAGACGCCCGGCGTCGTTTTCGCTCTGGCGACGGCGGTGAAAGCGTTTACGAAGGAAGGGGATGCCGTTTTAATCCAGCAGCCCGTCTACTATCCGTTTTCCGAGGTGATCGCGGATAACCGGAGGGTTGTGGTAAGCAGTGATCTTGTGCTGACACCAAAGGGGCGCTATGAGATCGATTTTGACGATCTGGAGAGCAAAATCCGCAAATTTTCGATTAAGCTTTTTTTGCTTTGCAGCCCGCACAATCCGGTAGGACGCGTCTGGACGAGACAGGAGCTGACCCGTATCGGGCAGATCTGTCTTAAAAATGACGTGATCCTGGTCAGCGACGAGATCCACGAGGATTTCGTGTACGAGGGATATCAGCATCTGCCGTTTGCCGCAGTAAGCAGCGAGTTTGAGCAGATCGCGGTAACCTGTACTTCCCCGAGCAAAACCTTTAACCTCGCGGGGCTGCAGGTCTCCAACATATTTATAGCCAACCGGGATCTGCGCAGGAAGTTCCGGGCGCAGGTGTCGGCCTCGGGCTACAGCCAGTTAAACACGCTGGGACTTGTGGCCTGTGAGGCGGCTTACCGGTACGGGGAAGAGTATCTGGAGGCGCTGCTTAAGTATCTGAAAGGAAATCTGGATTTTTTAAGAAGTTATCTTGCGCGTCATCTTCCTCAGGTGAAACTGATCGAACCCGAGGGCACCTATCTGGTATGGCTGGATTTTAGAGAACTTTCTTTAAGCGATCAGGAGCTGGAGGATCTGTTGGTAAAGAAAGCCAGGCTGTGGCTGGATAACGGGCTGCTCTTTGGAAGAGCGGGAGCCGGGTTTCAGCGCCTGAATCTGGCTACCAGCAGGAGTGTCCTTCGTAAGGCTCTGGAAAGGCTTAAGGGCGCTTTCCTGGAAGATGCAGAGACTCGAAAGGGAGCCCTGTAAGGCTTGGCCTTAGGGTTTATCAATCAGGGAGCTGGCAGGGGAAAGGTTATTTTAGGAACCCCGGGAGGAAGGATCGGGGAGAGCAGCGTTTCTTAGCAGAGAAACAGTCCGTAATCACCTTTTGACGCCTGAAACATTTGAAAAAGGAGAAGACAGGCATGAGAGCAGGAAGGATGGCCCTGTTAAAATTTGCCGGAAAGTGGCGATGTTATTTTTAAAAGATCTGCCGGGCTGCCCTGTTAAGAGCGGAAAAACCCGGAGACAAAAATGGGTAGGCTAAGGGCTGGATAAGAAATTTTTAAAGGCCCTAGCGTTAGGTTTGTGCTGCAGCCGGTACCTTTCAGAGACGAAGGTCTGTCGGGAAGACAGCGGCAGCAGAAAGAAGGGAGAATAAGTTTATGACAAAGCGGGAGCTTGTTTTTGCAGCGTTTGACAATCAGGAGACGGAGCGGGTGCCGGTGGGTTTCTGGTTTCACTTTGCGCCGGAGGATCTTCACAACGACAGCCCGGAGGTCCTGGAGAAAAACCAGGTGGGACACTTAAAGTTCTACCACGACTTTCAGCCGGATTTCGTGAAGCTTATGAGCGACGGTCTTTTTACCTACCCGAATCCGGCGATCCAGAAGGTCCGCACGGCGGAGGATTTAAAAGGGATTCATGCCGGGTACGGGAAGGACTGGATCGATAAGCAGGTGCGCCTGGTATCGTCTTTAACGGGACATTTTGGACAGGAAGTGGCCACCTTCTACAACGTGTTCGCACCGGCGACCTATCTGAAATGGCAGCTGGGATTTCAGGGGCTTTCCTTAGGGGCCTTCGCGGATGAGAATCCGGAGGCGGTCAGGGAGGCGCTGGACGCGATCGCGGAGGATGTTGCTGAACTTGCCCGGGCGGTCATCCGCGACGGAAAAGCGGACGGGATCTATTTAAGTGTCCAGAACCTGCAGGATTCCCACCTTACGAAGGAAGCCTATCAGCGCGTTGTCGCTCCCTCGGAGAAGAAAGTGCTGGAGGCGGCCAATGAGCTTAGCAGCTACAACATCCTGCATATCTGCGGCTACCATGGAGCCAGAAACGACCTGAGCACCTACGTGGATTATCCGGCGAAGGTGATCAACTGGGCGGTCGTTGTGGAGGGTGTCAGTCTGGAGGAGGGCAAGAAGCTCTTTGGCGGACGCGCGGTTCTCGGCGGATTCGCGAATACGGAAAACGACCTGCTCTACCGCGGCACCGAAGGGGAGATCAAGACCTACACCACGGGGCTGCTTGCCAATGCCGGGACGAAAGGCGTGATCTTAGGAGCGGACTGCACGGTGCCCGGCGATATCGATTTCAAGCGCCTGGAGTGGGTGCGCGAGGCGGCCAGGGACTTTTCGCGCAGACAGAAAGCCGCGGGAGTGTAAAGAACTCCTGGGAAACCAATGCTTTGCGGTTTTACTGCGGTAGGAAGGATCTTTATGTGCCGCCTGACAGCAGCGATGCGAAACAGACGAAAACGAACAAAAACAGGAAAAATAAATTTTAGAGGAGATAGAATGATGAAAAAAGATCTTGTGAAAAGGACAGCAGCGGTACTGGCTGCGGCAGCACTTGCAGGCAGCACCCTTGCCGGGGCAGCGTTCGCGGAAGAATCAGGAGAAGTTAAGAAGGCCCTGTTTGCCTATGACCAGGCCTACTATCCGTATGACTATACGACGGAGGACGGCGGGCATGACGGGTATGAGGTCGCCGTGCTGAAGGCGGTCGATGAGCTGCTCCCGGACTGGGAGTTTGATTATACGGGCACCACGAATGACGACCTCCTTTTAGGGGTTGAGTCGGGCAACTATACAGGCGGCGTCAAGGGCATCTGGTGGACGGCGGACCGTGAGGAGAGCTATCTGTTCCCGGAGCACTACATCGGCGCTTCGGTCACAGGCATTACCTTCCGCGCGGAACAGGCCGATGAGATCACCGACTTTGAGTCGTTTGCCAAGGTGAGCGGCAAGCTGGCTCCGCTTTCTCCGAACAACGCGCAGTATACGATCGTGGAGAATTACAACAAGAATCATCCGGATAACCCGGTGGACCTGATCGCCTCGGAATCCTGGACGACCTCGGAAGCCTACACCTGGGTGCTGGAGGGGCGCTATGACGCGAAATTTGATATCCGCACCAGCTACGAAGCGAATGTGGTGGCGGAAGACGGCGAGTATCATGACTACGCGGATCAGCTGGCCTATGTGCCGTATGAAGCGATCCCCATCTGGGTGCTCTTTAACCGCGATCAGCAGGAACTGGCGGATGCCTTTGACACCGCTTTTGAACAGCTGGAAGAAGACGGCACCATCGATGAACTGCAGCAGCAGTATTTCGGGTACAGCCTCTTTGAACTGGTGCCGGAAGGATACCAGAAGGGCGATGAGCTTTAAAGCGGGGAAGCAGTAAAAAGGAAACAGCCTGTCTGGGAACGCCCGGAAGAGGTCTCCTCCTTCTGAGTAAGGAGAGGGATTTTTCCGGGTCCATATCCGGACGGGGAAGACGTAAAGAACCGGAACAAAGAAAGGGGGCGCGGCGCGGATGCGGCCGTTTAAACCGGGATATATTTTTGAGGTGCTTTCGCAGATCCTGCCGTACACAGCGGTTACGCTCGGCATCATGGCGGCCACGGTTTTGTTTGGCGGGCTTTTAGGACTTTTGCTGGCCTTCGCCAAAATCCGGAAAGGCCGGGTGGGGAGAGCACTCGCCAACTGTTATATTTATATCACACGCTGTGTCCCTTCCATTGTCATGCTGTTTCTGGTCTATTACGGGCTGCCGGAATTCCTGCGGGCCTTTGGCATCGAGACGGACAGCCGCAATCACGCGGTGTTTGTGATCATTACCTTCAGCATCCTTTTTGGAGCGACCATGGCGGAGGTTTTCCGTTCCGCCTACGAATCCATCGACAAAGGGCAGCGCGAGGCGGGACTTTGCACGGGGATGAGCGAATTGCAGACTTTCCGGCGAATCGTTCTGCCGCAGTGCGTCGTGGTGATTTTGCCCAATTTTGCCAACGCGCTGGTTAACCTGATGAAGGAAGGCTCTTTGGCCTACACGATCGGCCTGATGGATCTGATGGGGCGCGGGCAGTGGATTATCGGCATGAACAACGGCTCCTACGCGCTGGAAGTCTATCTGGCGCTGTTTATTGTCTACTGGGCGCTTACCATCCTGCTGGAGCAGATCTTCAAACGGGTGGAGCTGAGGCTTTCCAAAGGGAAAAAGATTGTCGTCTGAGGAGGTGAAACGTAAGTGACTCTGAATGTATCGTTCATGAAGGAAACTTTTTTTGCCGCCGCGGCAGGAATCCCAACCACCCTGGAACTTACCTTCATCGTGCTTCTTATCTCGGCTCCGCTTGGGTTTCTGATGGCGCTTGTCAGGATGGGGAAACGCCGGATCCCCAAGAAGCTGGTCACGTTTTATGTATCGTTTGTAAGGGGAACCCCGATCGTTTTACAGATCCTGTTTGTGTACAGCCTTCTGCCAAGCCTCCTGAATCATGTGATCAAAAATGTGCTGGGGCTCCCCTACAATATTTTCAACCTCAATCCGATCTGGTACGCCTTCTTTGTGTTCTCCTTCAATACGGTGGCGGTGCTTTCTGAGACCTTCCGCTCTGCGCTGATGACCGTGGACCATGGGCAGCTGGAAGCGGCCCTGGCATCCGGGCTTACCAGACCGCAGGCGTACGGACGGATCATCCTGCCGCAGGCACTGGTGGCCGCGCTGCCGAATATCTGCAATGCCACGGTTAACCTGCTTAAAAATACGTCCCTGGCGTATCTGATGACCGTCAAGGACATCACTGCCATCGCCAAGCTGAACGCGGCCAAAGGCTATAATTATATCGAAGCGTATCTGGTCATTTTCTTTTTATATATTCTGCTGTGTACGGCTCTGCAGCTGCTTTTCCGCGTCATGGAAACGTCGCTGTCAGTTTACAAACAGCGCATTACTGTCTGACGGGAGGAGAAGAAGCCATGCTGCAGGCTGCCAATGTTCACAAATCATTTGGAGGAAATGAGATCTTAAAAGGAGTTGACCTGGAAGTCAGGACAGGGGATATCGTGGTCATCTTAGGGCCAAGCGGTTCCGGGAAGACGACGCTGCTTCGCTGCTTGGATTTTCTGGAGCGGGCAGATCAGGGGTCTCTTTCATTTGACGGGATTGTCACGGATATGCACTCCGCCTCCCGCAGCAATATCGCCAAAGTGCGCAAAAAGATGGGATTTGTCTTCCAGAACTACAACCTGTTCGCCAACCGCACGGCTTTGGGGAATGTGATGGAGGGACTGACAACAGCGAGAAAGATCCCCCGCGCGGAAGCGAAGGAGCGGGCAAAGGAAGTGCTCTCCCAGGTGGGGCTTTCCGACCGCATGGATTACTATCCGTCGCAGCTGTCCGGCGGACAGCAGCAGCGCGTAGGGATTGCCCGGGCGATTGCCCCTCATCCGGATGTGGTTTTGCTGGATGAGCCGACCTCCGCCCTGGATCCTGAACTGGTGGGGGAAGTGCTCAACGTGATCAAAACACTTGCCAGAAACGGCTCGACCATGGTTGTCGTTACCCATGAGATGCAGTTTGCCCGTGAGGTCGCTACCAGGGCGGTCTTCATGGACGGCGGGGTAGTCGTGGAGGAGGGCACCCCGAAAGAGGTATTTGACTTCCCGAAGGAAGAGCGCACCATTCAGTTCCTGCGAAGTATCCTGCGCAGCGATTACGAGTACCAGATTTAGGATCCGGCTATGCCAACATGATTCAGGCGTCAAAAGGTGATTACGGATTGTTTCGCTGCTTTTAAGATACACAATCCTGGTCAGCATTCGAAATTTATGGGGGTGTCTTTAAGCTCCGCTTCCGGTCGGTTAAACACACCCCGCTTCTTACCCTTGTTTGGGGCGCGTCAAGTAGCCTGTTTACCTTTAGCTGCTTCTCAGCCGAAAGTTCATATCTTTGACGCTGTAATCATTTTCCCTGAACATTTTTCTAAGCGCCCCGCTTCGCGGGTGCCTCTTCGGCCAGACAGGGGAGCAACCTTTCCGGGACTGCTCCCCTCTTTATTCCCTTCGCGGGGGCAGCCTTCAGCGCAGAACCTGGTTCCATTTTCATTGTAAATCCACACCATGCAGTTTTTTCTCCGGCATGTCCAAGCCTTTGCAATCAGCGCCTTCCGGCAGTTCCATGACCGTCAGTTCCCTGCCGCCGGGATTTCCGTCAGCCGTTTTCTCCGAGAGGGCTCTCCCTGACCGGGTCTTGGGCCGCCTTTTGCGGTGCCGTCCCTGACCATGTGAACCGCCTCCTTTCCGGCTGGGGGTGAATACCCTGTTTGTTTTCCCCTTTTGCGTGTTTGGCAGTGCACCGCTTCCCGGAATTCTTAAGCGTAGAGAAGCGAACCGCCCTCGGGACAGAAAGTAATTATAATGCTTGACAATGTAAACTAAATCGAATACAATAAGCATGTAATGATTCAGACATCAAAAGGTGATTACGGATTGTTCCGCTGCTTTTAAGCTTCACAATCCTTCGTGGCATTCTTAAATTCTGGGGCCCCGTCTTAAGCTCCGCTTCTGGTCGGTTAAACACACCCCATTTCTTCCTCATGTTGGAGCGCGTCAATAAGCCTTTTCACCCACTGGCTGCTCTTCAGCCGAAAGTTCAGGCTTCTGACGCTGTAATCATGTAATCGAAAGGGGGATGATCCTATGGCTACCACGCCGACTCAGGTTCGTATTGATTCGGATATCAAAGCGCAGGCGAACGCGCTCTTTTCCCGTCTCGGTCTCGATATGTCTTCCGCGGTCAATCTGTTTCTCCATCAATGCGTACTGCGCGGCGGACTGCCGTTTGCGGTCGAATTGCCTCGGTACAGTGAGAAAACACTGGAGGCAATGGAGGAGGCACGGCGCATATCCCGCGACCCTGACGTGAAAGGATATGACAGCATGGAA
>CAZXSN010000083.1:0-12054 GCA_964643295.1 uncultured Lachnospiraceae bacterium
TGTGTCAGGGAAGGCAGATTGACGAAAGATACCGCGATCATGCTCTTACCGGTAACTTTACCGGTTTCCGTGAATGCCACGTCAGACCAGATGGGTTTCTCAGCTATCTGCCATCCGTAGGAAAAATTTGCTTACTGTGGCAAAAACTCCTCAAAAGACTGGTAAATTCACCTTACCATGCACACCCGGCCATGCCGCCGCGGATTGTCCTTTCGTCTGCGTACAGCCTGTTGCCGATCTCCTCCCAAGTCATACTGCGGAGGCAGCGGCAGGTCAGCGCCATCCGACCGTCTGTGTCCGGAACTGCGTTATTAACTTTTTGTATCTGTTCCTTCGATGATCTGTTTTACAGCCTGTTCTACAGCAGCCTGTATTTCTCGCAATTATCTTTCCTACTTTTGCCATCCAACAACAACTCTCTTCCTCATTTGAAAATCATCTTAAATAATTGTGTCAGAAAGAGTGCCATCACACACATATGTCAGACGGCGAATTGTTGAAGTCACTAACGGTGTTTTATTTTCCGCCTAAATAGGCCAAAAACGGCACCTCCGGGAGGCGACGGCACTTTGAGGGAGGCAGAAAAGCACTTTGCTGTAGCATCAGTCAATCCTCCTGGTATCATTCGGGCAGAAAAGTTCAGCCATAGACTGTCAGTTCTGTGCGGCATCCCTGATTTCTCCTGTTCCCAAGAGAATTGGTCCGCTTAGTATTCTTCAGAGGAACCTAATGCGGGCCATAAAGTTTTCGGCTTTGAACGAAATCGCTGCGGATCTGTTCTGATCACGGGTGCACACAGAATGCTCTCTATTTTTCGGCCGTATTGTCCGGCTCTGTTTCCCACATCAATACCGGGAAAGAATCGTCTGCCGGGTGTCAGCCGAAACAGAACTCATCCGGATTCAGGAAGCTGACCTCATAACACCCTCCGCGGGAAGCTGCTCAATAGAAGAGGTCATCCGAGCGCCAGGGATCATCCGAGTAACAGGGTTCATCCGGGCACATGAGATCATCATATGATTCAGGCCTCAAAAGGCGATTACGGATTGTTTCGCTGCTTTTAAGCTTCACAATCCTGCTCCACATTCTTAAATTCATGGGGCCCCGTCTTAAGCTCCGCTTATGGTCGGTTAAACATGTGCCCAAGCACACAGCCCCCACTTCTTACGTCTGTTGGGGCGCGTCAATAAACCTTTTCACCCACTGACATGCTTTGCATGCCGTGGCCTCAGGCTTTTGACGCTGTAATCATCATATTAGGGAATTCCCATATGCACTCGGTATTCTTACGTCATCAGTCAGATGTTCCTGCGCTGGAGACCGCAGGCAGCGAGAATGAAGAGGCGAAATGCCAGTGTTAGGTGAGGATTTAACAACCGCCTTTCTGACGATAATGGACAAACAAACTTATAATGAAGACATCTTTAGGTGAAAACAACGAACAAATGTACAATCCGCCTGCGAACTAACAAGGCTGATACGTCATTGTATTAGCAAATAAGCAATATTATATCTACCTAGTGTAAAAAATGGATAGGCAGTTAAAAGTGTGGGAAATTCACATTTAAGGAGCGGTACCGCCGCGTGAACGTGGAGATTAAGGAGGGAGCCACCGCTTTTGTCAATCAGATGGTGGCCTCTCATGCGGCGGAGTTTGGCATCTCCATTCTGCCTGCCGGGGACTTTGCGTACAGGACGCTGCTGGAAGATCAGATTGTCGCGATCTTAAAAGATCCCCTTGCCGCTCCGACTGTCGATCTTACCGAGACGGATCGGATTTTTTGTCTGTGATGCCGCGCTGGAGTCGATTGCGCCGGTTCTGGAACAGAAAGGCAGTCGAATCGGACAGCGGCTTCAGGTGGTAAGCGCCGGGAGTGTTCGAAAGATGGTCTTGTGCGGAATCGGGCTGGGGCTGCAGGGCGCTTCCCTGCTTGAAAAGACGCAGGAAGAGTTTTATCAGTATCCGATCGAGCCGGAGGTAAAGACCGATCTGATCCTGATCGCCCCGCAGTTTGAATCCCTCTCCCCGGTGGCGGAGGCGTTTTTGGATATCCTCGAAAAACGCGTGGAAAAGACGGCCTCCTTGTAAGCGGCTTCGGACAGGCGGAGATTTTGTGTGCGTGACGGAGGGAGATTCGAAACCGGTTCCAGACATCTATGGATTCGAATTCGTGCCCTTTGTTTTATTAACAATGAATAGATTTTGCTTAAGTGTCTCATTTATATATGTTGACTGCAGAAAACTTTGACAGGAGAGCCGGATGGGAGTAAAATACTAAGTGTGCATGTTACATATGATGTGCACCGCGCAAGGAGGACACCTGCTTGATTTTCGGGAATGCTTTCCTGTTTTCGAGGAAGCGGGAGACAACATATTGATGAAAGGAAGGAATTGCTGAATGAACGATGGCAAAAGAGCTGATCTGAAAGGGATGCTGCGCAGGATGTTCCTGCCGGTTCTGCTTCTGGTTTTCTGTTTTGTGCTTGGCGGCTCTATGCAGGCAAGTGCGGCTGCCAAGAAGCAGCCGACGCAGATTACACTGAATAAAACGCTCGTGAAGATGATCACGGGCCAAACGTTTACTCTGGAGGCGACGATCAAGCCGAAAGCGGCGGCGAACGCGAAAGTGACCTGGAAAAGCAGTGATGAGAGCATAGCCAAGGTCAGCAAAAAGGGCAAGGTTTCCCTGGTCGGCGTGGGGAAGGCGAGAATTACCGCCTCCACGGAGAACGGGAAAAAGGCGTCCTGCACGGTTTACGCACAGAAGTATTCCTGCCGTCTTTCTATCAACGGGAATAAGTATACCATCACGACGCCGGAGGATTCGAAGACCTATACCGCTTATTCCCAGTACAGTTACGGCTTCTATTACTCGGCTTTCGGATGCGTCACGACGGCGGTTTCCATTGTGGCTTCCGCCTACGGAAAGTACTATACGCCCGTGCAGATTCATACAGGTCCTGCCAATGCGCCCTACAGTGAGCGGTACGCCGTCACGAAACTGGGAAAAGTCCGTCAGTTAAATTCCTGCTACGGAGCAGCGGCGATCTCCGTGCGCACAGCGGCCCATATCCTTGCGAACATGGGGATTAGGTGCCGTCCCTATTACAACTTTGACCGGGCTACGGCCCTGGAGCAGATCCGTGCGCATTTGAAAAAGGGCAAACCCGCCATCATCAAGGCAAACAACAATACGTACAACGGGATTCGCCTTGCCAACGTGCATCATGCGCAGGTACTGGTCGGACTGACAGACGATGACAGAGCCATCCTTATCAACCCCGGCCATCATCCGGTTTACCGCACGAGCATCAAGCTGGAGGACCTTCTGTATCATCACATGACACCGGCAAGCGGCGATTACAGCAAAGCCTATATGCTGGATGTCCGGACAGCCGGAGGGTATATCCTGGTTGACGGACCGGAAAAATAAGCGCGGGAAAGCGGTGGTTTCTTTTCCTTCTGTAAAAGGAAGGGAAAGCGGATCAAATGTCCCCCGCTTTCGAAAAAGGGGTTTTCAGTAAGGCAGTCTTCGTGATCCTGGTAACTGCAGGTTTGGGATTCAGGCAGAGAAGAGGCTGGATAAAAGCGGCTTACAGTTGCCTGGATCCTTACTGGAGGAGATAAATCGGTGGTCTTTAGTTCTCTTTCGTTTCTAAGTGTCTTTCTCCCGGTAGTATTTTTGCTTCACTGGATTCTGCCGGGGATAAAAATCAAAAACGCTCTGCTGATTGCGGCAAGCCTTCTTTTTTACGCCTACGGCGAACCGGTCTATGTGCTGCTGATGATCGCCTCCTCGTTTTTTAACTACGTGCTGGGGTTAATCTGCGGGAATCCGCGCTTTCGAAAGTGCGCTGTTACGCTGGCGGTGGTGTTAAACATCGGTCTTCTCGGTGTCTTTAAGTACGCGGGATTCCTGGCAGAGCTTCTAAACAGCACCGGCCTTTTCTCTGTTCCGGTGCCGCAGATTGCTCTGCCGATCGGGATTTCCTTCTTTACCTTTCAGGCTCTCTCCTACGTGATCGATGTCTATCGGGGAACCGTGCGGGCGCAGAAAAATTATGCCAGAGTTTTGCTCTACATCTCCTTCTTCCCGCAGCTGATTGCGGGACCGATTGTCAAGTATCATGACATCGAAAAGGAGATGGAAAGCCGACAGGTAACGGCGGAGAGCGCCGCCTATGGCTTTCGCCGCTTCATCGCCGGGCTCTCCAAAAAGGTTCTGATCTCCAACGTGTGCGGGTATGCGGCGGATACCCTGTTTGCCGCCGGAAGCGGCAGCATCAACGTGGTCACGGCCTGGATCGCGGCGGTTTCCTATCTGTTCCAGATTTACTTTGACTTCAGCGGCTATTCGGACATGGCTCTGGGGATGGGGCAGATGTTCGGCTTCCATTTCCGGGAAAATTTCCGCTATCCGTACGTCTCGGACAGTATCCGTGAGTTCTGGCGCAGATGGCATATCTCCCTGTCGGGATGGTTTCGCGAATACCTGTATTTCCCGCTGGGAGGCAACCGCAAAGGACGGCTGCGCACGGTGTTCAACAAATTTGTGGTCTTTTTCTGCACCGGACTGTGGCACGGAGCGAATGTTACGTTTGTGGTATGGGGACTGTTCCATGGATTTTTCTCGATGCTGGAGGAGTACCTGCCGCAGGGGAAAAAGAACGCATCGGTGCTGGTTAAGTTTCTGCGGCACCTTTACGTGCTGCTGGTTGTCACGGTGGGATTTGTGATCTTCCGTGCCGATACCTTAGGGCAGGGGCTTTTGTTTATCCGGGAGATGTTTACCGGGTTTCACTTTGAGGCCGCCGCGATGAGCCTGGCCGCGCAGCAGCTTACTCCCCTGTATCTGACCGTACTGGCGGTGGGAGCTGTGGCCTCCTGTCCGGTACGGGAAAAGCTGGCGCAGAAGAAATGGTTTGAACCGGTGGCCTGGGGATGCAGTCTGGTGGGCCTGGTCCTTTGTATCTTGAGTCTTTCCGGCAGCACGTACAATCCGTTTATCTATTTCCGGTTTTAGAGGAGGAGAGGGCAGATGAAGAAAAAACCGTTGGCGGCGGCGTACCTTGCGGGGACGCTCTCGCTCTGCCTGCTTCCGTTTGTGGGTCTTTTGTGGCATACAAACGCCGAATCCTCGGAGAACCGGACACTTTCCGATTTTCCGCAGCTTAAGACGGAAGAGGGCTGGAATAAGGATTTTTTATCCGAGGCAGGCGCATATTTTGAGGAGCATTTCGCCTATCGGCAGGAACTGGTGACTGCGGACGCGAAGATCCGGGGCGAACTCTTTGGAGTTTCCACGGCGGACGGCGTGATCAAGGGGACGGACGGATGGCTGTACTATAAGGATTCCCTGGAAGATTACCTGGGAGAGAATCCTCTAAGCGAACGGGGCATTTTCAATATCGCGAGAACTTTGCGGATCCTGCAGGATTACGTGGAGAAAAACGGCAGGACCTTTCTTTTTACGGTGGCGCCCAATAAGAATTCCCTCTACGGAGAGCACATGCCCTATTATGATCAGGTGAAAGTCGGAGATATCCGCAATATCGATCTTCTTACCGAAGAACTTAAGGAGCAGGGCGTAAAGTACCTGGATTTGTTTGCACTCTTTAAAGGGCAGGAGGAGGTGCTCTACCATAAGCGCGATTCCCACTGGAACAACAAAGGGGCCGCGCTGGCGGCGGAGACTCTGATGGACGCGCTGGGGAAAGACCATACGGCCTATGAAGACGCGGAGTATACCGTAAGGACAGATTTTGTGGGGGATCTGGATACCATGCTTTTCCCGGAGGATACTACCCCGGAAGAGGAAATCTATTTTGATGATCCCTTCACGTACGAATACGTGGAGGAAGTCGACAGCAACTTTGATCCTGAAATCTCAACGGTCTGCGAGAATGGGGAGGGCGGACTGTTAATGTACCGCGATTCGTTCGGCAATGCGCTGCTGCCGTTTTTCGCCGAAGAGTATGAGAAAGCGCATTTTTCCCGCGGGGTTCCCTACTATCCGGATGATATGTTCTTTAACGGCGCAGACACACTGCTCGTTGAGCGGGCGGAGCGGTTTTTGCCGGATATGGCGCAGAATCCGCCGGTGATGCAGTCTCCGGATGCCGATGTTAACCTGGTTAAGATTTTTCAGCTGGAGGTTCAGTCAGAAAAGGATGCCAGCTGTGAGATGTCGGACGAGGGACTGTTCCTGAAGTTAAGCGGAGCGGTGGATGAGAACCTCTGCGGGGATCATTCCCTGATTTATGTCAGCGTCAACCGGGAAAAGATCTATGAGGCGTTCCCGATGAGCGTGGCAAAAAGCGGCTCTGATACAGAAAACGAACTGGAGGAAACAGCTGCCGCGGCTGCGGAAACAGACTTTGGCTATACCGCTTATATCGGAAAGGAACAGCTGCCGGAAGGAGACCTCAATGTCGAAGTGTATGTGGAGACAGACGGAGAGTTTCGTAAGGTTTTGCAGCAGAAATTTGAGCAGGTTTCCTCGGGCGGAGAAACAGGTATCCTGGGCTAGGATAAGGAAATGGAAGGTCCGGCTGGTCATAAACTGATCAGCCGATCAGAAAAAAATACGGCAGACGAAAAATCACTTCCGCTTTGGGTAGCGGGAAGAATAAGGAGGAAAAGTTTATGAAGAAAAGTGTTGTGGTAACCCTGGGGCTTTTGATGGCCCTTGGCATGAGCGTTTATGCTTTTGCTGCAGAAGAAACTTCCGCACAGGAAGGGACGGTTGTGGTGGTGAAAGGAGCTTCCGGGGAGGAAGAAACCGCCGCAGAGGAAGAAGTTTCCACGGAGGAAGCAGCCTCCGCCGAGGAGGAAACTTCCGCGGCAGAGGAGCCGTCCGGCGAGGCGCTGGAGACGATTCTCGTGCAGCTGGGAGAGGATCAGGAACCGTTGGAGATTAAGAACACGGCGGAACTGGATATCGTGGCTGCTTCTGTGGAACCGACGGAGGAAGAGGGAATCGTAACCATCACCATGGTTGACAGCGAGGGAGCACAGTATCAGTTCCTGGATGTGCAGCCGGAAATTTTAGTTGACCCGGAACTTACCAAGGAAGGACTCTTTGCGGGCATTCACTATACCAGTCTTCTTTCCGGAGAAGAGAAAACCGTTTACCAGGACGGAGAAGTAGAATATGAGGAACCGGTGGAGCAGTTTGCCGTGGATGACGTCTATATCCGTGCGGAGCCGAACGGGGATTCCGAGATCCTGGGTGTGATCAGCCGGGGAGACGCCATTGAGGTTCTGGGGGAGACCGGTACGCACTATCTGGTAAAGAAGGAAGATGTGACCGGCTACAGTGTGCGCCGGTGCATCAGCGAGGATGAGCAGGAGGCCATCGCCGCGGTAAAGGCCGAAGAGGCAGCCAGAGAAGCGATCGCCGCCCAGCAGGCAGCGGCTGCGGCATCCCAGCAGTCCGGTGTTTACGAGGTAAAGAGGCAGAAGTTCGAGGACTGCGACGGAAGCGGCCATGGCTACTATCTGATCACGTATTCGGACGGATCGACCGCCACGCAGGAATTTTAACACAGTCAGTTTGGCAGATCCAGCGAAGACGGTTGAAAGACTTCTCTTTGCTGGATCAGCGTGTATCTGCGGGAACGCAAAATCCTGGAAGCTGCCCTTCCTTTGCCGGTCGCAGAACCGGGTGAATGCTTGATGCGGTGCGGTCCTTCCAGGCAGCCTGCCTTTCATCTGATTTTTTCCTGAGGGGATCCTTACTGGATCCTGCCGGGACGCAGCATCACAAACGCGGCCAGCGGCTGTTTTTAGAGCATACGAAAGGGGAAACAGATGCAGCTTTCGTCAGAAATGCTTCTTCCGGGTGTCTCTCCCGATCTGGTCACCTGGTCATCCAGCAATCCCGATATCGCGATCGTGGATCAAAACGGCGCGGTAACCCCCAAAGACCACGGATCGGTCATTATCACGGCAGCTGCCGCGGACGGGAGCGGAAGAAGTGCCCAGTGTGAGATCATCATTGGGTATGAGATTACGTATAAGTTAAACGGCGGGAAAAATGACAGCGCGAATCCGGCTTTCTTTTACAAAACCTGCGTCTCCTTAAACTCCCCGTCCCGCGCGGGCTGCCTTTTTAAGGGGTGGTACACCGACAGAAGATTTACAAAGAAGATTTCCGGGATTTCAGGGGACACGGACAGGGATCTTACTCTGTACGCGAAATGGAAGAAAATCAGACTTTCCAGGGGCGGCATCAAAGGCTTGAAAAGTAATTCCCCGAAGAAGATGACTGTGAAGGTGAAGAAAGTAAAAGGCGCAGGCAGATATGAGCTTTCCTACGGGACGGACAAAAATTTCGGAAAAGGTTCACAGACGGTCACTGTAAAAAAGACCTCTGTCACGGTGAAGCACCTTGCGAAAGGAAAGACGTACTACGTGAAAGTCCGCGCTTACCGGAGGGATTCTGCCGGGAAGAAAGTGTACGGAAAAGAATCAGCCGTGAAAAAGGTAAAGATTGCAAAGTAGAACTGCCCCAGCGGCCGTTGACGCATCCGCCGGATCCTTTTCGGCTGCAAAATATGCACCTGGAAGGGGAGGGATGGCAAAACGCAACCCAGTCAGGGCAGTTTTCGGCTGTCTCATCCCTTGAAGGAGCAGCTCTTGTTTAAGGACAGGATGAACGGAACTTTTGTTTCGTTCAGGGAGACACCCAAAGTGACATCCTACAGGCTGCTGTAAAGCGGTTTTCTGTACAGAATGAATTTGAAGCCATTCGCCGTATCTGCGTAGGAATATTTAACGCCCGCCCTGCGGCAGAGGGCATCGATTCGCTTAAAGCCGCTGCCAAACTGTTCGCCGGACTTATTCAGATACAGGATCTTTGCGATAGTGGGATTTCGTATCTCCGATTCAGGATTTCCCTTTACGTATTCTTCCGGGATATAGCTGCTGGCGTATTCTCCGGGACTGTAGATCGTTATCATCCCGGGATGGATGCAGATTTCATGACAGGTAGTGCCGTCGTATATGGCATGCGAAAAACTGTTCGCTAAAACTTCCCTGATCACCCTGACCGGAATTTCCGGTATCTCTTCCCGTTCGAACGCCTGAATTTCGCTTCTCCACCGGATGTTCTTTAAAATGTACTCCTCTGCAGAGGATAACAGATTGCACACGTTGTCCTCTTCGATTTTCATGTCTAAAATCGTCAGTTTTTCATCTGTGTTGCAAAGATCCCCATTCTCAGCGTAACCGGGTGTCTGCTTCCAAACAAAACCTCGCCCGCATTGGTAAGATATCCGTTGGAGATGAAGCCGAACTGTTTTAAGATGACGGGACAGGTATAGCGCCTCTTCGGAAGGTTGCCTGCCTGAACAGCTCTTTGCCAGAAGGATCGGACTGCAGATCTGTCAACCAGTGTTTCCGCAGAGGATGACAGCTCTTTTTCCCATTTTCCTCTGGATCTGCTGGCCGCATAAAAAGCTTCCAGCTGCTCGGGTACTATAGGTCTGTTCTCATTCGCTGATCGAAGATAATACCGCCCATCCACGGAATAGGGCGCATCATCCCCGTGAAATACCACTCTGATTAGATGCCGGTCATCCAGAATGACTTCTGTGACTGCCGGATCTATGGAAGGTTTGATGCGTTCGCATATGGCTTTTGACACATCCTGAAGGATTGCCCTGGAAACATCCTGCCCGATAACATTCCCATCCGATCTGACGCCAAAATAAAGCGTACCGATGCCGTGTTTGTTCAGAATGGAAACGATGGAAACAACAGCAGCATCGATTTCTTCAGAAGAAGTTTTAAACGCAAGAGTTTCTGTCTCCCTTCCCAGATTCATAGTCTCCTACCGTTTCTAAAAGTGGCAGAATCACCTGCCGATGTGACAAATGTGGCAGTATTATACACCAATGGATTGATTTTGTCACCCGGAAATTTTTGCTGGCAGACAGAAAATAACCTGACGGTATACATATATACTCGATCTGGCGCGGAAAACAGGTGTGAACAGATTTATGAAGGTTCAGGAATGGAACGATGATACGGATGCTGATTGATGGACTTCTGTTTATTTCCTCGGATTCATAACGTCACTTCGCATGTCAAGGGGACATAATCATCTGCCAAAGTGACATTTTTGTCACTATGGCAGTCCAAAGTGTCATTTCTAACCCACCGCGATGAAAGACACCTCCATCTGGGAGGATGCCGAAATAGAGCGCACCAAGCAAGCCCATGCTTTTCCGGATGAAAGCCTTGGAAACCGCGGCCTCGCTGCTTTCCCGTCGGCAATTAGGTGCAGGAATTTCTCTCTTTCCTCAGTTTGGCAGTCTTATTCCACTTTTCAAAGTGACATTTCTGTCCGTCAAAGGGACATTTTTGCCACTATCAAGGCATAGCAGAGCTCCGCAGCCTTAAAGGAGCCTGAAATGCATTCCTCCTCATTCATTTTCCGGACGAATGCACAACTGCCGATGTAGTCTCCTCATCAGTAAGTGCAGGAAATCAGGGATGATCTCATCAGCCTTATCTTTCAAGGCATATCCAGCATTGTTTACTGCCACGCTACTGTTTGCAGACGGCAGCCATCCGGCAGGCCTGCGGTCTGCATCATGCAGGTGAAAATTTCTCCTCCGATGGTTTGTCTGTCCCCCAGTTCCTTTTTTACCTAAGATAAAGAGCCGATGATCATGCAGCAGGCAGAGGACCAGAAGCCAGTGCCAATCAGGAAGGCCGCAGGATATCCGCGGCGCAGACGGAAGAGAAAACAGCCAGGCACTATCGGGTAAAGAAAGCAGATCTGACCGGTTTCGGCATGTGCCAGTAAATCAGTGAAGATGGCAGAAGGAAATCGGGGAGCTTAAGCCGTAAGGAGCGGTCAGAGAAAGATATCGCACAGGCAGAGAAGCTGCACACAGTCTTCTGCTTGCATTGGGAAGCGGCTGAAAATGGAAGATTCGGCCGGAGATCATGGCGGCTGGGGGATCAGTCTCAGAGGGCGGCCTGAACGCAGGCATAGCAGGCATCCTTTGAGGAAGCAATAGAGCATTCCTTTTGCGGCCAGATGGCAGCACAAGAAGATTACCTGGGACTTTGGATTGGAGGCAGACAGATGGTTTACCGGCAAAGGGGTGCTTTGCCATCACGCCGTCAGCTGTCCTATTTGAAGCAGCAGATTTGCAGGGACTCCCAGATGGTGCTTATCCGCAGCTGTTTTGGTCAGTGATTCACATACCTGCATCCTCTCAGAGAATCTGGCTGAAAATGTTTTGGACAAACAGGGATTTGACAGAAAATATTGTTGACAAAGACCGACAATTGATCTAAAATTTTGAACAGATTTAAGAAAGTGAGGTTATAATTATGAAAAATTCGAATAGAAACTGAAAGTAAACAGATAAACAACAGAAAAATGACAGAAAAAGCCACCCGGGCGGCTGCGGCCGGTATGATCCAGGATCCTGCTATGTTTCTGCTGGTAGCTTTCTGGAGTCCGGCATATGCCAGGACAGCGAAAAAGGCCGGTATAGGCATTAAAGGAAAGTAAAGATCTCATGAGTTTTACCAGGATCTTCCCCTGCGCTGACATGATTTCATCAGAAATTTGGATACAGATGGTGAGATAGAAGATATACAATAGCTTGGGCACCAGTTTTGTTCCTCTTACATTCTGGCGCACAGACTGAAAACAGACTTCGCGGGAGGCCGGAAAATCTTAAATGGCTCTCTTATGGAAAGGAGGTTTAATCGAATGAACAAATTGAAGAAGGGGATATTGCTGCTGATCATTTTTATGGTTGCCATTTTGCCTGTTTCATCGGGATCCTTTGCGGAGGCTGCTGACAGTGTTGTGCCGTCAGCTTCGGATAACCTTCACATTGGACTTAGGAAAAAATCCGCTCTTACACCGCTTCCGGATGGATATATGAAGGTTCTTGCCCACGAGAATACCGTCTGGATTGAATATTATGATGATGATTTCAATGTGAAAAGCAAAAAATCGATCGCCCTGGAACTGCCGATCTGGGGAGGCTTTTATGCCGGGCAGGATGCCTATTATCTGA
>CAZXSN010000084.1:0-12048 GCA_964643295.1 uncultured Lachnospiraceae bacterium
ATGCCCCTCTTTGAAAAAGAGAATGTTCTGATATCAACCTGAAATCGTGCCTAGAGCCTCTCACGATGAATATAGAACATATGTTTAGCAGTATCTATTGGATGCTTGCAGACGGAAAGACAGGGAACCTGGAAACCTGTTGACGGCGAAGCTGCTGTTTGTAGAATCAGCAAAGAGCTACCAACATACGCTGCAGAACATTTTATCCCGTCTGGCGGGAGGGGTTCTTCTGCCTGGCAGATGGGAGACGCAAACGAAAGCAAAACAGGAAGGATGTGAGGAAGAATCGTCAGAGAGACGATGGCTTGCCCAGGGAAAAAATGACAGAGAATACTTAGGAAAAACCAAACAATTTTCCCTCCTGGAAATCCAAATATGAAGAAAATATTAAATTTCTAAGCATGACGATTTTTCCAGAAAAAAGACATATTGGATAAGTGAATGATCAACGTCGAAAGAGAAATCTGATGACGGTGCGCTGCTTTGTTGGGCGCGTGATCTGTCTGGCACACGCTAATTTTTGGAAGGAGGATAAAAATGGCCAGAGAAAGTGTACACAGAAAGTTTCCCTTAATGCGGCAGGAGTTCTATTCGTCAGATAAGAAGGGGAAGTGTATCATCTGCCCCTTATGCGGCGGCGGATCCGGTCCCAAAGAAACCGAGATCTCAGAGAATCCTGGAAAACACGGAAACCTGCACTGCTGGGACTGCGGCTTTTCCAGCGATGCATTTGACTGATGGAGCAGGAGAATGGAGGTGACTTTATGAGCGCATTGGAAATGGCTGCGGCCGGACTGGGTACTCTCCTTAAGGCGTATACCCTGAAAGGACAGGTGGGAAAGCAGCCTGCAGACAGCGGGGATGCGGTCAGCGAGCGCGGAAAGGAAAGCTTCACGGCAGGAGAGAAAGGCAGTGTCTGCAGCGAAGTTAAGCCTTTAATACGGGGTGCTGCCGCGAGTGCCAAAGGCGGCTTCCCTTTACTGACGCCGCGGCTTACTTATCCCCCGCCGGAGAGCCGCCCTTATTTCAGAGAGTTTGACTCGTCGGCCAGACAGAAACTTACCCATCTGGTACCCAGTGCCGGACGGGCAGCGTTTCCGTTTAAAACGTGAAAACCTCATCTAAATTTTCACTACCGCTTAGGGGAAATGACATATTAAAGATAAAGACAGAACAGTTTTAAGGTAAAGCACTTAGAAAGGAGGTATGCCCGCGGCAAAAGAGGCGGGCAGAAAAAGCACATGACAAAAGCAACAGAAGCACCTTACATCCTCATGAATTGTGTCCACGTCACCGGTTTGGTGGCACGGAAGTGGTTCATCGCGGACCCGGGTGGGGAAGAGCGTAAGGATACTCTTGCACTGGTTATCCGCACTTCCCTTCCCGGGCTCAGGATGTGCGTGGGAGAGAATCCGGACGGCTGTTATGACGAGTCGATGGTTCTCATCTCAGGGGAACGCGCAAAGTTTCTGGATGCAAAGATGCGGAAAGGAACCCGCGTTTCGGCAACCGGATACACCACGCAGAGGAATAACTGCAGCCACACTTCTTTTATGCCCTGCAGCCTGGTCATTATCGCTGATCAGGTATCTCTAAGCTTCCTTGGCGGAAACGTCAATGAGGCCGTGTTTTGCGGGGTCGTGGCAAGCGTATGCAACGCTTCCGTGGAAAAGAGGTCTTCCCGCGATTCAGGTCAGGAATGAGGAAACTGTGCTTTCCATCCCCTTGTCTTACTGTCAGGATAGGCTCCTGAAATCGAAAGATGAGGACTTGCTGCAGGTGATCGGAAAGATCCGCACGAAGCGGAAATCCATTCCGGGTTTCGAACGGATGGAAGTACTGACTATGATTGTGACTCAGTGTGCAGCCAGGGCGGCGTAAAGGACCTGCCCCCTCACCGCAGTAAGCCAGGGAGACGAGGCTTGTGAAGAGCCTTGATAATAGGCCTAGGGCAACATTTAAGGCAACGCTTAACACCTCGGCGGTAAATGTCCCTCCCCTTACCGGGGAGGGGGCATTTTAGATGCAGCTGTCGGCTGCTGCAGGACCTAAACCAATACTCATCAGCAGGGAAGAAAAACAGCCCAAACAAGACAGGAGGGGCGTTGCGCCTGTCCTAGTCTTTTTCCGAGGGGGTATCGGGCATTTCCGCCTGACTGCCGACTGTTCGGGCAGGCATATCTTTTGCTGAGTTACAATGAAAATTGCCGCAGGCTTGGCACTGAGTGCTGACACTCTGAAAAGGGGCTAAAGAAGGGATGACAGATTTTCACCCAAAATTGACCCCTCAGATTTTCCACCAAAGCTGCCCGCCCCTTCCAGCAGAAGAAAATTCTTTTCGTGTCTATTCAGGCACAGAGAGGAGGTGAAAGGAAGTGTGCAGGTTGAAGAAACGGGCAGCAGTTCGGGATGTCTGCAAGCAGACGCAATCCATACACAAGACTGGGGAGGTACTGGGAATCACGGGAAATGCGGTGAGAAGGCCTCTGAATGCAAAAGAGGAACCGGTCTGCATCCGCTCTCCCGGTGAAACCTGTCTGGATCCTTACAAGATCTCATCGTTGAATGGAGATGCAGGCCTATGCGTTTAACGGCACAAGGATCTGCGAAGAGCTGAAGAAGGCAGGGGATACCGGCAGTCTTACCACTGTTTGCCGCTATATAAGAAAATGCAGGAGGAGGTGAATAAAAACCAGCTCGAAGGCAGCGGTTCGGTTTGAAACCCCGCCGGGGGATCGGCACAGTTCGACTGGTCTGATTTTAAGATCGCTGTTGGAGGGACATTAGCGGTCAGTATACTGTTTTACGGTGATTCTGGGCGTATCTAAGGAAGAAGGCAGTCTGCTTTTCATTAAAGAATGACGCTGATGCGATCCAGGAAGCGATTCAAGAGCTGTTTGAAGACCTGGGAGGAGTGACGCATATCAACGCGGTCAGCGCAGGGTACAGGGTACTCTTTATCACCGCGAGGGAACTGATCAACCGTTTATCTGAAAGAATGCGTGAGGGAACACTAATACGGAAGGGCTGATAAGATTTCGCTGCTGATCGCGGAGGAACTGTCCTGTTTGACCATGGAGAAGGGGCAGGAGAATCTTTTCTTTCAGCTGACCCTTGAGCGGTATGAAAGGAATTCCCTCATCATTACGACAAATCTGCCGCTTGGCAGATGGCAGGAACTGTTTACAGGAAATCCTGCAGCCACTGCGGTTCTGGACCGTCTGCTTCACCACTGTCACCTGCTTACTATTACAGGTGACAGCTGCCGGGTAAAAGGATCAGAACCGAATGTTAAAAGAGGAGGATAAAGTGAACATCGAGAGAAAAAGGAAAAGATTTTTGCAGGAGGAGCTGAAGGAATACCTGAAGAAAACGCCGATGACAAAAGAGGAAGAAGCCGAAGTGCGCCAATGGGTTAAGGATGGCCACAGTGTGCATGAGAACTATGCGCTTATCTGCGATGAAGACAGCATGCCGGTCGATTTCCTTGATGTTTACCGGGCGGTTACAAAGGTCAGGCAGAAGCTCGAATCGATGTCTTACGAGGAAGGAAGCCGCTATCTGCGCAGGGAATTCGGAATCGACCGCGACGCGAAACCGGTGCCGCGTCCCGTGTACGAGGAGTTAAAGGAAGACGCCAGCCGTCTTTACAGGATCTGTTCCGGGTACTGGGATGTCCTCGCCGAATACAACCTCGCGGAGATCGCACACGACTATGTGGCCGAATTCGTGGATGAAGAACTGCCTTTTGATTTATTCGACTGGGATATTGACCGGGAAAGGGATCCTTCGCGGACACCGGTCAAGTGGTTTCTCCAGCGGAAAGCAGAGAAAACTGATCCTGGAAAGGGGACCAGAGAAGGAAAGAACGAATAAGGAACTGGGGAATGGAAAAACAGGATCTGACCGAGCCGCGTCATTTGCGCGGAACGCGACGGGTTAATGAAAACAGCTTTGCAGCTCGAATAATCCTGAAGAATGTCGGCCATTGCTTTCATCCCCAGAAGGGAAGCATACGGTGTGCCGCGTTCGATTAGTGTACAGTTCAGAAGATCTTTCTGAAGAGGACGTGCAGAGGAGTCGGCAAAACGAATGAGAAGGTGAGCCGTCTCCTTGTACGCGCCCCAGATTTCAGCAATAAACAATGCGAACAGACGCGGAAGGCGCATTCCCTTGACACTCAATCGGCTATGCTCTATCATGAAGGCATCTTTCGTTTACGTGAGCGGGGATCTGCTCCGAATACGGCTGGTCAGGATGCGGGAGAAATATGGCCGGTGAGACCGGCAAAGATCGGCGAAAGAAAACAACGGACGCAATGGAGGAAAAAGCGGTGCTGAAAATTCTTTTGGTGGATGATGAGCGGGAGGAGCGGGAAGGCATTGCCTTTCTGATTCGCAAATATGGGTATCCGCTGACTGTCGCTCAGGCTCCCAACGGAAAGAAAGCGCTGGAATACCTGGAGCGGGAACCTGCGGACATCCTGTTTACCGATGTAAAAATGCCTTTGATGAACGGTCTGGAGCTGGCGAAGGAAGTATGCGGGCGCTGGCCGCAGATTCGGATCATTATCTTCAGCGCCTACGGCGAGTTTGATTATGCCAAACAGGCGCTGGAGGCGAACGCGGTGAACTACCTGCTCAAACCGATCGAGATTGAGGAATTTCGCCGGGTGATGGAGGAACTGCTGGAAACTATCACGAAGGAGCGGCAGAAGGAGGAAGAGCGCAGGCAGGAGGACTGGCAGAACCGGCAGAATGTAATTTTTAAATTTCTCACCGGTGCGCCGCTTCAGCCCGGAGAATGGGAACGTTTGGAACGGGAGCTGTTTTCCGCAGGTTCGCGCTGCCGTCTTGTGCAGGTGGAATTTCCGGAAAGCTTTTTTGACCGCCAGGAAGATCTGTTTTTAAAGCTGGTGACGATGTATCTTGGGCAGGAGACGGAGTATGTTAACCTGTTCGCCAACGAGGCCTGCCTGCTGGTGCGGGAGGAGAATTACCTGGACCGCGGAGTTCTGGAGGGGCAGCTTTTGAAACTGTCCCGCGATGCGGTCTCCTTCGGGGGAGCAGCCCCGCTGTTTATCGTGGGGAGAAAAACGGATTCGCTTCTTAAGATGCAGCAGGAAGCATCCTGTATTCAGCAGATGCAGCAGGAGTTTATTGCCGGAGGGACCGCGATTTTGTGGACGGAGCGGGAGAGCGGACCGGAAGGTGTTTCCCGGGAGATCGAGGAGGCGTACTGTCGGCTGAAAGGGGCGGCGGAATCCCGCAGCGCGGTTCTCTTGGAGCAGTCCGGAGAGAAGCTTGCGCAGGCGGTGAAAACAAGGGGGCAGGTGAGCAGGCTCTACGTGCAGAATCTCCTGTTTTCCGCACTCCGCGATGTGTATGAGCATTTCCCCGGCGCAGGGCAGGAGTATATTCTGAATGCCTCAGAATCTTTGTTTTACGCGAAAAACCTCAGTGAACTCGCGGACCGGTTTTTGGAACTGCTGCATAAGATGCTCTCGGCAAGACCAGCCGGAGAGGAAGAGAGTCCCGCAGTCATTCAGCGCATCCGCAGCCTGGTGGAAAGAGACTGCGGCAGAGACCTGAGCCTGGATTACGTGGCATCCCGGGTGAACTTAGCGCCGGCTTATGTCAGCTACATCTTTAAGAAGGAGACAGGCAAGTCGCTGATAAAGTATATCACCGATGTGCGCATGGAGAAAGCAGGAGAACTGCTTAAGGAAGGACGGCTGAAGATCGCGCAGGTGGCGAAGGCCTGCGGATATGAGAATCCGTCGTATTTTAACCGGACGTTTAAAAATTATTACGGCGTTACACCAAGACAGTTCAAAGAGGGGAAGAGCGAATGAGAAAACTGGCAAACTGGTATTACGGGTGTGCGAGCATACGCAAAAAGCTGGTGATCAGCTACCTGGTGCTGGTACTGGTACCGCTGGCTGTGCTGGGCGGGTACGCTTACCGGACCGCGCGGGATAACTTTCTCGACCAGACCCGGGATACGATCGCCGGGAATGTCTCCTCGATTGCCTACAGTCTGGAAACAAATCTGCTGCGTGAGGACAACAACCTGCGCTACCTGTCGTACAATTCCGCCTTTCGGGAACGGCTGGAGCATTCGCGAAGCGATATGGTCAGCCTGGCGATGGAACTGAATACCACGGTGGAGCCGGTGTTCTGGTATTTTATCACCAGCGACTCAAATATCAAAGGAATTGAGATTTTTACGCCTTTTATGGACCAGCCGCTGGGCAGTTTTCTAAAGACAGATGAAGCATGCAAAGACGAAGAGTGGTATATCCGTCATCAGACGGATTTTCATTCGCTGTGGACGTATGAGGACGGGAGTCTGTATATTACGCGGACGCTTTTGGATGCGGCCAGCTCGTCCCGTCCCATCGGTGTGATGCGCCTGGAGGTGTATGCGCCCCGGTTCGTGGAACCTATTTTTCAGTCCAACTTCCGAAAAAACGGGGTTCTTCTCCTGGATTCAAACGGGCAGGAGATGGGAGGCCGCAGGATTGCGGATGGGGTTCTGGAGCAAAAGATCCGGGATTTCTGCCTGATGTTTCCTGAAGAAGGACTCTATGAGACGAAAGAGTATATCCTGCAGGCCGCACCGGCCTTTGCGAGCGGCTGGCGGCTTTACTACTACGTTGATAAAAAGGAAATCGCCGGGGATATCAATGCCATCCTGCGCATGACACTTTTTGTCGTGTGCATCGTTTTGCTGGTGGTTCTTTTGCTGATCAGCGTGATTTCCAGGATCTTAAGCACACGCATCCTGAAACTGAAGCAGAGCGCGGAGAAGGTCGGACGCGGAGAGTTCGATGTAGAGCTGGAGCAGGGCTACACGGATGAGATTGGCGTGGTGGCGGGCAGCTTTGCCGTGATGAGCAGAAAGATCAACGAGATGATCGGCGAGGTTTACCGCATGGGTCTGGAAAAGCGGGCCACCGAGCTAAAAGCCCTGCAGGCGATGCTCAACCCGCATTTCCTCTACAACTGTCTTTCCAGCATCAAGTGGAAGGCGATCCGCGCCGACCAGGAGGATATCGCTGAGATCACCGGCCTGCTCGCCAGGTTTTACCGCACAACTCTAAATGACGGGAAACAGATCACGACCGTGAAAAAGGAGCTGGAAAATGTGCGGTCTTACCTGGATATCCAGAGCCGGATGCACGAGGACAGCTTCGCGATCGTTTATCAGTTCTGTGATCAGGGGCTGGATCTGGAGATGCCGAATTTTGTCCTGCAGCCGATCGTGGAGAATGCGATTCTGCACGGCGTAGACTGCATTCAGGATGGTGAACGGGGGTACATCCGTGTGGAATACCGGGAGGAAGGGGATTTTCTGGTGTTCAGTGTGTACAACAACGGTCCCCACCCGGAGGAAGAAACGCTGAAAGAAGCGCTTGCCACGCCGGGAAAAGGCTATGGCCTCTGCAACATCGAAGAGCGAATCGGCATGTATTACGATCCGGACTGCGGGTTATCCGCGGGTGTCACAGAGGATAACCTGGTCTGCTTCACGCTTCGCATCCGCCGCAGGATCCGGGATCGTCTCGGTGAGTAAGAACTGCGGGAGCGAAGATTCAAAGGAAGGGGAGAGGTTTGAGGGTGTAAGGACTGGCGGCTGCAGCCAGCTTAAAAAAATATCAGATTTCTAAAAAATGTATCATTTTTTCGCCGGTTTGAGCCTGATACAATACTCCTATCAGGATAACCGGCGTTTTTTATGCGCAGTTTCGCATACGGTAAAAAGTGTGCGGACCGCGCACGGACAGGGAGAAAGCTTCCGGTACGGTTCGGGATTGCAGAGGGCGCATTTTCCCTGTGAAGCATGTAAGCAAGCAAAACAAACGAGAGGAGGAAGAAAGTTTGAGAAGACAAAAATGGATGAGTGTACTTTTGTGCGCGGCGCTGACCGTGAGTCTTGCGGCGGGAAGCAGTCTTTCGGCGGGCGCGGAGGAGAAGACAAAGATCCGCATGACGTACTGGAACAGTGAGGATACGGTGCAGGCGATGCTGGACTATCTGGCAGAGGCAGTGCCGGATGTGGAGATTGAATACCAGTTCATCGACAACTCCAACTATGATACGATCGTGGATACGCAGCTTTCCGCGGAGGAAGGTCCGGACATTATCTGTGAGTCTCCGGGATCTTCCCTAAAGCATGCGCGGCTTGGCTATCTGGAACCGCTCAATGATCTGGGTGCGCTTTACTCAACAGCGGGTACCAGTGTCTATTCCTATGACGGGAGCGTCTATGCGCTGCCGGGCATCAGCTGGTTTGAGGGAATCTGGTACAACAAGGCGATCTTTGAGGAAAACGGCATCGAACTGCCGAAAACCTTTGACGAGTACATTCAGGTGTGCAAACAGTTCCAGGAGCTGGGAATCACGCCGCTGGCGGCGGGCTTAAAATCCTGGGAGCCGATGCTAAAGAATTCCATGGCTTTCGTGACGGCGGAATATCTGTCTACCGATGAGGGAAAGGATTTTGGGGAGAAGTACCGAAACGGCGAAGTGACACTGGACGGCACCTGGAATCCGTATCTGGAGAAGTGGTCAGAGATGATCACCGAGGGCATCTACACCACAGACATGACCGGGATCGACCACGACCAGGCTCTGGAGCAGTTTGCCACCGGCCAGGCCGCCATGTTCTGTTCCGGGCCGTGGGATCTGGAAACGATCATGAGCAAGAATCCGGATCTTGAGATCGATATGATGCCTTTCTACGGAACCGCGGAGAGTGAAGGATGGCTGATCGGGGGACCGGGCTGCGGCTTCGCGGTGAATGCCAACTCCGCCAGCAAGGAAGCGGCATTGAAAGTGGTGACCGCGATCTCCACGGTGGAAGGACAGACTGCGCTCTGGGAAAACAACCAGGGCGGATCCTCCTATCTGGACGGCGCGAGTTTTGAGCTTCCGGACGTGTACAGCAGCGCAGCCTCCGCACTGGACGCGGGCAATGTGTACTGCCCGTGGAACGAATGGGGAGCGGCGGCACCCGCGCACGAGAATTACGGGACGGAGATGCAGTCCTATCTGCTGGGGGAGGAAGACCTAAGCACGATGCTGCAGAACGTGGACGTGACTGTGCAGGAACTGCTGGCAAAATAAAGTAAGATATGCGGGACGGGATTGATCCCGTCCCTTTTTTCATATCCCTGCATGGAAAGAGCAGCTGCCGATTCCATTCGCGGGAGGAATAAGCGGGCGGGGAAAAGCGGCTTTTTCAGGTTCCCCGTTAAGTCGCGCACAACGATAGAGGTGTCCTGCTATGACAAAGAAAAGAAAACTGAGAGCGAACTCGCTGGGCAGGTATTTCGGCGTGTTCATTCTCCCGGCTCTGATCATATATCTGCTGTTCAGTATCCTGCCGTTTCTGTATACTTTCTATTACAGCTTTACCGACTATACGGATATGAACCCCGTTAACCTGCATTTCGTGGCGCTGGAAAACTATAAAAAGGTATTTACCACGCCGCTGATGACAAAGGCGATTAAAAATTCGGTGATCTACGCGTTGCTGCTGACAGGTTTTCAGACGATCCTGGGACTGCCGTTAGCAGTGGTTTTGAATCAGAAGCTGAAGACAAGGAACCTGCTGCGGGCGGTCTTTTTCTTTCCGGCGGTATTCAGTTCCCTGATCATAGGCTACCTTTGGAACTTCATTATGTCCTCCTCGGATTTCGGTCTGATCAACAACCTGCTTCACAAGCTTGGCCTGGGAACCTTCAACTTTTTCACATCCGAGCGGGCGCTGTTTTCTGTGATCTTAACACAGATCTGGCAGTGGACAGGCTGGGCGATGGTGATCTACCTTGCGAATCTGCAGAGCATTCCCTCGGAACTTTATGAAGCCTCGGAGATCGACGGGGCGGGCGGAGTGAAGAAGTTTTTCTATGTGACGCTTCCTCTGATGTGTCCGTCCGTGAAGATCATCGTGGTCACGGGACTGATCGGCGGGATGAAAGTGTTTGACATTATCTATTCCATGACGTCCGGCGGTCCGGGAAACGCGACGCAGACGGTGATGACCGTGATGATGAAGCGGGGTATCTCCGACGGCTTTTACAGCAACGGGGCCGCCTTTGGCGTCTGTTTCTTCATCATTGTGCTTTTGATCAGCGCGGTGGTGACGAAACTCATGGGGAAGTGGAGCGAGGCAATCGAATGAAGAGAGCGAAGAGAAGACTTATAGTTACAGAAATCCTTATGATCGTTCTGGCGGCGATCTGGTTCATCCCGATCTATTACCTGATCGTAACGACCTTAAAAACGCCGCAGGAGGCTACGGCTTCCCCGTTAGCACTGCCCAGCCACCTGCAGATCCAGAACTATATTGATGCCTGGGTAAAGATGGAATTTCCCCGCGCCTTCGGCAATACGCTGTTTATCACGGTACTGTCGGTTTCTATGATTGTACTTTTCGGTTCCATGGCGGCTTATGCCCTGGCACGGACGAAGACGAAACTGGGGAACAGTATCTTTCTGCTGTTCCTGGCCGGCCTGATCGTTCCGTTCCAGATGAACATCGTGAGCCTTTACCGGATCGTAAAAAATCTGCATCTGATGAATACCCTGTTTGCGGTGGTGCTGGTGGATACGGCGATCAATACGCCGCAGGCTATCTTTTTGTTCAAGGAATTCATTGAGTCGACTGTTCCTAAAGAGCTGGAGGAAGCGGCGGCAATCGACGGCTGCGCGGTGGTGCCTAAATTTTTCCGCATCGTGCTGCCGCTGTTAAAACCTGTGATCTCTACAGTGGTGATCGTTGTTACACTGAATGTGTGGAATGAATTTATGACACCGCTTTTGTTCCTGCAAAGCCGCGAGAAGGATGTGATCCTGCAGGAGGTAACCCGCAACATCGGACAGTTCGCCACGGACTGGACGGCTCTGTTTCCCATGCTGATGCTGGGGGTCGCCCCTTTGATGATCTTTTACATTTTCATGCAGAAATACATCATCGCCGGAGTGGCCGCCGGTGCGGTGAAAGGATAGGAAAATGGCGATTGGGGAAAATGAGAGATTGTTTCATACGCGCAGTCTGATGGTGATCGTGCCGCATCAGGATGACGAAATTCTGCTGGCTGCCGGTCTGATCCGTCATGCCCTGCAAAGACACATCCCGGTGGACGTGGTGATGGCCACCAACGGAGACTTTGGCTGTCATGACCATACCTTAGGCCGGACGAGACTGCGCGAATCCCTTGCCGGACTGGCTCTTCTGGGGCTTCCCGCAAAGCGTTTTCATATCCTTGGCTACGCGGATACGGGGATGCCGGCAAAGGAGAGTTTCCTTACGCGCCTGTACTGGGAGCAGGATTCGAAACTGGTGTTTTGCTCCGGCTGCGGCAGTCAGACTTACGGGTTGGAGGAAAAGCCGGAGGTTCATAAGGAGCGGTTTGGCTGTCATGGCTGGTATAACCGGGAAACCTTCTGTCAGGATCTTAGAGAACTTTTACGGGATTTTCGTCCCGAGAGCATCGTAACGACCGCTCCCATGGATCAGCACGGCGATCACAGCGCTTTGTACGCCTTTGTCTGTGAAGTGCTTAAAAGCCTGGAAGGATCTTTTCTAAACGGATGTCAGGAAGGGGAAAAGAAGATGGCAGAAGGGCCCTTCTTTACGGGGAAGTACCGGCCAAGACTGTACGCAGGGATGATTCATTCCTGCGCCGGGGATGAGAACTGGCCGGAAAGGAATACGGATACGTACAGCGCTCCCGCCGGATGGGAAGAGTACACAAAAAAACCAAACCTGTGGGCATGGTCAAAACGAATCACCTTGCCGGTTCCGGATGAGATGCGTCTGGAGCGGGGCAGAGACAACCTGAAACTGCGCTCGCTTTTACAGTACGAGACCGCACTGGAACCGGGAGCGCGGGATTACCTGCTGTCTTTTGTCAAGAATGAGGAGATTTTCTGGGAATCAGCAGAACCGTGGGAGGATATGGAATGACAGGAAAGAGATCTCCCATCTATCCGGTGGAGCCGTGGGAGATTACAGAGACAGAATTCAGGCTGGAAA
>CAZXSN010000085.1:0-11777 GCA_964643295.1 uncultured Lachnospiraceae bacterium
TGATTGGTGACATCGTCGTCTCCTGCGCGATCTCAATGTCAGATTTGAATCCCATTGTCATGCACTCCTTTCCATGTTTCAATCGTTTCTGTCCGTTCAAAGCGAACGGATTACACTGTCAATTGTAGGATAGAATCGGGAAAAGTTCAACTCCTATTTCCTCTGCTTCTCCCCACATGCCACAATGAACTGCACGGTAAGCAGCATTAAAAACCCTTTCCCCCTGTCACCCCTTAAGCCCATGAAGGAATTTCCCTTTCCATAAGGCCGGTCACTCCTGTTTCGTCACCTTCCGCTTCCTTACGGGAAAAAAGATCCGTGTAACCCTCTGTGTCAGATATACGGCCGCCGCTGAAATAAAAAACAGCAGAAAGACGTTAAGCGGGATCGATACCATAAGCGGAAACGACAGCGGATTGATCCCAAGCAGACGAAGCTGTACATTTAAAAACAGCGGATGAATGAGATACACGCCCCAGGAGCAGTCCGAGAGGATGCGCATCCAGCTTCCGGCATGGTAATCTTTTAAGAGAACCTGCGCCGCCGCAAAAACCGTCACCGCCATCACACAGACCGGCAATGACAGATACGGCTTTGACAGATGCTCCTGAAAGTCAGGAAAGAACCATAAAATAAGCGCAGCGATCACAGAAAGCACCACGCCCGTCCAGACGCAGCCGTGCGGAATCTTCACCTTCCCCAGGTACCCGCCCAGAAATACATAGAACAGGTAACCGGATACCGGAAGATAGAAAGCATTCTCTGCCGCAAAGATCTCCGCCGCATACGGCAGGACAATTGATAAAAGGAACGAGACCGTACAGAGAATTCCGATCTCTTTTGACGATCCGCTCTTAAAAAACGGGGCAAATACCGGCAAAACCAGGTAAATTCCCACTGCCAGATACAGGTACCACAGATGATCCCAGACATTTCCGCTCAGCACATCCGTAAAAGCCTGACCGATCATGGAGATGCCAATCTGTCTTTGGGTAAACGCCTGTTCCAGAATGGAGTAAACCATTCCCCCAGCAAGCAGAGCTCCCAGCAGTCGAAGGATCCTTTTTACAAGGCTTCGGTACGTGCAGGTGCGGTCCGTCCCCAGATATAAAAACCCGGTGATCATACAAAAGACCGGCACCGACCAGCGAAGGAGCGTGTGAATCTGCTCCAACAGTTCTTCTGTCCTTCCGGATACCGGAAAGGAGCTTACATAGGAACTTGCCGTCACCACATGAGTCGCCGCCACCGCTACGGCAGCCAGTACCCGCAGCACATCGATGAAACCGATCCGTTTATCCGGCATGTCAAAATCCTTCCTGCATGTATTTAAGTGCCCCCAGGATCACATCGCAGACCACCACCAGATCCTCCCCGTGCAAAACAGCAGGAAAGTTGTCACTGAAGAGGATCTGCGCGGAAGGGGGAAACTCCTCATCCGCCGCCCAGAGCAGGAACCGGACAAAGTAGTCAGGGAAGACCTCGAACTGATACCCGCAGTCCGCTCCTGCTGCCTTTTTTCCTCCCAGGGCATCACAGGATGCGGAAAAGGCCTCCAAGCGGTTCCCGTAAGTACCGGATAACCTCCCCACGCAGCGTCCCTGAAACTGCCGGTAATAGACCTCTCCCCAGGGAGCCTCTCTAAAGGTTAAAAACTTTCCGGTGCCTTTTGAGGCCGCCCCTGAAAGCAGAAAGCGCAGAAGCAGGATCTTCGCGGGGTTTTGCGAAACAAGCGGCGAATAGATATCCGGATCTGTTAAGGGATGTACGGTAAATTCCGGATGGGTGATTTCGTACTCTCTTCCTAAAAAGGTCACCCGAAAGACCTGCCGCTTTTCATCAAAGGCAAAGCCCGTGCGCACAGACATCTCCTGCGGACTTGTCTCCCGGTAAACCTCCAGGTAATGCTCTAACGGCACCAGTTCCTTGTTGTTGGCTTTTTCGATGTTCATAAAATCTTTATCCCCCTGATGAAAAGCGGGAAAGTTTTAAACAGAAGACCGTTCCCGGTGGCCTTCTTTCTTCCGGCAGTGTCTCCCCGGCTGCTTTTTCGCACCCTTTCCTTCAGGGAAGCTTTTCTTTCCTTCCTGCAGGAACAGGCCCTTACCTTTTAAAGGTCAGCGACGGAAAGAGGGCTGCATCCGTATGCGGCAGGAAACAGGCCGCCACGAACTCATCCATGTAGGTTGGTTCATTCGATAACTCCAGGTAAGTCATGTTGTGGGCGACATCCGCCACCTTCTGCTCCGCCTCGTTTGAGAGCAGGATGCTGTAGGCGCCGGAGAGCGACGAGTTGCCGATATAGTGGAACTTTTCGAGCGGAATATCCGGAAACATGCCGATATTCACAGCATTCTCCATGTTGATGCCGCTGCCGATTCCTCCGGCCACGTAGACGTCATCGATCATATCCACGGTAAAATCAAGGGAATTCAGCATCACGCGGATCGCGGAAAAAATGGCTCCCTTGGCCCGCATGAAGTTGTCGATATCCACCTCATTGATCTCTACATCCTTGACCGAGGCTGCGTCCTTCTGGAACACGATTACATAGCTTCCCATACCGTACTTATCGTGACGGATCCGTTCACCCTCGCGCACAAACTTTCCCTTGGGATTGATGATTCCGCACCGAAACAGCTCGCTGATTAAGTCAATGATGCCGGAACCGCAAAGGCCCACGGCTTTTTGTCCCTCATCCCCAATGATGGAAAGCGATGGCTCCATCGTCTCCGGATCGATCGTGCAGGCTTCAATGGCCCCGTCCGTGGCCCGCATACCGCAGCTGATATCGCCGCCTTCAAAAGCCGGACCTGCCGAACAGGCGCAGCTCATCATGAATTCCTCGTTGCCAAACACGAGCTCCCCGTTGGTGCCCAGATCGATGAACAAAGACATCTCCGGACGGTTCCAGATACAGCTGGCTAGGGTGCCCGCTGTGATATCGCCGCCCACGTAGCTGCCGATGTTCGGGGACATGAGCACCCGCGCATGAGGGTAAATCGGCAGTCCCAGGTCTTTCGCCTCGATGCAGTCTGTCTCAAAGAAGGTCGGAATAAAGGGTTCCAGACGCACCGGATCAGCGTAGACTCCGGTCAGCAGATGGTTCATCGTCGTATTTCCGGCCACACTCATGCGGTAAATCTGTGCCGGTTTGATCTTCGCGGCACGGCACATCTGCGCGATCAAGGGAAGCAGTGTCTCCTTGATAATCGCATCCTGCAGCTTCTTCCTGCCGCCTGGTTTGACCGATTCAATGATACGGTTGATCACATCCGCCCCGTAGCGGATCTGCCCGTTGCCGGTGGAGGCCTTGGCCAAAATCGTACCGGTCTGCAGATCGATGAGAAGCGCCGCTACCGAGGTGGTGCCCACATCTACAGCCAGACCGCAGATTTTCACAGAGATTTCTGGCGGGCATAGGTCGAGCACTTCCACGTTAGATCCTTTACGGCTTACCACCGCCTGCACGTCAAAGGAAAAATCGCGCAGTGTCTGTGCCATTTTCTGCATCACGGCAAAGGGGATTTGTACCTGGTCTGCCCCGCAGACTTCCTTTACGGCCCGCTCAACCCGTTCCAGATCCGGCATCGTATCACTAAGATCCGGCGGATCTAACGTAAGACGCACCACGGATAAGTCATTGGTAAAGCTAATCCCCGCAGCCGCCAGGTCATCCCTGGTCTTTTCAAAGATCTCCACTTCCCTGGGCGAATCAAGATCTGCCACCTTCATTCTGCTTTTGTACGCGGAGGCAATGTCCGGAACCAGCACCTGAGCATCTGAAGTGACTTTACTGACACAGGAAAGCCGCCATCCCTGCGCATACTCCTCATTGGTGATATGCGCTGTCTGCTTGGAGTCTAAGTCCCCCGCGATCAGTTTCACCCGACACTTTCCACAGGAGGCGTTGCCGGAGCAGGGCGCATCGATCGCCACGTTGGTTTTGCGGGCCACCTCCAGGAGATTTTCGCCGTCGGAAGCAAAGGCTTCCACTGCCTCCCCGTTTTCAAATTGAAACGTTACCTTAAACATACTGTATTCCTCTCTGACCGTCCCATGGGCCTAAAGTCTGCCTTCCCGCTAAAAAGAAGGCTGCCGCAGGCACCGCGAAATGTGCGGCAATCTCATGCGGCAGCCCCTTTTTTTGTCTACGCAGCAGTCTTACACGCCTAGATCTCCAGATACGAATCTGCGTACAGCGTGTTGCCTTTGAAAATATCACAGGACTTGATGGTCTCCATCAGTCTTAAGTCGTTCGGGTTTACGATCGCAGAGGTTAAGCCCTGCATCATCGCCATGGCAACCAGCGCAGCGTCCATGATCGGACGGATGTGCTTAGGCATCCCGTTGGAGTTGTTGCTCAAGCCGCCGGTGGAATTTAAGCCCATGTCAGAGAACATCTTGATGCACTCCAAAATCTGCATCTGCTTATCCTGCATGCCCTTAACCACCAGGAACAGCGGATCAAACCAGATGTCCTCAGCTTCCATGCCCTGCTCCAGGCCTCTCTCCAGAAGCGTCTGGCAGTACATCATGCGCTCGTCGTTATCCTTGGCAATGCCTTCGCCATTGCACAGCGCGATGCAGATCGCATCGTTCGCCGCCGCCAGATCCAGGTAGCCGATCCTTCCGGAGGCATCCGCAGAGTTGACGATTGGTTTGCCTTTCGCACGGTTGTAAACGGAAATACCTGCCTCAATCGCCTTCATGTTTGCGGTATCCAAAGCCAGCGGCACGTTGTCCAGCTCGCTCTGCAAAAGGGTCACCACCCATTTCATCAGATCTTCGCCGTCGCTCTCTGCCGGGCCGATGTTGACATCCAGATAGGTCGCCCCTGCATCCAGCTGCTGTTTTGCCCTCTTTAAGATCGGTTCCGGATCTCTCTCCGTAAACGCCTTATTGATAATCGGAGCTGTCGTGGAAAGCCGCTCCCCAATGACTACAAATTTTCCCATGATCATACCTCCTAAAGGTTTCGTTTCTCCCTTCGATAGTTCCCAGATTCGCTGTCCTAAATTTTTCACCCCGTGACCCTTTTAAAAGGTCACGGGGAAGCAAACTTCTTTTTATCTTTACCGCTTCCGGCCGCCTTTTTACGCGACCTGCATATCCTTGAGGAACTTCACCAGCTGCACCGCTTCTCTTGGAGCCACAATGATCTCCCAGCCGGGCATCTTTGCCTCAAGCTCGCCTTTTAACACCGCGACTTTGCCCGGGATGCAAAGCTTCCTGCATTTAATCTTGCCTGCAATATCCTGCTCCTCGAAGAACTTGGCGATCGAGGAGGAAGAGAACTTCCCGGCAGCCCAGGACGTCAGCACTGAAAGCCCGCCCGCGTCGTTGATGATCAGGTTGCAGGGGATACCGGAGCGTTCCAGTTCGCCGGAAACCACGAAATAGGTGAGGGCGAAATCCACGGTGGTTAAGCAGATCGAATTCTCGTCGCCGCCGTTGATCGGATACAGACCCGGTTCCACTTTCATCGGCTTCTGCGGATCGGTAAACACGTTCTGCCTCATGCCGTAAAGCGGCAGAGCCTCCGCGTAGCCGATCTGGTCCGCTACCAGGATCGAGCCGTACTTCATCGTGAAGACGGAAAGCAGAGCGGCCTGCATATGGGCATCGCCCTTGGCCAGCTTCGCCACATTGACGATCGATGGATAACCGCAGGTGCGGTTGCTGTCCTTGATCGCCGCTTTCCGAAACTGCACCGTCGTTGCAAACGCCGCCTTGATGGAGGAGGTGTTCGCGTTGAAGAGCAGGTTCTTATTGCCCAGCTTCTCAAGTGCGGCAATCGTATCGTAAAGCTCGTTGTCATCCGCGCCGCTTACCCCTAAGGCAACCCCGGCTTCCTTCGCAACCGCGTTCATCGCTTCATAGTTGGAGGCATTTGCGCCGTTTAAGATCGGCTTTGTATCCTTCACCTCGGCCAGAGCCGCTTTCGCAGTCTCGGGATCGTCCACGTTTAAGATCAGGGTTCTCCCCAGAGCAGCCGCCTTCTTCACAACTTCCACGTAGCGGTCCGGACCCTTCTCCTCATCGTAGTTGACGTAGATCATCTCCACGTACATGCGCTCACCGATCCGGTCGTAATCCACCTTCGGCACATCGGCAAGCTTCGCGTCGATGATTGCATCGTCCATGCCGCTGCAGATGGAGACCGCATATCTGGTCTTGCTGACGAAGGTTTTTTCATGGCGGAAAAGCACAGTCTCACCGCCTAAGGTGTACTCATTCTCGCCCGCACCAACTTTGATCGTCTTCATGGGCGGCGCCGTCGCCTCATTCATCGCAGCCTTGGCTTCTTCCGAGAAATAGGGGCAGGCATCAATGCTGACCGAACCCTGCGCCACCTTCATGGAGAAGGCCATGCAGGTAGGGCAGCCGCATTCCTTACAGTTTTTCTTTGGTGATAATTTGAAAATATCAAGACCCTTTAATGCCATCGTCTTTGTCCTCCTTCTCTCGGTTATACCAGTTCTTTGATCATTTTAGAGATCGTTGCCACTGACTGCGGGTGTCTGAGGATCACCGCATTGGAGCCGGAAACAAGCACCGCCGCTGCGGTCTCAATCTCCATGTCGACTCCTCTCTCCTCCACGGGCCCCCATCCGGGCATATCCGCCTCCGAGGCGACTGCTTCCTTGACACTCCACACTTCCGAGGCAACCGGAGTGATGATCGGCATCTGCAGGGTGGTATCGTTCTGGGAAAGGGCTGCCGCTTTTACACGGTCGATCGTGGAAACCACGTACTCAAAACCGTAACCGGCGGATGCCGTGCCGGGGTTCATGGCAATCGTCTTTGCATTCACGCCCATCTGCGTAAGGAGAACGTTTAACTGCTTCGCGAGGTTGATATCCACCGAAGACTCCGCGCCGACAACCTGCCGGTAGGCAAGTCCCGCAGCTGCACCGATCGTCTTATAATTCTCCTCCTTCGCCGCAAGCAGCAGGGCATTCCTTCCCTCCAGAACCTCAGCCGCTTTTGCCAGCAGTTCTGCATCTTTCTCTACGTTCTTGCAGCCGCTGATGACGAGCGGAAGATCCACTGCCGCCGCGACTTCCCTGACCAGTTCGATCATTTCATCGGTGGACTTGTTTAATCCGTTCGGATCCGCGCCTTCCAGACGCAGGCTCAGAAAATCGACACCCTCAAAGGCAGCGGCCTTCTTCGCCATATCCGCCACGCTCGCGCAGCCTTCATAGTACTTCTGGATGCATTCGGGTTCCGCTTCCACTCCGCCGTCCGTGATCTCAATCCCCACCTTGGGCGCATTCTCGATCGGCGCGTCAAACGTATAGAAAGGCAGCACATTTTCGCCGCCGATCGTGATGGCTTTCTCGCCGGTTCCGATGGTCAGCGTGTTGATGCTGGCATTATATTTCCCAGATTTCGCTGTAAATGGCATTTTCTAAGTACCTCCTTTTGTTTTCTTTACCGGCCCGGTTTCCCGGGCCGGTAAAACGGCGGTTTGAAAGGCAGCCTTTTTAAACCGCCTTCGCTAGCTTTCTTACATCATCGGCTCCATGGAGAGCGCCGGATGACCTTTCTCTTCCAGGAACGCCAGCAGGGTTTCCGGATCTTCGGCGATCGTCTCATCACCGATCATATCGACAAAGTTGTCGATGCCGTACAGTTCCTTCGCGGTCTGGTTCAGCCTCTCCGCGACGGATTCCTTCAGCTCCTTCGGCATCCACACGATCCTGCCGACGCCGCCTTCCGCCTTCATGAACTTCTTCGAGGCGATGAAATGGCGCCCGTGGCCCATGAAGCCCGGAGTCTGCACACCGCCGCCGGTCATGGAGGCCAGCTCGGAGAAGGTCATGCCGATCGGGGTCATGCCCGCGTACTCACGGTTCGCGATGCACACGCCGTTCGAGAGCGGCTCGATGCCGCAGATGCACTCAAAGCAGCCGCAGCTCGTCATCGGCTTCTCGATGATCGAATACAGGGAGACATCATCCAGAGCACCCTGCGAGAACTTGCGGACCGCCTCGTTGACATCCTCATACTCACCGATCCTCTCATCAATTACGCGCTCCTTGGTGATCACCTGGCAGGGGCCTTCCGGCTGCAGCTCATTGGTCGCCTTTGCGTCAAGCCAGGAGACAGCACCGCACAGACCTAACCGTTCCGGCGTTACCACGCACACATGGGACGGGGAGAATGCCTGGCACATGATGCAGCTGTAGTACACATCCACGCTCTCATCGGTTAAGGTGTTCAGCCGCTCGTCACGCTTGTCAAACGCCGGGATCGCCAGCTCATGGCGAAGTCTCTTGCAGTCTTCCGGAACCGTGTAGATCTTCACCTGACACTTATCGACAACCGCTGCGAACTCGCTCTTCACACGGGCATAGAGCACCTCGCCTAAGTGTTTTAAACGGAACCCGGCATTGAACGTATCCTTGCTGATACGGATACGGATCATATCCCGCTGTCCGGTATGCATCGTACCCTCGATGCAGTTGATATAGCTGTGGAACTTCCGCTCGAAAACGGGCTCGAAGTCGCTCTGCATGTTCTTGCCGGCCACTTCCACCACATATCCGATGCACTGTTTGGAGCCCACCGGCATCGTGTCGATGTCCGGTCCGATCAGTTCGATCTTGTGATCCTCGATCTCGGACGCTTCCCTCGTCTTCACCAGCTCGAAGCAGTCCACACGGGAGCCGTCGAACTCCACCTGCATATCGCCGCGGCGGATGATCTCGCCCTCGAACGCGGAAGCGAAGGCCACCGGAATATCGATGTTCGTGATTTTGATCTTGATATCTCTGGCTTCCAGGGAGGTCGCGTTGAACTTGGAGACATCCTCCTGCACGATCAGGCTCTTCGGCACACGCCAGAACCCTGCCTCGTTCGTCACAACCGGGAAACCTAAGGCGATGGCGCAGGCACCGTGTGCCACGATCACGGGATCAAGCGGTGCGAACGCATTGACAAAAGCAAGCAGACGCTTAAAGGTGTACTCCATCACACCCTTCGCATCGCCGGGCTGCACGTTGCCGAAAATCATGGCCACACGAACTGCCACCGAAAGAACATGCGCAACGCTGGTGATCTCATCGCCGATCGGCACCACACGCACACTCTTGCCGGTCTTGTATCCCATCTGCTCGCACTGTCCGATGATGCCGCCCACCAGGGTCACTAAGTTGCCCTGGGCCTGATAGCTCTTTACCAGTGCCACGCCCTCTTCCGGGGTAGGAGCCGCGCCGATGATGACCGCCACGCCCGGGATATCCCCGGTTACCAGCGGAACGCCCTGCTCACGCACGTAGGCATCGCCTAAAAAGCCGTAGCGCGGTTCCGCGTAAGGATTGGCGCCGTCCAGATATTTTAAGGATTCAATAATCTCCGAGCAGATCGCGGTAGCGATACCGGATTCAAAGGCATCATTCAGTCTCTGATTCCTGGTCATCTTGGATTTGGCCACAGCGAGGGCATCCTTCATCTCTCCTAAGTTGCCCACCTTGGTGCCGGTCATCGCATAATAAAACGGCAGACTGTATGCGGTATCCGGCAGGGAAACCGCCTTGTCCGAACCGTGCTTGGCAATCGCGGCATTTAAGGCCTCCTCCGCCTGCGCATACACGGTGTCATTTCCTTGGAATATATAGTCAAATAAAGTCACTGTTTGTTCTCCTTTCCATCCATAGCCGTCAGTTAAGGCCAGGGCTGTAAAATTGACGGTACTTTTTCTCTTTTTCACTCCGCTGAAGTTCGAATCGTCAGATGGCGATTGCAGCCCTCTTCTTTTCGATGTCCGCGATCAGTGCATCTCCCAGTTCGTCTAAATTCGATGAGACCGTATGCTTCGCCTTTTCGCCGTCTTTTAGACCGCTTGCGGCGATCACATCCTCCAGGGAACCCTCATAGGGCATAATGCCGATGAACGTATCCACCCCAAGGCCCACGAACGTGTTGCCCAGTTCCACCGCCTGTGCGGTCACACCCGCCGCATCGCAGCCGACCACCGGCAAAGCAGAGACCTCCAGTCCGGAATCCGCAGATAAAGCCGTGGCAATGGTGACCACGTTTCCGATGTTCTCCAGTCCTCCTAAGGGGAGTACCGGCGGGATCTCGGCCAGTTCACAGACCCGTTTTAAGCCCGCGCCGCAAAGCTCCTTCGCTTCCGGATTCAAAAGTCCCGCTTCCTGCGCGACCGTGACCGGATAGCCGATGGCAAGCAGCACAATGTCGCTGGCGATCAGCTTCTTCATCAGGGCCACATATTCTCCTGTATCCCTGACGGAAGATCCGTCCGTGCCAAGCATCACGGCAGCTCCTCTCAAAACGCCGGAAGTCACGCATTCCAGCAGCGGCTTCGTGGTTCCGCCCGCGTCGACGTTCGAGTTACAGACACCGTTCAGCGCCTGGATGATATCGCCTACTTCCAGTTTGGGTAATCCAGAATCACTCATATTTCTCGCCTCACTTTTCCTTTCTGATGATTGTTTGTATTACTTAACGAAGGGACCATCTCCCTTTTGTTTCCCTTTTGTTTACAGTTTCCCTTTCCGCCTTTCAGAATGAGGGCTGCTTTTCCTTGCGGTCAATGAGTTCCTTGATCGTACGGATCTCTTTTACGGCAGACGGGCTGAAATCATACGGGGAAGCACCCTGTCTGTCCGCATCGATGACCTCCTCGCTGAAATGGATCAGTCCCAACAGATCCTTCGGCGGAATTAAGTTCCTCACAAAAGCCTCATCCTCCGGTCCGCGAATCTTGTTCGCAACCACACCCACCTGCTGTACACCCAGACCTTCTGCCAGGCGTTTGACGTTGTGGTAGGTCTGCACACTTCTGGCGCCCGGTTCGATCACCACCACAAACTGATCCATCCCCTGCGTCGTTCCCCGTCCCAGATGCTCCAGACCCGCCTCCATGTCCATGACGACCACGTCTGTGCTTCGCAGCATCAGGTGATTGATGATGCGCTTCAGCATCACATGCTCCGGGCAGACACAGCCGCTGTTCGCCGTCTCCACCGTACCCAGAACGAGCAGTTTCACACCATTGCACATCCTTGCGTATTTATCCGGAATATCATCGACCTTGGGATTTAAGCGGAATACCTTGTTAAACTCATCGGCCCCCGTGCGCTCCTCCACGAGCTTGCGCATCTTGGAGATCGGGATGATCTCAGAGAGTTCCTCCTCTGAAAATCCCAGCGCCAGGCCTAAGTTGGCATCCGGATCCACATCTGCCGCCAGCACATTTCTTCCCTCATCCGCATAAAGTCTCGCCAGGGTAGCAGCAAATGTCGTCTTTCCCACGCCTCCCTTTCCGGTAATCGCAATTTTCATTCTCCTTACGCTTCCCCTCTGCACCGGTAACCCCCGGGTGCGTTTCTGCCCATCCGCACAGGAAATGTCTGGGAAAGATCCGCCTGTGCCGAACCTTTCCGGGACTCTCCAGCCTTCCTTATTCTGTGAATGCCTGTCAGCCTTTTTTGACTTTCAAATCCTTCCAGACAAAAGGAAAAATGCGGCGAACAATTGTCTTTCGTTTCTCTGCCCGCCTGTCTGCCTCTTTTGCAGAAAGCAGCCGCAGGCTTACAGTTCGCTCACAGACGGGAGAAACAGCATTTCCTGTTCCGTCCCTCCGCCCGTGAATGTTTCTTTTTACAATCCAATCAATAGTTTGATTACAGCGTCAAAAGCCAGAACCCACGGCATGCAAAGCATGCAAGTGGGTGAAAAGGCTTATTGACGCACCCCAACATGAGGAAGAAGTGGGGCAGGGGCCCCATGAATTCCGAATG
>CAZXSN010000086.1:0-11717 GCA_964643295.1 uncultured Lachnospiraceae bacterium
TCCCTCCAATTTGCCATGATCCCCATGAACCTGATGAAAAACCGCGTGGCCGATTACCTGGTCACCGGGCAGTGGGCGAAAAAGGCGTGCCAGGAGGCGAAAAAGTACGGAAAAGTGAACGTGATCGCCAGCAGTGAGGATCAGACATTTTCCTATCTGCCGGATGTGACGAATCTTTCTATCAGCCCCGATGCGGATTACGTGTATCTTTGCGAGAACAACACGATCTACGGCACGAAATTTAAGGAACTGCCGGATACCAAGGGAAAACCGCTGGTGGCGGATGTCTCCTCCTGTTTCCTCTCCGAGCCGGTGGATGTAAGCCGCTACGGGATCCTCTACGGCGGAGTGCAGAAAAATATCGGACCCGCCGGAATGGTAATCAGCATTATCAGAGAGGATCTGATTACTGAGGATGTGCTGGAAGGCACCCCGACCATGATGAGGTTTAAAACGCATGCCGACGCGGGGTCACTTTATAATACGCCGAACTGCTACTGCATCTATATCTGCGGCAAGGTCTTTCAATGGCTGAAATCCTTAGGCGGCCTTGCGGCCATGAAGGAGCGAAACGAAAAGAAGGCGGAGCTGCTTTACGAGTACCTGGATGAGAGCAGTCTCTTTCACGGCACGGTGCGCAAAAAAGACCGCTCGCTGATGAACGTGACCTTTGTGACCGGGGATGAAAAGATGGACGCGAAGTTTGTCGCGGAGGCGGAGAAAGTCGGCCTGGTAAACTTAAAAGGCCACCGTTCGGTTGGCGGAATGCGGGCCAGCATTTATAACGCCATGCCTTATGAGGGCGTGGAAGCGCTGGTGGAATTTATGAGGAAGTTCGAAAAGGAGAATCGATAAAACCATGTTTCACTATACCTGTCTGAACGCGATCTCCCCGGTGGGGCTTGCGCGTTTTGACGAAACGTATGAAAAAACCGAGGATCTTGCCGCTGCGGATGCGGTTTTGGTAAGAAGCGCGGATATGCTGAACCTTGCACTCCCGCAGAGTCTTCTCTGCGTAGCCAGAGCCGGGGCCGGTGTCAACAACATCCCCCTGGAAACCTGCGCCGAGCAGGGAATCGTGGTCTTTAACACCCCGGGCGCCAACGCCAACGGGGTGAAGGAACTGGTCTTTGCCGGGATGCTTCTGGCGGCCCGGGATGTGGTCGGCGGAATCAACTGGGCGGCGACCCAGGCGGGCAATGAGCAGGTGGCAAAAGACGCTGAGAAGGAGAAGAAGCGCTTTGCCGGCAGCGAGCTTTCCGGAAAGAAACTGGGTGTGATCGGCCTGGGGGCCATCGGGGTGCTTGTGGCGAACGCGGCTACGCATCTGGGGATGGAGGTTTTGGGGTATGATCCCTATATCTCCGTGGATGCCGCCTGGAATTTGTCCCGCAGCATCCGCCATATCAGCGATGTGAACGAGATCTACCGCCAGTGCGACTACATCACGATCCATGTGCCGCTCATGGACAGCACCCGGGGGATGATCAACGCGCAGGCCATTTCGCTGATGAAGGAAAACGCGGTCCTTCTAAATTTTGCCAGGGATCTTTTAGTGGATGAGGACGCGGTGGTGAAAGCCGCCCGGGAAGGAAAGATCCGTAAATATGTCTCTGATTTCCCGAACCCCAAAACGGTCGGGCAAAAGAACGTGATCGTGGTGCCGCACTTGGGCGCCTCCACTGAGGAATCGGAGGATAACTGCGCCGTGATGGCGGTCAAGGAAGTCATCAACTTCCTGGAAAACGGCAACATCCGCAACTCCGTGAACTACCCGAACTGTGACCTGGGTGTCTGCCAGGCGGGCAGCCGGATCGCGATCTGCCACCGCAACATCAAGAAGATGATCAACCGCTTCTCGACTCTGCTCGCGGACAGGAACATCGACAACATGAGCAATACGAGCCGCGGGGCTTATGCCTACACGCTGTTTGATCTGGATATGCCGGTCAGCGGGGAGACTTTGCAGAACCTGCGCTCCATCGACGGTGTTTTAAGAGTACGGGTGATCAAGTAAAGCCAAAGACAGGAGATCCCGGGAAAACCGGCAAATGCCGAGAGATACCGGGAAGCACCTGAACAGGTCAGATCGCCAGATGGCGATACAGAGAGAAAAGGTATCGATAGGTGCCGATACGAAAGAAAGAGATAAACAGGCAACAGATAGACAAACAGTGCAGAAACAGGAAGTATAAAAACAATACTGATGACACAGAAACACAGGCGGGGTTTCCCCGCCTGCTTATTTTCCCAGGAACAGAGTTTTCGGGATGATTGATGATTAAGGAAACGGTCGAAGCTCTTCTGTTTCTCTTCCCAAGCACCTCAAATTTTTGGGACTTTTCGCCGATTCACCTTCATTTTTTCGGCGATTTTTCTATTTCCCGCAAATTTTTCATATTTTTTGAATATCATTGACAGAATCACTATTTCCCTGTAAAATGTACTTGTAACTAATTCATAGGAGATTTGGCAAACCCGTGGAAACGCGGGGACGCAAAGCCAGGGACCTAAAGCCCGCACGGGCCATGGCAGCCGGTTGCCGTATTTCCCGGCGTATCGGGGAATCCGTTTGGAGGCCGCTGGTGGGAAGGATCAGTGGCTTTTTTCAAACCTGCGGACAGATCTCTTTGTACCTGTAAATGCTCAAGGTAAAGGAGGCATTCGCTATGAGAAACAGAAAATCTGTAAAAGCGATCGCAATGATGCTGGTCATGCTCCTGGTGCTTTGTGCCGGGTCAGCAGCGGCGACTGCGAAGAGCACGGAACTGAAGAAAGGAGACACATTCACGGTTGACGGCCTGAAGTATGAGGTTACTTCCGTGAAAGGAGACACGGGCACTGTAAAGCTGATTGGCGCGAAAAACGAGAATGTTAAGTCAGTGAGTGTACCCTCAACAGTAAAAAAGAGCGGTCTGAAGCTGTCTGTAACTGCAATCGGCGGCGGAGCGTTCAAGAACTGCAAGAATCTGAAGAAAGTCACGACCGGGAAGAACATCAAGACGATCGGGAAAAACGCTTTCTCCGGATGCAAGAAGCTGAAAAAGCTGGACATCAGCAAGAGTACGAAGCTGAAAACTGTCGGGAAGAATGCCCTGAAGGGCGCCGCCAACGTGAGCGTGACGGTTCCTGACACGAAGGATGCGAAGTACTACGCGAAGAAACTGGACGTCAAGAGTTCGAAGATCACTGTCGCGGAGACTGAGAAAGCCGCAGAGGAAAAGACAGAGGAGACGAAGGCCCCGGTCAAACAGACGGAAGCGGTGAAAGAGACGGAAGCCGCAAAAGCACCGGAAACGAAAGAACCGGAGACGAAAGCGCCGGAAGCAGCTGCTCCGCAGAAGCCTGCACCGGAAACGGAAGGCAGTACCGTACCGGAGACGATGGCACCGGAACCCGTAGAGACACCTCAGACACAGCCGGAAAGCGCTTCGGGGGCTCCTTCGCAGCCGCAGACGGCAGCGCCTGAAACGAAGCCGGAGGAAAAACCTGTAGAACCGCAGAAACCTGCGCAGACCGTACCTTCCACGGAAGCTGTGACAGAATCAAAGGTAACTGAGGCAGTGCAGGAGGAGACGAAGGCCACAGAACCGCAGGCCACAGAACCGGCGAAGCCGGAAACAGCGGAAACCGAGGCGAAGACTCCGGAAACCGAAACGGAGAAACAGTCGGAGACGAAGCCTGCGCCGCAGCCTGAGACTCAGCTGGAGACAAAACCTGCTCCGCAGCCGGAGACAAGCGCTCCTGCGGACACCACGAAGTGCCATGATGGAGTACATGTGTATCTTACCGACTGGTACGTGGTGACACAGCCAACCTGCGGACAGGCAGGCACAGAAAACAGAAGATGCCAGTGCGGAAAGGAAGTCCAGTCCAGATCCTATGGCGCTCCAACCGGTGCGCACAAGTTCGTTACCCGGACGGAAGGCGCCACCTGTGAAAAAGGCGGATACAGCTTCGAAGTCTGCGAAGTGTGCGGACTGAAACAGAATCAGAAGGAAAGCCCGGCACTGGGCCATGACTGGGTACCCAAGGTTGAGCGGGAAGCTACCTGCAAGCAGACGGGGATTATTACTGAGACGTGCAGCCGATGCGGTCATACCAAAGGCGTCACACAGGTGATTTCCAAGGCTCCGCATGTAGAAGTGGAAGGAGCCTATGTAGCACCTACCTGCCACGATACGGGACATAAGGAAACAGTATGTGCCGTCTGTCATCAGGTGATCACTTGGGAAACGATTCCTAAGCTTGCCCATACGCCTGGTCCGGTTGAAGAAATGCCTGCCTCCTGTACCACAGATGGTTTTAGAAGAACGACCTGCACGACGTGCGGCGCGGTGGTAACGAACGAAACGATTCCGGCCGCAGGTCACCATTTTCACGTGCTTCATACCAAGGTTCCGGAGACCTGCGTGAGCGACGGCTACGAGACCTGGAGCTGTACGGGATGCGGCGAGACGAAGACCATTACGCTTCCGAAGTTAGGAGAACATCGCTGGGTGCTGGACGAGAATCGTCAGCTGAGCCACTGCTCAATTTGTGGTGCTCCTGCGCCAAATTAAGCTGCGAGCAGACATCTTAGAACTATGAATCAACAGGCAGGGTGCCGCAAGGCACCCTGTTTTTAAACTGCCAGGGTTTTTCTCAAGGCATCTACGCACCCTTTTCGACTGTCTTACGTATGAGCGGGCATTCCAGGGTAAAATGGCAGGTTTTCCTGCGGACACCCCGTCTCGGACTGATGGTGTCCCCGCTGACTTTTTCTGACTTTATCGGCGGTCCTTGCTTGTCCTTAGAGTGGAACCTTAAGTTCCCAAAGAAAAAGGCAGGAACATCTTCTTATCAGGAAAGTTTTTGCCGCGAGGCCGGGAAAACGCCAAATGTTTTGGCAAATCTTAAGAATTTCCAAAATTTTCACTTTTCTTTCAAAGTGGTTGACAAAACCGTTTCTTTACGATATACTTATCCTGTAACAATTTAACCAGAGATTTGGCAAACCTGTGGAAATGCAGGGACGCAAAGCCAAGGGCCTAAAACCCGAAAGGGTCATGGCAGCCGGTTGCCGTGTTTCCCGACGTATCGGGGAATTCGTTTGGAGGCTGCTGGAAGAAAGGATCAGCAGCTTTTTCAAACAGACGGCGAGATCTCTTTGTACCTGTCAAGGTTTTAAGGTAAAGGAGGCATTCGCTATGAGGAACAGGAAATCTGTAAAAGCTATTGCAATGATGCTGGTGATGGTACTGGTGCTGTGCGCTGGTTCCGCGGGAGCATTCGCGAAGAGCACGGAACTGAAGAAAGGAGACAAATTCACGAGTAACGGCCTGATCTATCAGGTTACTTCCGTGAAAGGAGACACGGGCACTGTAAAGCTGATTGGCGCGAAGAGCGATAAGGAGTCAGTGAGTGTGCCTGCAACAGTAAAAGAAAAAAAGAGTGGCATGAAGCTGTCCGTGACCGCGATCGGCGGAGGAGCATTCAAGAACAGCAAGAATCTGAAGAAAGTCACGACCGGGAAAAACATCAAGACGATCGGGAAGAATGCTTTCTACGGCTGTAAGAAGCTGACGAGCCTGAATCTGAGCAAGAGCAAAGACCTCAAAACCGTGGGGAAGAACGTCTTAAAGGGCGCCTCCAAGGTAAAGGTGAAGGTATCTGAGAAAGCGAGCGTCAAGTCTGTTGCAAAGAAGCTGGGCGTGAAAACTTCGAAGGTTGAAAAGGTGGAGACGAAACCCGTCGAGACTGAGAAAGCTCCTGTGAAGGAGACGGAAAGCGAAAAGACTCCTGAAACGAAGGCAACGGAAGCTGCAAAACCGGCAGCGACTCCTGAGACGGCAACGCCGGAAAAGGCTCCGGAGACTCCGAAGGAGACAGAAGCGAAAGCTACGGAAACAGCTCCTGAGACCACTCCGCAGGAGACAGAGACAAACGCACCGGTGAAGGATCCGGAGACTGAACAGACAGAGGATACCCAGCCGAGTACGGAAAGCAAACCGGAAACACTGCCGCCGACAGAAACTGAAAAGCCGGAGGCAACTGCCCCTGCGCAACCGCAGGAGACACAGCCGACAGAGGCGGATACCGCGCAGCCGGAAAGCGAATCTGCTGAAACGGATGCGCAGACGGAGCCGCCTGTGAAGCCGCAGGAAGAGAACGAATCTGAGACTGCAAAACCGCAGGAGACTGAGACGGCAAAACCGGAAGAGAGCGAGTCTGCAGCGGAACAGCCGAAAGAGACGGAATCTGTTGTAGAATCTGATACGGAAGAGCCGACAGAGACGGAACCTGCACCTCAGGAAGAAACCCAAAGGGAAATTTGCGATGGTGTTCATCAGTTCACGGTTGAAATAGAGAGGAAAGACCCCTCCTGTTCGGAAGCTGGATGGATCATTTGGAAGTGCGCAAACTGCGGCGCTGAGAAAACAGAGCTTCTTCCCCGTAAGGAACATACGCTGGATACGAGAACAATTCCCGCGACATGTTCCAAAACCGGTCGTAAGGAGACTTACTGTGTAGAATGCGATTATGTAGTGGACTTCGATGTTCTTCCGACAACCGAGCATACTCCTGGAGAGCCGAATACTAAGGCGGCTACCTGCACAGATGCCGGATACAGCGAAGTAAAATGTTCTGTATGTGGTGCGGTAATTTCGTATGTGACATTCAATGCGAAGGGGCACAACATGCGCAAGACAGGCTATCAGGCGCCAACCTGCGTTGCCCCAGGTCTTGTGACCTATACTTGTTCCGATTGTGGGCTAGTGTCCGAAGAGGAGCTTTCTCCTACATACGACGCGCATCGCTGGGTACTGGATGAGGACCGCGTTTTGAGCCACTGTTCTGTCTGTGGTGTGGAATATCCGGGTTAATTGCATCAAAAAAACAAGTTTTAATGGCAGGGCACCGAAAGGTGCCCTGTTTGCGTTAGTTGGAAACTGCGTCGGATCTTTAAGGCTTTCATGTTTACCGGTTTTCCTGCCCTGCCTAGGCTGTATTCATACCTGGCTTCTCTGTTACCTGTCAGGATATCGTCTCAATGGCACCTTTACTGCGTATGTTTTGAGCGCGGCCGCAGATTTGCGGAGGCTTGCGTTTTCTTTTTGTGTTCTACGTTTTCTCCCTGTGCATGGCTTCCCCGCGGTAAATCCTGTCTGTTCTTTCCGTGCTGGTTTTCTCTTTTCTACTCTCTCCTTTCTCTCTTTCTCAGACCGTTTTTCTTTCCCCTTGTTGTAATTTGCCCTTAATGATGGTAGAATAACAGAAAATCAAGGCCGGACAGGAGGTATGTCTGATGGATGAAAAATTGTATGACTCGATGGACTGGGCCAGGGTGGAAGCTCTCGTGTACTCCGAGGAAGACCATCCCCATGATTTTCTGGGACCGCATCTGACAGAGGACGGTGTGCGGATTCAGGCGTTCATTCCCACAGCGACGGAAGTTTCCGTGCTGGTAGAAGGCGTACAGAAGCCTTTCCTGATGGATCTGGAGGATGAGGCGGGTTTCTTTGCCGTACAGCTTCCCCGCAAGCGGATCCCGAAGTATCAGCTGCGGGTCACATTTGACAACGGCAGCGTCCAGGAGTGGACGGACTGCTATGCCTTCGATCCGCAGATCACGGAGAAGGAGACGAAGAAGTTCAACGCGGGCATCTGCTATGATATCTACGAGAAGCTGGGCGCCCATCCCATGACAATCAACGGGGTGGAGGGCGTCTATTTCGCGGTCTGGGCACCGAATGCCGTGCGTGTGAGCGTGGTCGGTGATTTCGTGCTCTGGGATGGCAGAAGACTTCCGATGCGCCGCCTCTGGGATTCCGGCATTTTCGAACTGTTTGTGCCCGGCCTGAAGGAAGGGGCGGTTTACAAGTATGAAATCAAGGCCAAAGGAGGCTTAACGTTTTTAAAGGCGGATCCTTACGGCAACGCCGCGGAGCTGCGTCCGGCGACGGCCTCCGTCGTGGCGGATCTGTCCGACTTTGCCTGGACAGATCAGGACTGGATGAGGGAGCGGGCAAAGGCGGAAACCAAAGAGAAGCCGATGTTTATCTATGAGGTCCACCTGGGTTCCTGGAAAAAGCCGGATGACGGCCGGGAGTTTTTCAATTACCGGGAACTGGCTGTGGATCTTGCCGATTACGTGAAGGCCATGGGCTATACGCATGTGGAACTGATGCCGGTGATGGAACACGCCTCGGATTCAACCTGGGGCTATCAGGTGACCGGTTACTACGCGCCGACCGCCCGCTATGGATCCCCGAAGGACTTCATGTATTTCATGGACTACCTGCACAGTCAGGGAATCGGGGTGATTTTGGACTGGGCACCGGCCTATTTCCCGCGCGATCTGCAGGGGCTTTCCGCTTTTGACGGCACCTGTCTGTATGAGCACTTAGATCCCCGCCAGGGCTTCAATCCGCAGCTGGGAACACTGATCTACAACTATGGGCGTCCGGAAGTGACCAACTTCCTGATCGCGAACGCGCTTTTCTGGGCAAAGAAATACCATGCCGACGGAATCCGCATGGATTCGGTGGCCTCCATGCTCTACCTGGACTATGGAAAAAACGACGGCGAGTGGGTCGCCAACATGTACGGCGGCAATGAAAACCTGGAGGCTGTGGAATTCTTAAAGCATTTGAATTCTATCTTTAAGCAGCAGACCGGAGGGGCGCTCTTAATCGCCGAGGAGTCGACAGTCTGGCCGAAGGTTACCGGATCCCTTGACGAGGGAGGCCTCGGGTTTGACTATAAATGGAACACGGGCTGGATGAATGATTTTATCGGCTATATGCAGCTGGATCCCATCTTCCGCAGCCATCACCACGGAGAGCTGACCTTCAGCATGGTTTACGCCTACAGCGAGGAGTTCATCCTTCCCTTCCCGCATGGGGAGGTTGTGGGCGGCAAGGGTTCCATGATCAGCAAGATGCCGGGCAAGAAAGAGATGAAGTTTGCCAACCTGCGGGCGGCTTACGGGTACTTCATCGCTCATCCGGGCAGGAAGCTTTTGTTTATGGGGCAGGACTTTGCCCAGCAGGAGGAGTGGTCGGAAGGAGAGGCGCTTAAATGGGATCTTCTGGACGAATCCGATCACCAGAACATGCAAAAGTACATGAAGGCACTGGTTTCCCTTTACCGGGAGAATCCGGCGCTGTATGCGCTCGATTACGATCCGGACGGCTTCGAATGGATCAACAGCATCGATGCCAATGAAAACCTGCTCATCTTCTTACGCAAAACGCACAAGGAGGAGGAAACGCTGCTGATTGTCTGCAACTTCTCGGCGCTTGTCTATGACAGGCACACGGTCGGGGTGCCGTTTAAGGGGAAATATAAGGAGATTTTCAACAGCGACCGTCCGGAATTCGGCGGCCAGGGAAACACGAATCCGCGTGTAAAGGTCTCCCGCAAAGAAGAGTGCGACGGCAGGAAGGATTCCATTCAGATCAAGATTCCGCCGATGGGCATTGCCGTGTTTAGCTGTAATCGCGCGGCAGAAACCGAGTCCGCGAATGAGGCGGCGAAGGAGCAGAAAAAGAAGCAGGCAAGGCCTTCCAAAGCACCGGCGAAGAAGACAGCGAAAGAAAAGAGCCTGAAGGAAGAACTGGAACGCAAGATCGCGGAAGAGGAGGCGTGAGCGTGGAGCGCGATGGTGAGACAAATCCTTCTGTGCAGGAAGGGAAAACAGGCGGACAGTCCCTGGAAAGGGCGAAACCGGAGGGTAAGGAAGGTAAGCAGGGAACGGCTGCGCAGGCGCATACCCACGTAAGGGCGGACGGCACCGTCTATGAACATGTGCATACCTATGCAAATCAGGACGGGGAGCAGCCCCACAGCCATGAGCATACCCACACCCACCAGAACACAAAAGCGGTGTTAAACCGCCTTTCCAAGGCCATCGGCCATCTGAAGATGGTAAAACAGATGGTGGAGGACGGGCGGGACTGCAGCGAAGTGCTGATCCAGCTTTCGGCAGTCAAATCGGCTATCAACAATACGGGGAAGGTGATCCTGCAGGATCATATCGAACACTGTCTGGTGGACGCGATCGAGACCGGGGATATGCAGGAGATTGAGGAGTTAAACAAGGCGATCGCGCAGTTTATCAAGTAAGACAGGAAGCGCCGCAGATGCTTAAGTGAAATAAAGCGGGCGGCGCTTTGTTATCTTTTCCTTTACGGTTACGGGATTTTCATAAAGCAGGGAGTAAGAGCCCCAAAAGGCCGGAAAAAAGGATACTTTAACGCGGGGAACTTTACAGAACTGTCCTGCGGGAAAGGAGTAAATCGTTATGTATCGATATGACAGACGCGGACCGAAACGGGGCGTAGCATTGTATAGTTATTCCGCGGAGTTTGGCCTGACGAAGACACTGGAGGACTGCTTTGAGGATATCTGTGACATGGGTGCGCACGGAATCGAGATTCTGGCGAATACCCATATCGAGAATTACCCCTATCCGACGGATGAATGGGTGGAGCAGTGGTTTCGCCTGTGCGACAAATATGAGATTGTGCCGGTGGAATACGGCAACTGGATCGATTCCCATGTGCTGGGTTTCCGGGATCTGACCACAGAAGAATCCTGTGAGATGCTCTGCCGGGATATCCGCCTTGCGCATCGGCTGGGTTTTACGGTAATGCGCACCAAGATGCCGGTGATCTCGGACGATCTGCGGCCGGTCAATAACTGGCGGGAGATTATTAGGGAGGCACTGCCGCTGGCGGAAAAGCTGGATATTAAGATGTGCCCGGAGATTCATACGCCGACTAATCTGAAAAGTAAGATGGTGCAGGATTTTGTGGACTTTATCGAGCAGACCGGCACGAAGCATTTCGGCCTGAATATCGACTTCAGCGTCTTTCGCACCGGTTTTGGCGAGACGGACTACCGCGATCCGCATTATACGCCGAATGAGCCGGAGGATCTGATCCCGCTGCTTCCTTATATCTACTGCTGTCACGCGAAGTTCATTCATGTGAATGATGATTTTGAGGAGACGACGATTCCCTACCGCGAGATCATTCAGGTGCTGAAGGACCATGACTGGGACGGCTATCTGCTGAGCGAATACGAGGGCGCGGACAAGTATGATCCTGGATACGAGGTCGGGCAGACCTTACGCAAACAGCACATCATGATGAAGCGCTGCATCGGGGAATAGGAGGTCAGACATGGAGAGAGAAGTCATTCAGTCGGTGGGTTTTCGCAACATCCGCGAAAACGGGAGGATCACGGGTTTTCAGTTAAAAATCCGCCTGCCGTATTACCGGGGGATCTTTTTAAGCCAGCTTCGGCCGGGGACTTTGTATATCGATGATGAGCGGTTTGAAAAGGAAGAGATCATCTGGCATATCAAGGGTGAGGACTTTACGTATGAAGAGATGAAAACGGATTATCAGACACACTGGGCCGTGACAGAGCCTGCCGTTTTGAAGGTGAAAAAGCCGGGCGGACTTTCCCAGGGCTACCATGACATCACGTTTGGTTTCTGCTTTACTTCATCCTATATGCCGCCCGTGATGCAGGATCATCTGGATCCGGACGCGGAAAATGACATTTTCATGCCGGAATTTGGCCATCATGTGAATCACCGGCGGCTGCTGATTGTCTAGGACGGGAAGTGCGCAGCCGGTAAGGGCGGAAAACGCACATGCGGCAGGATTTCCTCTTAAAATGATTTAGGCGTCAAAAGGTGATTACGGATTGTTTCGCTGCTT
>CAZXSN010000087.1:0-11312 GCA_964643295.1 uncultured Lachnospiraceae bacterium
GCGGCTGTACTTTGGATGAAGTGCTGTATTTCGTCAGTCAGGGAAAGCCTGTGCTCGCGCAGACAGCGGAGGGTGTGCGCCTGATTGTCGGGTATGATGAATTTAACACGCATCTTCTGAAACCGGGAGAGAGCGAATGGTATTACGAGGGGATCAACGACAGTACAAAGCTTTTTGAGGATGTAGGCAACCTCTTTGTCTCTTATATGAAGGCGGACAGATGAGTCTGCCTTTGCCGTGTGCAAAGAGCAGGGATCCTAAGAAAATTGGCTGGCAGTGGGCAAAAGCGTCTTTGTGCCTTTGCACGAGTGCACCTAAAAAAGCGTGTATCAGAAAAGGCCAAGGCGCACCGGGCAAAGAGGAAGTCTAAGGGATAGTGTCTATGACAAGCCAAAGAACGTCGGGACGTTTAAAAGCAAAGGGAGAAAGCAGGCTTGATTGAGAGACTGACTCTGCCCCGCCTCTGCAAGGGCAGAAATCAGGTTCTTATGTGTTCACTGGCCGTTTGGATGCAAAACATGTGTCGCTTTGACAGAGAGTGTGTATCTCAAATCCTGAAGCAGCTCGGGTTTGCGTGGTTCATAGCAGAGCCATTTGCTCGTCTTCTGCTATCTTCTCGTAACTTCTTCCTTGTGGCTTGTTGTGGGGAGCAGTCAGGGAGTCAAATACTGCACCCCAATTTTTGTGTCCAGCAACGGAACAAAGAAGGCCATCCCATGTACAGGAATTGCGTCAGGGCGTATTTAGCAGGAATGCCATATAAAGAGGAAGTGTTAAGAATTGTTCTGATCTTCCAATATTGCAGTCACCAAGTTTGATTGCAGCACTGACATGGTATTTCTCAGGATGCCGAAGGATCGTTTTCACGCTTTTTGCATTTCCAGTTGTTGCTTTTACTTCTACCAGTGTGCATTCTCCTTTGTAGCGGATCACGAAGTCTACCTCCAGGCCGCTGTCTTTACGGTAATAATAGAGCTTCCGTCCCATCTTTGTGAAAATATCTGCGATCAAATTCTCAAAGATTGCTCCTTTATATGCATAAAGTCTGCCCTGCAGAATGTCATACTGGGTGCCGTCCTCCAGCATACTTACAAACAGTCCGCAGTCCTGCATATAAACTTTGAACACATCTACCTGTGCGTTTCCTTCTAATGGAAGCGCAGGAGTGAGTAGGTTATGGCAGCGGGATATGATGCCGGCATCCTCAATCCATTGCAGGCAGCCAGCATATTTTGCGGCGGTGGCTCCCTTTTGTATCACTGAATACTGGAATTTTTTGTTTTCCTTACTCAGTTGTTTAGGAATGGATTGAAAGCATTCTTTTATCAATGATTTGTCCTTCTTTTCAGCATATTTTACCATGTCATCTTCATAGGATCGGACAATATCACGCTGAATACGAAGTACTTCATCCATTCGCTTTGTATCCACAAAGGTTTGCACAGCCTCCGGCATACCGCCGACTACTGCATACTGCAGCAGCAGCTGACGCATACGATTATGGAGAGCCTCCGCGACCGGCGATTCTTCCTCCAGACTGGTTTTGAGACTTTCAATGACCGGAGCGGGGATCCCGCAGGCCCACAGAAATTCCTCAAAATCCAACGGATACATATCGACTACGGTTTCTGATCCAACGGGGATCGATTTCGGCTCTTTCCCGCAGCCTTTTACGCCCAGCAGCGAGCCGGTCCCGATTACATCATACCGCTTGTCCGCATGAAAGAACTTCAGGGCTGTTCGAGCCTGAGGGCAATCTTGGATTTCATCGAGGATGAGCACTGTTTCCCCAGGTTCAAATACGGCCCTGCTGCCTAAGAGCGCAGAAAGCATCATTACGAGATTGTCGATTTCCAGGGAACCCGCAAACACGGAGGCATAGCCTGGATTCTCAAAAAAGTTGAGATATACGACATGCTTGTAATTGTTATGGGCGAAGTCCAATACAGAATACGTCTTTCCGCACTGCCTGCATCCTTTAATGATCAGCGGCTTCCGGTTTGACTTGCTTTTCCACGCACGTAAAGTCTGTTCGATTTTCCTTTTTAACATTTCAGACAGATCCTCCTGAAAACTCCTGCCTACAGGATAACAGATCGGCAAAATTTTTTCAAGGGGGTTTCTGCAATACTTGCAAATTTTTCCAAATGAGTTTCTAGCGAATTACGAAACTTTTTCAAACGAGTTTATGAGGATCTATGTAATTTTCTGAATGGAGTTTCCTAAACACACAAAACTTTTTCAAAGGAGTTTCATGAAAAGTGGATGTTTCCAGTAGATTTTATATTAGCAATTGAACGAAATTAAAAAAATCGAATGACAGTTCGATCGCCTCAGCACAGAAAGTCATCCAGGGCCTCCTCCATGACTTTCATGGGTATATTTCCATCCGGAGAGCGCCTGTCAAAGTTTTTCAGAGTCCTGCCTTTCAAGAGGACACAGAAACTTGGTTGGAAGGCCATGGTTTCACATTTGTGAACGGGCTATCTGGCTTCCGGCCAAATCTTAGGCGGATGTTTAAGCAGTCAGAATAATCGTGCGATTCATCCGTCAAGGGTGCCAAAGTACAAAAAACCGGCAAAATTTTTGCCGGTTCCTGTTTTCGGTATGTAAGCGCGGGAAGCATACCCTTCAGACATTGTCCAGTCTCTCTCCTCCTGCAAGGAAAGCTCTGGAAAGACAGGAGGCTTATGTGAAAGCTTTCCTATTGGCACATGTCAAGAAACCTCTGCAGAATGCTGGCCCCTATTTTTCCTCCTAATTCAGGATGCCACTGTACCGCGAAAACGGGAAGTGTTTCGTGCTCTAAGGCCTCCACGTTCCTGTCTCTTGTCCACTGGGTCACCTTCAGACCTTCTCCGATTCGGTCTGCCGCCTGGTGGTGGAAGGAAACCACTAAAGCGAGTCTGCCGCAGGTTTCATAGGCAATGGAATCTGTCGAAGCGCAGACATAATGCCAGACATTTCTGTGGTTGGGAATGTTCTGCTTTAAGGTTCCGCCGAAGTATACATTGATCAGCTGTACACCGCGGCAGACGCCAAACACCGGTTTCTTTGCCTTCACAAACTGATCGATCAGTTTCAGCTGCAGAGCGTCCAGGCTGTTGTCAATGCCGACGCTCCCCTTGTTTGGCTCCCCGTACCTTGCCGGATTGATATCTGTTCCTCCGGGGATCACCAGACCATCGTAGTCATTGACGTTGCAGCTGCTGACAATTCTTGTGCTCACGCCCAGGTTCGACAGTGCCATCTGCACACCCGAAGCATCGCCGGAATGGCTTGTGGAGACCGCAATCTTCAGTCTGCGTTTGACCTTCACAGTGATTTTGTACTGATAGGAACGCTTCCCGATTTTGGCTTTGATGAGGGCAGTTCCCGGCGCTTTCGCCCGAAACGTTACCCGGTTATCCGATTTGGTAAGAATCGTGAGAACTTTTGGCTGGGAGCAGGACCAGGCAGCTTTCTCCTTTGTCCCGGTGACCCGTACATATCCTTCCTTTCCCACCGTTAAGGTAGAAAGATGTGTCTTCAGCATCACCGGGTCGTACACGGTCACCGTGCAGCTGTACGTCTTTTTGCCTCCGGGTATGTGGGCGGTTATCCGGGACGTCCCTGTTTTAAGGGCCGTCAGAACCGCTTTCCCGTTCTTCTTCGGTTCCACTGTGACCACTTTTTCGTCTGAGCTTTTCCAGGTTACTTCTTTGGTGGTATTGCTCAGAATCAGAGTCGTGGTATGATCCAGCGCCAGCTCAAGTTTTGTCTTTGACAGCTGATGTCCGCCAGTTGGTTTTGTCTGTTCTGTCTTTTGTCGGGTGTCCGCGGTTTCATTTGCATTCGCAGACACTGCCGATGCTGCTCCTCCGGAGAGTGCCAGAAAGAGCGCCAGACAGATCATGAGCAGCGCTCTTGCAAACTTCTCTTTTTTCATGGCCTTTCCCTTCCGTTCTACGAAGTTTGACTTTCCCGGCTGCCGACACAAAGCATGTAAGAAAACATGGCCGTTTTCTTTACCCGGATCCATCAAAGCGAAGAGAAGGCGGGTGACACGCTGCTTTCGTCGAGGCGGTGAACACTTAGAAGGTATTATGACACAGATCTTAAGCGAATGCAATCTTTACTTTATTTTCTGACAATTTCGCTAAACAGGCAGCCAGAGTCAGAAACGAAGAACGCCCGGACTGTACCGGTCCGGGCAGAGGTTGAATCCTATGCGGAAAAGAAAATGCTTACCGTTTTATGTATCCATCCTGTGCGCTGATACATGCCGGTCGTTTGCTTCTGCTGCGGAGAGCTTTATTCTTCCTCCACATGGTCCAGCCCCTGGGCGATGATCGTGCGCACATGGTCGTCCGCCAGGGAGTAGAAAACGGATTTGCCCTCACGGCGGCTTTTGACCAGCTTGTTCTGTTTGAGAATCCGCAGCTGATGAGAGATCGCGGACTGCGTCATGTTGAGAGCCTGTGCCAGATCGCAGACGCACACCTCCGCTTCAAAGAGCACAAAGAGAATGCGGATGCGGGTGGAATCCCCGAAGACCTTGAACAGTTCGGCAAGGTTGCAGAGCTGTTCCTCCTCAGGCATTTTTTCCCGCACGATCTTAAGCAGCTGCTCATGGACTTCTACTTCCTCGCAGCATTCCAGTTCTTTGTCTGTATCTTTTTCTGAGTTCATTTCAATCCCTCCCAGGATCCTTTTACGGGCAGGACAGACGGTTTGCTGCACCTTTCCCGGTCTGCGCCGGGGGTGTGCCCGAAACAGACATCTCTTTTTAAGACTTTCGGTTCCTTAGGTCCGCTCTAGAGTTTCTCCACGTGAAGCGCCCGAATGGCGTTGAGCACCGCAAGCACCATCACGCCGACATCCGCAAAGATCGCCAGCCACATGCCGGCCACACCCAGGGCGCCTAAAAGCAGGCAGAGAAACTTAATGCCGATCGCAAAGACGATGTTCTGGTAAACGATGCGCATGCATTTGCGGGAGATGCGAATCGCCTTGGGAATTTTTAAGGGATCATCGTCCATCAGCACGATGTCAGCGGCCTCGATGGCCGCATCGGAACCCAGCGCTCCCATCGCGATGCCGATATCCGCGCGGGACAGAACCGGCGCGTCGTTGATGCCGTCGCCGACAAAGGCCAGCTTTTCCTTTGGCTTCATTTCCCCTAACAGAGTTTCCACCGCGGTGACCTTATCCGCCGGAAGCAGTTCGCTTTTTACCTCAGTGATGCCCAGTTCCCCGGCAACCTCATCCGCCACCCGTTTTGCATCCCCGGTGAGCATGACTGTCCGGGAAACGCCCGAATTGTGAAGCGCCAAAATGGCGTCCTTCGCATGCGGTTTGAGACGGTCGGAGACCACGATATGGCCAGCATAGCTGCCGTCAACGGCGATATGCACCACGGTTCCCACACTGCGGCAGGGGATTGGTTCCACTCCAATTCGCCTCATCAGTTTCTCGTTGCCGCAGGCCACGCAGGCGCCGTCCACCTGGGCGATCACGCCGTTTCCGCTTAACTCCTGCACATCGCTGACACGGGTCTGGTCGATCTTCTTTCCGTAGGCCTTCTGCAGACTTTTGCTGATCGGGTGGGAGGAGTGGCATTCGGCCAGGGCCGCAATCTCCAGCAGTTTCTCCTGCGGTTTGGCGCTATGGTGAACTCCGGTGACCTCAAAGACACCCTGCGTCATGGTGCCGGTCTTATCAAAGACCACACAGGATGCCTTGGAGAGCGCTTCCAGGTAATTGGAACCTTTGATAAGGATCCCCGCGCGGCTTGCCCCGCCGATCCCGGCGAAAAAGGTTAAGGGGATGCTGATGACCAGAGCACAGGGGCAGCTGATCACCAGGAATGTGAGCGCCCGGAAAATCCAGGTGCTCCAGTCCGGACTAAGGTGCAGAAAACCCATGCGCACAAGCGGCGGCAAAAGAGCCAGCGCCAGAGCGCTGTAGCAGACCGCGGGCGTATAGTAGTGCGCAAACCGGGTGATAAAGTTTTCGGAGCGCGACTTTTTGGAACTGGAGTTTTCCACCAGATCCAGGATTTTCGAGACCGTGGATTCTCCGAATTCCTTAGTGGTGCGCACCTTGATCAGACCGTCCATGTTGACGCAGCCGCTGATGATCTCATCGCCCGCATGCGCCTCGCGCGGCAGGCTTTCGCCGGTGAGGGCGCTGGTGTTTAAAGTGGTGCTGCCGGAGAGGATCACCCCGTCGATCGGGACTTTCTCCCCCGGCTGAACGACGATCGTCTCCCCGATGGATACCTCGTCCGGATCCACGCGAAGAAGCTGTCCGTCCTTTTCTATGTTGGCATAATCCGGGCGGATGTCCATCAGTTCGCTGATGTTTCTGCGGCTTTTGCCGACCGCGTAGCTTTGGAACAGCTCGCCGATCTGGTAAAAGAGCATGACGGCCACGCCCTCTGTGTATTCTCCCAGAAGGATAGCGCCGACAGAGGCGACTGCCATCAGGAAGTTCTCGTCAAAGACCTGGCGGTTGAAGATGCCGCGGATGGCTTTGCGCAGAATGTCATACCCGATGAGAAAGTACGGGATGAGAAAGAGCACGAATCTCGGCAGTCCCTCCAGAGGCAGGCAGCTGAACAGAATCAGCAGCGCGGCGCTTATGATGATTCGCACCAGTACATTTTTCTGTTTCCTGGTCAATGAAAACCGCTCCTTATTTTCAGGGAAAGTGCTTCCCTTTATACTGCTGCCCGGGCAAATGCTGCGCCGGAAGTTTACGCATCGTTCCCGCGTAAAAGTAAAGCCGCTGCGGGAAGGTATCTTAAGATCAGAGGTAGATCTCGCAGTCTTCCTCGATCTTTCTGCAGTTTTTCCTCACGCTGGTCATCACGGATTTTGGATCCTGTCCGTCCTCAAACTCCACGATCATCTTTAAGGTCATGAAATTGACGGTCGCATCCTTCACACCGGCGGTCTTTTTCGCGGCTTCCTCCATCTTGTTCGCGCAGTTTGCACAGTCCACCTCGATATCGTATTTTTTCTTCATCGCCCGGGGCCTCCTCTTTTCAAAATATTCTCATATGAACAATTATTCATGCGATAAGATCAGTATACGCTGCTGTGTAAGGAATGTCAAGGGGAAGATACGAAAAGTTTGTCCAAAATTTTCGGGAATTTTCCGGGGAATTCCCCCGAAATCCGGAAATCTGCCCATGGAAGAGCAGAAAAGTTCTTCCAAATTCTTGAAAATTGACAAAAATCACTATATAATACTCTTAGCTTTGCACGAAAACGATATGAAAAGGAGGATACGAAGTTGCTCTATGTAGGAATTGATCTTGGAACCTCGGCGGTCAAGCTGCTTTTGATGGACGGCCAGGGAAAGATCCAGAAGATTGTATCAAAGGAGTACCCCATTTACTTCCCGCATCCGGGCTGGTCGGAGCAGAGTCCTGAAGACTGGTATGAGCAGACCATGGCGGGAATGAAGGAACTGCTCTCGGAGTGCGATCACAGCCAGGTGGCGGGCATCAGTTTCGGCGGGCAGATGCACGGGCTGGTGATCTTGGACGAAAACGATCAGGTGATCCGTCCGGCGATTCTGTGGAATGACGGGCGTACCTATGAGGAGTGTGATTACTTAAACAACGTTATCGGCAAGGAGAAGCTGTCCGCTTATACGGCGAACATCTCGTTTACCGGGTTTACTGCGCCGAAGATTCTGTGGGTGAAAAACAAGGAGCCGGAGAACTTTGCCCGCATCAGAAAGATCATGCTCCCGAAGGATTACCTTGCCTATCGGTTAACCGGTGTGCACTGCACGGATGTCTCGGACGCCTCCGGCATGCTGCTTTTAGATGTGAAGAACCGCCGCTGGTCGAAAGAGATGCTGGAAATCTGCGGCATCCGGGAGGAACAGCTGGCAAAAATCTACGAGTCCTACGAGGCGGTCGGCACCCTTTTGCCTCAGGTTGCCAAAGAGCTTGATCTTCCGGAAAGCGTGAAGGTGGCGGCGGGAGCAGGCGACAACGCGGCGGCCGCGGTCGGAACGGGCACGGTGGGAGAAGGGATGTGCAACATTTCCTTAGGCACGAGCGGCACGATCTTCATCTCCTCGGACCACTTCGGCGTGGATAAGAACAACGCGCTTCACGCATTCGCCCACGCGGACGGCCATTATCACCTGATGGGGTGCATGCTGAGTGCGGCCTCCTGCAATAAGTGGTGGATGGATGAGATCATCGGCACTCAGGATTACGAGGGAGAGCAGCGTTCGATTGAGAAACTCGGGGAAAACCATGTCTTCTTCCTGCCCTACCTGATGGGGGAGCGTTCCCCGCACAATGATCCCAATGCGAGGGGCACGTTTATCGGCATGACCATGGATACGACCCGGGCGGACATGACGCAGGCTGTTTTAGAGGGTGTGGCCTTTGCCCTGCGCGATTCCTTTGAGGTCGCGAAATCGCTGGGCATCCATATCGAGCGCACGAAGATCTGCGGCGGCGGAGCGAAGAGCCCGCTCTGGAAGAAGATCATCGCCAACGTGATGAACATCAAGGTGGATGTGATCGAGAGCGAGGAAGGCCCGGCACTTGGCGGAGCGATGCTGGCGGCGGTTGCCTGCGGGGAGTACGAGAGCGTGGAAGCGATCGCGAAGGCGCTGGTGAAGGTGGTCGATACGGTGGATCCGGATCCCGATCTTGCGGCCAAATATGAGGAGCGCTACCAGAAGTTTAAGGCCATTTATCCGGCCTGCAAACCGCTCTTTGCTTTGATTCACTGAAGATACGCGGACAGAAAGGAGAACAGGGAATGAAGATTCAGAAAGTGACCGATCCGGCGTTTGCCCGGTACGGGAGAGTTGTGGAGGGAATTGATTTTTCCGGTCTCGTGGAGACGCTGACTGAAAAGACACCTGTGACGGACGAGGTCGTCTATGTGCCGTCTGTGAAGGAACTGGAAGAGCTGCCGGTCTTTGAAACGCTGCAGACTGTCACCTACGGGGAACTGCCGATCCAGATCGGATACTGCAACGGGAAGAACTATCTGCTGAACGCGCTGGAGTATCACCGCAGCTCGGAGATCAATATCCCGGCGGATGATATCATCCTGCTTTTAGGCGCTCAGCAGGACATCGAAGAGGGGTACACTTTTGACACGGCAAAGGTGGAGGCGTTCCTTGTGCCGAAGGGAACGGCGGTGGAGGTCTACGCGACCACCCTTCATTACGCGCCGTGCAGCGTGGGAGAAAACCACTTCCGGGTAGCGGTTGTGCTGCCGAAGGGGACGAACGTGCCGCTGGAAAAGAAACATGCCCAGGGTGAAGATCAGCTGATTACGGCAAAGAACAAGTGGCTGATCGGACATCCGGAAGGAGGACTTGATCCGGGGGTGCATCTGGGGCTTAAGGGTGAAAATATCAGCGTCAGATAGGAGAGGCAGGACTTAAAGAGGCAGGCGTAAGGAGGAACAGCATGTATCGGGTAATGCTGGCGGATGATGAGAAGGCGGTGCTGGAGTCCGTAAAACGGATCATCGATGATCATTTTCCGGGGCAGTGCGAGATCGAGACGGCAAAGAGCGGGCGCGACGTGATTGAGCTGGCGGAACAGTTCCGTCCGGATATCGCGGTGCTGGATATTCAGATGCCGGGTATCAACGGGATTGAGGCCATCCGGGAGATCAAGCAGAACGATCCGTCCGTTGAGTTTGTCATCCTGTCTGCCTACGACAAGTTCGACTACGCGAAGGAAGCCTTAAATTTAGGTGTGCTGGAATATGTGAGCAAACCGGTCAGCTCCGCCGAAATCACGAGAACGCTGCAGAAAGCGATGGATACCATCTCACTTCGCCGCCAGAAGCGCAGCGAATATCTGCAGATCAAGGAGAAGATGGAGAACGTAATGCCGATCATCGAGAATGACTTTGTCCATTCTCTCATGTTCCGGGATTTTACGGCGGAGGATCTGGAGAATTACAAGAACCTGCTCGGGCTGGACGCGGAGTACGGCTGCATGATCGCACTGGTCTTTGGCGGGGCGAAGAATCTGAAGGATGTGGTAGGGGGCGATGAACTCACCCAGAGGCAGTATCTGCGGGTGCGTGAGCTTACCAAGGAGACCTTTTCCTGTGTGATCGGTCCGGTCATGTCCAATAAGATCCCTGTGTTTCTGCCGCTGGAGAAAAACAGGATTGAGTACCAGGAGCGCGTCGGCATGATCGATGTCGGCCGGGGACTGGTGAGGAGACTGAGACAGGCGGCCGGGATGCCGTTTCGCATCGGGATCGGTTCCGTGCGCGGATTTCATGAGTGCATGGAGTCTTACGAGGACGCGCTCAAGGCACTGGTAAGCTCCAGCGCGAGTGTGGCTCATGCGGACGATCTGCCGATCCAGTGCCGGTATGACGAGGAATACCCGATCGATCTGGAGCGGGAGCTGTTTGACCGGCTCAAAAACGGCAGCCGGGAGGACTGTGAGCGGGTGGCCGCACGGTATTTCGACTGGATGCTGGACAATTACGAGGAAACGGACATGAGTGTGCGTCTAAAGACTCTCGAGTTTGTCCTGTTTGCCGAGGCGGAGGCGTATTTTAGCGGCGGCATGACCTACCATTTCAGCGAGCGGGAGTACTATCTGCCGATGATCATGAACGCGGGCAGCAACAGTGAACTCAAAAGCTGGTTCGTGACGAAATTCGGCGAGGCGTGCCGGAACATGCACAGCAGGCGGGAAGAGCACGAAAAGCAGCTGGCGGTGCGGGCGAAGGAATACATTCAGGAAAATTTCAGCCGGGATCTGTCACTGGATGAGGTGTCAAGGCATTTTGACCTCAGTCCCTACTACTTCAGCAAGCTTTTTAAGAAGGAGACCGGCATCAACTTTGTGGAGTATGTCACGGAGCTTCGAATCAGCAAGGCGAAGGGAATGCTGGCCAAAAGCGGCTGCAGCATCAAGGAGATCTGCGCGGCGGTCGGTTACAGCGATCCCAACTATTTCAGCCGCATCTTTAAAAAGTCGACCGGCGTGACGCCCACCGAGTATAAGGAGATTGCCAGAGGATAGGAAAATGTAAGTCCGCGGACAGGCGGATTTCGAAGGCGGAAGATGTGGGCTGAGCTTTCGAAACCGCGGCTTTGGATGCCGCAAAGATACCGCACAGGCTGGCGGAGTTTCCAAGTGAAAATCAAAGAGAAAGAGTCTGGAAAACGTTTGGGAAGAGTTTTGAGGGGATTTTTGGAAAGCAGAGACCTTCTTCAGGCAGAATCTGCCGGGAGGTTTTTGTTAATAAAAAATAAGGAGGAAGCAGTATGAGGAAAAGCAGTTTACGCAAAGGCATCTGCGC
>CAZXSN010000088.1:0-11217 GCA_964643295.1 uncultured Lachnospiraceae bacterium
AGACGAGGAAATCCTTCATGAGAAGGTCGGGAAAAAGATTTGAGCGTCAGCACTGTTAAATAGGGTCTTGACTTTTCTGGCTTTGAGGGATACTATGAAACTGCAGGGGGAACTGCCGACTTCGAAATTTAAGTTCGTGTCTTTTTTGCCCTACCCTTAGAGGGGTTTCGGGCAGCGGGAAGATACGCGAAATTTGGCAGGAACCTGTGAATTGCAGAACAATGGCAAAGCATAGATGAGAAGAGTAGGACGTGAAAGTATCCAGAGAGGGGAACGGCTGCTGGAAGTTCCCTATACGGAAACGCCTGAAGACCACCTCTGAGCGGCCCTAATCCGGCCCGGTGACACCGTTATCGTTTGATGAAGCTGGTTGTCTTTTGTGCTCCTGCAGCGGATTTTGGCAGTGGGAGGGGACAGCAAAAAGGGTGGAACCGCGAAATTTTTCGTCCCTTTCCGCAGAAATGCGGGAAGGGATTTTTTTGGCGGCAGACTTCCCCAGGGAAGTATCCACGGGAGATTGCTGAAAGCGTTAAGGGTTGTCCCGCGCCTGGCAGGCGTGGGAATGTTCGCGTAAGGACCGCGAAAATGAAACCGCTGCACGGAGAATGGAAGTTCATGCAAGCATTAAGGAGGAATCTTAAAATGAGACGTTTGACAAGAGAAGAGCAGGCTGCGGCGGTGGCCGTGCTTTCTGCCGCGGCGGGAGTGGCCTGCGCAGGGGTTTCCTTAGCGAAACGTCAGGCCAGGCTGCTGGTTGCCAGAGCAGCTGCTTTCTTTGGGGAAGAGGAAGATCAGGAAGTGATTCAGGAGGCCGCCGTAAAGGAAGAGCAGGAAGTGGAAGCCAGGAGAGTGTGGGAAGAGCGGCAGCGCAGCACGCTTGGCTGGCGCAGAGCCTGGAGGACGGCCAGATCCAGATAGCAGAAGGTTTTGGACCGGGCAGGATTGAGTTTTTTCATCTGTTCTTGTCAGGTGTTTTTGTCAGGGACCGGTCAGAAACGGATCAAAAGAGGCAGGCAATAAAGAGCAGTTGATGGAAGGTGCCTCCCTGAGGGGAGGAAAGGAAGGATAACACTATGATTATTACGTTGAAGGACGGTTCGGTGAGAGAGTACGCGCAGCCGATGACCGTGATCGAAATCGCCTCGGATATCAGCGAGGGACTGGCCCGAATGGCCTGTGCCGGAGAACTAAACGGCGAGGTCGTGGATCTTCGGACCGTGGTGGATCAGGATGCGCATTTGAATATCCTCACCTTTGACAGCGAGGGCGGCGCGGGCGCGTTCCGCCATACCACCTCGCATATCCTGGCTCAGGCCCTCAAGCGGCTGTGGCCGGATGTGAAGCTGGCGATCGGTCCGTCCATCGCCGACGGCTTCTACTATGATATCGACAGTGAACGCCCGATCACCGCCGAAGATCTGGAAAAGATCGAGGCGGAGATGAAGAAAATCGTGAAAGAGGAGCTGCCGATTACGCGCTTTACGAAACCGCGTGAGGAGGCGATCGCCTACTTTAAAGAAAAGGGGGAGCCCTACAAGGTGGAACTGATCGAGGATCTGCCGGAAGATGCCGAGATCAGCTTTTATCAGCAGGGCGAATTTGTTGATCTGTGCGCCGGTCCTCATCTGATGAACACCAAGTCCGTGAAGGCGTTTAAGCTGACCAGCCTGGCGGGCGCTTACTGGAGAGGCAGCGAAAAGAACAAGATGCTGACCCGAATCTACGGCACCTCCTTCGTAAAAAAGGCGGACCTGGATGCGTACCTGACCAGGATGGAGGAGGCAAAAAAGCGCGACCACAGAAAGCTGGGGAAGGAATTAGGGCTTTTCATGCTGCGCGAGGAGGGACCCGGGTTCCCGTTCTTTCTGCCCAAGGGCATGGTGCTTAAAAACACCCTGCTGGAGTATTGGAGAGAGATCCACCGCAAGGCCGGGTACGTGGAGATTTCCACGCCGATCATTTTGAACCGTCAGCTCTGGGAGACCTCCGGGCACTGGGATCATTATAAGGAAAACATGTACACGACGGTGATCGATGACATGGACTACGCGATCAAGCCCATGAACTGCCCGGGCGGGATTCTGGTTTATCAGTCGGAGCCCCGTTCCTACCGTGACCTGCCTCTTCGCATGGGGGAACTGGGGATTGTCCACCGCCATGAGAAGTCAGGCCAGCTGCACGGACTGATGCGTGTGCGCTGCTTTACCCAGGATGATGCTCACATCTTTATGATGCCGGAGCAGATCCGCGATGAAATCAAGGGTGTTGCCCGTCTGATCGATGAGATCTATCAGCAGTTCGGCTTCAAGTACCATGTGGAGCTGTCTACGCGCCCGGAGAATTCCATGGGCAGTGACGAGGACTGGGAGCTGGCGACGGATGCGCTGCGGGGAGCTTTGGACGACCTGGGACTTCCCTACGCGATCAATGAAGGGGACGGCGCGTTCTACGGGCCGAAGATCGATTTCCATCTGGAGGATTCCATCGGCCGTACCTGGCAGTGCGGGACGATCCAGCTCGATTTCCAGCTGCCGCTTCGCTTCAACTGCGAGTATATCGGTCAGGACGGCGAGAAGCACCGTCCGATCATGATACACCGCGTGGCTTTTGGTTCGATTGAGCGCTTCATCGGCATCTTAATCGAGCATTACGCGGGGGCGTTTCCGACCTGGCTGGCGCCGGTGCAGGTGCGTGTGTTGCCGATCTCCGAGAAGTTCTTAGACTACGGACAGAAAGTGCTGGAGAAGCTGAACGACGCGGGGATCCGCGCGGAGCTGGACACCAAGTCCGAGAAGATCGGCTACAAGATCCGCGAGGCGAGGCTGCAGAAGATCCCCTACATGCTGATTGTGGGCGCGAAAGAGGAAGAGGAAGGCAAAGTTTCCGTTCGCAGCCGCTTCCTGGGCGATGAGGGGGCGAAGGATCTGGATGCCTTCATCGAGGACATCTTGAAAGAAATCCGCTCGAGGGAAACGAGAGAGGTTAAGGTGCAGGAAAAGGAAGCTTCGGCGTCTTAAAGCGGATGAGCTGACTCTTTCGGCTGTCTCGGTAAAAACAGGATGCCCGCTCTCATGGTACTGTTTTTCTGTGCCGGATGGCAGGGAAGCCGCAACAAAGCAGTAAGGCAAGAGCGAAAGTGCCGGGGAAGAAACTTTCCCCGGTGCTTTTTTAAGCGGGAAGCGTGTCGTTACATTTATTAATGAAGGTTTTCTGACCGGGAAAAAAGGGCAGGCAGACTGGAGGAAGTTTCAGAGCCCAGAAAAGTTTCCTGATAGTTTCAGGGAAGTTTCCGTGTGTGCGGGATGCACAGATTGAAAAGTTTAGGAAAGCTTTGGGGAGCAGCCCGTGAGAGGGGAGAAAATCGTGGCAGAAAAAGTGAAGATCTGGGATGCCCATGTGCACCTGTTTCCGCCGGAGATTTATCAAAACTGGGAAAAATACGCGGCCAGGGATGAGACCTTTCGCGCTCTTACGAAACCGCCGGAAAACGGCAGGGGTACGGCCGAAGCCTGGGTGAATGTGAAGGAGGCCCTTGCCTGCGCGGATGAGGCCGGGGTGTGGGGACTTTGCATGCAGGGCTGGTACTGGAATGATCCGGGACTTATGCGCCTGCACAACGATTACATGGCTGAAGCTTTGAAGAATCATCCGGACCGCCTGTGCGCTTTTGTGTCCGTCAATCCAAAGTTCGGCGATGAGGCCATCTACGAGATCGAAAGGTGCCGGAAGCTTGGATTTTCAGGGATTGGCGAACTGGGACCCGGCGGCAACGGGTACGACTTTGAGGATCCTGACTTTCTTGCCGTGCTGGATGCCGCGAAGAAGTTCGACCTGCCGGTTAACATTCACTGCGGAGAGCCGGTGGGGCATTCCTACCCGGGGAAAGACAGGACTCCTTTGGGCCCCCTGGCGGAGATTGTGAAAAAGAATCCGGATCTTAAGCTGATCTTAGCGCACATGGGAGGCGGACTGCCCTTTTATGAGCTGAATCCCCGCTACCGTAGCTGCTTTGGCGGTGTGCGCTACGATATGGCGGCCAACCCGCTTTTGTACGATATCCGCAGTATCCGCATCGTACTGGAGCTTGTCGGCAGCGAACGGCTGCTTTTTGGCAGCGATTTCCCGCTTCTTTTGTATCCTTCGAAGTGCCGGAAGGCAAATCAGTCGCTGTTTGTCGAGGACATCCGGCAGCATGCCGGTCTTTCCGGGGAAGAGTGGGAAAACGTCATGAGCCGAAATTTTGTTTCTTTTGTAAAAAAAGATTGACAGCGCCTGATCCATGTGTTAGATTAATTGGTGTTGCAAACAACAGGAAAGCAGAGTATCCACTCTCACCCAGGCACGAGCAAGTGACCCGCGGTTCATATCGGAATTAGAAAGTGTATTTCTATGGCTGCAGATAAGTGGATAACCTTGTTGTCCGCTTATTTTTTATTTTCCGGGATACTTAGAAAGGGAAGGCCCCCGGGGAAAAAGTGCTTCGCAGGTTTTGGCAGTAAATTCACGTCAATGTAATGGAGGTGTACAACTATTAGCGAGTTAATGATTAACGAACAGATCAGAGATAAGGAAATCCGACTGATCGGGGAAAACGGCGAACAGCTGGGCATTATGTCTTCGCGGGACGCTCTGAAGATGGCCAGAGAGGCTGAACTGGACCTCGTAAAGATTGCTCCGGGTGCGAAGCCGCCGGTTTGCAAAATTATCGATTACGGGAAGTACCGCTATGAGATGGCCCGCAAGGAGAAAGAGGCCAGAAAAAAGCAGAAAGTAATCGAAGTGAAGGAAGTGCGCCTGTCTCCCAACATTGATGTGAATGACCTGAATACGAAAATGACCAGCGCGAGAAAGTTCCTGCAGAAGGGGAACAAAGTGAAAGTCACCCTTCGCTTTAGAGGACGTGAGATGGCACATATGCAGGCCAGCAGACATATCCTGGAGGACTTTGCCAAAGCGGTGGAGGATGTCGCGGTGATGGACAAGCCGATCAAGCAGGAAGGCAGGAGTCTGACCATGTTTCTGTCTGAGAAGAAATAGACTGGAAAAAGGAGGAAATTATCATGCCGAAAATGAAAACCAGCAGAGCTGCTGCGAAACGTTTCAAAAAAACCGGTACCGGTTTGCTGAAAAGAAATAAAGCTTACAAGAGCCATATCCTGACCAAGAAATCTACCAAGAGGAAGAGAAACCTCAGAAAAGCTACGATCACGGATCCGACGAACGCGCAGAACATGAAGAAGATTCTGCCGTATCTGTAACTGGTGATGAAGGAGGGATTAGGAGATGGCAAGAATTAAGGGCGGTCTGAACGCCAAGAAAAAACATAACCGGGTATTAAAACTGGCGAAAGGATACAGAGGAGCCAGATCAAAACAATACAGAGTTGCGAAGCAGTCCGTGATGCGGGCGTTAGCCAGTTCCTACGCGGGCAGGAAGGAAAGAAAGCGTCAGTTCCGTCAGCTGTGGATTGCCAGAATCAATGCGGCAGCCAGGATGAACGGCCTTTCCTACAGCAAGTTCATGCATGGACTGAAGCTTGCCAATATCGATCTGAACAGAAAGATCCTGGCCGATATGGCTGTGAATGACGCGCAGGGTTTTTCCGCTTTGGCGGAAATCGCAAAGGAGAAGCTGGCGTAAGGTTTTGCTCTGCTTTGCAAAGCAGGCAGGGTTCTTTCAATTTAAAGAGAAGCCATCCGTCCAGCAGGGAAAAGCAGCGGACGGATTGTAAGGTACACAGACTGCGGGGAACCTGTGGGGCGGCATACTTGGATGTATGTGGTGCTGCCCCGTGGGCTGACGCAGTTATTTTCCCCTAAAGGTTCGTTCGCAGGGATGGTTTTTCCTGGCAGGAAGCCCGATGCGCCAAAGGATGGAAAGCTTTCGGCTTTGGTCTGGACAGGAAGGGGACAGGAACGCAGGAAAAGATCCTCTCGGCTGTAGGCCGTGAAGAGAAGCCCCCCTTGCCGCACACCTGTTTCGCGTGTGCGGATTCTTGAAAATTTTGTGTTGACTATTGAAAACACCTTTGCTATAATATCGATTGTTCGCAGGCGGAAGTGTCGGAACTGGCAGACGAGCAAGACTAAGGATCTTGTGGTGGCTACACCGTGTGGGTTCAAGTCCCATCTTCCGCATTGAAAGTCATGGATTTCAGGTTCTGAGGTTCATGGCTTTTTCTATTGCCGGGAATACTCTCCTGCACCGGGAAGCGTATGTCTTTCCGGTTGGAGTTTTGAGAGCGGGGAAGTGAAAGGGAAAACAGAAAGACCGGGTACGTAAGGTACTAAGTCATCGGCGAAGCATAAGGTCCAGCCGCAGGCAAGGTGTAACGTGCATCTGTAAATTTCCCTCGTGTCCCGAAACGTATGAGAAATACAGGCGCTTGAGCCCTTGCCCTTTCTTTTTCTGTCAAACGGAGAGCTTCGGGGCCGGAAACCGCGGACAGACCGCGAATTTGCCGCCAAAATTCCTCTTAAAAATTTCTTCGCGCGGGGAGCGAAAATTTGCGCAAAAAATGCTTGACAATTTTCCCCGTACTTGCTATCATAAGAGCCGTGAGTTGCGAAGTTCGCCAGTAATAAATTGCGCGGAAGTGGCGGAATTGGCAGACGCGCAGGCTTCAGGTGCCTGTGGTCGTTAAGATCGTGTGGGTTCAAGTCCCATCTTCCGCATTGAAAGATTTCTGAGCAATCAGAAATCTTTTTTTTAATCATTTTTGCAGGAACTGCTGGGATCCTTAAAAGGAACCGCCCGGACTGATCAGCCTGCAGGCTGCGGTTTCCGTTTTGCGGGGGAGAAGTTTGCTGCGGGTTTGTCTGCACGGGATCTTTTAAGGCGGACTGGCAGGAGGAGAGTAAGATGGCAAGAAAGTATGACGATAATCCCCTCATGAACGGGAAGGGGAGCCGAAATGCCGGCGGCGGAAACCCAAACCGCGGCGTCAGCCAGGGCGGACCGTATGTCAGCCAGGGAGGAGGTTCTCCCGTTGGCGGCGGGAATTCCACTCAGGAGCCGAAAGGGCCGAACTGGAAAAAGGTACTCTTAATCAGCCTGGCCGCCGTGCTTTTAGTGGTGATTGCCGGAGGCGGAATCATTTACTATGTCGGGCATGACCTGATCAGCCTTTCCAACTACGTGGCGGATGAGGAAGTCAAGACGATCGAGGATATGCCGGAGGAAATGCAGGAGACGGAAGCCGCGGAAGAGCTTCTGAACGAAGAGCAGCTGAATCTGGTGCGTGAGCAGTTAAACAGCGCCCAGGAGATCAAAACCGTGACAGACGATGATGTCTACAACGTACTCTTAGTCGGTGTGGACCGCACGGATAAGACCTGGAACGGAAACTCTGACAGCATGATGCTGGTGTCCGTCAATGACGCCGCGCGGCGTGTGAGTGTGATCTCCCTCATGCGGGATACCTACGTCGATGTCCCGGGTTACGGCTACCACAAGCTGAACAACGCCTATGCTGTAGGAGGCGGACCGCTCTTGACGCAGACCGTGACGGAAACCTACAAGGTGGATGTGTCCCGCTACTGCGCGGTGGATTTTGAAAACATGGTGGAGATCATAGACGCCTTGGGCGGCATTGATCTGGAGATGACCGATGCGGAAGTGGAGGTCATGAACGGCTACATCATGGATATGTGCGACCGTGTGCTGCATTTAAACGGCGAAGATTATCTGCTGCCGGGCGGCGGGGTTCACCACGTCAACGGCGTACAGGCAGTCGCCTATGCCAGGAACCGTTTTGTGGGCAACTCTGACTATGCCCGTACGGAACGCCAGAGATACGTGATCTCCCAGATGGTGGCAGAAGTGCGCAGGATGGATGTCAGCAGACTGTATCAGTTTGTGCGGGATGTGCTTCCGCTGGTGACGCACAACGTGGAGGAAAGCGAGATCTGGGAGATGGTCTCGAAAGCCCCTGATCTTCTCACCTATGAGTTTGTCCAGGACCGGATCCCCTATGACGGGATGTACGATACGATGGATGTGCAGGGAGAGGGCATGCTGGTTCCGCACTGGGCTTCCACGATCGAAAAGCTGCATGAGACGATCTACGGCGACGGCGCGGTCAGCGCGAATAAGGATAATACGGAAGACCGTCTGCAGGCAAACGACGAGTTCACGAAGGATTATCCGGGACTTGCGGATGTGGAAACGGAGAAATCGAAAAAGATTGTAGTATCGGTTGCGGGTTCGGATGATGACAGCTACGCGGAAGGCTCCTCAAAGAAGGATCAGACCGAAAGCTCCAGTAAGGCTGAGACGGATTCAAAAGGGGAGAACGGACAGGACACGGAAGGAAAGAATTCAGATATTCCGGAAGGAAGCATCGGGGAAGGTGTGATGATCATCCACTGACGGAAACCATGTTGACGGTGTGAGAAATGGCGGTCAGGCAGGGACTTTCCTGAAGGAGAAAACCGGTCAAAAAAACAGAAAGCCAGGAGGCGGTATAGCAGCCGTTTCCTGGCTTATTTTTTGCTCATCTGCGACAGACAGGTAAACCATTTACATATGTATATATACGTACATATATATGTCTTATATGTATCTCGTTCTAAAGACTTCAAGTGCCGGCACCGGAACGGACATCCTCAAAAGAAGACGAAGGCTTCTTACAGCAGCGGAATGCCGGCCTCCTTGCAGGTTCTTTTCGTCTCCTCATCCCAGACACTCGCCTGCACTTCCCCGATGTGCGCACTGCCAAGCAGCAGCATGCAAAGGCGGCTCTGTCCGATACCGCCGCCGATTGAGCAGGGGAGTTCTCCGGCAAGCAGCGCCTTATGAAACGGCAGGCTGCGCCGCTCTTCGCAGTGGGCCTCTTTAAGCTGCCGGTCCAGACTTTCCGGACTTACCCGGATCCCCATGCTGCTTAGCTCAAAGCTGCACTGCAGCGGATGGTTCCAGAAAAGGATGTCGCCGTTTAAATCCCAGTCGTCGTAGTCCGGCGCTCTCCCGTCATGCGGTTTGCCGCTTCGTAGTTTCCTGCCGATCTGCATGAGGAAGGTCGTGCCGTATTTTTCCACGAAGGCGTTCTCCCGCTCTTTGGGAGAGAGCGCCGGGTAAAGGTCTTCCAGTTCCTGTGTGGTGATAAAGGTGACATCCGGGGTGTGCAGAGGAAGCCCGGAAAGCTGCGGAAAGATGGCATGCAGATTCATCTCCGTGGCGCAGACGGCGGCGACAATCGACTGCACGACGCCTTTCAGGTAGTCTAAGGTGCGGTCCTCTTCGGTGATAACCTTCTCCCAGTCCCACTGATCCACGTAGATTGAGTGCAGGTTGTCGAGTTCCTCATCCCGGCGGATGGCGTTCATATCGCAGTAGAGGCCTTTGCCGACGTGAAAGTTGTAGTCTTTTAACGCCTGTCTCTTCCATTTGGCCAGAGACTGGACCACCTGCGCTTCGGTGCCGGTATCCCGGATTTCAAAGGTGACTTTGCGCTCCACGCCGTTTAAGTCGTCGTTAAGACCTGTGGAGGCTTCCAGAAAAAGCGGCGCGGAGGCCCGGTGCAGATCCAAAGTCGCGCAGAGCGTATCGGCAAACAGCCGTTTGATGGTCCCGATGGCCCGCTGTGTGTCATACATGTTAAGGACGGGGCGGTAGCCCTCGGGGATGATTACTTTGCTCATGAAAAACTCCATTCCGCCGCCTGCAAAAAAGGCGGCATAAGCGTAAAGGATAAGCGTAAAGGTTAAGGTTTTGTAAAATCAGTTTGTTTATCCTGCGTAGGAGCCGGCCTTTGGAAACGAACCCTGCCCTGAATGGAAAGACAGGATCGGTTGGCAGACTGCCCCAGACTTTTGGCAACGGGGAAATTATGGCACAGAATCAAAAAAATGTAAAGGAAATTTGAAACAGGGCTTTTCATTTTTGCGCGGATTCGTTATAATAAGACCAGATCAGGGGAACAAGGACGTTCTGCATGTTATGCAGGGCGTTTTTTGCGTTTTTAGGGTTCCCTTCGCGAAAAGTCCCGGACGGCGGGGCTTGTCTGGAGACTTCACGAAGCGGAATAAGAAAGGAGCGGGATATGAGCGAGCTTGACAGAAGAGTAAGCAGCGGCCTGAAAGGGTTCGATGAGGCGGTGGACTGGCTGCGCCTGGGCGACAACGTAGTCTGGCAGGTGGATACGATGGAGAATTACTGTTACGTGGTGGAACCCTTTATCCGTCAGGCGAGGGAGGACGGACGGCAGCTGGTGTACATCCGTTTCGGTCTGCACGAGCCGGTGGTCACCGATTATGAGGGGTTTCACGTCCATGAGGTCTCCCCGCAGACCGGATTTGAGGAATTCGCCACCCAGATCCACAACATCATCACCGAGGAGGGCAGGAAAGCCTTCTACGTGTTTGACTGCCTGACGGATCTTCTGAAGTTCTGGTATTCGGATCTGATGATCGGCAACTTCTTCATGGTGACCTGCCCGTATCTGTTTATCCTGGATACGGTCGCCTACTTCGCGGTGCGCCGAAATGTGCACACCTATGACACAATCGCCCGCATCCGCGAGACGACGCAGCTTCTGCTGGATCTTTACGAGGTGGACGATGACTATTACATCCATCCGCTGAAGGTCTGGCAGAGGTATTCGCCGACCATGTTTCTGCCGCACAAGATGACCGGGGACAGCAGTGTCTCTATCACCTCCAGTGCGGAGACGGCGGAACTCTTATCCAACTTAGTCTTTGGCAGCGAGCGGCTGGACTACTGGAACATTACGGTCAACCGCGCCCGGGAGACCTTGGTTTCCGGAGATGCGCAGGAGCGAGAGGAGGCGAAGCGCCTGCTGGTCTCTCTCCTTGTTGGCCGGCATTCCAAGATGTTCGACATGTGTCTGCAAAACTTCCAGCTGGAGGATCTGCTGCAGATTGCTTCCCGGGAAATCGGATCCGGGTACATCGGCGGAAAGAGCGTCGGCATGCTGCTTGCCAGACGGATTCTGATCAAGGGACAGGAAAACCGCAGTTACTTTCGCCCCTTCATGGAACCCCACGATTCCTATTACTTAGGATCCGACGTGTTCTACACCTACATCGTGCAGAACGGGCTGTGGGAGCTTCGCATGAAACAGAAGACTCCGGAAGGGTATTTTAAGTACGCCGAGGAGCTTAAGGAAAAGCTGCTGCAGGGAAGGTTCCACGAGATGATCGAGAAGCAGTTTATCCTCATGCTGGAATATTTCGGCCAGTCGCCGATCATCGTGCG
>CAZXSN010000089.1:0-11177 GCA_964643295.1 uncultured Lachnospiraceae bacterium
AGGAAGGGATAAAAGTCCCGGGTGAGATGGGGGAAGGGGAGCACATGGCCCGGTTATGCGCCGAATAACGCCCACTTTCAGTCAAATAGAAAAAGGCACCGATTTAAAGAATTTTCTGCATTTCTCAACGAATTCTTTACATCGATGCCTTTTGGACCGTAACCACAAAAAACAGCAGGCATCACCCTCCGGGGCAGCCTGCTGTCTTTTCCACGCATGCTGTTACCAGACATGTCCTTCAAATGCTGTGATAACCTGATCAGCGGCTCCCTTCACCTGGCCCCTTACAGGGAGCGCCGGGACGGTTATCGCAAGGCGGTTAAGAGTTAAGTCTACCGGGAATACCGATCTTGATTACTCCAGACGATTCCGGTACTCACTGGCGGAAAAGCCGGTGATCTTTTTAAAGACGCGGGAAAAATGGGCAATGTCCAGAAAGCCCACCTCATCCGCCACATCTCCGACTTTCAGGGCGGGGTCTTTCAGCAGCTCCTTGGCGGCCTCCACGCGGATGCCATTCATCAGTTCGGAAAAGCTCTGCCCGGTGGAGCCGTTCAGGAGCTTGCTCAAATGCCACTGACTCACGTAGATATGATCCGCCACTTCCTTCAGCGTGATCTTGCGACGGTAGTTCTCCCGCATATAGGAAAGCGCGTTTTTGACGAGGAACCTGCCGGCGGCGGATACTGTCTCCGCGCCGCTTTTTGGCTCTCCCGGTTCCTCCTGCCCTTCTGTCTGTTCCCGCTGCGGGAGAATCCCCTTCTTTTTTAACCTGGCAGCCATCGCTTCCACAGCCTCTTTTAACTCCTCCATCGTGGAGGGCTTTAAAATGTAGCGGGCGACCCCCAGACGCAGCGCCTGCTGCAGGAGTTCAAAGTCCCGGTAACCGGTAAGAATAGTCAGCTCCAGGTCATCAAATTCTGACTTGAGGGCTGCCGTCATCACAAGTCCGTCCATCTTCGGCATGTAGATATCACAAAAGACCATGTCCGGTCGGATCCGGCGGATAAGATCCAGTCCCTCCTGGCCGTCGAAAGCGGTTCCCGCCACTTCGCAGTCATAGGAAGCCCAGGGAATCAGTTTCACAAGCCCGGTGACAATAATCGGCTCATCATCCACAATGACCACTTTGTACATCCTCAATCACTCTTTTTCTCAGCCTTTCAGCGCTCCGGCCACCATTCCCTTAATGATGTATTTTTGCAGGAACGCGTAGAGGATCAGCACCGGCACCACCACAATGGTGACCGCAGCCGCCATCAGTCCGTAGTTCGTCCCTTCCATGGCGGTCAGCTCCTTCAACAGTCTGGTGATGGCCCAGTGTTTCTGAATCCGCAGGAAGAACGACTGCATGAACAGATCGTTATAGCTCCACAGGAACGTAAAGATCGCCACTGTGGCAAAGGACGGCTTCGCGAGCGGCATCACGATCCTGCGGTAGATCTGGAAAGTGCTGCATCCTTCCAGGTAGGCCGCCTCCTCCAGCTCCAGCGGGAGACTTTGGATAAACCCGGACAGAACCAGAATCGCAAAGGAAAGGTTTCCCGCGATCTGCGGCAGTGCGCAGGAGAGCAAAGAGACCCAACGGTTGCTGGTATTCACAATCCCCCACGAGGCCTCCATGCGAAAGACCGGCACGATCGTCGCGAAAGCCGGGAACATCATGCTGGCGACCACCACGGACATCAAAAAGTTTCTTCCCTTGAAATTATAGCGGACCAGCGCGAAAGCCGCAAGTCCCGCCAGCATCATTACTACAACGGTCACGGTTCCGGATAAGGCCAGGCTGTTCAGGTACGCTCCCAGAATCGGCACCCGGTCAAACGCCCTCTTATAATTTGCCAGCGTGAACGCCTCCCCTAACGGAAGAGAGAAGGAGTCCTCGATGATCAGGTTCCTGGCTTTGAAGGAATTGATCGCCACCCAGAACAGCGGATAGATCGTGGTCAGCGCCCAGATGATCAGCAGCGCGTAAACGGGGATCATCCAGGTCTGCGGCTTTCTTCTTTTCTTTTTCTCCATGATGTCCTCCCTTCCCTAATACTCTTTCTCTTTGAAAACGGTGTTAACCACCCGGGAGGAGAGTACGCCCAGAAGGACGATGATGACCGCGATCGCGCAGCCGTAATCCGTATTTCGCGCCTCACACGCCCAGTAGTACATGTAGGTGCTCGTCAGCCAGGTTCTGTTCAGCGGCATGCCTTTCGGGAACATCACCCAGGGAAGATCGTATGCTTTCAACGCTCCCGTGACCGCCAGCACAGCACAGGTGCACAGCACGTTGTGGAGAAGCGGAAGCGTAATATACCGGATCCGCTGCCAGCGGCTCGCCCCGTCAATAGCAGCCACCTCGTACAGGTCGGAGGGGATATTGTTCAATCCGGTGACCAGGATGACGAAATAGAAACCGACATACTGCCACATCACCGGGATCATCATCGTGATCAACGCTTTGTTTTCACTCTTCCAGTCAATCAGCTCCTTCTGTCCGAACAGTTCCAGGATCTGGTTTAACATGCCCTTATCCCGCAAAAAGATCAGGTTAAACAAAAGCCCCAACGCGGTGGCGGAGATCACGATCGGGAAGAAGTAGACCACACGGAAGAACTTCCCGCCTCTGGGAATCTGATCCACACAGATGGCTAACACCAGCGCGGTTCCCACTTGAAACACCAGCGTGGAAAGCATCAGGATCAGCGTGTTCCCAAGCGCTCTCCACATGTTCTGATCCTGAAGCAGTTCCGCGTAGTTCGTATACCAGGGAGATAAGAATCCCTTGCTTGGAGAAGCAAGCCCTTCTATCTGCTGGAAACTGTTTAAGATATTCATGATGAACGGATAGTGTAAAAAAACCGCCATGAAAGCAAAGGCCGGAATCAGAAAGAACAGCAGCGGTTTTTTATTGCGGTAGATATTGGCTCCCATCGGATCATTTCTTCCCTTCTCTAAAAAAGGGATGCCGCAGGAACGCATCTTCCTGCAGCATCCTCGTTACGTAAGTTTCCCGATCCTTTTACTGCGCGTGATAGATCTCCAGCCCTTCCGCGACAGCGTCTTCCGCGGAAACCTCTCCGGTTACGATCTGCGGCATGCCGTCGAAAGTAGGTACCCGGCATTCCCCGTTAAACAGATCCTGCACCGCGCCGGTTAAGGAAGTCGCTCCCGACATCATCTGCATCGATTTTTGCTGCAGAGAATTAAACATCGTCTCATCTACCGCCGGAGCCTCCTTCAATGCGGAAGCGGTATGCTGCGCAAACTTCGCCACGTTCTCGTCACTGGTCATCGTCTCCACAAAGCTCACCGCCGCGTCGCGCTTCTCCTCGTCCTCCCAGGCCGTCGTGCTGATATAATAGCCCATGGACAGTCCGCCGATCAGGTCGGTGGCCTTCCTCTCGCCCTTGCCCGGCACGTAGGTCACCGTAAATTTGTCCAGCATCGCCGTATCCAGCGTGGATAAATCCTCCGGATCGGACTGGCAGGCCGCTGCGATGCCGCCGACTTTCCAGGAACCATCAATCAGGAAGGCAGCCTTATCCTGGGTGAACATTGCAAACGTCTCATCATCGGTCGCAGAGAGCGTGTTCTCCGGGAAGTAGCCCAGCTCATACAGTTCTTTGATGTCATTCATACCGGCCACCCACGATTCCGCCTCGTCGATCGAGGCCGGAATGGTCAGATGATCCTTCACATTGCCATTGTTAAAGATCGAGTACTCCCACCAGTAGTGCGGAATGTTTCCCAGAGCCGCCGCGATCGGCGCGTAACCCGCGTCCTTGATCTTCTGGCAGTCTTCCTTAAACTGATCCCAGGTGTAGTCCGCTCCCGGAACCTCCACCCCTGCGGCGTCCAAAACAGCCGTGTTGACAAACAGCGCCTCCCAGTAGCCGTTGACCGGCACCGCGTATTTCACGCCATCCACCAGAGAAGGTGCGATCAGATCGTCGTTCATGTTGGCAGCATACTCCGGATACGTCTCGCGTATCGTATCGATCGGTACCACTTTCCCGGCCTCTATGAAGGAATTGGCATCGGCGCCGTTAAAGAAAAACAGGACATCCGGATCCGCGCCGGTCTGGAAATCCATCTCAATCCGCGCCTTGAACGCTTCATCGGAAGTCGCGGACGCGTCATTCACCGTGTTGCCGGTAGCCTCCTCCCAGGCTGCCACTGCATCCTTGAAATTCTGTGCGTTTCCATCCTCCCCCGCGAACGTGGTGGTGACATTCAGTTCCACTCCCTCCGCGAACACACTTGTTCCAACAAGGGGAAGACAGGTCAGCAGTCCCACAACAAAAGCGAACCGTTTTTTCATTTTCTTACCTCCTTTGACTTTTGATCATGAAAAAATCCTGCTGCTCTTATGTAACCAGTATGCGTCATTTTTACCATCCTGGGAAGATCTGAAGCTGTGATTTTTTGTATCGTTTTGTCAGAATCAAAACGGCGTAAGAAAAAACGCTTTCCGGTCCCTGTCCGGAGAAATCCAGAGAACAACAGCCTTTATCGCTCCTGTCCATCGGGTGCCGTCCCCGTCCGATACGGCAGCAACAGTCTGGCAAGTACCTTTCCCTCCTCCCTGCCGATCTGAAGGCCGTAAGGCTCTCCAAACAGAATGTGAAGCCGCTGGTTGACGTTTGCAATACCCATGTTTCCAGCGGGTTCCCTGCTGGTGTTATAGTTCAGATCAAGAAGCCTTTCGATTCGCATCGCATCCTCTTGGGAAAGCGTCCCGTCATTGTAGATTTCCAGTGTCAGATCGCTGCCGACCCGGTAGCCTTTGATCAGTACGGTACCTTTTCCGTTGGGCACAATGCCGTGTTCGATCGCATTTTCAATCACCGGCTGCAGGATCAGTCTTGGCACCAGGCAGTCCATGAGTTCCTCCGGAATCTCTACTGTCACTTCCAGCCGTTCCCCCAGCCGCTCCCGCATGATATACAGATAGGAACGCACATAGGTCATCTCCTCTTTCAACGGCACCTCGGGGCGCTTCCTGCGGTCTAACGCCGCATCCATCACGTTCGAGAGTGATTCGATCATCTTACTGATCTTTTCATTGCCGTCCAGGCGGGCCTCCCAGTTGATGATTTCGAGCGTATTGTTCAAAAAATGCGGGTTGATATGCGACTGCAGAGCCATGATCCTGGCCTCCCGAAGAGCAATCTCCTCCTGATAAATCCGGTTGAACTGCTCCTGCAGGTGCTTTGACATCCGGTTCACGGAGTCACTTAGATAGGCAAATTCCTGATTGTGCATCTCCCCGCTGATCTGATACCCCAGTTCCCCTTCCTCGATATGGCGTACTCCTTCGGTCAGCACAGTCACGGGATGCGTGACCTCCCGCCTGAACACCCACAGAACCGCCAGCAGCATCAGGACCACGGAGAATACCATGCCGGCCATCACGTAAGGATAACCGTAAAAGGGAAACATCGTCACGTTATTGTTCACCATCATCACCGAGCGCAGTTTGTAGCGGTCGCCGGAGCATTCATCGGTCACGCAGAGCTGCCCGTGCACCCACTGGTAGTTTTTTTCACCCGCCTCCCGGTACAGCGTCTCCCAGTCGAGCTCCTCCTCGCTCTGCGCAGACAGAAACTCCTGCTCATTGATCCAGACACAGCCGCGATCCTGCATCGGATACTGGAAGATACTGCCAAAGCAGTATTCCCGGTTGAGGCAAAACACAAGCACCGCCTGAATCTGATAACGGCTGTCCAGCATATTTCGAATCATGTAAAGTTCCCTGCCCCGTACCAGAAAACGCACGGAAGTACCCAGATCCTTCGCCGCTTCCCGGACAGCCTCGTGATCGTCCTCCCAGTAATGGAGGATTTTCTGATAACTTCCGTTCCCGCTTTCACTGTACACTGCCGCCGAGTTCTCCTCGCTTTCCCCTTCAAACCAGAGGATCGCGCTGGAAATTGCATCGCTCTGCCCGTAGTTGTTCGACAGATATTGGTGATATATTTTCTTCGCCTCATCCCGGGTCACCGTTCCTGACAGATACTGCTGTCTGGCTGCAAGGATCTCCCCGTCATAGGAGGCCTTCCGGGAATCTTCCACCACCCTGTCCAGGCGTTCCACACAGATCCGGTTATTGAACGCAAGCTGATGAACGTAGCTTTCAGCGGTCAGGTCGCTGTGATTGCTCGCCATGTAGATCCCCAGAACCGCAATCAGGAAGGAAAACGGGATCAGCCAGCAAATCAGCAGAATCCAGATCACTTTCCACTTCATGGAATGCTGTTTTTTCCGCATCGAAGCCTCCTCCTCCGTTTCTCCCTGCTCTTTCCCGAAACCATCGGGCATCTTTTCAGGGGCTTTTCCCGCTTCCTTAACCGGACTCTATCCCATCACGATCCTTACCTGATGATCGGTTCCCGGTGGAAACGGTAAAATACGGTCTGCCCTTTTTCCGTCCACATACCGCTCCTTTACGCCCTTTCTCACGCCGTATGGATTGACCACCTCAATCCGGTAGACGGCACCCCGCCAGATCCGTTTCGCCTGAAAGCCCTTCCAGTCTGCCGGAATGCAGGGATCGATGACGAGTTCGTCCAGCTGCGGGCGGATTCCCAACATGTAACGGGTAGCAGAAAAATAGGCCCAGCCGGCGCTTCCCGTCATAAAGGGATGCCTGGCCCTGCCAAAGGCCGAGTGGTCTTTCCCCATGATAAACTGGCAGTAGGAATAGGGCTCCGCCTGACGGATCTCGATCCTGTCGTTCTGTCTGCAGGGACAAAGCGCCTCATAATATTTCATCGCGCGGTCGCCTCTCCCCAGCCGGCACTCGGCGGCCCACGCCCAGGGATTGGGATGGCTGAAGATCGACCCATTCTCTTTCACTCCGGGATAGACGCGTGTCACAAACCCGACCTCATCATCCGGAACGGTATAGGAAGGGCCATTGAGCATGATCCCATACTCCGTGTACAGGTACCGGTCGACACTGTTCATAGCCGAAATCCCCTGTTCATAAGTGGCAGCCCCGGAGAGCACCGCCCAGACATTTGATTCCAGATGGATTTTGCCTTCCGGATCTGCGCTCGTTCCAATCTTTTTGCCGCTCTTCGTAATCCCGCGGATAAACCACTGCCCATCCCAAAGTTGTGTCTGACAAACATTTTTGACCCGCTTTTGCATCGCCCCGTAAGTCTCCAGGTCCTCCTTTGTCCCTTTTCTTTTGCAAAGGTCCAGGAAATGCTCCAGCGCCCAGACATGAAGGAAGGAGACCAGCGCACTCTCCCCGCCGCCAAGGTTTAAACAGTCATTCCAGTCTGCCCGAAGCCCCAGACAGACTCCGTGCGCGCCGACCTGTTTTGCAGAGAAGTCCAGGATCCGCTTCATATGTTCATAGACGGTTCCCTCCCCTCCATCCGCATACCCGATCACCTGATCCAGGAAGTCTAATTCTCCTGTTTCCCGGATGTATTCCGCGATGGAGGGGATGAGCCACAGGGCATCATCCGAGCAGGCATCCTTTAAACCATGGACCCGCTCTTTCACATCCGGCTGCGGAATCACGGTCGGCGAGGAAAAGGGGCGCACTTCCTGCGGCTCAAACCAGGCCGGATCAAACAGATGCAGCCCGTACCCTTTCGAAACCAGCCCCTGTAAAAGCTGTTCCAGTCTCTGTCTGCATTTCTCCGGATTCGAATGCGGGATCGTCATTGCATCCTGCGCCGTATCACGGTACCCCAGGCCGGTTCTTCCCCCCACCTCGATAAAGGAGGCAAATCGGGAGAACAGGATGTTGATTTCCGCCTGATAAAGGTTCCAGGTATTCAGCATCGTGTTCATCTCCCGGCTGGGCGTCTGTATCTGAAACCGGGAAAACTTCTCCTCCCAGTACTCCCGCAGTCTCTTTGCCGCAAGATCCACGTTTGCGGGGTCGCTGTACTTTTTCCGGATGGGATACGCATCCGAACGCCTTCCCTCCCCTAAAAGAAAGACGAACCGAATCTCCTCTCCCGGCTGCAGCGTGAACCTCTTATGAAGGGTTCCGCAGTGATTGCCGCCCTTTTCAAAGGAGGAAGAACAGGCCCCTCTCTCCACGGCAAGCGGGTTTGTCTCCGTGCGGTATGTTCCAAGAAAGGAATCTCTCAGGCAGTCAAACCCGTCCGGCTCAAAACTGGCCGTAAAATACTGGTACCCGAATTCTTCGTAAAACAGGTCATGCTCGATCACGCCGTTTTCACAGGAAGAACCGGCAGCGTAGAGGCTCATCTGAAAGTTCTGGTTGTCCATATCGATGTGGTGGAACGAAAACTCACAGTAGGAAAAAACGCTGATCGTACGCTTCTGCCCGCTGTGATTCGTAAGTCTGACATCCCACAGCTCTACCGTTTCCCCGATCGGAATAAAAAGCCTCTGGCTGGCGAAGATCCCCTTATAGTCGCACTGGTAAATCGAGTAGGACATCCCATGGCGGCAGGAATAAGCTGCCTGATCCAGCGGTTTTCCTACCGGCTGCCAGGAGATGCTCCAGTAATCCCCGTCTGCATCGTCTCTGAGATACACATAGTGTCCCGGTCGGTCCATCGGGACACCATTCGGTCGAAACCGGGTGATCCGGTGATACTGCGGCGTTTTGTAAAACAGATATCCGCCCGCCGTATGGTTGACCACCGCGCACAGATCCTCCACCCCCAGGTAGTTTGTCCAGGAGACCGGCAGATCCACGCGGTCAATCACATACTCTCTGTGTTCTTCTTCGAAATGTCCGTATTTCATCCTTTTGCCTCCGACTCATCTAATCTGAAGAAAATAGTATCGGAAGAGCCCCGCTTTTTCAACTGCCTGTTGTGTGATTTTTTGTATCCTGTTGCAGTCGTACACGAAGAAACGGTTTGGGAGAGGCCTGGCAGCACGTCACCGCTCCCCGCCGGTAAAATTTCTCCGGAAAGGTCTTGAAAAAGGAAAAGAGACAGATTATACCCGATGATATCAACAGCACAAGATTAAATATCGCTAAATTAACAGCCTGAACTTTTCTTAAACATACCCAATTCTCTGCATGGCGTGGAAATCTCAAGTCCATATATGGAAATTAGGTTTACAACATAAAACGGTCAAACTGACTTATTGCCGTGTCTATATCACTCTGTGAAATACCCAGAGCTTTTATAATGGATGTCTGCTTTGCAGAAAGCTGATACCGGCGTTCATAGTGATTCGTTTCCAGGTCACGATCGCAGTCAATTTCCTCTAATAACCTGATAACATCTGGGGTTGTAAAATCCCTGCAGTTTTCCTCTCCAAGATTTTGCGTTTTGTCTTTCATTAAAGCGTAAATAATGGAGGCTGTAAACCATACCAAAGCCAGCGCATGCATCGAATTGTCACTGTGGTAGCCATACTTTTTCATCCCAGGCCGGCTCTTTATTGTGGAAAAAACTTTTTCCACACAGTCTCTTTTGCTGCAGGCATCAAGTGCTTCAAATGCTGTCATTTTTCGTGAAGTGACTAAGATCATATAGCCACACTTTCTGTCTGCCTCTGTTATCTCATCGTGTTTCCTTTCTGCCGCAAGAATTATATAACCACGTTTATCTGTCTTTATAAATCCTGAGCTTTTTAAACAGACATCGAAAAATTCTCCATAGTTGTTATATATCTCCTCTTCCGTGAGCCTGACTTTCCCTTCTATCTTTTTCAAAAGATCCTTTTCTTTTGCCTCAATGTTATTGTACAGAGTTTCCCTGTGTTCGGACTCCCAAGCCGGGTCCCAGATGATGTGAAAATACCTGATCTTTTCGTCCTTTTCAAACAAATGTCCCTCTACCGTTAATCCATACTTCTTATATTCTTTATTATAGTTTTGAGAAATACGGACAGAATTAAGATTGCTCAATAATAAACTGTCCGCAACATTTAAATCTTTGCGAAGCATAAGTAAAAAGTCCATCCCTACTTCATCCATAAGGATAACGTTATTCCTGGATATATAGCCCCTGTCACATACCATAGTGAGAGAAAATGACTTATCGGGCGTCTCTGTACCGGGAGATTTTAAGATGTCCTCCATAAAGGCAATCATTTCCGACGCCTCTTTGATGTCATTTATAGAACCAGGATACTCACCAAAAGCAACGGGAAGGCCATCTCGTTCTCGAACTACATATTCTGTATTTACCTGTGTTAAACCCGGATCATCCTTCGCATACCCTTTTTCCACCAGGAAAACTCCTTCTGCCTGACTGTTTACATTCGTCGAATCATAGCAAAAGAATAAGTTCTCTTCAGATTCAACTGCGCTTCTCGCCCAAAGCTTTTTGAACAGGTTGATTTTTGACACACTGATATCATTCGAGAAAGCAGCGCCAAGTTCACAATCGTCTGGAATGCAGTCAGAAAATGTGGCATGAGTCATAGCCCATATGGGAAAATGTTGAAGAACTGCTGATGACGCAAGCAGCATATACTGTGTAAAGTCTAACAGCAGGTATGCTGTATTCTCGCCAAACACTGTACGCAGAATTTCAATTAGTCCTGCCTCTTCTGCTATTGTCTGCAGGGCTATCCAAAAGCCGGCACTCAAATTATCATGTCTTCCTGTTCGAACTGGACGGGATGACTTATCTGCTTCAGGAAGATTTTCACCGGTCTTTTCTCTTTTTTCATCTTCCAGCATTTTCATGTATCTTGCATTCGGATACATTTTCCTTTCACTTCTCCAATTTCCCATTGATGTTTCCACTACTTTTCCAATAAGGATTCTGGAGTGATCAACATAAGTATGGCTTCCGTCTTTGCTGGTTCGAATACTGTATCCACGATTTAGATACACATAGCCCTTAGGATCAACTACAACATTTTTAGGAATGTCCACTGGAGAATTTCCAGAGACAGGTTTTCTGGACATAATAATCCCCTTCCTTTCCGGGGTATATTACATCAGCAGGAAAAAATATATCAACCCCCTCCAGCATGTCAAAACTGATCGATTTTATGCAAATTATGCCTAACTAATGTTGCAAATCGATGTATTTCTGATCTTTTGCGCACAGTCTGGGAATAGTTGCAAAAAGTTTGGGTAACCTGTTCCATTTTCCTTTAAAAAAATACCCCGCACACAAGGATACCAGGTCCTGTATACGGGGTATTGTTTCTATTATTTCGAACTTTTGATCTGGTTGTACATGTAGTACCACTGCATCTCGGGCACTTCC
>CAZXSN010000090.1:0-10834 GCA_964643295.1 uncultured Lachnospiraceae bacterium
TCCCTTTCGCAGGAAGGAATCGCCTATGTGACTCTGGGCGGTGTACAGCCAAATCCCAGACTTTCTCTGGCGAGGGAGGGCATCGAGCTTGGCCGGGAGGAAGGCGTTGACTTTCTGCTGGCGGTGGGCGGCGGCAGCGTGATCGATTCCACAAAATGCATCGGCTACGGGCTGGCGAATGAAGGCGATGTCTGGGATTTTTACAGCCGCAAACGGCAGGCAGAAGCGTGTATGCCGATCGGGACAGTTTTAACAATCGCGGCCGCAGGCAGTGAGATGAGCAATTCGAGTGTACTTACCAACGAGGACGGGTGGATCAAGCGGGGATACAACAACAATCTGTGCCGGTGCCGCTTTGCTGTGCTGAACCCGGAGCTTACCTACACACTGCCCGCCTATCAGACGGCCTCCGGCTGCGTGGATATCCTGATGCATACTTTGGAGCGGTACCTTTCCAAAGAACCGGACACCGAACTGACAGACGGAATTGCCGAGGCGCTGATGAGGAGTGTGATTCACTGCGCGAAAATCCTCCTGGAGGATCCGGAAAATTATGCGGCGAGGGCGAATGTGATGTGGGCGGGGAGTCTCTCCCACAACGGTCTGACCGGCTGCGGAGCGGAGGAAGACTGGGCCAGCCATCAGCTGGAACATGAGCTGAGCGGTATGTTCGATGTGGCTCACGGAGCCGGTCTGGCAGCCGTCTGGGGCAGCTGGGCAAGATATGTTTATGCGGAAAAACCGGAGCGCTTTGCCCAGTATGCGGTGCAGGTGATGGGTGTTCCCCAGGATTTTGGAAATCCCGAAAAGACGGCTCTGGAAGGTATCAAAGAGACTGAGCGGTTCTTCCATCTGCTGGGCATGCCCACTTCGATTCACGAGCTGGGGATTGCTGTTACGGATGCCCAGATCGAGGAGCTGGCGGAAAAGTGCAGCTTTTTTAACACGAGGACGATCGGAAACTTCAAAGTCCTAAACCGGGAGGACATGGTGAAAATCTACCGGATGGCAAGATAGATTCCTTTCGTTTAAAGGTAAGGAATCGATTCTGGGAAGCGTAATTTTCAATACGGTATTTTCGAAAGCGGCTGAACAGACGGCAGCTTAAATCAGTGACAGCCGTTTCAAAGAGCAGGCGATAAGGGACATCCTGACTGGTATTTCTTTGTCCGGTATCTGTGCGCAGGGGAGATCTTAAAAGGGGATGAACTTATGCAGTCAGTCGCTGAACCTGAGCAGCATTCGCTGCCCGAAGCGGTAAACTCGGCAAAAGGGAAAATGGTCAGCGCTCTTCAGTTCTACGTATTTGTTTTTGCAGTAAGACCCGAGAAACCAGGAGAGTTTCTTACCGATTCGCAGATGTCATTCCTGTGGCGTGTGGAACATGGCAGAATAAAGAACATGCTGATGGATCTCATTCTCGCTTCCATCAAGGCGATTGATGTTGAGGAGCGTACGGCGGCAATCAGGAAGGAACTTGCGCAGAAGGGCATAATGATGAAAAGCAACGGACCGCAGCATTGCTCGATTCTGGGAAGGTTTGGTGTGCTGCCCTATTCCCGTCTGTCCCTGGTGTCCGCCAATCCTGACAGCGCGAAAAGGCTGCTTGAACTGAAACAGATAAAGGGGGTCTGTCCTCTTGACCACCTAATAGGGATCGACCGTCTGCCGTTTAAGATGACATTCGCCCTGATGTGTGAGTACGCAAGGGAGGCTGTCTGCGCGAGGTCCTTTCAGGATGCCGCGGAGAAGATCGCAGGCAGGTATGATCTGCACCCCAGCAGCACACAGATAAAAGCTGTTGCCATGTACGTGGGAGGTCTCGTCCTTGAAAAGGACCTGGCTCTTGCAAAGGAAGCAAAGGAAAAGGCAGAGAAATCCGCCGATGAAAGTGCGTGCCGGAGAAGGGAAAATGACATTTTATATTTGATCATAGAGGAATCCAGGATGCTCCTTCGGGAAAAGAACAAGGTAAGCGGGTGGGCGGAATGTAAGTACGCTCTGGCCTTTCACTCTATAAATGTGCAGGAGCGTACGGACGATCATGGAAAGAAACATTTTTTTGCGGATGAGAGTGAGGTCATTGCCTGTATTGGCTCGGCGGAAGAGTTTAAGTGCTCCCTCCTGGCACTTGCCAGGCGAAATCAGTGTGATCTGTGCAGTAAGATTGTGGTGATCAGCGACGGCTCTGAATGGATTTGCGACCTGGTAAAGGAGCTTTGGCCGGAAGCGGTTCAGATACTTGATCTGGACCGGGCGAAGAAAAGCACCGGGAAATTCGCCGGTTATCTAAGAAAAGGCCGGCAGGGAGACGCATTTGCCGGGGAGTTATGTAAGCTGCTGGAGGGAGGAAAGATCGGGGAACTGCTGGAAAAAACGAAACCATGCAGCCAGCAGTCTTTTCCGGAAAATATCTCCGACTTTTACACGTTTGTTTCGAAACATAAGGACCTCATGCACTACGATGAGTATAGGAAAGCGGGCTATATCCTGGAAAGCGGCAGCCTGGAAGACGGAAATATAAGATGGATGCAGGAGAGAATCATACAGCCTGGGATGAGATGGAGCACGGATGTCGCGCAGAGACTGATGGCACTTCAGGCGAAGGTGGTGTCACGCAGATGGCATGAGGTGGAGGACCTGGTATTGAAAAAAATAAACTCGAGTGACGCGGTGTCTTTCGATTACGATTACTGACGGGATGGAACGCTTAGGTAAATTTGCGAAACGAACTGCTTCCTAACAGGAATGGAGTTGTGACTTTCGGGCTTTCCGGGAAGCGGAAAAGATCATGCGGGGGATTAGGGTTTTTGGCATCTGATACAGGGTACGCGTATCTTTTCAGGACTGGAAATAAGGAGAAAGTCAGATAAATCAGACGGGGAGGTGAGCCGGTGGCGGAAGAAGCCCGGAATTTTTTATTATCCAGGAAGAAGATGAACCTGCTGACCGCGTCGGTGAATGTTCTTGTGTTTCTGGTATTTACCATCATCGGCGATACGGAGGATGTCTCCTTTATGCTCGCCCACGGCGCATGCTATACGCCGGCGATTCTCTCCGGGGAGTATTACCGGCTGATTACGGGAATGTTTCTGCACTTTGGTCTCTACCATCTTCTCTACAACATGATCTGTCTGATTGCCCTGGGAGATGTGCTGGAGACGGAGGCCGGCAGCGTCAAATATCTGCTGATTTATTTTCTGGGAGGGATCGCCGGAAATCTGCTCTCCTGCTGGATGGACTTACGGTCCGCCGGAATAGGAATGCAGGAGCTTATCTTGGGCACTGCCCTTATGAATCTGAACTTTTCCTACGCGGATTTCCCGGTTTCCGCCGGGGCATCCGGGGCGATTTTTGCCGTCGTCGGCGCCCTCCTTTATATCGTGATTCGCAATAAGGGACGGCTGGGAAATATCACCCTGAGGCGCTTAGCCTGGATGGCGGTGCTTTCTCTGGCGCAGGGGTTTATGGAAGTGGGAACTGACAACGCAGCGCACATCGGCGGCTTTGTGACGGGGTTTTTACTGGCGGTGCTGCTCTATCACCGACCGGCAGGAAAGCGAAAGGCAGCCTGAGAAGGATAAACGGAGGGACAAAAAAGCCCTTCTGCGGGCGCTTTTTCTGTGCGTGAGGGAGGAGTAAAGCAAAGCTAAGCGGTATACCGGAAGGGGAAAGCCAGGTTTTCAGATCATACCTTCCCTTAGGAAAACAGGACAAGCAGAAGAAAAGGAACCTTTTTCGAGGTATTGAAAATCAGGAATATATAAACACAGAAACAAAAAGCACAGGAAATTCACAGTACAGGAAGGAGAATTTTGATGAAAGACGATAACTGCATTTTCTGCAGGATTGCAAACGGGGAGATCCCCTCGGCAACGCTTTATGAGGATGAGGATTTCCGGGTGATCCTGGATCTCAATCCGGCCTCGAAAGGGCATGCGCTGGTGCTGCCGAAAGAACACGCCGCGAATATCTATGAGCTGCCGGAGGAGCTGGCGGGCAAGGCGATGATTGTGGCGAAAAGAGTGGCGGAAAAACTTTCCGCGAATCTTTCCTGCGATGGCTTTAACATTGTGCAGAACAACGGGGAACTGGCCGGGCAGACCGTGTTCCATTTCCATATTCATCTCATTCCCCGCTATGTCGGCGACCATGTGAACGTGCGCTGGGAGCCGGGGAAACTTACCGAGGAGGATAAAAAGGAGATTGTGGGATTCTTTTAAATCCCGAATGGGACAGAGGCTTACGGTCGTATACAGCAGATAAGGTCTTTTCTTTTTTCTAAGAGGAACCAGTAATACGGGGCTTAATAAACTTTCTGGCAGAAAGAAGGCTGGGAGCGGAAAAGATTCCGGCTGGGAGCATCTTCATGATTTCCTTGTCTGTCTGCTTAAAGGCAGGTCATGGCCCTGGAGGAAGAAGTTTGAAATGAAAAAGATTGTACTGACCGGCGGCGGAACGGCCGGGCATGTGACACCCAATCTCGCGCTGATGCCAAGACTTCGTGCGCTGGGGTATGAAATCCATTACATCGGCTCCTACGACGGGATGGAAAAGAGGCTGATTGAGGAGAGGCAGATTCCCTATTACGGCATCTCTTCCGGGAAACTGCGCCGGTACTTTGACTGGAAGAATTTTTCCGATCCGTTTCGGGTGATCAAGGGATATTTTCAGGCGAAAAAGCTGCTGAAAACGCTGCGCCCGGATGTCGTCTTCTCCAAGGGAGGATTTGTGTCCGTGCCGGTGGTGCTGGCGGCGAAGAGCTGTCACATTCCGACGATCATCCACGAATCGGATCTGACACCCGGGCTGGCGAATAAGCTGGCGATCCCGGCGGCGACGAAAGTCTGCTGCAACTTCCCGGAAACGATTCCTTACCTCCCGGAAGGGAAAGCGGTCTTAACGGGCTGCCCGATCCGCGAGGAGCTGCGCTGCGGCGATGCGCAGGCAGCCAGGAAGTTCTGTCACTTTACGCAGGAAAAACCGGTGCTGATGGTGATTGGCGGCAGTCAGGGCTCCGTGGCGGTTAACCAGGCGATCCGCTCGATCCTGCCTGATCTTTTAAGGACTTTTCAGGTGGTGCATCTTTGCGGAAAGGGAAACCTGGATCAGAGCAGGAACGCTCTTGCCGGATATGTGCAGTTTGAGTACATCGAGCGGGAGCTGGCGGATCTGTTCGCGCTTGCCGACGTGGTGGTTTCCCGTGCCGGGGCCAACGCAATCTGTGAACTGCTGGCCCTTCGCAAACCAAACCTGCTGATTCCGCTTTCGACTTCTGCAAGCCGCGGGGATCAGCTGTTAAACGCCGAGTCCTTCTGCAAACAGGGATTTTCCAAGGTGTTAAAAGAAGAGGAGATCACGGATGAGCGTCTGCTTTCGGAGATTCTGGATCTGTATCAGAACCGGGAACTGTACCGGAAAACCATGGAGGCAAGCATCCAGAGCGATGCGATCGGAACGATTATCCGTCTGATTGAGGAGGCGGCCGGGACGAAAACCGCTTAGAGTGTGAAACGTAAGAATTAAGAAAGTCTAAGAACCGGCGGGAAAAGATCGGTCAGATATTTTTCCGTAAGATCTCGGTGGGCGGTTCGTCCGGGATTTTTGGCAGAAGGAGGAGAAGGGGAGCATGAAATTGACATTTTTGGGGGCAGCCCATGAAGTGACGGGGAGCTGTTACTATCTGGAGGCCTGCGGAAAGAGGATTCTCGTGGATTACGGCATGGAACAGGGACCGAATCTCTATGAGAACCAGCCGGTTCCGGCGGCGGCTTCCCAGATCGATCTGGTGCTGCTAACCCACGCCCATATCGATCACTCCGGAATGCTGCCTCTTTTGTACAAGCAGGGATTTCGGGGGCAGATTTTTACCACACCCGGTACGGCGCAGCTGTGTGAGATTATGCTGCAGGACAGCGCCCATATCCAGGAATCCGAAGCGGAGTGGAAAAACCGCAAGGCCATGCGGGCCGGGCGTCCCGCAGTAGAACCGTTATATGATAACAGCGACGCTTTAGGAGCGCTCTCCTGCTTCGTGTGTGTGGAGTACGATGAGGAGAGAAGAATCGCGGACGGCATCCGGGTACGGTTTACCGATGCCGGACATCTTTTGGGTTCCGCCTCGATCGAGATCTGGATTAAGGAGGACGGCACGGAAAGGAAACTGCTGTTTTCCGGGGACATCGGCAATACGCATCAGCCGCTGATCTGCGATCCGACCTATCCGAAGGAAGCGGATTACGTGGTGATGGAATCCACCTACGGAGACCGCAGCCACGGAGAGAGACCGGATTATGCGGCTGCGCTGGCGAAGCTGATTCAGAGCACATTTGACCGCGGCGGGAATGTCGTGATTCCCTCCTTCGCGGTGGGCAGAACGCAGGAAATGCTGTATTTTATCCGCCACATCAAGGAGCAGAAGCTGGTGACGGGACATGACGGCTTCGAGGTGTGGGTGGACAGTCCGCTGGCGGTGGAGGCAACGCAGATTTTCTATAAACGGATGTACCGGGATTTTGACGAGGAAGCCACGGAACTGTTAAACCGCGGCATCAATCCCATCGGTTTTGCGGGGTTGCGCACGGCGGTGACCAGCGAGGATTCCCGGGCGATCAACGAGGATCCCAAATGCAAGGTGATCATTTCCGCCAGCGGCATGTGCGATGCCGGGCGGATCAAGCACCATTTAAAACACAACCTCTGGCGGCCGGAATGTACGGTGCTTTTTGTGGGATATCAGGCGGAGGGCACTCTGGGCAGGGCCATTTTAAACGGGGCGAAAAAGGTGAAGCTCTTCGGGGAGGAGATCGAGGTACGGGCAAAGATTCAGTCCCTTCCGGGGGTAAGCGGTCACGCGGATAACGAGGGGCTGATCAAGTGGATTACCTCGCTTGAGAAAAAACCGCGGATGGTATTTGTCACCCACGGGGAAGATACGGTCTGCGATCTGTTCAGCGCCCGTTTGCGCGGCGAATTCGGATTTTCTTCCTCCGCGCCCTATTCCGGGGCAGTGTTCGACCTTGCCGCGGGAAAGTACCTTTACGAGGCGGCGGCGGTACCTTTGCAGAAAGAAAGGAAAGCGGGAACGGGATCCGGCAAAGCGGCGGCGGTCTATGCCGACCTTCTTGCGGCTGCGTCCCGGCTGCTTGCGGTGGCGAAAGAAAACGAGGGCGGCAGCAATCAGGATCTGCGGAAATTTACGGAAGAGATCAACCGCCTGTGCGAGAAATGGGAGAGGTAACCGGTGTTTCGATGGATCCGGCGGCTGGCCCTGACAGCCTGCGCTTTCGGCGTCGCTTTTGTTTTATGCGGCTGCGGGCTCATGGAGACAGTGGCAGTCAAAACCGGATGGAAGGGAAGTCCCTATTACCAGCTGGGGGATACCTCGTGGGATCACGGCGGGATTGAGGAGTACTATTTCAACCAGATCCCGAGTGAATTAAACGAGATCTACCGGGAACTGTACGAACGGCTTACAAACTATGAGGATTCGGCCAGTCTGTACGCTGTGGTGAGCACGGAGGATTTCTGGACCGCCTACTACGCGGTGCTGGCGGATCATCCGGAAATTTTCTGGGTAGGGACATCAGCGCAGGCCGAACAGGTCGCCTATTCCGGGAAAGTGGTCGGGTATGAGATCAGTACGACGGTGGAGAAAGAGAACCGGGACCGTCTGCGCGAAAAACTGGAGGAGGCCGCCGATAGCTGTATCAGCCAGATAAGCCCCCAGGCCAGCGAGTATGAGAAGATCCGTTTTGTCTATGAATACCTGATCAACACAACGGATTATGACAGTACAAGCCCCAACAGTCAGAACATACAGAGCGCCTTAATCGGACACAATTCCGTGTGTGCCGGGTACGCCAAAGCGTTTCAGTATATTCTGCACCGCATGGGGATGTTCTGCACCTACATCACGGGAAAGACGAACGACGGCGGGGACCATGGCTGGAATCTGGTGCGAATCGGCGATCAGTATTACCACGTGGATGTGACCTGGGGCGATCCGGTGTTTACCAATGCCGACGCACCGGATAACAGTCTGTTAAACTACAATTATCTGTGCTGTACGGACGCGGAGATCTATCAGACGCACACGCCGAGTGTGAGTGTGCCGCTCCCGGAGTGCTCGGATGACAGCTACAACTATTACCGGTTAAACGGACTGTACTATGAAACATTTGACTACGATACGATCTACAATGCCCTGATGAATTCCGTGTGGGCGGATGAGCAGGCGATTGTGATGAAATTTGGCTCCGCACAGGCCTATGAGAGCGCGAAATATGAGCTGTTCGAGAACGGCATGCTGACGGATGCCGGGCAGTACCTGATGGAGGTTTACGGTACGAACCGGTGGAATTACCGGTACTATACGGATGAGGACTTTTATCTGATCACGATCTACTGGAAATCGTAGTGGCTGAAGCCGCAGGTGAAAGGCCTTATCCCGGCAGGAAAACAGGCAGACTTAGGCGGATGGAGGGAAACGCTTCGTTTCCCGCAGGCGGGAGGAAAGTGGGCTTTCATTTAAGATGGAACGATTAAAGAAGATCCGGAATTTTATTCTGCATGCGGCGTTTCTGGCGGCGCTGTTTGTGTTATCGACGGCCTTCTTCAGCCGCATGATGAACCGGGTGACTCCGGATGCGGCGGAGGAGATGTCCACCTCTACGTTCCCCTTAGTCTACATGAACCGGGACGGTGTGGATTTTAACTGTCTGCACGGGTATGCGCGGGAGATGGATCCGTCCTATCTGCGTGACAGCTTAACGCCGTTAGGCCCCAACCGGGAGCTTTCCATCCGCATCGAACCGTTTGGCACCTCGATCGACGGGGTTTCCTATGAGGTGACCACCTTAGACGGAACGACCACGCTGGAAAACACCAAGGTGGTCAAGCTAAACGAGGACAATCATTACCTGGACGCCTCCCTTGTTTTACAGAATCAGATGCTGATGAACCAGGAGTACATGCTGAAGATCGCGGTCAGCACCGGCGGGCGGACGATCTACTACTACACGCATGTGGTGCTGGCGGACGGGCTGCATACCCTGGAATATTTAAACTTTGTCAACGGCTTCTATGACAAGTGCGTGAACAAGACGGACCGGGATTCAATCGGCGAGGCGCTGGAGCCGGACGACACGACGGATGTGGATGCGACTCTTTCCTTTATGGACATACATGACAGTGTCGCTCAGCTGACCTGGGGGGCGCTGAATCCGCAGATGTATTATAAGCCGACGCCTACGATCAAGGAGATCAACCGGAATACGGCCACGCTGACACTGGAGTACCGGATTGCCGCACTTGGGCCGTCCGGCGCCACAGAGATCTACAACGTGGGGGAATACTACCGGGTGAGATATACGGATACCCGTGTGTTCCTGCTGAACTTTGAGCGCACGACGGATGAGGTCTTCAATCCGGAAAACGACGTGATGACGGATCTGGGGATCGTGCTTGGCATTACGGACAAGGAGATCGTGTACGAGACGGACAGCCGGGGACAGGTTGTGGCGTTCATCCAGGAAGGCGAACTGTGGACGTATGAGAGAGAGGACGACAAGCTGACTCAGGTGTTTTCCTTCCCGCAGAAGGAAAACATGGATATCCGGGATTTTTACCGCAAAAATAAAATCCGCATCCTGCGCGTGGAGTCAAACGGGGATGTCTGGTTTACAGTCGCCGGGTACATGAACCGCGGCGGCCATGAGGGCGAAAACGGGGTAGCGCTGTACTTTTATGAGGCTGCGAGCGCGATGGTGGATGAGCGCATTTTCCTGTCCTGCATGGAGAATGAGGAACTTCTGTTTCGGGATGTGGACACACTTGCCTATATCTCAGAGGATCATTCGATGTTTACCACCTATCTGGAAGGGACAGTCTACCGTGTCGACTTAAACAGCCGCACGTTTGAAACGCTCGTCACGGATGTGAGGGACAACTGCTATGCAGGCTCGGAAACCGGCAGATACTTTAGCTGGCTGCTGGAAGGAAAAGAGTACGATTCGCAAACGCTTTGCCTGATTGACGCGGAGACGGGGCTGCGCAGGGAGTTCACCTGCGGGGATGATGAACGCATCCGTCCGGTTTCCTTTATCAGAGATGATTTAGTTTACGGGGTGGCCAAAGTTTCCGATGCCAGCGTGGAGCACGGCGGCAACGGGATCTTCCCGATGTACCGCCTGGTGATCGTGGACGGCGAAGGAAACATGATCAAGAACTATCAGCCGAACGGATATTACGTGATCGGCACCAGTTCCTCCGACAACATGCTGAATCTGCAGCGGGTGGCGAAATCCGCGGACGGCTATATCAGGGGACCGGAGGATCATATCGTAAACACACAGACGGGCACGGATGCGGAGATCGGCATTTCCACGAGGACCACCGACCGCAAGCAGACAGAGGTGATTCTGCGCGTGGGAAGTACGGTGTCCAACCGCAATCCGCAGGTGGTTCACAGCAAGATCATTACCTACAATGCGTCACGCACTCTGGACATACCGGAAAACCGCAGCCGGCAGAAACGGTACTTCGTCTATGCTGCCGGTCGTCTGGACGGCATTTTCGTAAATCCGAATGAGGCTATTGTGCGGGCCGATGAGAAGATGGGCGTGGTGGTGGACGAATCGCAGGACTATGTGTGGGTGCGCGGGGATAAGGCGGCTTACGCGGATGTGGATGTGGAGCGTCTGCCGCAGGCACTGCTTACGGGAAATATGGATGTGGAGGCGCTGCAGAGGGAGCTTCGGACTTCCGTCCTGGATCTGGGCGGCTGTACTTTGGATGAAGTGCTGTATTTCGTCAGTCAGGGAAAGCCTGTGCT
>CAZXSN010000091.1:0-10742 GCA_964643295.1 uncultured Lachnospiraceae bacterium
ATTCTCAGCCACAGGCGGAAATGACAGGCCTGTGGCTGTTTTTCGTCTGCCCGGCACAAAATTCGAATCTTACATTACTTGATAAAAACTTCAAAAGCCTGAGCTTTCGGCTGCAAAGCAGCTAAGGGCAACAAGGCTTATTAACGCACCCCAAACTTAAGGTAAGAAGTGGGGTGCTGTGTGTACGACCTGCTTTTCTATCACTCTGGCGATACCATCTCCCCTGGGTGTGAAAATAACGCCGCTGATTTTTTCAGGTTGTACACCGAAATTACGAAGGAGGACAAATTTAAGGAACTGCTGGACTAATCTGCTGAGGAAAGATGCCAATGGCTGGTGTTCCAGAACAGGTATCTTCTCCTGCGCGACCGGGACTGGAAAAAAATCTTCCGTGAAATCCGTGAGGATCCGAATGCTTTTTCCCGCTATTATCCTATGGTAAGAATACAGATTCGGAACCAGGCAACGAGAGACGGCGTGACAGCACTGATAACAAATGATGAGGTCTACGCCCATTTTCAGGAACTGGAGAGAAAAAGTCAGATTTAACAGCAGCCGCCTAACACCCTGAAACCCTTGCAGATGGCGAAAAAATCACCCATTCCTTCACGAAGGAGCAAAAACTACCCTTTTCCCTTACAGGTTCCCCAGATTTGCGAAACCCCGCCTTTACAGGCGGGGCTTGCTGTATTTTTCGCAGAAAGTGCAGCGAACAGGATCCCTTTTTTCCGGTTTTCTCCCAGGGACCGCTGCCTTAAGCTTATCTTTTCTCCCGTTACGTATCAGCGAATCAGTTTCTCGATCTGCCAGTTTGCCACATCGGGAAGGATCGCTCTCAGATGGGCGAAGATTTTTTCTCTCGATTCCGCACTCTCTTTTGTGTAGGCGCCTCTCACGTAATCACAGCCAAAGAGGACCTCCGGTGTGGAATACTGCGCAACACCCCAACCGTAGGTCTGTCCAAACCTGTCCTTCATATAGACAAAGTCAGAAATCGTCACATATGTCTCCATCTGAAGCCGTGTGATCACAGTATCGAATCCTTTGTTTCCACCCTTGCGGTAGTTGCAGAGACTTTTCAGCTCCTTTGAAAGTATCTTTCCCTGTCCGGCGATGGTATCAAAGACTCCTTTCTCCTTGTAGGAAGCCAGGCCGTCCTCATAGCGGGAATCAAAATCATAACCGTCCCTGCGAAAGTTGCAGAAGTCAGGGATCCACTCCCTGCTTACGAAACCCGCTCTGCCCCGAAAAAACTTCCCATACATGCAGCTGCCGCCGCGGGCAATCGGTCCTTTCCACTCCCAGGGGCCGTCCGCCTGATCCGAAAACCACAGTTCGTTCGCGCAGCACTCTTCCACCGAAAAACCGACGATCTCATTGGCGAAGAAGGGAAGAAAACCGGTTTCTTCCACGAGGGCGTGAAGATCCTCCGCGCTTTTGATTTCCTGAAATCTCACGGCAAATCCCCCGTCAGTGTATGATCTCTACCACTTCACCGATATACATCGTATGCGGTGCCTCCGTTTCATAGAAAGCCTGCACCACCTCTTGGGGCATGGCCTCCCGATCGAGTTCCTGCCGGTAAATCTTTCTGCAAACAAGTGTCTCCTTCGCTTCCTGAAATGTAACAGAATTCGTAAGTGCCACCGGCGTCAGGCCCGCTTTCGACACCTTGTCGCAGTCTCTGCCGGATAAAGAACCTAGTAGACCCATGGCGCGGCGATATTCTTTGTCATAAAAACTAACGGTAAAATACTCGTTTGCCTCCAGAAACTCATGCGTGTAGCGGATCGGCTTCACATAGACGGTAGCGACCGGTTTCCCCCACAGCGTGCCTAACCCTCCCCAGGCGATGGTCATGGTATTAAACTTCCCAGGCGTACCGGCCGTGAGCAGCGCCCAGTCTCTGTCAAACAGCTGAAACGAATTTGCCTGAAACTCCGTCTGACGAATTTCCATCAAACACACTCCTCTCTAATGATAAATACTTCCCTTCCGATCATTCTTCATCCAGGCGCTCAATCTTAAAAATCACCGGCCTGGTGCCGTCCGAACAGCAGGTGATCATCGTATTCTCCTCTTTCATCCAGCCCCGCATAATCGAGCCGCCCTGCAGCCCGGTATAAATATAACGGGCAATCGCATCCCACGCCTCCGAGCAGAACGGCAGCTTCGGGCCGCCCGCCACGGTATCCGGATCCGCGTCCGTTTTCACAAGCGTGTTCATGCCCATGTGCCAGAAATCATCGCGGTCTCCGTCCCGCTCAAAAAGAAATTCATCCCCTGTGTGATAGCAGGGGCAGGGGCCTGATTCCGGATCAGCACAGTACTGGCGCTGAAGCTGCGGATAGAGTTTTGTGTCAATCACAGTGATTTTGACTTTATGCTTCATTTTTTCACCCCCCATCGTTTCGGTTAAGTAAAGAAAGGATCCTGGAAAAAAATTATAACACACTTCAGGAGAGGAAAAAAGTCCCTTTAAAATCCCCGGCTGAGATTCGCAGTCGATCGATGAAAAGTCCAAATCCGGGGGTGCGTACCGCGAGATTTTTTTTCATATAGATAGAGTTCCCTCAAAGGAAGTGAGATTCTCTAAATACGTTTACCGCTGCAGTGTCAATGAATTTCTCTCATTCTGAACGAAGTCCTTCGATCTTAAGAAAGACTTCCCCCGCAGAAGGATACGCATAGAAGGAAAAAGACTTTGAAACCCGGCTTAACATGGGCAGTAATAGAAAAGACAACAGATAGTCCTGAACGGTCAGATCTTACAGACAAGTGGAAACTGCTCTAAACCAAAAAGTGACATCATTGAAACCAAATCCCCCATCCATCCGGGGAACCGTCTGCATCCCACGGCAGACGGCATGATTCTCCCAACGCACTGGAGGAATGAAACAGGTTTGCCATCGACTTTCCGAAAAAACAATGCCCCGGAAAACCGGTTTCCCTGCTTACCGGTTCAGTCCAGGAAACTTTCCCTGAATCCGGTCTTTCATCCGCCTCCCGCATGAGGTACTTTTGCTTTCCCCTTTTCTGAGAGCACACATTTGTCTTTCAGTAAGCCACGGGGCGGCGGCTGTGCGGCATATAGCTGCGGCATTTGATGGATGCATTGGACCAGTAATCCGAAACCGCAACAATCTTGTCTGCCAAGGTAACTACCCATCCCTCACAGTAGCAGGGCGGCACCGGATAGGCCGGGAACATATGCTTTTTAATCGCATCCTTCTGGCGTTCGTTCAGGCTGACCTTTCCATCCAGAAAATCCACCGCTTCGCTGCCATGATATACGATATGATGCAGAACACGCGGATTAAAGACACTCTTCTTTCCGTCAGGATCTTCCTGCCAGTCATACCCGAACAGGTCATGCAGAAGCGCTGCCTGAACAGCCGCAGACTCATGATCCTCGCTCAAATGAAAAGTACGGCAAAGACGGTATGCGCACCAGGCCGTGTGCACACAATGGGAACGAACCGTGTTCGTAGATCCATGATGATGATAGTGACCAGCCTCTACTAATGGTCCAAAATTCAACAACCCGTCCGTATCCTCCAGGAACCTGGAAATATCGCCAGACTTAGAACGGGATGCCGAATAGACTGTATGTTCCAATTCTCTCATCCTCCTGTCGAATGGTCTGAAAGTGAATGTTTCCGTGTCAAATTTCTGTGTTTCGATTCGTCTGCCTCCAAAAAAGGGAACTTCAGGCTGCGTAAAAGACCGTCAAGCCTGACTGTCCGTTCCAATAGTCCTTCCTGTCTCAGGCCTGGGACAGAGCGTCAGGATACATACCGCCATTTACGGATGAATTTTTCAGTGTCTTCTCCGTCTCCGGCATTGCGTCGCCTGTCTCCTTCTTCGGCATATTCAAAGACACCTCAAAAGGAATGCGGCCTTCCCGAAGCGACTGGCGAACAAAAATGTTAAAAGCGGTAGACAGGTTCATCCCCAATGCGGAAAAAAAAGTATCCGCCTGTGCTTTCAAATCGCTATCCATACGGATGCAGATGTTCGTTGTTGTGCCAGCCATAACCTCATCTCCTTCCCACCGCCATTACTATACTCTATCTGCACGAAGAATGCAATGCTTTGCACGAAACCTTATGTATTTTTTAAGATTCAATCCCGCGCCTTTGTGTTTACATAAACCTAGGAAAAGAATGCTTTCCTATCTAAAGACGGGTGAATCCTCCGGCTTCTTATGGCGCCCGCCTCTTTGAAGTGCAGCGAAAAACCGGAGGAAAGACACAGTTTCCTTAAGTATTAGGATCCGAAGCGCGGGTGTCCTTTTTTCCGTGCATAAATCTGTGTAATCCGCCGGCAGGTAGAATGCATCTTGCTTTCTCTGACCACCTTATGATCCCTGCGGTCAGAAAAGACGAGCCAGCATGCATAACCTGCTTAGGCATCCGGCTTAAAAACCCTGCAAGGGCCTATAAATCTAATATCTACGATACGTGATTTAAATGGGCTTTTATCATGCGGACTGTCCGGCATTCACAAGTAACTATCGGACTGGCACACAAGCAGGAAGCGGGCCTTCGTCTCATACCGGGATTGTGAAAACCGCGCAGGACTTGTGCTTCCGGAAAGACTCACTCGAAAAACCGCTGAAAGATATGGCCGTGTCTTTGTATCAGTAGACTTCATCATCTGTCAGGATGAGGACGGAAAGCTTCTCGAATCCCTGAAAACGTTCCATCGCCGACCGTTCTTTCGCTTCCCGTTATCCGATGCTCTGCCGTTGCTTTGCAGACAGTATTTTCTGCGTAACCACGTCCTCTTAAGCAGACAGACGTAGGAATAAGCAAACGGGCAGAGAAACCCCCGCCCGTCTGAAAAAAGATACCCTTATTTCCCACTGTGTGCTGACCGGTTTCACTAAACTGCAAAGGCAAATCAGGATCCCGGACATGAAGACAGAAATCCTTTCCCTTACGATGCGGTTGCTCCCTCCTCAAACTGACCGATCTTTTCGATTGCGAGATTCACGTTGACATTGTGGATAAAGAACACTTTGCATTTCTGGTTTCTGATATTCGCCATCGCCGAAAGGTAAGTGGCATGATCCAGATGATCCGTGCAGACAACCAGAAGATCCAGATTTCGCAGGACGTCAGGGGAAATGAAGGATCTTGGCGGATACCTGCGCCACGACGGCAGATATTTGGCGATTTTATTCTGAAAGTTGATATGTCCGCCTAAGAATGCTCCTTTCACTGTCTGATCCAGACGTTTCGCGATCTGCTTCGTCTTCTCATCCGTAGAGATGTTTTTTGTTTCCTCTTCGCTTTCCTGGGACAGATCATAAAGCAGTTCCCTCAAAGCGACCAGTTCCTTCTGGTCTTTTTCCAGTTCCTCCGAAGATTTCTCAAGACTGCGAATCTGCTTCATCAACTGAGCATTCTCGGCCATCAGGGCTTTTTTATTTCCTGCCTCCGCGTTCGCCTTCGCCAGTTCGCTTTCCAGCTGTTGGCATTTCTCTTTCAGAGCGTCATACTCTTTCAGCTTCAGCGACACCTTCGGGTCCAAACCGGGCGTCTGAAGACTCTCCTGTGGTTCACATCTCTCCATCCAGGAAAACTCGTCATCTACATAGTCAGCAAAGTCCGTCCAGATCTTGAACACGTATTCAAACTCTTCCGGATCCCAGGATCTGTTCAGCTGCCCTCCCTGTCTGTCTCTGTTCATCTTTTCCAGCAGTCTGCCGATAATCCCGTCCAGAAGACTTCTTCCTTCCCGATCATCGCTGTCCATTCCGTCCGGGGGATTCAGCCCGATGAATGCTCCTGCCCCTGTATTGCAGTCATCCATCGAATCAGTGAGATAGTACGCCGTATCTTCCATAAGTTTCACTGAAAAACTTTCATAGTACTTTCTGGAGAATTCAAAAGAGGACGGAGCATCAGAATCGTCCAAATCGCCGAAGTCGTCATCTTCATCATCTTCGTCCTCGTCATCCTCGTCTTCGAACTCATAGGGTGACACATAGTCCGCATACCGCTGTGCATGACTGACCAGGAAACCGCTAAGAAGAACACGCAGCTGTTTCTTAGGAAAAGATTCCAGTCTGTCTATCGTAAGACGCGCATCCTGAGGAACAGAGTATTCTTCCTGTCTGATCATATTCAGCACCTGCCCCAGGAAAGTCGGAAACGAAGTTTGCTTAAACCCATAGGCGGGAGCAAGAAGCTCCATCACCCGTTTTGCCTCCCCTAAGATGTTGTTGGCGGCCATCCCGGTGAGCGCAGTCGGCGTGTCCTGAAACACCTTTCCGTTCGTCACAAAAAAGATGTCCGCAATGGATTTCGAGGACAGCATACCGGCGTTATGTCTGTAGTAGGCAGATATCTCAAAAAGCACCATGAGCGTCTCCGTCACGCCGAACAGTTCTGCTTCTGAAGTGAACGCCTCATGGAATGCCAGAAGAACCGGCAGACAGATGGGAAGGTAGTGATATTGCCCATACTGGCCGAGAGCGGATTTAACAGCATCGGCAATGCTCGGATAAGCGCGTACCAGCATCTCCTGCAGCGTCCGTCGGATCTGCGGATTCTTTTCAGACGCATTCAAGAGACACATCGTCATCTGATAGGCATGAAAACACTCTGTGTCCAAGCGGAAACGGACATTCTTCCTGTCCGCATATTTGTGTGCGAACTCCTCCGCTGCCTGCGCCTGATATCTCTGAAAGAGCGTCAAAACCTGGCCATGCAGATCCCGGTTGCAAGAGATCACGTAAGAAAGAGTCGGGAAGTACCCTTCCCCTTTCGCGCATAATCCTGATTTTTCAAAAGTTTTCACAAAATGAAGATACTCTCTCACTTCCTTCTTATGCCTGTTCACAAGCTTCCTGACCGCAGGCTCGTGTGCAGAAGCCGACAGACGCTTTAAACAGAAGAACGCAAAAGAGCGATGGCAGTGTGCACCGTAGAAATAGGGGGAAGTAATCTCCCTCCATACTTCTCTGTAACTGTATTCCTGTATCTGTTTGGTATACTCCTCAAACCCCTCCCGATCAAAATCATCCAGTTCATCAAGATCCTTATCATAATCAGGATCCTTCAACGGATCGATCGGTTTTCTTCCTGTCCAAACCATAATTGTCCGCGTGGGCGCCTCTTCGGAAAACCGAAGGGCTCCCCAAGCACTCCTCCTTTCCAAACTCATTCACGGCAGATGGAAGCGTTCCCGCTCTCACCTGAAAGCTGCCAAAATCTGTTCTTGCGCCTGCCACCGCCGCTCTTTGCAGTATTATAACACAGGATGAGGCATTTTGTTAGCTTTCTTTTGTTTTGAAAAAATCCCGCCTGGCATCCCGCCAGGCGGTGTTAAAAGTTGGCTTAAGATACGCTCTTTGACAGCCCCAGCCAGAGCGGCTCTCTTAACAGGTGTCTGGCAGGCACCGAAGCAGGATTGCTTCGAGTCCTCAGCGCATCACCAGAAATGGTCGTCGGAACCGTTCTTCTCGAAATATTCGAAGTCGAACACTTCCGCATCCACATCATACGGTTCCGGGTATGTATAAAAAGGTGCGAGAAAGTCATCGAGATCCGGCCCCCTGCCTGCCGGTCTGCTGAGCCGAACCCGCTCCTTCTGCTCTTCGTTCAGATATTCCGGGAAGAGTGCCAGAAGATCCACATCCATCCTCATCAGCTCGAAGCATCTTTTAAAAACCTTTTTCACGTGCGAGACGCTGCAGTGCATCTTGCTGGCGATCTTTTCGTTCGTCAGACCCTCGAGGAAGCGAAGCTCAAGCACCTGGCGTTCCTCATCCGGAAGGTCCTTGATTGCCTTCACCAGACAGCTGCAGATTTCTTTCTGGATATAGATGTCCTCCGGAGATTTTCCGCACTTCTCCAGATCATAAGCCTCCGGGTCATTCTCCCACTGATCCAGGGATAACTTTCCAGGCTGCTTCTCATATTCCAGCTGCTTGCGTACTGTTTCCTCACGGATTTTCGTCATGCTGCTGATTCTCTTTGCCGTCGGCTCTAAGCCCTCCGCTTCAAGCTGCCTCTTCGCCTGGTTGATCTTTCTGCGGGTGGTCGCGCCTACCATCACATTCTCTTCCTGCAAAATGCCGATCTGCTTGATGATCTCGTGGCGGATGTATCGCGCGGCCCAGGTGAGAAACTTTCCCCTGCTTTCATCATAGCGCCGCAGCGCACACATCAGACCGATCACCCCGGACTGGTAAAGATCCTCGCCGTGCTCATCCGCAGCCTTACTGAACTCGTTAACAATGATGCTGTGCACAAATCCGCCATAATTGGCCTCCACGAAATCCTTGGATTTCTGCACCAGAAACGCATCGCCGCTGCGATACATCTCCATGATTGTCGTGATAGGCAGGCGCGTAAGATCGCGCCCGTTCCTGATCTGGCTCACCATCCCCGCTTCTTTTTTCGGGTCTGAAGGGATGCAGCCGTGAAGGCTATCAGAAAGCGTATTCAAATCCTCCTCATTTTTCGCGCACGCCATCTGTTCAACGACGTCCGCCGCCTTCTGCCCATACCGCACAGCAAGTTCCTGCCTGCAGTACTTTGTAAGCCGATAATCGCCTTTTGTTCTGAGAAAAAAGACCAGTGTACTCAGATCTACCATACAAAACCCTCCTTTCAAAAACGAAACATTCGTTTCCGTGTTACTCAGTTCCTTGATGAAAACAAACCGCTTCGAGTCAGAACCCTCCTCCTGTCCCCAGAGGCGGAAAGCCCATCAGTCCACGCAAAGCTTTGCTGCTTTGATCCTGTTAAGGAATCTCTCCCCACCCAGACACAACCGGAAAATTCCTGATGAGGGGCAGACAGACCTGCCATGCGCTGACCAACTTCGAACAATATTTGCTTACCCAGCGTGGATAGAAGCCCTACCGGTATTGAGGGTGTTCTTCTTTGACCTTTCGTAGGCTGATCATTTTTCCCTCCTTTCCCCTTTGACTTTCAATACCTGTGGATAACTTTACCATATTTAAATCGTGTTGTCTAGTCCTTTTTTCAAATTTTTTGAAATTTTTTTCTGAAAAAGCCTCTTCCGCAAACGAGATTTTCCCTGAGATTTCGTTTCATATTAGAATATAGTAAAGGAATTCTTTGCTTTATTCGAATACTTGCGGGATTCTGTCGGCACAGGTCTTTCGCACATACATTTTTTCTTCCTGATGGCTGTGTATAATCTTTATTCCGAAAAATTTTCGCCCGCTGTGTGTTTTCTGTCCTTCTGAGGGAAAAAGATTATGCGCCGACTATTTTTTTATGCGCGAAACCCTTCTGCGGCGTAAAAAGATTATGCGCGAAGTTTCCTGCCGGATGAAAGCTTCATGGGCATAGCGCTTCGCCCGTATGAAACAGCAAAAGATTATGCGCGGAATATTTTTTCATACGGACTTCTTCTGGGATGCCGCCTATTCTCCTCTGGGGCAGAAATCCAACACCGGCGCATGATCGGACAAACAAAGGAGTGATCCGGTCATGGGGCAAAGGATATGTGTCACGGGGCAGATCAGTCGCAGGAGAGCGCTTATAAATCGGAGGATTTTGTGCGCTCTATGACGAAGAGACGGGGAACGAAACGCCTAACCAGGTATCCCTAAACTGCGCACATGCCCTGAAAGCCCTATACAGAGTCGGCAGGTTCATTATGAAGCGAATGTTTGAAAAATGAGAAATGATCGACAACCGGTGAGAAGCGTATACCGGAAAATGTACCTTCCTGCCCCGGGATGCGGGAGGCTTCCAGGCGGGGATGCAAAACACAGCTGACAAATGAAAACATGGATATGGTGTGATCGCAAATGCGGATAGACCACGATTTTTTATCCTGCGGCAATACCGGTCAGTCGCTGGGAAGCATGGAGGATCTGACGAACATCAGTTCGTACAGTCAGAAAAAGTCGAGCCAGTTTACAAGCGGGGAAATTGGTTGAAAGTAAATACTTTATTTAAGAAGTGAGAAATGAAAAACTGATAAAGTAAGTTTCCAGTCAGGATCAAAATGTGAGGAATCTGCTGCTGTAGGAAAAAGGAAAGAAGCCTTTCAGCGCTTGAGAAATAAGCGATGGAAAAGGAAGGAATAATGCCGGGATTAACATCTTCTGCCGGACGACATAAAAAAAGCCCTGTTCACGCAGGGATCAGAAAAGAGGTGTGCGGGTAGCCGGACTCGAACCGGCACGGGATTGCTCCCGAGAGATTTTAAGTCTCTTGTGTCTGCCTATTCCACCATACCCGCCAATGCTGCCAGATTCAGTATGTGGACAGACGCAATGACATCTGTCCACAGAAGCGACCCAGATCGGGATCGAACCGACGACCTCCGCCGTGACAGGGCGGCGCTCTAACCAGCTGAGCCACTGGGCCTTACCTGCCTGCACCCTCAAAACTGCATACAAAATATTCTATCCTTCATCCTACCACCCGTCCGTGGATAAGCTTACGACCGATTAGTAGCAGTCAGCTCCATGCGTCTCCGCACTTCCACCTCTGCCCTATCCACCTCGTCTTCTCCAAGGGGTCTTAAGATATCTCATCTTGAGGGGGGCTTCACGCTTAGATGCCTTCAGCGTTTATCCCTGCCGGGCTTGGCTACCCTGCCATGCGCCTGGCGGCGCAACAGGTACACCAGCGGCCCGTCCACCCCGGTCCTCTCGTACTGGGGGCAGCTCCCCTCAAATATCCTACGCCCGCGCCGGATAGGGACCGAACTGTCTCACGACGTTCTGAACCCAGCTCGCG
>CAZXSN010000092.1:0-10501 GCA_964643295.1 uncultured Lachnospiraceae bacterium
CAGCGGAAACTGTAGTGACACGGGGGAGGATGAGATGGGAAATAGAGAATCAGGGCTTCCAGACACAGAAAAAACGCGGATACGAGATTGAACATTTGTTCAGTAAGAATTACCAGGCAGAAAAGAATCATTATTACCTGATCCAGATCGGGCACTTAATAGCGCAACTATTTGATCGGTGGAATGCTGTCTGGCGGGGTACAAACCTGAGTATTAAAGAGAAGCATCAAAAACTATTAGAGGATTTCAAAAAGGCTGGAACAGCAGAGAAACTGAGTTTGGAGAAAAAGCAGAGGTTTCAGTATCGGATTGAATGATCTGGTGTCAGGGAAGGGGGTGATAGAATAGGAAGAGATGAGAACTGAATATCGACAGATATCGATAATAGCCGATAAAAATCGGACTATAGGGGAAGTCTGCGCTTTTTTGGCAGAACAAAAGGGACAAGGGGACACCTGGAGGAGGAAGAGGCGCTCTCAAGAAGACTGAGGCGGGGAAACCCTTCATGAAAAGGTCGGGAAAAAGATTTGAGCGTCAGCACTGACCGCAGGAAAAAGGTCTTTTCAGAGCCTCTCCCAGGTGTTATAATGGCTCTGATTGTTTTGGACCTTTTAAGGAAGGGAAAGGTCTGGGAAGGAAGAGCTTATGCGGACAAGAATCTTGGATATGCGTTCCGGGCCGGACGGGGAAGGGATTGCCTATGCGGGGGGAGTGATCCTGCGCGGCGGTCTGGTCGCCTTTCCCACCGAAACGGTGTACGGCCTTGGCGCGAACGCACTGGATGAAGCCGCTTCCAGAAAGATCTATGCCGCGAAAGGGCGTCCGTCGGATAATCCCCTGATCGTGCACATCGCGGAACTTTCCGCGCTGAAGGCAATCGCGGCCAACGTGCCGGAAAGTGCCCTGAAACTGGCGGAAGCGTTCTGGCCGGGACCGTTAACCATGATCCTTCAAAAGAGCAGAATTGTGCCGGAGAGCACGACCGGCGGACTGCAGACGGTGGCTGTGCGGATGCCGAATCACGCGGTGGCGCTGGCGCTCATTCGCGCGGGAGGCGGATACATCGCTGCGCCCAGCGCCAATACCTCCGGAAGGCCAAGCCCCACGAAGGCATCGCATGTGAAGGAGGATCTGGACGGAAAAATCGATGTGCTCATTGACGGCGGCGAAGTGGGACTGGGACTCGAATCGACGATCGTGGACCTTACGGAGAAAGTGCCGGTGATTCTGCGGCCGGGGTACATCAGCCGCGAGATGCTTGCCAGTGTCTTGGGGACGGTACAGGTGGATGCCGGACTTACGGAAAGCGATCCGCTGATTCACCCGAAAGCGCCGGGTATGAAATACCGTCATTACGCGCCGAGAGCCTCACTTACGATTGTGGAGGGAGAGGAGCTGGCGGTAACAGAAAAGATCAATGCGCTGGTAAGAAAGGATTTAGACGGCGGAGAGAAAGTGGGTGTGATTGCCTCGGATGAGACGATCGCTTCCTATCCGGCGGGAATCGTAAAGTCTTTGGGCACCCGCCGGGATGAGCGCACGATTGCCCGGAATCTGTACAGCATCCTTCGTGAATTTGATCAATTGAACGTAGACAGGATTTATTCGGAGGCGTTTTTAACTCCCGTAATCGGACAGGCAATCATGAACCGCCTGGGCAAGGCGGCAGGACATCAGGTGATTCGGGTGCAGCCGGAAAAGGAGTAAACAGCGTGAAACGGTTTGATAAACTGATTTTTGTGAGCGGGAGCGATACTTCCACCAGCGCGATGGCGGAGGCGATTTTAGCGAGCAGATATATGCTGGAAGATATCCTGATTGATTCCAAGGGGCTGGTTGTGCTGTTTCCGGAGCCGATCAATCCCAAGGCGGAGACGGTTCTCTCAGAGAATCATCTGACGATGAAGGAGCATGTCAGCGAGGCGTTCAGCGAAGATGATTTCGATGACCGGACACTGGTTTTAACCATGGATCATGCACAGAAAGAGAAGGTTCTTTCCGACTATAAGGGGATCAAAAACCTCTATACGCTGACGGAGTACATTCAGGCGGAGGGAGATGTGGAGGATCCTTACGGAGGAGATCTGGAAGCATACCGGCAGTGCTTTTTCCGCCTGCGGGATCTGATCGGAAAGCTGGCGGAGACACTGGATCAGGAGGAACTGCGCTCGTAACCGGGCAAGGCGTACTTTTTCTTAGGGAGCCGTTTCAGGGAGAAATGAAGACTGTAAAAGATTGCGCAGGCGGTCTTTTGCAGGAAATACAAGAGGAAAGGGAAAGGGAGAAACAGGATGTCAAAAGTCATGATACTGGATCATCCGCTGATCCAGCATAAAGTGGGACTGATTCGCAGAGTGGAGACCGGTTCCCGCGATTTTCGTTCGCTGGTGGGAGAGATCGCGCAGCTGATGTGCTATGAGGCGACGAGAGATTTACAGCTGGTGGATGTGCAGATTGAAACTCCAATCTGTCCGACAACCGTGAAGCAGCTGGACGGCAGGAAACTGGCGGTTATCGCCATTTTGCGGGCTGGCTTGGGCATGGTGGAAGGGATGCTTTCCATTATCCCCTCCGCGAAAGTGGGCCATATCGGACTGTACCGGGATCCGGAGACGTTAAAACCGGTGGAATACTACTGCAACCTGCCGGAGCACTGTGAGGAACGGGAAATCTTTGTCGTGGATCCGATGCTGGCAACCGGCGGATCTTCCGCGGCGGCGATTGCGCGGCTGAAAGAAAGAGGCTGCCGGAATATCCATTTCCTGTGCATCATCGCTGCGCCGGAGGGCATCGCGCGTATGCAGAATGAGCATCCGGATGTGGATATCTATGCGGCGGCACTGGATCAGGGATTAAACGAGCACGGCTATATCGTGCCGGGGCTTGGTGATGCCGGAGATCGGATTTTCGGAACCAAGTAATTATTTTCGGCTGGTCGGGGGAACATAAAAACCGTTCCGTAAAAGATACCGGAGAGAGGCTTTAAGCGGGAGGAAGTTTCAAGATGAGCGATAAACGAGCCAACTATCTTACCTGGGAAGAGTATTTTATGGGAGTGGCCAAGCTTTCCGGGATGCGGTCCAAGGATCCGAATACCCAGGTGGGAGCCTGCATCGTAAGCCAGGACAACAAGATCTTATCCATGGGCTACAATGGATTTCCGATCGGATGTTCGGATGATGAGTTTCCCTGGGCCAGGGAAGGCGAGGATCTGGAGAAAAAATATTTCTATGTGGTGCATGGCGAGTTAAACGCGATTTTGAATTACCGCGGAGGCAGTCTGGACGGGGCGAAGATATATGTTTCCCAGTTCCCCTGCAACGAGTGCGCCAAGGCGATTATCCAGGCGGGAATCAAGACGGTCATCTACGACGATGATAAGTACGCGCTGACGGCGGCGGTGATCGCCTCCAAGCGGATGTTTGACGCCGCAGGTGTCCGTTATTACCGGTATCAGCGCACCGGCAGAAACGTGGAGATTGCTCTGTGACTGCAAATTTGTCTGCCGAAACGGAGAGGTTAACGAAGGGCAGCAGGAATCATAAGGTTCCGCGGCGAAGGGGAGAGAAGAGGCAGTGAAGATACAGGCAAGGCTGGAAGACATCAGTGATGGCCGTTTGTATACCTCGAATGACATGGTAAAAGCGGGCACGAACAACTGCCGGGACTGCTGCTGGTGCTGTCAGGGGATGGGATCGTCCGTTGTTCTGGATCCGTATGATATGTGGAAGTTTCACAATGGACTGGGGAAAAGCCTGCAGGAACTGGTGGAGGAGGGCTTTCTGGAGCTTAACGAGATGGACGGAGTCATCCGCCCGAATGTAAGGATGGCAGGGGAGGAGAAGAACTGCGTGTTCCTGAATGCGCAGGGGCGCTGTTCGATCTATGAAAACCGCCCCGGACTGTGTCGGCTTTTCCCGCTGGCGAGAATCTATGAGGGGTATGACTTTCGCTACATTCTTCAGATCTACGACTGTCCCCACTGCGGACAGAAGGTAAAGATAAAGAAGTTTCTTTCGATGCCCGATCTGAAAAGTTACGAAAAGTTTGAACTCCAGTGGCATTACTTCCTCGAGGGTGTGGAACATCTCCTGGAAGGAAGCTCAGACAGCATGCGAAAACGGGTGAATGAGGAACTGCTGGAGCTGTTCTTTGGAAGACGGTGGGCCGCGGAGGATTTTTACGGTCAGTTTGAGAGGCGGCTGTCAGAAGCCAGACAGGTTTTGGGACTGGCCGAAAGCAGCCGATGAAGGGATTACAGAGAAAGATCGTAAATTGACAGGTCAGATTCCAGAGCCCTGAAAACCGCTTTGCAGGCAGCTATTGCAGGCTTTTCTTTTTGCTGGCTATTCGCTTCGCATAGCGAGTGCTTGTCTTTGAAAACCTCATGGAAACGCAAAATCGATCGGACACTGTGATCGATGAGATATTCCACAGATTTGACGTCTTCTGAAAGGACACGCATGAATGGCTGCTTTGCCCCTCTTCTTATGGAGGAAAGAACCTTTCCGGCTGCTTCTGTCTTTTCGTAATCCGGACCAACTGGGGGAGGCAGTTGAAAGGAAGGATTCTTTCACTGTGTAATAAACGCTGAGCGGCAGATATGCATTGCCGGAAGTTTTCTAAAGGGATAGATAGAATGCAGGAGCTGTCTGGTGCCTTATGTTAGGGAAGCGACTTTTTTATCCGAATACGCCGGACTGCCTGGAAGTGATTTTGTTTAACATCATGGCTCACGGTTAAGTGGGTTCGCGATATACAGTCAAGTTTGATTTCTGTTGCAGCGGGAGGGTGATTATTATGACAGATCGATCAAAAAAGAACAGAAAGCGGGTTTTGCAGTCTGTTTTGGCACTGCTGTGCACACTGATACTGGTGCTGACAGTTCCGCTTCAGGCGCAGGCTCTCAGCGCGAATAATCGGCAGTTTACATTAGATGGTGTTCCCTCCAGCTGGAGGAGCCCGATTGTTTCCTATAAAAATAAGCCCCTTAATTTTCATTCGGTACAGAACTTTGCTTTTTCTCCGGATGGGAAATTCATTTTTACCACCCAGGATGCGGATTCTGAAGGGAGTGCAACACATAACTTCCTGTCCTGGTTTAAAGTTCCGGAAAAGAAAAACAAGAATGCTATGGCGCCTTATGCAGGGGCTGTTATGTTTGCCGAATACGGTCACAGTGAGACATTGGCGGTTACGCAGCCGAACAGAAAAAAACAGGTATATGAAATCTGGCTTGGCTGCACACCGGGAAGTTCAGGGAAACCTACGGAAATTGCCCGGGTTACGCTGGCGATCAGCGGCAGAGGAAAGGGTACGATTAAGAAAACTGTAAAGATTACCGGTTTCAGTAAGCTGCTTAATATCTCAGGCGCAGTAGTTGAACGGATGAATGTTGCCACGGATGAAGCCTCCGGGAGAATTGCTTTTCGGGTCTGCACCGCTGGACACGGATTTTTCTATGAGATTTATGACTTGAAGAAACTGAATGCAAAACTGAATGCTGTAAAAAATAAAAAATCCTACAATATCAATAATGCCGGCGCTTTCCGAATAGCTGATGTCATGTGCGGATTGGTGCCGCATCAAACGTTCCAGAGTTTTGATATGGACGGCAATTATATTTATGTCTGCGGAGGAAATTTTGGAATGGGAGTCGGCATTTACAAGATTCCATACAAAAAAGCTCCGAAAAGGCAATACCTGAGTACCATGTCCAGTGTGTCCCAAAATATCAATCTCTCGATCAACAGGATCAAAATCGCGGGGGAGTATTTCGGAAAAGACAGGCTTGAAGTGGAGGGCATGAAGATAGAACCGAATGGGAAGAAGGTCAATTATTATATTAACTTTGTACAGAAGGATTTGTCGTTTGTCTCTACAATCGGGATTTATAAATTTACAAAATAAACTTTGCTGGAACACGTAGGGGCGTTTTTCCGGATAATCGGAGGACTGCTGTTTCTTTCAGAAGATGTTCCGGAGTTTGTGTAAGGGTGAAGAGAATAACGTGCTTTTTGTGTCTGTGCCTGTCAGTCTTCCTGTGGCTGACAGGTTTTCTTGGTTTGCTGCGGTCTGCGTTTCTGCCGGATGATTTAGATGTTTTCTTAGGCATTATGGCAAAAGCATCAGGAGAAATTTTGACACTCAGGAAGCGTTTCTCCCCTCACAGTTCCCGTCCCTTAAATTCGAAAACACTTTCCATACGGTTCCCGCACAAAAATGCCCTCTTCGGCATCCGCTTTCCCTTCCCAAATCCCTGCCGCATCGTGCAGGCACAATCCGCATGACCTTCTGACGATGGCCTCCTTTTTATTGGAAAGTTCCTGTGCCGTACATTTCGTTGATGCAATGCGAAAGGAGTATGCGGATTTACGGTGAAAAGAAGCGGAATGCCGGTGAGGGGAAAGCTGTCTGTATGACGGGTTTTGATCCGGATAGGGGCAGGATATTTTTGACAAGGGAAATAAGATATGGTACACTTGATTTAATGAAAATATGTGGAAACGGAGGATTCCTTATGCAGGAAAAACCGCCTTGGGGACAGGATGTTCTGGAGCGATTTCGGGGACATCGCATTCTGGTGTCCGGCTGGGATTCCGCTGTGAAGGAACAGTTCCTGGAGGAACTTGGAAGGTACAGCAGAATGTCGGACGCGGATTTTGAGGTCGAGGAGGATCTAAGGGGTATCACCTCCCAGGATTATGTGATTCTGTGCGGAACGGGCACTGATAAACGGGAGGAAAGCGGTTTGAAAGAGTACCCAGGCGCTGAAAAGGAAAACTGTTCGCCTGAGAAGACAGCCGATGCCGGAAACAGGAACAACGAGCATGAGGCTGCCGGGAAAGAAGAAAGACCGCCTGAAGTTGAAGAGACCCTTAAGTATCCCTGGATTCGTCCAAAAAAGGGGGAGGGGGAATATCTCAGACCGTGGCAGAAGTTTAGAGAACTTGCTCAGACTTTGTGCACCCTTGCGCAGGCGAAGCCAATGGCAGCTGTTTTTGTATCCGACAGCAGTGTCTATGGAAAATTGTTCGGGGATCCTCATCCTCTGCCGGAAACAGAGTTGGGATATGTTTGCAGTACGGACGCAGACGAGCAGGACGCCCAGTGCTTGAGAACACTGGAGCATCTGTGCGGACGGTTGGCAAAAGAATGCGGGTTGGCGATCCGGATTGTGAGGGTGCCAATAAATACAGGAGCAATCAACGGGATAACCGCTTTTGGAAGCGGGAGCGGGATGGTGGAGGCATCTTTGCGTGTGCTTCTGGACGGAATCCCCGGAGAACCCTACAACATCCCAGGGACCGCAAAAGGATCCTGGGATCGCTGCGGTGTTCCCGGAGGGGATGGAGCTTCGGAGAGTTTTTGCGGACAGACTGGAATGGGAGAGACTGCTGGGAAAAGCAGCCGCAGCTTTGAGGGCAGGATGCTTCAGGATTCCTTCCTTTCTCCCTTTGAAGTGGTACTGGATCTTGGAAAACTGGAGGGATTGAAGAGGAAGGAAGGGGAGACGGAGTGACCGCGATGGAGAGAGAGGAGACGGCTCCTCTGCGTGATCGTTTGAATGAATATCAGCTCGACTGGGTTCAGGCAGCAGTCAGGTCTAAACTGCTGAATCTGGATTCAATCAGAGGGAAGAAAATTCTCCTGATAGGGGATGACAGCGGCCTGGCTGATGCGGTCGCCTGGTCTTTTGAGGCCTGGAATGACTGCAGGCAGGCAGGTGTGAGCGTGGCGCATATGTTTTCGGATGGCGGATGGAAAAGGTATGCGGGAGCCTCTTTTAAACCGGAAGAAGCGGATTACGTGATTTTTGTTGGCTTCTGCTGTCGGGAGATCCGCTTTTCAGCAACTGAAATGGTGGAGTATCTGGGGCATTATCTGGAATTGATGCAGAGCGTAACGAAATTTCCGTGTGCCAGAATTCTGCTGCTGTCAGACTATCGTGTTTATGGACAACTGAGGCGTGGATTTGCGGCTTCTGAGTATGAAGCGGGAAAGACTGATCCTTATGCCGAGGGGTCAGAGGCACAGTATTTTTTACAGGCACTAGAGAGTATTCTGATCAGCTGTGCTCGTGAGAACCATGCTTCTTATCAGATCCTGCGAACGGGCATTTTATTCGGAGCCTGTTTGGAGACGATGGAACAGAGTATCTACACGCTCGCACGTATGGTGGCAGAAGGGTGCGCGGGCAGGGAAAAATTAAGTGTTGACCGAAGCTCTTATGTCAGCATTCACGATGTGCTGACAGCGGTTCAGTTTGTGCTTACGCGGTGTCCCGCGAATAAGATCTTTAATGTGACAGGGATGCAGGCAGATGCCTCAGACAGTGAACTTGTGGAGATCTTGTACCGCAATTTCCCCGATTCCTGCAAAATCAGCCTGGAATGGGAGGCACCAAAGGATATCTGCCGCGGGAAACTGCTGAACACGCAGCTTCTGCAAAGGTACGGGTTTTTGCCGGAGGTCTCTCTGGAAGACGGCCTGATTATTCTGGTTAAGAGTCTGCAGAAGCAGAATGGAATTTTTATCTTTGACAACACGTATCTGGGAAAGCTGACGACGGTTCATCAGATTTTGCTTGGCTATCTGCTTGAGATCGACCGTATCTGCCGCAAACACAATATCAAATATTTTCTGGCAGGCGGAACACTGCTGGGGGCGATCCGGCACCACGGGTTCATCCCTTGGGACGATGATGCGGATGTCATGATGCTGCGGGAGGACTACGACCATTTTCTGGAGATTGTGCAGGAGGAGCTCCCCGGGAATATCTTCCTGCAGATTCCTTCTACTGAGAAAGGGAATTACAATGCATTCGCAAAACTTCGTATTAACGATACGATGTTCTCGACGCTGTTCACGGCACAGTTTCTGGATATGCACAACGGGATCTTTTTCGATATTCTGGCGCATGACAAGACCGGAAACAACAAATTGACGCAGAAGATGCATCTTGATGCAACGATGCTGGCGCGTACGCTTGTGTTTCGCAAATGGGGAGAAATGGAACATGAAAATGAAGGCAGACATCCGTTGGCCTGTGCAGTGGTAAACAGGGTGAAAAAATTTGTACCCATGCCGTTTGCCGAATGGCTGCAGAAGAAGATGCTGCGTTTTTATCAGCACCGCAGGAGCAGGTATCTGTATGACGGCATGGGAAAGAATCTGGGGCGCGGTCCGTTCCCCGCCGAATGGCTGGACGAGGCAGTGTATGTGGACTTCGAGGGATACAAGCTGCCGGTTCCCCGCGAGTATGACAAATATCTGACCTGGCTTTACGGAGATTATATGCAGATGATACCAGTCAGTGAACGCCGTACGAGCCACTGCATAGTGATGACGGACCTTGGAGCCTATTCTGACTACAAGTGCCGATCCGGGAGTTCGGTCTCGGAGTAATGGAAAATTTCCCTGCTGCGGCGCAGGTGTGATGAACTTACAGACGGATTACGAGATCTATCCTTAGGGTAAAGTTCACGTACCTGGTTTACGAAGGATACTCTGCTGATTCTATTCAGAGAAACAGGTTTCCAAGTTTGCCGAAGTCATCGGCGGAACTGTCGTGAGAGGTTCCAAAGCTTCACGCAACGCAGGGAGAATCCCCCGGCTTTCCGAAAGACCGAAAAGAGGAAAACCGGGATCAGATCGCCAGGGGAGATCCATCCCATCCTGGAAGATCGCGGATGAATTCATGCGCCTGATAGAGGATGTTCATACGAGTGAACACAAAAAAACGGTAGCCAGGGGAAGCCTCCTATGCTATAGTTAAAAGCGTTGCGTAAGGCTTTTTCTGGGAAGTACAGCAAGTTGGTTTCGGAGCATATCGAAGACGGATTCGTGAAACCGGACGAGGGAATTAAGATCTGCAGGATTGCGGGAACTGCGAAGCAGCGGAGCAATCCGCAAACACCTTTTGACGCCTGGATCAATAAGAGAACCTACTTCCGGCTTTCCGGAAGCGAAAATAAAAGTAAGGAGAGGAAACTTTCAATGAAAACAAACAGAATGGATAGTTTACAAAAACTGATGCGGCAGATGCTCCTGCCGGTGCTGCTTTTAGTTTGCTGTTTTGTATTCGGCGCACCTTCTGAGGTAAGCGCCGCGGCCAAGAAGGGGAAGGAACCAACTCAGATCACACTGGATAAAACGTCCGTTACCATGATCACGGGACAAACGTTTACCCTCAAGGCTACCATAAAGCCCAACGCCGCGGCAAATGCAAAGGTGACCTGGAAGAGCAGCAATGAAAAGGTCGCAACGGTCAGCAAAAAGGGGAAAGTGTCCCTGGTAGGCATCGGCACCGCGAGGATTACCGCCACTACGCCGAACGGGAAAAAGGCGGCCTGTACGGTTTATGCAAAAAAATATTTCTTCACGCTTACTAAGAACGGGGATAAACTTACGGTCACAACGCCGGAGGATACGAAAACGTATACAGGCTATACGCAGTACTATTACGGCTCCTATTACCTTTCTTACGGGTGTGTGACGA
>CAZXSN010000093.1:0-10154 GCA_964643295.1 uncultured Lachnospiraceae bacterium
GAACCCTCCGCCGTAAATTTGCTTCCCCAAATCCCCGCTTATTGTCAGACATTTTCGCGATTTCGTCTAAAAAGCCGCACAGATGTGCCTTTTGGTTCGCGCACGTTTCCTAAAGTTTGGACCTGGATTGTAACGGATGTGGGAAGCTGCCCGGAAAAAGGACAGAATGAAGCGCCGGTCACCTCTGAGTGGTAAGATGATTGCCGGCGCTGCATCCTAAGGATCACATATTTAACATATAAGGAGTCCGGTTTATGCTTCCGGAGAATCCCAGAGGCGTCTGCTTGGGTACGATGAGGACAGACGCAAGACGCAATATAGCACGGTCTTCGATGAAACGCAATAGAAACTTTGTTCTATCATACAGAATTGTTTCTTTCCACCTAAGCCGCCTGCCACACGAACTGTCTTCCGGGTACGAAAAGGCAGACCCTTAAAAAGCCGATCGCCGCACGGGAAATCTAAAGGCGGAATGCCCCAGGGGGCTGCGTTTGGAGCCCAAATCCGAATCCAGGGCCCCGCCTGGGAATCCAGCCCTCCTTAAGCTTCCCCCGTCCCTCTTTCTTTCTCCCGTCCAATAAGCGGCCGCAAGGATCCTGTTGAAAATTCGGAAGGGTTTGCGTATAATGGGGAACGGAAAAATCAGACAGGGGCGTCTTCAGTCTCAAATGTTAAAGGAAACTTTGGGACACTTAGGAAGGAAGGAAACTTACATGGCAGGGAACACATTCGGCACTCTGTTTCGCGTCACCACCTGGGGAGAATCCCACGGAAAGGCCATCGGCGCTGTCGTGGACGGCTGTCCGGCAGGCCTTCCCTTATGTGAAGCGGATTTGCAGACCTATTTAGACCGCAGGAAACCCGGACAGAACAAATTTACTACCGCGAGAAAGGAAGCCGATGAAGTGGAGATCCTCTCAGGGGTGTTTGAAGGGAAGACCACGGGAACGCCCATCTTACTTCTTGTCTGGAATAAAGACCAGCGCTCGAAAGACTATCAGGAGATCGCCTCCTATTTCCGCCCCGGACACGCGGATTATACCTATGACCAGAAGTACGGATTTCGCGATTACCGCGGAGGAGGCCGTTCCTCCGCCAGGGAAACCATCGGCCGCGTGGCCGCCGGAGCGATCGCCTGCCGGATTTTACAAACCTTAGGCATCGAGGTGACCGCCTACACGAAGTCCATCGGGAAAATCACCTGTGATCCGGCAAAATTTGACCTTTCCTATCTGCCGGAAAGCAGACTTTGCATGCCCGATAAGGAAGCGGAGGAAAAGGCCTCTTCCCTCCTGGAACAGTGCATGGCCGATCAGACTTCGTGCGGCGGCGTAGTGGAATGCGTCGTGCGCCATCTTCCCGCCGGTCTTGGAGAGCCTGTGTTCGACAAGTTGGATGCCCTTCTGGGGCAGGCGCTTTTTTCCATCGGAGCGGTCAAGGCGGTGGAAATTGGCGATGGCCTTGCGGTCTCCCATACAAAAGGGCATGAAAACAACGATCAGTATGAAGAGACGCCGCAGGGAGCCCGCCCTCTTTCCAACCACGCGGGCGGTATCCTAGGCGGAATCAGTAATGGAAATGATCTGATTGTGCGGGCGGCCTTCAAACCCACCCCCTCGATTTCCCGCACCCAGAGCGCCCTCTTTGCGGACGGCAGTGTCCATGAGGTGAACATCCGCGGGCGTCACGATCCGATCGTCGTGCCCCGGGCGGTGGTGGTCGTGGAGTCGATGACCGCCCTCACCCTCGTTGATCTGCTGCTTCGAAACCTGTCTTCAAAGATGGACTATGTAAAAAAGATCTACGAATGATCCGCGATGATAGGCCTATGGGCCTTTGGATCTAAGATTTATGAATAACGATTTAAAATAAGCTTTATGAATAATCGATCTATGAACCGCGATCCGGAAGCCTCCTGAAGGTTCTTCACGGTTCACAGCATCTTTTAAGGCCCGCGCGTTCAGGCGGCCAGGGAGGAATTTATGAAAGAATCAGGCAAGCAAACGATTCGTTTCGAAGCGGGCGGGAAATGTATCGATGTCTTTCCCGCCTCAAAGGAAGACTGCCCCGTCATCTATCTGAACACCTTCGCTACCGAGGGAGGGGCGGTGAGAAAAGAACTGGAAAAGTTATCCTGCCCGGATCACACCCTGGTTGCCGTAAGCAGCCTGGAGTGGGACCACGACATGGCTCCGTGGGATATCCCGCCCATCTCCAAGGACGATACCCCCTGCACCGGCGGCGCGGATGACTATCTTATCCTGCTTACACAGGAAATCCTTCCGCGCTCGGAAAGCTTTCTTCCCGGGGCTCCTTCCTGGAGGGGGCTCGCGGGTTATTCGCTGGCCGGACTTTTTGCCGTCTACGCGATGTACCGCACGGATCTTTTCGGGAGAATTGCCAGCATGTCAGGCTCTTTGTGGTTTCCAGGCCTCCTAGACTTTGTCGGCTCTCATGAACCTTTAAGAAAACCTGACCATCTCTACCTTTCTCTGGGAGACGCAGAATGTAAAACCAGGAATCCGTATCTGAAAGTGGTGCAGGAGAATACGGAAAAACTGGCCGATTTCTACAAGGATACGGGAATCGATACCCTCTTTCAGCTAAACCCCGGCAACCACTACCAGGATCCCGCCAGAAGAACCGCCCTGGGGATTGCCTGGCTGTTAAGCAGGTAGGAAGAAAGCAAGGTTTCGTTAAGGCTTTTTTAGATGCTGAATGCAAAGTCTTACGTGCCCACAAAACAGGGATTTCCTGTAAGAGATACTGGAAGGACTTTTAGAAGCTTTCAGGGAAAGAGGAAAAGAGAAGAAAAAACAAGACAGCAAAGATACACAGAGCCGCCAAAGCCTTCTAAAGGTTTAGGGGCTTAAGGAAGGAAGCGTTTTCATGCAGGATACCATCTACTCCAAATTCACCCGCATCGTCCAAAGTTACCCGGACAGTCCCGCGATCATCGAATGCGGGAGAAGTCTCACCTTTCGGGAACTTTCTGCCCTGGTCGACAGGATTTCCAACAGCTTCCCGGAAGGCAGCAAAAGCATCGGCATCATTATGAACCACCGGGCGGAGATGATCGCCGCCATGCTGGCCGTTTTAAAATGCGGCGCCAGATACGTGCCCGCGGAACCCTCCTTCCCGGTGGGCCGCATCCGCTACATGATGCAGGAAGCAAACGTAAACTTCATCCTCACCGAAAAAGAATATACAGATCGGCTACCCGGCCTGCCCATCCGCCTTGCGGACTGCGAAATCTGCAGACAGGATGCAGGCGATTCCGCGAAAGGCGATCAGTCCATTCCGGAAGATGCCGCCTACGTGCTCTATACCTCCGGCACCACAGGACGCCCGAAAGGTGTCTGTGTAACCAACCGCAACGTCTGCCATTATGTACGGGCTTTCGCCAATGAGTTTCATCCGGGGCCGGGAGACGTGATGTTGCAATATTCTGTCTGTTCGTTTGACATTTTTGTCGAGGAGGTCTTTACCAGCCTTCTAAACGGAGCGGCTCTTTCGATCCCGCCCAGACAGATCCGGGAAGATCTGCCCTCCCTCATGGACTACGTTAAGCAAACAAAGGTGACCATCATCAGCGGATTCCCCTACCTGCTTGCCGAAATGAACCATTTCCCGGACATCCCTAAGTCTTTGCGGCTGCTTATCAGCGGAGGAGATGTGCTTAGGGGCGTCTACGTCGACCGCCTGCTGCCCAAGGTGGAAGTCTACAATACCTACGGTCCTTCCGAGACAACGGTCTGCGCCTGTTACTACCGCTGCAATGACGGAGAAGTCCTGGAAGACGGCACCTATCCGATCGGCAAAGCGGTCAAAGGTGCCCAAGTGGAAATCTTAGGTTCTGACGGAGAGGAAGTTCCCCCAGGAGTAACCGGAGAGATCTGCATCAGCGGCGACGGAGTCTCTTTGGGCTACATCGGAGACCACGAGGAAGAAAACCGGGCCTTCGAGCATCTGCCTGACGGGCGGGTGCGTTACTTAAGCGGGGACTTAGGGTACGTTCTTCCCGACGGGAATCTCGCCTTCCTGCACCGCAAGGACACCCAGATCATGATCTACGGCAAGCGCGTGGAAGTCATGGAAGTGGAATCGCGGCTTTATCAGTGCAGCGGCGTCTCCCAGGCCGTGGTGCGTCCCTATACCGATGAGAACGGCCTGTCCTACATGATCGCCTACGTGGTTCCCTCAAATCCTGATCTTCGAGTCTCCGAGATTCGTAAGGAGCTTTCCGAAAACCTGGCCTCCTTCATGATCCCGGAGTTTATCGTAAAAATGCCGGACATCCCCTTAAATGCCAACGGCAAGCCGGATCCCAGCAGGCTCCCGGTGGTCTTAAAGGAAGGACGCACATGGAATTAACTGTAAGGATCGAGAAGGCAGATCTGAAAGATCTGCCGCTTCTTTTAGAATGGCGCATGAGAGTGCTTAGGGAGGTTTTTTCTCTCCCGGAAACAGAAGATCTGTCCGCTCTTTTTGACGGGAATAAACGATACTATGAGCGGCACTTAAAAAGCGGCAGTCATACGGCCTGTTTTGTTTTTCTGGAAGATACGGACACGATCATCGGCTGCGGCGGCATCTGCTATCAGGAGGAGCTGCCCTCCCCCGACAACGAAAGCGGCACCTGCGGCTACCTGATGAATATCTACACGCTGCCGGAATACCGCAAAAAAGGCGTGGGAGAAAGAATTGTGCAGTTTTTAATCGAGGATGCCCGCAAGCGGGGTACCGGGAAAATCTACCTGGAAAGTTCAAAGGATGGCTGGGAGCTGTATCACAGGCTGGGATTTCGGGAGGTGGAAGGGTATTTAAAGCTTACAGAGCTTTCATAGAAAGAAGAAGGAACTTAAGGAAAAACTCTTAAGCTCTAAGGTGGCGGCCGAAGCATTTCTTTGTCTCCTTCTCATCTATGCAGAGTAAATAGGTGCGCTTTCTCGTAGATTTGATTCTATTTTAACAGCCTAAGATAAACTTATAAGTATGCCACAGACGAAAAAAGGCTTCAAAGGGGATCTCTCCTTTTGAAGCCTTAACAGTTTTTCTTATTCCTCCGTCTGCGAGATCAGGATGCAGTTGGGCGTTTCCACCGGCAGCTGCTTTCCCTTCATTACAATCGTCCCTTTCTCATAATCGACCGTAAAGAACCGCATATAGTTCGACTCATGGCAGAGCACCACCAGCGTCCGCTCTCCGGGCAGCACATCGACATCCTTCGGGTAGCCGCCGCTGATCGGCAGGATGCAGATCTCCGTCAAAAGTCCCGTCTCCCGGTTGATGGAGAAGATCCCCACCGTATTCTCCCCCGCGCTGGAGCAGTACAGGTACTTGCCGCTGGGGGAAATCTTTAAGGCACAGCAGGCGCTGCTGACCTCCTTCTCATCCATTACGCTCTTGACTTCCTGCAGCAGTTCAAACTCCGGGGACTTGCCGCTTCCGTCATAGGAATACACGCGGATCGTGTTCGTCAGCTCGCAGTTGATGTAGGCGAACCTCCCGTCGTCGCTGAAGCACATCAGTCTGGGACCGGATTCCAACTGGCAGCGCAGGATATCATAAAGGGTCAGCTCCCCGGTCTTTGGATCTACCTTATAGATCTTCACCTGGTCGACGCCGTTGTCCACCGCGCACAGATATTTCCCGTCCGGGGTGGGGATCACACAGCTGACATGGGGCCTGAAGTTTCGCTCCGCGACACTGCCCATCCCCTTATGGAACACCCCGTCCAGCACACTGCCCAGACGTCCGTCCTTATGCGTGTGCACCACGGTCACCTTGCCGTCATGATAACCGCCGACAAAGAGAAACTTTCCCGAAGCGTCCGTGGACAGGTAGCAGCCGCGCATCCCGTCAATCCCGACCTTGTTGATCGGCGTTAAGTCGCCGTTTTTCTCAATCCGAAGCACCTCCACGCCCTCGTCGGCAATCGAGTAAAGATACTTCCCGTTGTAGGATTTCGTGAGGTAGGACGCATTGTGCACCGGCACCACATTTCGCTCTTTTAAACTCCCGTTCTCCACGTCCACGTCGTAGACATGGATCCCGATGCTGCTCCCGTGCGTGTAGGTTCCCACATAGGCCACATACTTCTTCTCACCCATAATTCACACTCCTTTGCGCTTCGTTCCAGCCGGACTTTGCCAAACGCTTCTTATGCATTCTCCCGCTTACCTACGCTTATCATACCATAAGTCTGCCTGCCTTTCAAGTTTTCCTTGAATCGCGGACAGGCATCGAGGCTGTTGGAAAGCCCTCTTACACAGTTCGCCGTGCTTCGATCTGGTTAAGGCCGTCCACTTTTAGGTCCTTTCTGCTTCCTCTTCTCCACTTCCCCGTCTGTCTTCCTTCCTTACCTTCCTTCCTTATTCTCTTCTCCCGCTCTCCTTTGTCAGCCAACCCTGTACAGGTTTCCCGGACACTTTCAAATTTCTGTATCGCCACATGGCGATCAGTCGGCCTCCCTGATGATTCTCTTCCTCATGAGCAAAGCGGCTTACCTGAAAACCCATCGTCGCATGTAGATCTTGCTAAGGATCCTTCCAGAGAGACCTGAAAGGGGGGGAACCCCCGGGATGTTCCTGCAAATTTTTCCTTCCGGCCATGAACATATGTTCTCTGCCGCCGGAGCGGCTGTTTTCCCCCTGAAATCTTCTTTCATCCGGGTATTGACACATCCCTAAAAGAGAGTATAATCGTTCCTGTGCTGTTTAGAAACACTAAACTTTTTGTTTATTTTTACTGTGAATTCAGTATTCCTAAACTTTTTGTTTAGAAGATCTGCCCTCAGGTGCGGGGAGATGTTTTTCGCCCCGCCAGGGAGATCTTTAAGGATCAGGAAGGGACGAAAATTTATGGAAATCGGCAGTAAGATCAGGGAGCTGCGCATCGCCAAGGGGCTTACGCAGGAGGAACTCGCGGACCGCGCGGAACTGTCCAAGGGCTTTATCTCTCAGGTGGAACGGGACTTAACCTCTCCCTCCATCGCCACCCTCGTGGACATCCTGCAGTGTCTGGGCACAGACCTCAAGGAATTTTTCTGTGACGTGTCGGATGACCAGGTGGTCTTTCACGACGCCGATTACTTTGAGAAAATCGATCCGGAACTGAAAAACAAGATCGAGTGGATCATCCCCAACGCCCAAAAAAACGCCATGGAACCGATCCGCCTGACGCTGGAACCCGGTGGCTCCACCTACCCGGATCTGCCCCATGAGGGGGAGGAATTCGGCTACGTCTTAAGCGGCAGCATTGTTCTGCATCTGGGACAGAAAACCTATAAGGCAAAGCGCGGGGAGGCCTTTTACTTTACCCCCAATACACAGCATTATATCACGGCCGGCAGCAAAACCGGCGCGGTTTTGATCTGGGTGAGCACACCCCCCAGCTTCTAAAGAAGGAGGCCCTGCCATGAGCAGCAAACTGATTGATCTGGTTCATATCACCAAAGCGTTCGATGGCGTAACCGTGCTGGATGACTTCAACCTCTATATCCGGGAGAACGAGTTTGTGACTTTACTTGGCCCCAGCGGCTGCGGCAAGACGACGACTTTGCGCATCCTGGGAGGCTTTGAGCAGCCGGATCAGGGACAGGTGATCTTTGACGGAGCGGACATCACCCATCTGGCGCCCAACAAGCGGCAGCTAAATACGGTGTTTCAAAAGTATGCGCTCTTTACCCACATGTCCATCGCGGAGAACATCGCCTTCGGCTTAAAGATCCGCAAAAAGAGCAAAGACTATATCGAGGATAAGATCAAGTACGCGCTGAAGCTTGTCAACCTGGAGGGGTACGAAAACCGCATGCCGGATTCCTTAAGCGGCGGCCAGCAGCAGCGAATCGCCATCGCCCGCGCGATCGTCAACGAGCCGAAGGTGCTTCTGCTCGATGAACCGCTTGGTGCCCTGGATCTGAAACTTCGCCAGGATATGCAGTATGAGCTGATCCGCCTCAAAAATGAGCTCGGCATCACTTTCATCTATGTGACGCACGACCAGGAGGAGGCCCTGACCATGTCCGATACGATCGTGGTCATGAATCAGGGCTATATTCAGCAGATCGGCACACCGGAGGAGATCTACAACGAACCGCAGAATGCGTTCGTGGCGGACTTTATCGGCGACAGCAACATCTTAGACGGGATCATGATCGAGGATAAGTTAGTGGAGATCCTCGGGGTGCGCTTTCCCTGCGTAGATACGGGGTTTGGGCATCAGCGCCCGGTGGATGTGGTCATCCGCCCGGAGGATGTGGAACTCGTGGAGCCGGAAAAGGGGCTGCTTCGCGGCACCGTCACCCACCTGATCTTTAAGGGTGTCCACTATGAGATGGAAGTGGCCGCGGGCGGCTTTGACTGGCTGGTGCACAGTACGCACCTTTTCCCGGTAGGGACGAATGTGGGAATCCGCGTGGATCCCTTCAACATTCAGATCATGAACAAACCGGAATCAGAAGATGAACAGGCGGTGAGTATGGATGCGTAAAAAAAGAAGCTTACTTTCTGTCCCATACCTGGTATGGACAGCAGCCTTTATTGTGATCCCCCTGCTTTTGATCGTCTACTACGGGCTGACGGACGAGAACGGGGCCTTCACCCTGCGAAACGTATTGGAGATCACAAGACCGGAGAACCTAAAAGCCCTCATTCTGGCGCTTTTGCTCTCCCTGATCAGTACCCTGATCTGCCTGATCATGGCCTATCCGCTGGCCATGATCCTAAGCAGCTTGAAGTTCAACGCCACGGGCCTGATTGTCATGATCTTCATCATCCCCATGTGGATGAATTTCCTGCTGCGCACCCTTGCCTGGCAGACACTTTTGGAGAAGACAGGTGTGATCAACTCGATCCTTAAGTTTTTTCACCTGCCGACGTTAAATATCATCAACACGCCGTTTGCGATTGTGCTGGGCATGGTCTACAACTTCCTGCCCTTTATGCTGCTGCCGATCTACAACACCCTAATCAAGATCGACCCGAACGTGGTCAACGCGGCCAGGGATCTGGGGGCCAACAGTGTGCAGACCTTTACGCGCATCATCTTCCCCTTAAGCCTGCCGGGCGTAATCAGCGGGATCACCATGGTGTTCGTGCCGTCGCTTACCACCTTCGTGATTAGCGACCTTTTGGGCGGCAGCAAAATCCTGCTCATCGGAAACGTGATCGAACAGAAATTTAAACAGGGAAGCAACTGGAACGTCGGCAGCGGCCTTTCCCTGGTGCTGATGGTCTTCATTCTCATCAGCATGGCTGTCATGCAGAAATACGACAAAGACGGAGAGGGGGTGTCCTTCTGATGAAAAAAGCACTGCAGCGCCTGTATCTGATTTTCATCTTCATCCTGCTGTACGCCCCGATCCTCACCCTGATCGTCCTCTCCTTCAATAATTCGCGCACGAGAGCCAAATGGGGAGGCTTTACCGGCAAGTGGTATGTCAGCATGTTTCAGAATGCCGCCATCATGAGCGCCCTGAAAAACACCCTGTTAATCGCGGTGCTCTCGGCGACCATCGCCACTTTCCTGGGACTGACCGCCGCGCTCTCCCTAAACCGCATGAAGTCCAAAACCCGCTCCATTGTCATGGGCATCATCAACATCCCCATGCTGAACGCGGAGATCGTGACCGGGATCTCGCTGATGCTGGTGTTTATCGCCGTCGGCAACTTTCTCTCCAACTTCGGCTACACGATCGAATTCGGCTTCTGGACCGTGTTAATCGGGCACATCACCTTCAACCTGCCCTATGTGGTTCTAAGCATCCTGCCGAAGTTAAAGCAGCTGAACTTAAGCACCTATGAGGCGGCGCTGGATCTGGGAGCATCCCCTGCGCGGGCTTTTTTCAGCATCGTTCTGCCGGACATCATGCCCGGGGTGCTTTCCGGGTTCCTCTTAGCCTTTACGCTTTCGCTGGATGACTTTGTGATCACCCACTTCGTGAAGGGGCCGGGGTTTGAGACACTCTCCACGAAGATCTACACGGAGGTCAGAAAAGGCATCAAACCGGAAATGTACGCCCTCTCCACGCTGTTATTCGTCTCCGTGCTGCTTCTGCTTTTGCTCATCAACGTGCGGCCGAAGGAAAAATCTACCAAAGCGAAAACCGCCTGAACCAGAAAGAAGTTTTTTCGTTTCAGGATTCAGGGTTT
>CAZXSN010000094.1:0-10092 GCA_964643295.1 uncultured Lachnospiraceae bacterium
CTTAAAGATTTCCCAGATCCTTATAGGTTTTCCGCACCCTTAAAGTTCACTCAGATCCTTAAAGTTTACTCGGATCCTGAAAGGCTGCCTGGCTCCTCTTTCGAATACCCTCCCACTAAATCCAGTAAAAACAGCAGATCCCTTTATCCGCCGCCTGACAGCGGGGTTTTTATCCTTCCAGTGCCAGCAGCTTTCCCGCGAGAGCATCGACCGCCTCCGTGGTAAATCCCATGTAAAACATGCCCCGCAGGTGAGCCAGGTTTTCGTGCAGGAATTCAGCGTCCCCCGAATCCAGCAGAACCTTTAAAAAGGGCGTACAGGTTTCGATGGCCTCCATGGCCCGCGAATCGTTTGTCATTTCTCCAAAGAGGGTCTGTTCATTATAAAGAAGCTTTAAATTCTTCGTCGGCTGATAGGCAAAGGTATGCACACCCGATTCCACAAGGAAGGAGCCTCCCTGCGGATGGTACGGCAGCTTTACCGTAGCTTTGCAGCCAAAGGGAACCTCTGTCAGCACAAAGACCGAGCCGTCATCCTTTACCTGCCACTCCACCCGGTAGCGGCCGTACACCGAGTCGTAGGAAAGCTTTAAAAATCCTGCCTTGCGGTTGATCTGCGGCTCGATGAGCGCCTCTTTAAAGCCTGGCTTTGCCGCTTTTAACCCGGCCAGATCCCGGTAAAGGTACTCTGCCACGGAACCGAAAGCATAGTGGTTTAAGGAATTCATCATCGTCCCGCTTAAGGTGCCGTCATCCAGGACCGAATTCCAGCGCTCCCAGATCGTGGTCGCCCCCAGGTTCACGCAGTGCATCCACCCGGGATACTCCTCCTGGGTGAGAAAGTAGAAGGCTTCCTGCTGCATGCCGTTTTCCGCCATCACTTTGCACATCAGAGGGGCGCCGACAAACCCGCCGGTAAGCTTGAAACAGTCCAGATAAAGCCGCCTGCGAAACGATTCGACGATCGTTTCCTTTTCCCGATAGATCCCGGAATAGAGGGAGACGATATACGCGGTCTGGGTATCCACCGCCAGACGGCCGCTTTTTGTGAAGTACTCATCTAAAACGGCTTCGCGGATTCTCTCGCTTAATTGCCGAAAGTCCTCCTCATCCCTGCTGTATCCCAAAACCCCGGCGGCTTCCGAAACCTTTTTCGCGGACATATAGTAGTAGCAGGAGGCGATAAAGTAATCGTCCGTGCCGCCCTTCATACTCTGTTCGCTGCGCCCGTCAAGCGCCAGCCAGTCTCCCATCTGGCTGGTAAAGTCAAACAGGTACGTTCGTCCGCGTTTGGCGTCATCGCGGTCAATCCTCATCACCCAGTCGCGCATCAAAGGATAGTAGGATTCATACGCCTTTTTATCGCCAAAGCGCTCATACAGAAGCGCCGGCAGAAAAGTGGCGATATCTCCCCAGACCGCCGCGTAGGATACTCCGTTCGGATCTAAAACCGGAATCACCCCCGGCACGATGCCGTCCAGCTTTCGCTGCTCGATTCGAAGGTCGTGCAGAAACTTGTCATAGAAGGCGGGGGTGTACATATTGTAGGAAGAGGTGCCGGAAAAGACCTGCGCGTCCCCGGTCCAGCCCAGGCGCTCGTCCCTTTGCGGGCAGTCCGTCGGGAAATCGACACTGTTGGATTTCTGCCCCCACAGCACATTGGAGAAAAGCTGATTGATCTTCGCGTGTCCGGTTTCCAGGTGCCCGGTAACCTCCATCGAGGAATAGAGGGCCTTGCCGACAAACTCCGGGATTTCCCCGATATCTTCCAGCCCCGTAACCTTCACATACCGAAACCCAAAATAGGTAAAGCGCGGTTTGACCAGTTCCTCACGTCCGTCAGAGACATAGGTGAAGCGGGACTTCGCGCTGCGGTAGTTTTCCCGGTAAAAGTTTCCCTGCTGCAGAATTTCGCCGAATTCCAGGGTAACTTTGGTCCCTTTGGGGAAGTGCGCGGGGAACTCCACATACCCGGCGAAGTTTTGTCCGAAATCCAGCACCGTCTCCCCGGCGGGCGTACACAGCACTTCCTTCACCGGCATCGTCTCCTGCTCGGTAAGGGGCAGACTGGTCCGCTCGATCAGCCTTCCTTCCACGCCTCCTTCCAGAGGCGTCTTCCAGGGATTCTCCCTGCCTTCCCAGAGCAGGTGGTTGATTGTCTCGCCGTCGTAGATCCCGTCCCCGTCTTCCAGGTCAAATCCCCGGTAGCGCCAGCTTTCATCGGAGGAAATGACCTCCTCACTGCCGTCCTCATACGACAGATGAAGCTCCGCGATCATCTGGTATTCGCTGCCAAAGTTGTTGGCCTTGTGATCCAGTCCGAAAACTCCCTTATACCAGCCGCTGCCCAAAGCCACGGCGATCGTATTCTCTTTCCGGATCTGCCTGGTGATGTCATAGGTCTGGTACTGTACCTCGGTGTGGTAATCGCTGTAGTAGGGAGTTAAGATCTCTTCTCCTGCCTGCTCCCCGTTTAAAAAAGCGCAGTAAAGCCCGACGCCGCTGATCAGAAGTCTCGCGCTCTTTACCGGCTTCCGGGCCTGGAAGGACTTTTTAAACACCGGGTGAAAGGTATCTTCCGGCTGCGGTTTGATCCACTTCCCCGCCCAGGGCTCCGTCATCTTTCCCGTCTCAAAAAAGGCGGATCCGTCGCTGAGTGCGCTCTCCCCGTTATCCGCCGTTACAGTTACGCGTACATAATAGCGCGTCCTGGGAGATAAGGGAAGAGAAATCTCCTCACACGCGGAATTTAAGTCCGCCCCCTCCTTTACGAAAAGCGGACTCTCAAAAATGCTGTCGAAACTTACCTCGATTTTTTCATATACCGGCTGCTTTCCTGCCGTCTCGGAAACGATCCAGGATACCCGGATGCTGTCAAAGGCGTAACCGATTGGATTGGTTCTGCCGTTGATTCTGATTCTGTCTATCTTCATGCGCTGCTGCCTCCCTTACGGTCCTTTTCTAAGATCCGCCCTTCTGACACGTACAGACGCGAAGCTTTTAAGCCCCCGGTTTTAAGGCCCTCTGCTATTCCCTTTCCGGTCCCTCATAAGGTTCCTTAAGGGAAGAGAAGCGGATCTTCCCTGCGTTTCTGAAAAAGGGCCGATCCTGGGAAACCAGAACCGGCCCTTCCTTAAACCTTTCTCTTTACTTCGATTCCACACCCATCTCTTTCATTTTCTTCTCCAAATCAAAGAAGAAGAACATGATCACAAAAACAACCGCGCAGAGGATCATCGGGATCCAGTTGTACACAAACTTGATCGAGGTCACCACAGCCGCCGGCTGCGCGATGCCCTGCGCATCCAAAGTGGCGTCAAACCCCGCCCAGGAAAGCACCCAGCCTAAAACAGCCGTCCCCAGACCCATGCCCAGTTTCTGGGCCGCGGAAGAAGCCGCGTTGCCCATGCCGACCGCGTCCACACCGGTCTTCATCTTTCCATAAGTGATTGCGTCGGCCAGCATACCTAAGGACATGCCGCCTGACATGCCAAGACCGGCGCCTTTGAGCACGTTGAAGAAGATCATGGCCGGTACACTGCTGCCAAAGATCCCAAACCCTAAGAAACCGATGGTTAAAAGCGCCATACCGGCGGTGTAGATGGCCCGCTTGCCGAACCTCTTCATAAACATGGGCGTCAGAAACATGATCGCGAACTGCGCCACGGAGATGGAGTTGGCCATCCAGGAGAAGGCATCCATATCCTCCAGGACATACTGCGCGTAGTAGACCGCACCCACGGAATACATGATCACCACGAAAAAGACCGTGAACATCGCCAGAATCATGATCAGCCAGTAGCGGTTGGTAAACAGTGCCTTCAAAGCGGCAATCGTGCTGACTTTCTCTTTCTTCTCCTCTTTCGCTTTCTCATCCTGCTCGTCGGTTACGCGCTCTTTGGTGGAGAGCACACACAAAAAGACCATGAGCAGCATGACAATGCAGATGATGAGCATCGTGACGGTAAACGCCCGCTGCGTGTAGATGTTCTCCACGCTGCTGGAAAACTTCGTGAGCATGGTCACAAAGAAGGTGTTGATCGCGATGCTGCCAAGAGTGCTGAAAATCTCGGAGATGTTGCCCAGGAGTCCTCGCTCGTATCCATTTCTGGTAACAAGGGAGACCATGGAAAAATAGGGCACAAACATGAAGGTCATGAACACAGCGTTGACCGCGTTGTACATTAGGAATACATACACGTACTTCAACATACTGGGCCAGTTTTGCGGCACGTAAAACAAAAGCAGCGTCGCAATGGCAAACGGAATGCACATGCGAAACAGCCACACACGGGCCTTGCCCATCTTTGACTTGGTCCGGTCCACGATGTTGCCCACAATCAGATCGCTGATCCCGTCAAACACCTTGGAGGAAGCGATGATCGTCGCGATAATCCCCGCGTCCAGAAACGCGACGTTCGTGAAATAGATGGTCATAAACGATCCGATGACCGCGTTGATCAGCTGGACGCCGAAGCGGCCGGTGCCGAACCCGATCCGTTCTCCCCAGCTTAAGCTGGCTTCCGGATCATTGTGTTTTGTTGCCAGACTAACCATTGTCCCACACTCCTTTTCTTTTCGTTCTCTTCTCTATAAATTTCCGCCCCGGGCGGAAACGGCTGCGATACTTGAAGTATAAAAAGGAACCGTCTCCGAGGCAACGACCTGTCCTGCCATCCTTACCGACCTATCCCGACATCCAGGGAAAATCCCTTGCTTTTTAGGTTTTGGGATGCTACTCTTTCGCTGTGAGGATCTAAAGTACCTTGCGCGGAAAGGAGAAATTTCCATGACCCGTATTCCACCGCTTCTTGCCGAGGAGCAGAACTTTAAACGGCTGTACCTGTCACATCCGGACGCCCACCTGGAAGAGGCGCACACCGTCCGCGAGATCTCTGTTCTCTGCCCGGAATCCGTTGAGTTTCTCGATCACACGACTCCTTACCAGCCCTCAGATTCCCTGCGCGAAAGCAGATTTCCCCAGTACCTGGATCTGACCGTCATGCCCCACAGGCGCTATTCTCCGGCTTTCTGGCACTCGCACACCTTTTTTGAGATCATCTGCGTCTTAAACGGAAGCTGCGCGAACATCTTTACCAGTCATACCCTGACGATGACCGAGGGGGATGTCTGCATCGTCGCGCCGACAACCACCCACGCCTTAAGCTCGTTTGCCGATGACTCGATCGTCTGCAACCTGATGGTCAAAAGCAGCACCTTCCGGGCCGCGTTTTTAAATTCTCTGCCCCAGCAGGGAGCGCTCTACTCGTTTTTCTCCCATGCGCTTTACCAGCCGGGAAGTGAATCGTACCTTTACTTTGACAAGCCGAAAGACCCTGGTCTGCAGGCCTTAGTGCTGCAGATGCTAAAAGAATACGAAAAGCAGGACAGCTACTACGGCTCGCTTTTAAATGCGCTGCTGACCACCTTTTTTATCGGGCTGCTCAGAAAGTATGAGAAAAACATCCTGGTATCCAACCCGTCAGGCAGGAAACAGGAGGAGAACATCATCTTTCTGCTGCGCTACATCGAGCAGCATACGGACATCTCCTTAAGCCAACTGGCCTCTTTTTTTAATTACAGCGAGCGGCAGATCAGCCGCCTCTTAAAGGAGTACACGGGGAAAACCTTTACCCAGCTGCTGCAGGAAGTACGGCTTTCCAGAGCCTGTGAACTTTTACAGCGCTCAGATATCCCGATCCATACGATCATTGAGAGCGTGGGGTACTCCAACGAATCCTACTTCTACTGCCTTTTTGAGAAACAGTACGGCATCTCCCCGGCCCAGTACCGCAAGGAGCATCTAAGCCCCTCACAGACCATCCTGCCCCCGGAAAACCCCAGGGATCTGCCGCTGTAAGATGTCAGGAGAAAAAACGAACCTTCATAACAGAAACCTAACCCCCATGACAGTACCCGGACCTGTCCGCGGACCTGGTGCTCTTAAGGAAGCCGGATCTGTCCGGCAATAAAGAAAGGAAGGTGTCCTTTTTGGCAAAGGAACGTTTATACGGCGTGGGCGAGCCGCTCATTCAGCGCGAACAGGATACGAAAATCCCCGCCTCTGCCTACCTTGATTTAATCACCGGCATGGGCTGCACCGCCTATCGTTCGTGGATGCACCTTACGGATCTGCTGCTGGATCCGTCAACCCCCAATGAGGCGGTCATTTTACGCCATCAGGAGCTTTTAAACCGCGCCGCGAAGCTGGATATCGAGGTAACCGGCATGAGCCATGAGTGGTTCCTGCCCCAGGGCTGCCTGCAGCAAAAAGGCCACGCGGTGCCCAAAAGAGATCTGCGCTCCGGCAGCCCCTACCGAAAAACCCTGGAAATGCTTGAGGAATCCTGGTATACGGTTTCCTCGCTGTTCCCGCAGGTTGCCATCTGGGAAGTCGGTAACGAGTGGAACCTGAACGCCTTTTTACAGCCTGACGGATTTTTGGCCACGGATATGTCTCATCCCTTTACCGCGGACGAAAAGATGGACATCGCGGTGGATCTCCAGTACTTTTCCGCCAGAGGCATACGAAGAGGAAATCCGCATGCGAAAGTTGCGAGCTTCTCCCCGGCTTTAAGCACTCCCTCGCTTGGAGGGGATATGCCGGAATACCTGCCCGTGATGTTCGGCGCCGCCTGGACGTTTGACAAGCTTTACAGCCGGATTGTATCGGGAAAATATTGGTCGAAGGATCCGGACGACTACTTTGACCTCATCGCCTGGCACCCGTATGTGTTTGCCAACCGGATCGTGGACAGCGATTACGATCTGTTCCTGGATGTGGAGGAACCGGACAGCCTCTGGAGAGCCTACGGAGACTCCGTCTACAAGGTGATGCGCAGGTACGGGGACGGCGGCAAGGAGATCCTGATGACAGAAACCGGCTTTACGGACTGCGGCAACCCGGAGTGGGAGGAACGCTACGCCGCCTATAACAAAAAGATCCTGGCGATGGCCAACGAGATGGAAAACGTGCGCACCGTGTACAACTTCCGCCTCCTTTGCGAAAACGCGATGCTTACGCGCGAAGGCATCGAGAGCAATCAGATCGGCGGCCTTACCGAGGTCTATTTTGGGCTCTTCCGTGATCCCGCGGACGGGTGTCAGCCCCGCAAACGGGCGCTTGCCATCCAGGAGATGACCGGCAGCAAAGCGGATCTTTTCGCGCTTGCCGGAAAGGTATGCGAAACACCAAGACTTCCTTAAAAGGATACGGAGTCGCTGAAGGAAAAGCACATGAATTTACAAAGCAAAAGGAGGAGAAGGATGAGCGAATATATTGTCGCGACAACCAGCGGAAAAGTGCGGGGCCATCTGCGCGGCGGCCTGGTGGAGTATTTAGGGATCCCTTACGCGAAACCCCCGGTGGGAAAGCTCCGCTTTAAACGGTCCGTACCGGCGGATCCCTGGGAGGGCGTCTTCGACGCGAAGGAGTACGGTCCGGAGTCGGTCCAGTTCGACGAGGGGGAGCTGAAAGGAAGCGAGGACTGCCTGACCATCAACGTGGTGCGCCCGCCCGAAGGGGATCATCTCCCGGTTTTCGTCTATATCCACGGCGGCGGATACAATACGGGCGCCTGCAATGTTCCGCTTTACAGCGGGCATGCCTTCGCGAAAGAAGGTATTGTCTACGTAGCCTTCCAGTACCGGCTGAATGTCCTTGGTTTTTACGATTTTACTACCTATCCGGGCTGTGAGGACTTTGACAGCAACTGCGGTCTCTCCGATCAGATCCTGGCGATGCAGTGGATGCATGCAAATATCGCCGCCTTTGGAGGAGATCCGGAAAAAGTCACCATCTGCGGCGAATCTGCCGGAGGAGCCTCTGTCGTCAACATGCTCGCCTGTCCGTCGGTAAAGGGAACCTTCCAGCAGGCGATCGCTCAGAGCGCTCTGCCCAACTGTGTGATGACCCATGAGATGGCCCGCCGAAACGTGGACCTGTTTCTGGAGGGCATGGGATGGACAGCGAAAGATCTGCCCAGACTTCGCACAGATGATCCGTTCTCGTTCCAAAAAGGCAACAGCTATGTCGCCGATTATCATCAGTACCGCAATCCCGGGATGTTTCTGCCGGGACCGATCCAGGATGACCTGCTGCCGGTGCGTCCGATCGACGCCATCGCAAACGGAAGTGCGAAAGGAATCCGCCTGATCATCGGCACCAACGCCCATGAGGGGACAACCTTCGTGCATCCCGAGAAAACCGGATTCCCCAACAGCTGGGCCATGGTCGCGGGAATGCTGGAGCAAAACGGAGAAATCGAACACTTCCCGGATCTGATCCGTTACTATCACCCGGAGGCGGACGCATACCTTAAAAAGCTCAACAGCCAGAATAAATTCAGCGCGGCGGATCTCTCCGAAGGACCGGCCGTCAAAGTCGGAGTCCCGTTTATCAACTTCGCGACGGATTACGCGTTTCAGATGCCTGCCGTCAAGGTAGCCGACGGGCAGAAAAAATATTCTGAGGATGTCTGGATGTACCGCTATGAGCTGGTCACAAAATCCGGACAGGAGTCCGGCCTGTTATGCTCCCACGCCTTTGACCTCCCGGCCATGTTCGCCGATAAGGAGTTCGCGTTCAGCAGATTCATTTTTGACGGGGAGGACGAAGAGACCGTGGACGGGATTATCGGAGAGATGCACGGCGACTGGGTGCGCTTTGTAAAGACCGGGGAACCAAATAAAGAGTGGCCGCGCTACGAAGGACACGACTGCGCGATTCGTATCTATGACCGCCAGACTACGACGCAAAAGATAGACCGCACAGCTTTGATGGATGCCTGGGGAGACCTGCGCTTCTACGAGAATTGATGATGCCTGCGTCCGTGTCAGGCAAAGATCCGTTCAGCTAACAAACACTCTGCCTTTACCCATCTTGTTCGAGAACCAGCTGTCTGCCAGACGGCGGGGATACACCCCGCTGTCTGAAAAGTCAGCACCGGAAAAACGAGCGGAAAAATCAGCCCGGAAGCTGAACCGACAAAAAGATCAAAAGCGGGAAGGGCAGACGGGTTAAACCTGGAAAAGCGAAAAGAGCGAAAGGCGGAGAGGCACACAAAGAGAAAAAAAGAAGAGGCAAAGTTTCTGCCTCTTCAAAAAATGTCCGCCGTAACCCGGAGATTACTCTTCGCTTTCTTTCTGCAGAATGGCCTTTAAGTCCTCCACAGAAATGTTCTGCTGCTCCAGGAATTTCGAGATCTCGCGAAGTTCCGCTTTCTTGGCGCTTCTTTCTTCCGCCTTGAGAATCTCGTCCAGCTGCGCCGAGAGCTCTTTCTTCTCCTCTTTGTATCTGGTCAGCTTGTCACGCGTAGTCTGGATGGAGGCATCAAGCTCCGTGATCTTGGCTTCCAGAATTTCTTTTCTTGTACGTCTTTCTCTTCTCATAGGATCCTCCTGTAAGTGAAATTTTAAAAACTTTAAGTACCCTCAGTATACATGGAAAGAAAAGATTTGTAAACCATTTTTTTCGGGAAAAAGAAAAATCTGAGATAAAAAAAAGAAAAGAGGGGCAAAAAACTGGGACGCGGGGCGCGGGAAACGGAGAAATTTTTGCTTTGTCGATGGCTCAGAAGGATACAACTGCTGCTTACCCCGCGGCAAAACGCACAATAACTGATGTCGTCCAACCCGGGTACACTCGCCAGGCATCCTGCCTCTGACAATATCTACATCCCCGGAATTGGAGTGCTCCTGTGCGAACTCCTCTTTGAGACCGCGGGCGATGCGGGAGATAGAAGCCAGATCCGGTGTGCCGTCCGCTGTATGTCCCTGATATACCCGTCTGACGGCCAGCGTACCCTTCGCGCTCCTGACACCGCCTCCGGACCGGGAGGAGAAAATTGAAGGAGTTGTTTGCGAGATGTGGCATTTATAATAACATGATTACAGCGTCAAAAGCCTGAACTTTCGGCTGAGAAGCAGCTAAAGGTAATAAGGCTATTTGACGCACCCCAAACTTAAGGTAAGAAGTGGGGTGCTGTGTGCTTGGGCAAATGTTTAATCGACCTTAAGCGGAGCTTAAGACGGTACCCCAGAATTTAAGAATGCTGAGCAGGATTGTTAAGCTTAAAAGCAGCGGAACAATCCG
>CAZXSN010000095.1:0-9690 GCA_964643295.1 uncultured Lachnospiraceae bacterium
TATGCCGGCATCAACAGCCCCTTAATTAAGCTTAGGGATGCCACCCGCAGGATTAAGGAGGGGGATTTTGACTTCAAGCTGGAGCCGGAAGGGGACGTGGAGATTCAGGAGCTTTTTAACGATTTCGAATCCATGCGCAGACAGCTTAAGGAGTCCGAGGAGGAGCGTGAACGCTTCGACCGGGAGAACAAAGAACTGATCAGCAATATCTCCCACGATTTAAAAACGCCGATCACGACGGTTAAAGGCTATGTGGAGGGAATTATGGACGGGGTGGCGGATACGCCGGAGAAGATGGACCGCTACATCAAGACCATCTACAACAAGGCCAACGACATGGACCGGCTGATCAATGAGCTGACCTTCTATTCCAAGATTGATACGAACCGCATCCCCTACAACTTTAACAAGATCAACGTGGCGGAGTACTTTGACGACTGCGCCGAGGAGGTCTGCCTGGACCTGGAGGAGCACAATATCCGCTTCACCTATTTAAACCAGGTGGAGAAGAGCACGGTCATCATCGCCGACGCTGAGCAGTTAAAGCGGGTGATCAACAACATCATCGGCAATTCGATGAAATACATCGACAAACCGAAAGGAAAGATTGAGCTGCGTATTCTCGATGCCGGTGACTTTATTCAGGTGGAACTGGAGGACAACGGCAAGGGGATTGAGGCGAAGGATCTGCCCAACGTGTTTGACCGGTTTTACCGCACCGATGCCTCCCGGAATTCTGCTCAGGGCGGCAGCGGGATCGGCCTGTCGATCGTGCGTAAGATTATCGAAGATCACGGCGGAAAAATCTGGGCCAGCAGCCGGATGGGAGAAGGTACAACGATGCATTTTGTTATCAGAAAATATCAGGAGGTACCGGTATGAGCAGGATACTGATCATTGAGGATGAGGTGAACATCGCGGATCTGGAGCGGGATTATCTGGAACTGAGCGGGTTCGAGGTGCAGATTGAAAACGACGGGGAGGAGGGACTGAAGCGGGCGCTGGAGGAGGAGTTTGACCTTCTGATACTGGATCTGATGCTTCCGGGAGTCAATGGATTTGATATCTGCCGAAAAGTGCGCGAGACCAAAAATATGCCGATCATCATGGTCTCCGCGAAAAAGGATGATATCGACAAGATCCGCGGGCTGGGCCTGGGTGCGGATGACTACATGACAAAGCCGTTCAGCCCCAGTGAACTGGTGGCCCGGGTGAAAGCGCATCTGGCCCGCTATGACCGCCTTGTGAACATGAACGTGCAGGTGAATGATATCGTGGAGGTGCGCGGGTTAAAGATCGACAAAACTGCCAGGCGTGTCTGGGTGGACGGCCAGGAGAAGTCTTTTACGACTAAAGAGTTTGAACTGCTCACGTTTCTGGCGCAAAACCCCAATCACGTATTCACCAAGGAGGAGCTGTTCAAGGAAATCTGGGATATGGAATCCGTCGGAGACATCGCCACGGTAACCGTCCACATCAAGAAGATCCGGGAAAAGATCGAGTCCGGTTCCAACAAACCGAAGTACATTGAGACAATCTGGGGCGTGGGATATCGGTTTAAGCTGTAGGAGGAATGATTCCTGAAAAAGGATCGGACGGCGGCGAAACCTTCCATGCAGGGAAAGAAGCGTCTGCAGACCGCGGCAGGCGCATGCCGATGGTTTGAAAAGGAGGGTTTCGCTTTCTTTTGCCGATGGCACCTTTCCGGTTAGTATTCGCTTGTTTCCCGCATCTGGAAGGAGAGCAGGGGAGCATAGGTTTCCGGATGGCGGTACTTACCTCCCATCACCTCACGGGCACGGTATTCCCGAAGCAGGGAAAGATCAAGATCTGCCAGGTAGATTCCTTCTGTTTCAGGTGCCTGCAGGATACACATGTCGCGGGAGGACGCATCTTCGGGCAGCCACGCGACACCGTCAAAGACCGTGGAATGTCCGTTGCAGTCCGGATGCCCATTCAGCGGATAATTACAGGTGGCAATCGCGAGCATATTTTCATAGGCCCGGGTGCGCAGCGCACAAAGCCGGTTAATCTCCATCGGGCAGGCATTGGGAGCGAGAATCACTTCCGCACCTTTGAGCATTAAAATCCTTGCGCTTTCCGGGAATTCTCTGTCAAAACAGATCATCGCGCCTACCCTTACCGTGCCTCTGCCGGTATCCAGATCTGTGACAAAAAAATCTTCGCCGGGCGAAAGCACTTTTTCAAGATCAAATGCGCAGGTATGGACTTTGGAGTAGTGGAGAATCTTTTTCCCGCTGCGGTCAAAAAGCACAAGGGAATTCAACGGTTTCGGATCGTGAGCTTCGAGGAATGTGATGCCGACTGCCATGAGCAGGTGTTTCGCGAGCGCCTGAAATGCAAGCAGGAATTCACTGTCGGCGGAAATCGACCTGCTTTTCAGCACAGGTTCATCCTGAGGAAGAACGTATCCGGTGCTCCACATTTCCGGAAACAGCGCGAGATCGGCACCCATCGACTTTGCCGTTTCGCAGGCTGTCCGACCGATTTGAATTTGTTCTTCCAGGCCGTTCCCCGGAAGAAGCTGAAGCAGCGCGATCTTTAAATTCATGAAGAAGAAACACTCCTTTCGCTCTTTATCCTGCTTCCTGATTTTGCAGGAAGCGCATACTTTTTACTCGATATGATTTCCCGGGGACAGCCATCACAATCTTTGCTTCCCCTTTGCATTTTTCGGTCAGAACATCAGTCTTTCACACAGAGGGCAAATACGCGGTACCGTCAAAGATCACAGAAAATATCGGATGGAACTGGTTTCATTTAAAGCCTTGATTATCGAATGCATGTTCCTATGACTGAAGACCTTTTTATAAATGAAACCGGCACTATCCAAAGTAAATATGCTGTTGCGAAATACAATCATCCGCTCGCTGTATTCTCTTTTTGATTTCCCGCGTCCTTTCTTGGACGTCCGCGGGGACGTTTTGGGGCATTCGGATCTGGAGGAGGATTTTTCCTTGGACGCCCCGCAGGTCTTTTGGGTTCCTTCTTTTCCTCTCCAGTCCCTTCCTCCAATTCCTCCTGTGAAGTATCTTTGGTTTCCTTTTCAGCTTTTTTTGTCCGCCTGCGAGCTGAATTTTCGGGCTTGGGAACCTCAGCTGGCCTTGAAAGTCCAAGCTGCTCTAAAATGAGGAATTCGTCTTTGCCTGTATGCACCCAATATTTATCACCCGTAACAGGATCAGGGGAATTGGCAGTCCTCCAGGCTTCTTTCAGGCAGTCTTTGATATCCCCGTAAGTAAATGTATCGAATAAATTTGTTTCATTTTTTATTTTATGAATGATTCTTGATATCAGCAAAACCGCGATAAAGTTTATGAAATCAGAGCCAATGACCGCGAAGCCGTCCTGAATCCCTGTTTCATTCTGGTTAAGATCAGATGCATATTCTTTGAATAAAAGATTCAGAATCGATCTCTGATCAATCCATTGATAGGGAAGCGCTACGGGCAGATCTAAGTCTGACTCGAATATCGCAGTTTCAGAGGAAAGATTATTTTCCGCATATTGATCATCATCAAAATGCTCTTTTTTAGATTCAAATGTTCCAAAAAGATCTTCCTCAACGGCTGCCTTGCCTGTGTCCCTGTAAGCGTAGAGATATCGAACTGGATTGTTACTGATCTTTTCTCTTTTACAGAGGATGACTCTGTTATATTCCAGCAGTGTTTCACCAAAATCAAGCATGTGGTAAAGACCGATTCTGCTGTCATTTGTTTTTAGGGACCTCAAAAAATGCAGATCAGGATTTTCTTTTAGGATAGCATCGGTTTTCTCCTGCGAAAATTCTTCATCAGTAAGAAGAATCCCTTTTGTTATGTAATTGTCCCTGAAAAACTGTTCATAGGCATTTGAATCAGCAAAATTTCCTGGGAAAACTTCACTGCAGACTGGTTCACCGGTTTCTGCATCATAGGCATATAATACAGACAGTTCCACCTTTTCATTTATTCCGGTTTTGGCGGCAAAGTTTCCTATATCGCTGATCGTTTCTCTGCCCTGTATCAGTGTTCTTTCAATTATGATGGGATGATCTGCTTTACCCCTTTCCAGACGTAAAAGTGCAAACTGTTCTCTTCTTCCCATATCTGCTCCAATTTCCTCACACAGATCATGAACGGATTCGGAAGACAGACTGCATCCTGGATAAAATTTTTGAAGAAACGTCTTATTATAATGATAACTTAGCCTCGAACTTGAACAGTTGGACTCCATTACGAGAATCTCAGCAATCACCAGAATGTCATATGCCTGTCCAAACGGAAAAACTTTCAGAAGATCATCCAGAATATCCGTATCCAATGTCTTTAACAGCGCTGGAAAGCCATATTGCAGACAGGAGGGGCAAATTGGTTTTTCTTTGTTTTCCCCATTATTTTTCCCCGGATCTGCTTTGGGAACAAATTTCCCATCGATGATGTATCCTATGGTCTTTCCATTGTGAGGCTGAGGATTTTTCAATCCCGGCGCATAAGTTACAAACGCACGTTCCCGCACCGCCCAGCGGTGAGGACCATTCACTTTGTTGTCAACAACGACCGTATTGACAGGCCGTTCGACATTCCTGATTTCAATCGGGACTCCCATTTGATCACCACCTGAAAACGCAATAAACAGTAAATTTCCGGATCCGGAAAAAATAATGAAACCCCTTTAATTAGAACATTGTAGATCATTTCTGATCTAAAATCAAGGGTTTTTGAATACTTCCGAATTTAATCTTTATGGCGTATTGTGCCATTTTAAGGATTTTTCAAACCCTCGAGCTGCGAACGATCAAATTTGATGAAATACAAACGGCATTAAGCCTGCAGATTCTTAGAAAAACGATTGGATGACGCGGTATCCTTTTTTGTTAAGGAGGCGTTTCCGCCCCTGTTTATTGCGAGGACTGGATCTCTTCGGGTTTCTGTGCTCTTTTGGAATACCTGCCTGCAGGACACTTTCCACTCGCCTCCGATACGGATACCTGTTCTTTCTCAGACCGGCGATAGGCAGGATCTTTTTCCCGCGGATTGCCGGGAAAGGGGGACGAACCGGCACTCTTTGAGCGGGAGGAGAGAATCGGAGAAAGAGGCAGGAAGGAGAAAAGTTTCGCTGTTGGTGAAGACAATCCATTTTCCTATACGTTTCCTTAAATGAGGCAGAATGAGGCGCAGATGAAGGAGGCGGGGATTTTTGTGTTGACAATTCTTCGGCTTCGTGTCATAGATTATACAGTTGAAAGAGACCGTTTTATCGGCAAAGAGAGGCCAGGAAAGGCGAAGGGCATGAAGATTTTGTATGAGGACGCACAGATGCTCGTCTGTTATAAGGAAGCCGGTTTGCCGGTGCAAAGTGCCGGGGTGGGAACTATGGACCTGGAAAGCATCTTAAAGAACTATCTGTGTAAGCAGGCTGTGAAGAACCCCTCAGACAAAGAAACGCAGAAACCTTCCCGGGAACCTGGTTTGGCAGGTCCTGCCCGCAGTCAGGAGCCAGTGAAGGGTTTTTGTGAGCACTCATCCGGACAGAGGGAACCGTATCTGGGTGTGATTCACCGTCTGGATCAGCCGGTGGAAGGACTCGTCGTGTTTGCGAAAACGCCGGAGGCGGCAGGGCGGCTAAGTGCACAGGTTTCTGCAGGGCGCATGGAAAAAACTTATCTGGCTGCGGTGCGGCTGCCCCGGGATGCCCGTCTGGGAGAGGGAAAGGCACCGCGGAGTATAGAAAACCGATCCGCGGAGGAAGATCAGAATACATCTAAGAAGCGGAAAGGTCAGGGGAGCTGTCAGAACCCATGGATTCGCCTGACGGATGACCTTGTTAAGGATGCCCGGAGCAATCTCTCCCGGGTTGTACCGGCGGGAACAAAGGGAGCAAAAAGGGCGGAACTTGCTTACCGCATTCTGGCGGTACGAAGCGTTCCCGAAGTGCTGTCCGCAGGGAAAAAGACAGAGCCTTTCGCTGACGGCAGGCAGCCTGCAGAATCAGACGCAGAGCCGGGCGGAAGGGAAGCCCTGCTGGAAATCAGGCTGCTGACCGGACGTCACCATCAGATCCGTGTGCAGCTGGCGCATGCCGGGATGCCCATCCTGGGGGACCGCAAATACGGCAGCAGGGAAGATACTTCCCGTAAGTTTCCCGCTCTCTGCGCAGCGGCTCTGAAGCTGGCTCATCCCGTAACGGGAGAGCGGATGCAGTTTCAATGCACCCCGCAGGGAGCTGATTTTCAGGGCTGGGATTTGGCGGTGCGCAGACAATAACGGCGCTTATCTTTAGGCAGGCATTTTTCGGATGCCGGAGGGAAGGCTGTCTTTTAAGGAGGATGAGATGGCGGATCGAAGAAGATCTTCAGAAAGGGAGCAGAGATCTAACAGGTCTCAGAGCGCTTCTTCCCGTTACCGGGAGGGATCCCGGAATCGGAGGCCTTCCGGAAGATCGGCGGGAAAGAAAAGGGCAGGCCGACGTGCCAGGCGGAGACGAAGAAGGCAGATCCTTCTGGAACTTTTGGGAATGGTGCTCTTTTTTATCGTCCTGGCCGGGGGATTTTTCCTGCATTCGGCGGTGAAAAAGCCGCCTGCAGGTTCAAAAAACGCACTGGTAAACGAACAGGCACAGGCGCAGGATGACTGGCAGGATGTGGGAGTGGGAGATCTGCTGGATATGCAGACGGCTGTGACGCAGGAGCCTTTGGCAGAAGATTTTGCGCAGACACCGGATACGCAGGATAACAATTCCCGGTCGGAAGAAAATGAAAGAATCCCGGATCTTACAAACCTCTACAGCTCTTACGCGGTGCTTCTGGATGCCGAAACAGGGGAGGTGCTTGCCGAACACCGCTCGAGAGAAGTCATTTTTCCGGCTTCCCTGACGAAGATCATGACCGCTCTGCTGGTCGTGGAAAACGCCTGGGATCTGGATACGGCGGTGACGATCCCCGCCGATATCTTCCCGGCTCTTTACGAGAAAGAGGCTTCGATGGCAGGCTTTTTGCCGGACGAGACGGTTTCCTTAAGAGATCTGCTGTATGGTATTCTGCTGCCGTCCGGAGCGGAATGCAGCATTGCCGCGGCGGTTTGGCTTTCCGGCAGCGAGGCGGCTTTCGTGGAGCTGATGAATCAGCGGGCGCGGGAACTGGGGATGTATCAGACTCATTTTTGCAACTGCACCGGACTGCATGAGAATGACCACTATTCGACGGTGCAGGATCTGGGAACCCTTTTGCAGTATGCTCTGGGGAAGGAGGCTTTTCGCTCGGCCTTTACGGCGAGAAGATACAGCACCGCTCCCACCGGTCTGCATTCCGACGGCATCACGTTTTACAGCACTATGTTTCAGTCCCTGGAAAGCGCTAAAGTACCCGGGGGAGAGATTTTAGGAGGAAAGACCGGCTATACCAGCGAGGCCGGTCAGTGCCTGGCAAGTCTGGCGAATGTTGCGGGAAGGGAATATCTTCTGGTCACGGCGAAAGCGGAGGGGACACATGAGACGCAGCAGTTCAGTCTTCTGGACGCTGTGAGCGTATACAGTCAGATCGGCGGCTAAGTCTGTCGGCGGCTGGCCTTTTGATTTTCAGAGGAGCCATGGGATGAGAGCAAGGTTTTTTGTCCCGGCTTCTCTTTTTAAGGGGAAGATTTGCAGCGCAGGAAGCCTTCCGGGAAAGGATTATCCGAAACGGCAAAGAAACCGAGGAAGGACCGCAGAGAAAGGGGACAGAGAGGAAGAAAAGGGCAGAGCAGATGTTCGGCTCAATCGTCCAGCCCCTTAGAATCCGCTAGACCATACCGGCTCTCTGTGCTATAATACATGTAAAGGCAGGGGAACAAAAAGGATAGGTAGCATGGCCTGCCATTTCTTTGCCGGTCGGCATGACCGCAGAGAAAGCGCACTCAGCAGAGAAGAGGTAGACATAAGACAGTGAAACGGTACAAGATTTTGATAGCGGATGACTCGGAGATGAACAGGGCTCTTCTTTCAGAGATGCTGGAAGAAGAGTTTGATATTGTGGAGGTGGAAAACGGAGCCAAAGCCGTGGCAGCTCTTCAGGAACATGTCGAGGACTTTTCTCTAGTGCTTCTGGATATTGTGATGCCGGTCATGGATGGCTTTGAGGTACTGGCCTACATGAATAAATACCGCTGGATTGATGATGTCCCGGTGATCATGATTTCGTCTGAAAGTTCCCCGGCTTATATCGAGCGGGCTTATGAATTCGGGGTGGCGGATTATATCAGCCGCCCGTTTGACGCAGCGGTTGTGCACAGGCGTGTGCGCAACACGATCATGCTCTATGCCAGGCAGCGCAAATTGGCGGAGATGGTGGCTGACCAGATCTACGAGAAGGAGAAGAGCAATGACTTAATGATTGCCATTCTCAGCCATATCGTGGAATTCCGCAATGGGGAGAGCGGACTGCACGTCCTTCATATCAATATCCTGACAGAGATTATTCTGCGCTATCTGGTACAGAAAACGGACAGGTATCATCTCAGCCAGTCTGATATCTCCCTGATCTCCCGGGCATCGGCTCTGCATGACATCGGGAAAATTGCGATCCCTACGGAAATCCTGAACAAACCCGGGAAGCTTACCCCGGAAGAGTTTGAGCAGATGAAGGGGCATGCCATGGAGGGCGCGAACATGCTTCGCGCACTGCCTTTCCATCAGGATGAGCCTCTGGTGAAAGAGGCCTATGCGATCTGCCGCTGGCATCATGAGCGCTGGGACGGCAAAGGATATCCGGACGGGATCTCCGGAGAGGACATCCCGATCAGTGCGCAGGTGGTCGCTCTGGCAGATGTATATGACGCGCTGACCAGTGAACGCTGTTACAAGAAGGCATTCTCCCACCGCAAGGCGGTCGAAATGATCACCAACGGTGAGTGCGGCGCATTCAATCCGCTGCTGCTGGAGTGCCTGCGGGAACTGGACGGTGTGATTGAGCAGGAATTAAAGGTGAGGTCCAAAGAATACGGAGGGGAGAGGGAAATCCGCAACATCACGGAAGAACTGCTTCAGCACGAGGAGCTGACGGCATCCGAACGGATGCTGCGCCAGCTGGAATGCGAACGTCAGAAGTATCAGTTTTTGCTGGATGCCTCCGGAGAGATTGTGTTTTTGTATATGGGCTCCCCGGCCATGGTCAGCTTTTCGAAGGTGGGTGCCAAGCGCCTGGGACTGGAGGAAGCGGTTCTGGAGCCGTTTGCGAATGACAGCGTTCTGGAACTTTTAAGAACCGAGGATCTGAAAAGTCTGGAAAACAGGGTGTACTCTTCCACGCCGTCAGATACGCAGATCGAACTGGACTGCCCGGTAAAAGTGGACGGGGAGTGGAAGGACTGCCATATCAGCGCTCAGACACTCTGGTCTACGGCAGAGCCGGTCAAGCGCATGGGCGTGATCGGACGAATCCTGGTAAAGGGCGAATCCGCATGACTTTTTTTGTCTGCCTGTCAGCAGGATTCGCATAAGCAGGCATACCGGAAAGGGCTTCCTTTTGCGCCCCGGGCGGAAAGGAAGTTTCTGCCGGGAAAGCCAGTGAAAAAGCCCCGGTCGGGGTTTCATGATCTTAAGAATCCCACGATAACCGCTTTGCTTAGGGAAAAGGAACCCTCTCATCCAGAAACCTCATCTTATGATTCAGGCGTCAAAAGGTGATTACGGATTGTTCCGCTGCTTCGCAGCTTC
>CAZXSN010000096.1:0-9568 GCA_964643295.1 uncultured Lachnospiraceae bacterium
CTGATCGTCCACGAGGCGCTGATGGTGGAGCCTACGGAGACGGAGAGCCAGGAGACGCTGGATGAGGCGATCGAGGTCTTCCGCAAAATTTATGATACGGCAAAGGAAGATCCCGCAAAGCTTCACGAAGCGCCCCATACCACCTATATCCGCAGGCCGGATGAGGTGCGGGCGGCAAGAAAGCCCGTGCTTCGCTACACGTTTCCGGCCCAGGATTAACGAAGCATGATCACGAAACTTTCTGTTTATGAGGGCGAAGGACTTTTGCCCGAGCGGAATCTGGCCATTGAGGAATCTCTGATGTTCCAGACAGCCCCCGGGGAGTGCATCCTGTATCTGTGGCAGAACGAGAAGACGGTGGTGATTGGAAGAAATCAGGACTGCTTTGAGGAATGCCGGGTGGAGCATCTTCTGGAGGACGGCGGGCATCTGGTCCGCCGCCTCTCCGGGGGCGGAGCGGTTTTTCACGATCTCGGCAACCTGAACTTCACGTTCTGTGTGCGAAAGAGCGGTTATGACGTGGGACGCCAGACGGAGGTGATCCTTCGCGCCGTGAAAAAATGCGGGATCGACGCCGTGCGCACCGGGCGCAATGACTTAACCGCGGATGGGAAAAAGTTTTCCGGGAATGCCTTCTACCGTTCCGGGGACTTCTGCTATCACCACGGCACGATTCTGCTCGATGTCGATCAGGAGAAGATGAAGGAGTACCTGAATGTCCCGGAGAGTAAGTTAAAGGCGCATGGCGTTAGGTCTGTGCGCTCCAGGACTGTCAACTTAAAGGACCTTATGCCGGAGCTTACGGTTGTCAGCTTAAAGCAGGCTCTTATCGCTTCCTTTGGCGAGGTGTACGAAGGGACGCCGGAGTCTTTCTGCAAGGATCGGCTGGACCTAAAGAAGGTTGCCTTAGCGGAGCAGAGGTTTGCTTCAGATGACTGGAAGTTCGGTTCGCAAAGCTTGTATGAAAGCTCTCTTTCCCGCCGGTTTTCCTGGGGAAATCTGGAGATTCGCTTTACGGCCGAATCCGGGAAGATAACACGGCTGAAGGTCTATACGGACGCCATGGATGAAACGCTCTCCGGGCAGCTGGAAGAGTTGCTTACCGGCTGTCCGTGTGAGCCGTCCAGTCTTAGCGCACGGGCAGGCGCTCTGCGCACAAAGGAGCAGATCCGGGAGGAGATCCAAAGCTGGCTGTCTCAAGGTTAGTCAGGCTTTCCTGGAAAGCAGGATGCGAAAAAAGAAGATACGCCTGCCGGATGCTGGCAGGAAGGATAGGGAAGGAGGCCTAAGGATGAGCGAGCGATATGATCTGGCGGTGATTGGCGCCGGACCCGGCGGATACATGGCGGCAATTGAAGCGGCCAAACTGGGAATGAAAACAGTACTGGTGGAAAACCGGCAGCTGGGAGGAACCTGTCTGAACCGGGGCTGTATTCCGACCAAGACGATCCTGCATTCCGCCGAGCTTTATGCCCAGATGAAGGGAGCGGACAAGTTCGGTGTTTCCGCGGGGGATCCCACGTTTGACATGGAAAAGATCCAGCAGCGAAAAAACGAGGTGGTCTTAAAGCTGCAGGACGGGATCGCCGGCTTGATGAAGAAAAACAAGGTGACGGTCCTTTACGGGACGGGAACGATTGTGGATGCGCATACCGTGCAGGTTGCAGATGCGGAAAAGTTTGAGGCGGAAAAGATCCTGATCGCGACCGGTTCTGTTCCGGCGCTTCCGCCGGTTCCGGGGGCCGATCTTCCCCATGTGGAGACCAGCGACGGGATGCTTGATAAAAAGGACGTCTATCAGAACCTGATCATTGTAGGCGGCGGTGTGATCGGCATGGAATTTGCCTCCATCTATTCCGCGCTCGGCTGCCAGGTGGTGGTGATCGAGTTCCTCGATTCGATCCTGGCAAACTTTGACAGGGAGATTTCTCAGAACCTGAAGATGATCTTAAAAAAGAGGGGTGTGGAGCTTCATACCGGCGCCCGGGTACAGAGCATTGCCCAGGGAGAGGACGGAAAACTGATCTGTCACTACCTGGAAAAAGAGACGGAGAAGGAAGCGGCAGCGGACGGCATTCTGATTGCGACCGGCCGCAGAGCGAACACGGAAGGGCTCTTTGGAGACGGCTTTGGCCTTGCGATGGAGCGCGGAAAGATTGTGATCGACGAATTCGGACGTACCAGCGTGGAATCGATCTATGCCGCCGGTGACGTGACCGGGGGATCGATGCTGGCACATGCCGCAACGGCTCAGGCGATCAACGCCGTGTATCATATGGCAGGAAAGAAGGAACCGTTTGACTTATCCTGCATTCCGGGCTGCGTGTATACGGATCCCGAAATCGGCAGCGTAGGGATCACACAGGAGGAAGCGAAGCGCAGAAACATCGATGTGATCGTGAAGAAATATCCGATGTCCGCGAACGCGAAGACCGTGCTTTCTGACCAGGACCGCGGGTTTATCAAGGTCATCGCGGAGAAAGGTACGGAAAAGATTCTGGGCGCTCATCTGATGTGCGCACGGGCGACGGATCTGATCAGCCAGTTTGCCGCGGCGATCGTAAACGGCATGACGCTTACGCAGCTGGCCCGTGTGATCTATCCGCATCCGACGTTCGCGGAGGCCATCGGGGAAGCGCTGCGTTAGAAGCAGCTGCGCGTATCCCGCGATGATCATCGTCTGCTGATTCGTTCAAAGAACTAAAGAGAAGACTCACGGACAAAACTGTGCCGTGAGTCTTTTTTGCGCCAGCCGGTCGGATGAAGAATTTGCCGTCCGATCCGAAAGCTGCCCCCGCCTTTTTCCGGATGCTTCCTGCCTCGGGAAGGTGTGTGGATGGCAGATTTCCTTATTTTCGCGGAAGGTTCTGTGTCACATGCGGGATCATGTCAGAAGCAGGGCTCTCGGTTCGGGCGCTTTTCTGCACTTCCTTCCTGCGGTATGCCTAAAAGTTTCCGCCTGTACGGATGCTAATGAGGCAGCCTTCTGTTTCCCTCTAGGAACGGGGGCAGATACCTTTCACAATTTCTTCGCAGGTTCGTGTGCCTTCATTTGGCACACTTTTCTTTGCCTCATCAAAGTCATACCGGAATCCGTCCAATATAGAAACATCGAAATCATCGACATCAGGAAAGGCACCTGGTATGGTGACGGTTCTTTCAATGACTGTACCGTCTTTCCTCTTGACACGCACGGCAATCTCTAAATCTGATCTGTTTTCTTCTTTCTTGTTCCTGTCCCTCAAGACCGTCATCTGCAAGGGCAGATTTAAAGGGAAAGAAACCTTTTCAGACTGCTGCCCGTTATCTTCCTGATACTTTAAGCATGAGAGATGGATTCCTTCCTTCCGAAGACATCGCCATACGACATTGGCTGGGATGTTTAGTTCTTTGGAAATCAAAGCCCCTGTCCATCTTTCTGCGTCATCTGGAGGAGGATTGGCAATGAGCCGCAAAATCTGCTTCCTGACATCGGATCCATACTTGTTTCCGCTGGCACCCCGCGGCTGATTAAGCAGGCCTTCGATTCCGCTTTCTGAGAACCGGTTTCTCCAGAGAATGACCGTATTCGGACGTTCTCCCAGCTCTTCGGCTATTTTCTTCACCTGCTGTCCATCCGCGCATCTGAGCACGATTTTGGCCCGAAGAGCCAGCCTGGGATTGGACGAATCCAAAGCGATCCTGTTGAGAGCGATAATATCCTCTTTAGAGCAATCAATTGGCTTGTATGTTCTGGGCATAAGCTTATAACCTCGCATATACGGAATATGATCAGTATACCAAAGCATACTTTAAGTGTCAATAATAACTTTTAAGAAGAAGCCAATCGGCCGGGACGTGTAGACTTAAACAGCTTCCGTATCTCAGTCCGCAGCTCTATCCGCAGAGGCGGAAATTTTTGAGAGACCATTTTCCCAATAGCAGTCAGTTTCATCTCCCATCGACAGTTTTCTATTTTTCAGATAAAACCATCCTTCCATGTGAAAGGACATCAGCTGCCTGGCCGTCAGAATTCTTCCCATATGTCCGAAGAGCACTGTACGGGCAGTTTTTTCTTAAAGCAGAGATCTGTTTAATGCTGTCCTATACATGAAAGAATGGGACACCATCCTATTACAACACAGATTTCACAAATGTCAGTATCCTTTGATGAGAGCAGTGATTTTATCCTATTTTTCGTTTTAGGAATGCATGAGGATCCCGTGCTTTAAGACTGCCAAAGAGAAGGATGCCGGGAAGGCGCTTGACAGGGGAGGCCCCTGTTTTTATAATCGTCCTATGGCGGGATCTTCTCTTTGAAAACTGGACACGTGTGCCGGGATTTCTTAAAGAGGGTAAAGCGCGAAGAGGAGGGATCCGCGGGCAGATCCTCTCATTTCGGCGTAAAAGGATGGGATACGGTCGGATGCCCGCGGCCTGGCGATGATTCCTATGGGAAAACGGGAAACGGATTGACGAAGCGGCGGAACGGCAGAGAGGGAGGGAAGAGGATGGAGAAGAGGGATGGACAGCAGGCTTTCACGCAGACCCTTGCCTACTATGAGCGTAATGCGGATGCCTTTCTTAAAGAGACAGCAGAGATTCCCTTCTCCGAGATTCAGGATCAGTTTCTGTCCCTGGTTCCTGAAGGAGGCAGGATCCTGGATTTCGGGTGCGGTTCCGGGCGGGACGCGAAGTACTTTTCCCAGAAAGGCTTTCTGGTGGACGCGGCGGACGGCTCGGAAAAGATGTGCGCCTATGCCAGGAAGTTTACCGGACTGCCGGTAAAATGCCTGCTGTTTGGCGAGCTGGATTCGAAGGAGGAGTATGACGGGATCTGGGCCTGCGCTTCCATTTTGCATCTTACGAAGAAAGAGCTTAAGGAAGTGTTTCCCAGAATGAGGAGGGCTCTTAAAGGGAAAGGGATTCTCTATGCCTCGTTTAAGTACGGGAAGGATGAAAGGATGCGTGACGGCAGGTACTATACGGATTTTACAGAAGAGACTTTTCTGGAGTTTCTGTCGCACACGGGCGGGTTCTCAGTAAGAAGACTGTGGATTTCACACGATGCAAGACCGGACAGAAACTCCCAGCGTTGGCTGAATGCCCTCCTTCAGAAAGAGGGGAAGGAAAAGGAAAGAGCCTCTTTCTGATGCTTCTTTGTGCTCAGTGTGCATGGAAAAATCGTGGAGAAGCCGTTGGCTGGGAGGGGTATGCGAAACTCCGTGCGGGATTTATTCCGGGAGGATCACTTCAGCAGGGAACTTCGAGGGGAAATTTTCCGTTCGGATACTACTGGACATCAGAGGAAAAATATTATAAAATAGCAGCTGTATGACGCAGGGGAGAGAGGGGAGAAAAGGCGTGAAACAGTGGGCGGAAATTGTGAAAAACTTGTCGCTCTTGACGCAGTTTGGCCTGTCCCTGATCACACCGCTTCTGCTGTGCCTGGCAGTGTGCTGGCTGCTTACCAGCAAAGCCGGCCTGGGAGGCTGGGTCTATATTCCCGGCTTCATCCTTGGCCTGGGCGGATCCGGGATGGTGGCGTACAAGCTGTACCTTTCCGTGGAAAGACGCCAGAAGAAAGAACAGGAGAAGGAGAAAGACAAAGTTTCGTTTAACCGCCATTCTTAAGCGGCATTGAGAAGGGCGGATGCCGATAAAGGGGAGACGAAGGGATGGGCAGTCTGTTGGACAAGCTGCAGCCGGCGGTGAGGAAGGAGACCATTCGCGTTGCCGTCTTCACGGCGGTCGGCGTCGTGCTGATGTGGATCGTGTTTGCTGTGCTTCACTTAGGGTTCTTAGGATCGGTGCCGTTTGACTATACGGTGATCCTGGGCGGCCTGGGAGGGTGGTTTGTGGCGGTGCTGAATTTTTTCCTGATGGCGCTGACCGTGCAGAAAGTCGCCGCGACCTCCGATGAGGATGAGGCCAGAAACCGGATGAAAGCCAGTTATACGCAGCGGATGCTTTTGCAGATTTTGTGGATTGTGGTGGCGATTGTGGCTCCGTGTTTTCAGTTCGTAGCCGGGATTGCCCCGCTGCTGTTTCCGAGTCTGGGCATCAAACTGATGGGACTGGCCAAGAAGAACTAAGGAGATGATTTGATGGAGCTGGATATCACAGGTGCACGTGTCTTTTATACGGTGCCGATTGATTTTCCCATACTGGGCAGGCTGCAGATCAGCGAGACCATAGTAGTCAGCTGGCTGGTGATGCTTTTGATTACGGGTTTCTGCATCTGGCTGACGCATGATCTGAAAGTGGATCATATTTCCAAACGTCAGGCACTGGCGGAGATGCTGGTGGAGAAGGCCAACAGCTTTGTAATCGGAAATATGGGAGAGAAATTCCGGTATTTCGTGCCTTTTGTGGCGGCGCTGTTTGCCACAAGTCTGGTGTCGAATCTGATCAGTCTGGTGGGTCTGAGAAGTCCTACTGCGGATCTTTCGGTGGAAGCGGCCTGGGCGGTGATGGTATTTGTCCTGATTACCCGTCAGAAAATCAAGACAAACGGGTTTGGCGGATACTTAAAGGGCTTTACGACGCCGATTGCGGTCATGACCCCCTTTAATATCCTCTCCGAGCTGGCGACGCCGATCAGTATGGCCTGCCGTCATTTTGGCAACATCCTTTCCGGTGTGGTGATCAACGCGCTGATTTACGGAGCGCTGACGCTGGCCAGCAATAAACTGCTGGGGCTTTTGCCCGGCCTGCTGGGTGATATCCTCTCGCAGATCCCGGTGCTCGCGGTTGGGTTGCCCGCGATCCTTTCCTTTTACTTTGACTGGTTTACCGGTTTTATGCAGGCGTTCATCTTTTGTATGCTGACGACCATGTACATCGCCAACGCGGCGGAAGTGGATGCGTAGCGAGGGTTTCTAAAAGAAGACGGTGTCCGTCTTTATGTAAGATACGAAGCGGAGAAAAGAGGCAAAAAGTCCTGACAGGGACTGAAAGCGACTCTTTTCCCGGGCAACATAAAAATTTATTGTGACAGAGGAGGTTTTCAGATGGATTTTCAGTTACTGGCAAAAGGCATTGCATTAGCGGGATGTGGAATTGGCGCCGGATGCGCTCTGATCGCGGGGATTGGGCCTGGCATCGGTGAAGGGAACGCGGTAGCGAAAGCGCTGGAGGCGATCGGCCGTCAGCCGGAGTGCAAGGGAGCGGTGACTTCCACCATGCTGCTGGGCTGCGCGATCGCGGAGACGACCGGTATTTACGGCTTCGTGACTGGTCTGCTTTTGATCTTTGTGGCGCCTGGCATGTTTATGAACTTCCTGAAATAACCTTAAGGAGGCACTTAGTATGCAGGTACAGGAACTGGTAGGAATTGTACCATGGACGTTCGTTGCGACGATCTGCAACCTCTTAATCCAGGTGTATCTGATCAAGCGCTTCCTTTTCAAGCCGATCAACCGGATCCTGGAGAAACGCAGGGAGATGGCGGATGCGCAGATCAGTGACGCGGTCAAGGCGAAAGACGAAGCGGAGACCATGAAGGCCGAGTACGAGAAGAATCTGTCCGAGGCCAGGAATCAGGCCGGCGACATTTTAAACGAGGCCCGAAAGAGTGCTTCCCTGCAGAGTGAGGAGATTCTGCAGGATGCCACCAGGCAGGCGGCAGCCCTGAAGGAGAAAGCGCTTAAGGAGATTGATCAGGAGAAGCGCAAGGCGGTCAATGAAGTCAAGGACGAGATCGGCGGCATGGCCATGGAGATTGCCGGCAAGGTGATCGAGCGCGAGATCAGCGAGGAAGATCACCGGAAGCTGATCGATGAATTTATTGCGAATGTGGGTGAGGCGTCATGACGGAAGCCGCCAGAATGTACGGGGGCAGTCTGTATGAGCTTGCCGTGGAGGAAGGCCTTTCGGAGCAGCTGCTGGAGCAGACGCGTACGGTTCGCGATCTGTTTGAGCAGAATCCGCAGTATGTGCGGCTTCTTTCAGAACCGTCCATTCCGGGAAAGGAGCGCTGCGGTCTGATAGAGGAGGCTTTCGGCAGCCAGGCAGAGCGTTATCTGGTGAATTTTCTGAAACTCTTATGCGACCGGAACCTCTTAAATCAGTACGGCGGCTGCTGCGATGAGTATGTGCGCCGCTACAACGCGGATCATCAGATTCTGGAGGCGACGGTAACCAGTGCCGTTTCCTTAAGCGAAAAGCAGATGGAGGCTTTAAAGGAACGCCTGGAGAAGGTAAGCGGCAGCAGGATTCACCTGACTCAGATAACGGACGCGGGCGTGATTGGCGGCCTGCGGGTGGACTTAGACGGCAGACAGTTGGACGGCACGGTGCAGGGGCGCCTGGCGGGCATTGCCAGGAAGCTTAACGAAGCGACTATCGCCGAGCTGCCTTCTTAATCTGAAGGATTCCAGGCGCGGGCGAACCCTTTGCGGCGGTCGGAAGAGAAACAGAAGTTTCCCGGCGGGGACTGCATCACGGACAGATAGATTGTGTAAAAGGATGGGAACGGAAACATGCAATTAAAACCTGAAGAGATATCCAAGGTTATCCGCAGCCAGATCAAATATTATGACAACGCGATCCAGCAGAGCGAGACAGGGACGGTCCTCACGGTGGGCGATGGAATTGCCAGAGCCAGCGGCCTGACAAACTGTATGGCCGGAGAGCTTCTGGAGTTCGAAGACGGAAGTTTCGGCATGGCGCAGAACCTGGAGGAGTACAGCGTGTCGATTGTGCTGTTCGGTTCTGATGAGCATATCGGAGAGGGACAGACTGTCAAGCGCACCGGGAAGGTCGTATCCGTTCCGGTTGGCGAGGCCATGATCGGGCGCGTGGTGAACGCCCTGGGACAGCCGATTGACGGGGCAGGTCCGATCGAGACGAAGGAGTTTCGCCCGATTGAGAGTCCGGCGCCCGGCATCTGCGATCGGCGTCCTGTTTTCGAGCCGCTGCAGACCGGGATCAAGGCCATCGACTCCATGGTGCCCATCGGAAGGGGGCAGCGTGAGCTGATCATCGGCGACCGGCAGACCGGGAAGACGACACTGGCGACGGACACCATTTTGAACCAGAAGGGAAAAGATGTCATCTGTATCTATGTCGCGATCGGGCAGAAACGTTCCACGGTGGCCTCACTGGTGGAGAATCTGCAGAAGAACGGCGCCATGGATTATTCGATTGTAGTGGCGGCGACGGCCTCAGAGGCCAGCCCGCTGCAGTATATCGCTCCCTACGCGGGCTGCGCGATGGGCGAATATTTTATGTATAAGGGAAAGCATGTGCTTTTGATCTACGATGATTTAAGCAAACATGCAGTGGCCTACCGGGCACTTTCCCTTTTGATCAGGCGTCCGCCGGGCCGTGAGGCTTATCCGGGCGACGTGTTCTATCTGCACTCCAGGCTGCTGGAGCGGGCGGCAAAACTGGATGATGCGCACGGCGGCGGTTCCTTAACCGCGCTGCCGGTGATTGAGACGCAGGCGGGCGATGTTTCTGCCTACATTCCCACGAACGTGATCTCCATCACGGACGGGCAGATCTTTCTGGAGACGGAGCTTTTCCACTCCGGCGTGATGCCGGCGGTAAACCCGGGTATCTCGGTTTCCCGTGTGGGCGGCAA
>CAZXSN010000097.1:0-1276 GCA_964643295.1 uncultured Lachnospiraceae bacterium
AGCAGATCCCACAAAAGATAGGTTGTCCCCTTCTCGTCAATCTCGATCCCGTACTGCGCACCCGCACGGCGCATGCGGTTCCCCTGCTTGTAATCCCACACGATGCCGTAAATTCCCAGTGTAATCTGAGAGAGCAGCCATACAATCGGATAGCTGTGGGAACGGTCGTAGTCATCATCCTCCACGTACCCACAAACTTCATTCAGGTCGGAAACCAGCTCCCACCAGAAATAAACCGGATATATTGACCCGATCAGATATCCCAACAAAGGAACAATCCAAAAATTCCTTCCGTAAAACAACTGCCAGAAGTAAAACACACTAGTGATAAGAATAGTTGGTATCCTGATCAATAACGAAATCCCAATGAACTTCCAGAAACTCCGATGATCTTCTAAAAGATTTCCCTGCATCCTGCCGTCCTCCTTTTTTGAAATTCTCCACTCTCTGCTGCTCTAAGGTCTCCACTCCAGACGGAAGCGGAGATTTCCTGCTTCGATTTCATCTGATGGCTGCAAACGATACCTGCCGGAAATCCGAACTCCATTCACCATCGTGCCGTTCATGCTTTCCAGATCCGTTACGAACAGATTTCCCTCATCAACTTCCAATACAAAATGCTGCTTGGACATCATCGGATCATCGCAGTAAACTTCGCACAGGTTCGACCGCCCGATGATACAGCTGCCATTAATGCAAAGATCCATCTTCTCTGCCTGGGCAGCCCCGTTGCTGATCCACAGTTGCACTTCCATCTGCTGCAAAACCGGCTCTTTCTCTATCCGGACATGTTTCTTCGCCCCCGCAGGGTCCGGTTTGATCTGCATTTCCTCCACACTTTGATCCGCTTTCCGTTTCTTACGTCTCCACAGCCAGAGAAACAATAAGATCAGTGCAAGAAGAGCAATGATAATCACCGGAAACACCCAATTTCTGCCGGAAGACACTTCCTGCGTTTCCTCTGTTTCCGGGACAGACGCGGACTCCAGGCTTTTCTCTTCCTGAGATGTCTCTCCAGATATTGGCTGGCCGTCTTGCGGTGTTCCCACACTCAAAGTTTCCGAAACCTCTGTTTCTGTCTCCGTTGCTGCTTCAGTCTCCGTCTCCTCTTCCCGGGATGTCTCTCCGGTTGTCGTCTGTACGCCTTGCAAAGTACCCGCACTCAAGGTTTCCGAAACCTCTGATCCCGTCTCCGTTGCTGCTTCGGTCTCCGTCTCTTCTTCCCGGAATGTCTCTCCGGTTGTCGTCTGTACGCCTTGCAAAGTACCCGCACTCA
>CAZXSN010000097.1:1376-9409 GCA_964643295.1 uncultured Lachnospiraceae bacterium
TCGCTTTCCGTCTCTGTCTCCGTTTCACTCTCGGCTTCGGTCTCTGTCTCTTCTTCCTGAGACGTCTCGCCCGTTGTCAAATAGCTGTCTTGCGGTGTCCCTGCGCTCAATGACTGCCGATCCTCTGTCTCTGTCTCTGCCTCCGTCTCAGTTTCACTTTCCGTCTCTGTTTCTGTCTCTGTTTCTGTCTCTGGTTCTGGCCATTCGGTGCGCACGGTCACAGCGTCATTCTGCAGGACATTTTTCTCATTCGACAAATCTGTCACGTTGCTGATCGAAACTTCATAGGAGCCAACATACAGATCCTCTCCAAACACCAGCGTATATGTCTTCCCAGCTCCTGCAGACTGGATCACCTGCTGCACCGGAATCAGTCTCCCCTCGTGCCTTACGCTGTAATTGTTGGCCGCTCCCGCATTTAAAACCTCCTCGGAATAAGTCAGGGTGATGCTGTTGACTTCCTGACTTTTAGCAGTTACTCGCGGAGCCGTATCATCCGGCTGAGCGCGTCCCACAAGGATGGAAACCGTATCAGACATGTTGCCGGCACTTAAAAATTTCACCATGAAATCTTCCCGACGATTGCTGATTTCATTCGTTTTGGCCGTAAATGTTGCCCGGCAGCTTCCCATCAGTGTGTCCTTCACCGCCTCCAGACCGTCCAGCACACTTGTTTCCTGCGTCGCCGTCCAGGGCACCCCGCCGGTATCCCGTGAAAGAGCTCCGAATTTCCCCCGGTAATCGGAAATCTCCTCTTCTGAATCTCCCTGGTTATTCTCCACAGCAATCGTATACAGCGGAATCCCTCGCGAAATCAGGCGGCTTTCCACGCTTGACGCACTTCTCGTATCGTCCGCGCAGTCCTTTCCGTCCGAAAGGGCAATCACAACCCGGTGCTTTTCGGAATCGTCCCCGGCCTCCCAGATCAAATCCGCCGCCTCATCGATCGCCTCAAAAAGCACAGTATTCTGGTCCTGATTGGTAAGCGCTCCAATCACGTTCTCTGCCTCTGTGCGCCCTTCGTCTCCGCCTAATACCATCTTCACCTGATCGCCAAATGTCATCAGCACCATCCTGTCATTTGTACGCAGATCGTTCAGAAAATGAATCAGGGAGGACTTGATGTCCTCAAATCTGTCATCACGGATCGACGCCGAGATATCCACCAGAATATAATATTCCACGGCTTCCCCGCTGTCCGCAAAGCGGACCACTTCCTGCAGGGTGAGCGCTTCGCCGTCCAGATAGGCTTCGATCCCGCCGTCCGGATCCGGCGACCGATAGTAGGCGGTCACTTCCGGCATGTTGATAAACACCTGCTCGATCTTATAATCCTGCGACTCGTCCGCATACCCCGCCATGGTGAAAAACATTGCTAATGTCAAAACCACTGCCAGCAGATTCCTTATTATTCGTCTTCCCCGTCCCATACATGCCCCTCCCTGCAAAAAGGTATAAACTCAAACCTCGTCTTCCCTGCCTCAATCTTGTCTCCGAATTTCAGCTCATGCGCACTGCTTAATGTCTCTCCGTTCAGCCGGGTAATGGCACCGCTTGCGGGAACCACGAAAAAGAAGTTCGTTTTATCGTCATAGACCAGCGCACAGTTTTTATCAGCGATCTGCTCATCTTCCGAAACACACAGGTCCATAGCAGGATCTTTCCCCAGCCAGTTCATCCCATGACAGATTCGGTAATCCCTTCCCTTTGCTGGTCCGTTTGTGGCTACCAGCCACCCGGTCACATAGGCTCTGCCCCGGGATCTGCTGAATAAGCTCTGCGTCACCTCTTCCCTGACGGTAATAACCGGTTTTCCCGTCTGCCCTCCATCTGAAGGAATCACCACTTCCTGTTCCCGACCAGGAAACAAGGGAACTGTTTTCTGCTCATTGATCGACAGTCCATTCTCCGATGACTTTGCTTCCAGCTTCTTTTCTCCCTGTGTCCATACCCACTCGGTTCGCATCTTTCGCTGTTCTTTGTTGATCTTCTGACAGGTCGGGCACTCTTTCGATTTTTCCAGGTCATAAATATGCCCGTTCGGGCATCTTATCAGCTGCATATCTGATCCCTCTTAATTCACCCGGACACAGATAGCCGAATAGTTGTCCATCTGTGTCTCTTTCGCATTCTCAAGCACAATCTCTTCCATCCTCTCAAGCCAGTCCTGCGCCGTAGAGGAGCGTCTGAGACACCGCAGCATCTCCCGTTCCGTGATATACTCCCAGAATCCATCCGTACAAAGAAGGAAGGAATCTCCCTTCTTAAGGGAATATTCCGCAGACTCCTCATAGTCCGGCCTTTCTCCGCCTCTTCCAATAACCCGTAATAGTCGGCTGCGGTCTTCATGGTGACGGATCTGACTAGGCGTAAGTTCCCCCATGTTCACAAGCATCTGCGGGACACTGTGATCCAGCGTCTGCTCCTTTAAAAACCATCCGTGAAACCGATAAAGCCTGGAATCTCCTATGTGCGCCCAGTGCGCTGTCTTTCCCTCCAACGTAAGCACCACCAGCGTAGTACTCATGTCAGCAGCCTCCGGCGTTTGTTTCTGCTGCTCCAGCACAGCTTCCTGCGCTCCGCAAAAGATCCGCTCTAAAAGTCCGCCCCCGGAAAGGTCCCTCGCATCGCTGATACTCTCCACGGCAGTGCGAGATGCCAGCTCCCCGTGGCTTCCGCCTCCCAGTCCGTCCGCCAGGGCAAAGATCCACCGGTCCCCGTCGTTAAAAACTTTCAGATAATCCTCGTTGTGATCCCGGGATCCGTCCATACTTTTCGTCGCATAGGTAACCATTGACTCCCTCTTCTTCCTCTGCGGTAAAGATCCGCTCGGAGATGTCCAAACTGACTGAGACCGACTGCAGAACCTCTTCCCTCTCAGGTTGCCGGTGCACACCAAAACGCAGCAGGCAGAAAACAGCCGCAAGAATCAACCCCAGCAGTGCGATGACAATGACCAGACCGTGCACGGTCCTTTTCGTATTTTTCTTCTTTTGCTTCTTCCGCCGGTTCTGTGCATGGGGATACGCATTCTGATGTTCATTCCTGTCCACTGTGACTGTCCTCATCTTCCTCCGCAAGAGTTTCACGAAACTTTCGCAGATCATCCAGACGCTTTCCCGGCATAGCCTGTGCCAGACTGTTAAGAGCCTCTCCAAATGGTCCGCTTACTTTCAAACGACCGGGTCTCTTTCGCCGTTTCAGGCTCGCCTTGGGCGCCTTTCCCGTCAATACCGAAAACAAAATCGTCCCCAGCGAATAGAAATCCGCTTTCTCGCATAAATTCCGTCCCAGAAGAACCTCTGGGGCTGTATAGCATTCATCAAACAGCTGTCCGGCACACCCGGGCTGCAGCCGGACAAACTCCCTTTTCGCTCCCGAGAAGGACAAAAGTCGGATATGCCCGTCCTCCTGAAGATAAATGTGATCCGGAGAAAGTCCATAGTGGCAGAGGCTCCTCCTTTGCAGCGCTTCTAAAGCGGCTGAAAGTCCCCGGGCAATCTCCGGAAAAGAGAGGGTTACATAAGGAGACCTTTCATCCAGACAGTCCCGCAGCGTACAGCCCTCAAGATATTCCATTACCTGGTATGCGGTTTGATTTTCCTCAATAATTCGATAGATTTCCACGATCTGAGGAATGTCCTGATTTTCTCCCAGCAGCATCCCTTCCTTCGCAAAACAGTCCCGTCCCTTTTCGAACACCTCCTGCTTTGCTTCAAGGGGGAAAGAAAGCTCCTTTCCCTTGCGCTCTACAGACAGACCGGAAGGGAAATATTCCTTGACCGCTACCCGTTTTTCCAGCAAAGCATCCCAGGCAATGTAGACAAAGGAAAAATTGGAGGCACTCAGCACACGTCCCAGGATGTAGCGTCCTCCCAGGATCGTCTCCGGCGGAAGGGACTGAGGAAACCGTTTTCTCTCCTTCTTCCCGGGATTCTGCGGATAGCCGCAGACCGGACAAACGCCATTGTACTCCTCATAATCCCGCATGCACCCCATACACTTCTTCATCTTCCCCGTCTTCCCCCGCGTCATCCTCCTGATACGAAATCGCAATCACTGTAGTATTATCCAGTTTATCTCTTGTAAGACGACTGGCATCCCGGCACAGCCGTTTCGCGGCGATTTCCATGTTTCCGCCGCTCTCCTCCAGAATTGCCTGAATCTGTTCTTCTCTAAGACTCCGGTAAAGACCGTCACTGCACAGCACGAGCACATCCCCGTCTTGCAGCGAAACAGCCCCCGGAGAGGTATCAATCAGTTCCAGTCCTCCCATCCCCAGATAGCTGATCAGCGCCTCACCCTGCGCATGCTCTAAATCCGCCTGTTCCTGAGTCAAAGCCCCCTGCTCTAAAAGTTGAGCGATCCTTAAGTCATAATTGTGTCTGCGGTTAAGCGGGCTCAGCGTTCCCTCCCGCAGAAGGTAGATCAAACTGTCGCCCACACTTCCCCAGTAAAGACGATTTTCCTCCAGGATCGCGGCCACCACCGTTGTCCCGGCTCCCAGCGCGGAACCTTCCGCATCAGTAAGAAGACAGACGGCCTGATCCATCTTTGCAAAGCTCTCAACCAGCCAGGGAAGGATCGAAGCTTCCTGGAATTCCGGAACGGCCAGAAACTCCTGCTCCAGGCACCAGACAGCCCGCGCACTCGCCTGTTCCCCGCCAGCGATCCCTCCCATTCCGTCACAGATGACAGCCAGCAGAAGATCCTCTTTCCACACGCACTGCATGGAATCCTGCTGGGTTGTACGGTCTCCCTGAATCCGGCAGTTCCCGACTCGAATCGTTCCCATCTTAAAAATCTCTCCCCTATGCCATTTATGTTTACAGACGAATACCCGCTCTTTCAGGAAACGAAAAACCCTGCTCCATACCCTGATGATGGAAAAACTGGTACCGCCCATTTTGTGACAGATCTTTGCACACCTTATGCTACATTGACAGTTTCACCCGCAGGATTCGCCGGATCGATTCGTCCAGCCGTTCCTCCGAAATCGTTCCACCTTTCACCGCGGAAAGGACCCCGTCATAGGCATCCTGAAAGCTTGCCGGCATCAGCAGCATATCCACACCGGCCTGCAGTGCCTTTACTGCCGCTTCTCTGGAAGAATACAGCTGAGTGACCGCCCCCATGTTCAAAGCATCTGTGAGTACAACTCCCGTAAATCCCATCTCTCTGCGCAAAACCTGTGTTATCATCGTCTGTGAAAGAGAGGCGGGAGTCGAATCTTCCAAGATACTGGGCAGCGAGATATGTCCTGCCATCACAAAATCCGCACCGCTGTCGATTCCTGCTTGGAACGGAAGAAGATCGCAGGTACGCAGTTCATCCATCGTTTTATAGCAGACAGCCGCCCCGTAATGGCTGTCCCCGGAAGCGCTCCCATGTCCCGGGAAATGCTTCAGTGTCGCCTTGATCTGATAGGAGTGCAGGCCATCTACTTCCGTCTGCACCATCTTTGCAGTCAGGTCGGGATCGCTGCCAAACGAACGGCTGCCGATCATGGACCCTCCATAGGCATCACAGACATCCGCTACCGGAGCAAGATCTACGTTGAAATGAAGCTCTGAGAGATATTGTCCGATCTTCGCACCGATCACGTAGGCGTTCTCCTTGTTGCCGGTAGCCCCCACTGATGCCATATCCTGGATAGAGGGAACCCCTTCCACCCGGTTTGAGATGCGGGTGACAATGCCTCCTTCCTCATCCACAGCCAGAAATACAGGGATCCCCAGTTTTCCCTGGCTGATGCGCTGCATGCCTGCCAGCATGGATTCTGTCTGCTCCCGCGTCTGTATATTCTGTTCAAAGTAAACGAGGCCTCCGACCGGATGCGCCGCGAAACACTGTGCCGTAAGTTTCCCAGCCGCCGTTACCTGTCCCGAACCTGTTAAGGCCTCCGGCGTGATAAAAAACAGCTGGTTTACTTTCTCCTCGAGGGTCATCCCATTCAGCACACGCTGAATCTCCTCCTCTGACACACTTTCCGCTTCTTCCGGCGGTTCAATTTTAATCTCGCCCGGCCATGCAGCCTGTACTCTGCCGCCAACAAAGAACATCGCAAACAGAAGAATCCCTGTGCCTATCAACCCAATCTTTCGTCTCAATCCTGGTCCTACCTCCCGCCAATCAGCAATTTCTCCGTAATCTCCCGCAGGAAGGTTAACCACGTCCCCGCAGGTTTTCTGTTCTTCTTACCAACCGCCGTCACCTCCCTGCATAGCAACCCCGTCAGCTTTGAACCCTAAGTTGTTCCGCCCCTCCTTACGACAGAAAGAAGAAAACTCGCTTAAAGTGCTCTTCATCTGCGCCAGACACAGACGCATTCTCTTTTTCACCTATTTGCAGTCTGCGGAAAAGCAAAAAATGCACTCCCTCCATTTGAGACTCTCACGCAAAAGGCAGAGAATTGACAACTCTCAATCTCCATCCTTTTCGGATGCCAATTAATACAGTTTCTCCATGTTCCACATCGTTAGTACTTTTCTGCAAGAACTTTCCGAGACATGCGACACAAAAGTACTGATGCCGTCTTAATGAATCCAAGTTTTGCGAAGTTTGCAAGACTGATACAAAAATGAGCGCAAATTGATGCCGTCCCACCTGTGCTTCTGATGGAATTAGATATTCTTTCTTGTTCGGATCCTTTCCAGGAAAATGAGCTGTCAATAAAAATACGAAGCATTAAGTCTGGAAAAATCCTTACCATGCCTTGGAAAAAATCCTAGACATTCACAAAGTCTGATCACCCATCGCCAGTTCACTGTAAAACGCAGCGTCATGGAAATCATCCGTCCAGATGATACCGCAGCAAAAAAAATCAAGAAAATGCTGAATCCAAGCAGAAATCTGCAATCAAAAAAACATCCTTCGTGCCCGACTTCTATGATTCCGCCGCATCTGAGAATGCCACCTGTCGCTGACACAGGGATAATCTGCTGCTTCGGCGATAAACCAACCCCCCCTTTGAATTGTTTTCTTTCCAGTTCACCGTCCACTTGAAACCTATCCGAGACAGACCTTGCCAGGATATAGTTTACTGCATTTTTGTCTGTGGCCGCGGTCACAGTTAATAAAGATGGATATAATGGAGATGTCAATAGGATATCTGCCCTCCTGACGGTGCCCTCTGCCTTAATAACGAAATATATTTTTGTAAAATAGATATCAAATTTATGCATGTATAAAATACTGAATAAATTTAAACGATCCTTCAAGGATAACATGATGCTTAAAGATCCCTGCAGCCAAGAGCCTCAGAAACTCGACTGTTAATGGCTTCTTATACGGATGTTATAAGGAATAAACCATTGAAAATGAGGATGGGAGTCTGCAATTTTATTTAAAAAGGACTGTAGTATGAATTTGTCCATTCTGCCATTCTGCTTAAATTCCGCAGATCCGGATGCGGCTTACTGGAAAGCATACATCGGTCATTCAGGTTGTAACAGGCGAAAATTACTTTTCCTTCTTTGGACCTCATCTCCGAAAGCTAATCAGAATCATTATCAGAAAGACTGCAATGATTGCCAACCAGATGAGATCAAGGTAGATTTTTATGTAATGAACGAAAAGTTAATATAGTCCTGTATTCGGACAAGAATGATTTTAAATGCATCAGTACAAATACGAATCAACATCTTTTAAGACATCATGGTGCAGGAGATGATCCTTCAAGAGTCAGTGTAAACTGAATATTAATTAGAGATCCGCCCGGAAAGCCATAACTGTGAAGAGAAGAACCATGTAGAACACCGGCAATTCCGTTCAAAAAATCAAAGAGATCTCAACCTTCCACAGCGAAGTGGATTTTACTCGAAATGAGGAAAAGAGAGGTTCATCCTTTCGCAGGAAACTGCATAAAAGTGGGGATGACAACCCGAATGTAAACCTCTTAATGGCCAGCATCGCATCCATCACAAAAAATATATTCAGTTGTCAATGTGCCCAAATGTCACTCAATGATAATTTTGTTGCACCCTCGATGCTCCGTCAAAATCATGCTTTTTACAGGATTGTGTACTTTCCTG
>CAZXSN010000098.1:0-8887 GCA_964643295.1 uncultured Lachnospiraceae bacterium
ATCAGGAGGCGGATCACGAGCTGTCCGCGCAGATCGCGCAGGAGTGCATGGTACTTTTAAAGAACGAGGGTGTGCTGCCGCTTAAGAAGACCGACGAGATCGCCTTCATCGGCGAGTTTGCCCAGAAACCGCGCATTCAGGGAGGCGGTTCCTCTCATATCAACTGCAGCAGGATCACATCCGCACTGGAAGCGGCGGCGGATCTTAAAGTCACCTATGCGCAGGGATACAGCGTAGCGAAGGATGAATCCACTGATGAGATGATTGCCGAGGCCGTATCCGCCGCGAAATCTGCCAAATGCGCGGTGGTCTTTGCCGGACTTCCCGATTCCTACGAGTCGGAAGGGTATGACCGGACGCACATGGCGCTGCCCGGTTACATGAATCAGCTGATTGAAGCAGTGGCTGCCGCCAATCCGGATACCGTGGTGGTGCTCTACAACGGTTCACCGGTGGAGATGCCTTGGATTAATAAAGTGAAAGGGGTGCTGGAAGCCTATCTGGGCGGACAGGCAGTTGGACTGGCGACCGTGCGGGTGCTTTTTGGCGACGTCAATCCGTCCGGGCATCTGGCGGAGACTTTCCCGGTGAAGCTTTCGGACAATCCATCCTACCTGTTTTACGGCGGAGAAGGGGATCACACCGATTACCGCGAGGGGATCTTTGTCGGATACCGCTACTATGACAAAAAAGACAGGGAGGTTTTGTTCCCCTTCGGGCACGGGTTAAGCTATACGACCTTTGCCTGCTCGAATCTTCGTTTAAGCGCTGAGGAGATCAGCGATCAGGATACGCTGAACGCTACGGTGACGGTTACCAATACCGGCAGCCGTGCCGGCAAGGCGGTGGTGCAGCTTTACGTAGGCGATGTTTGCAGTACGGTGCTGCGCCCGGTCCGCGAACTGAAAGGATTTGAAAAGGTGGAGCTGCAGCCCGGCGAGAGCAAAGAGGTAACATTTACTCTGGATAAACGCGCGTTTGCCTACTGGAACTGCGAGCTGCACGACTGGCACGTAGAAACAGGGGAGTTTCGCATTGAGATTGGGCAGTCTTCCCGGATGATCGAGCAGAGCGCCACGGTGAAGGTAAACTCCACGGTGGAGCTTAAAAAGCGCTACACGGTGAATTCCATCTTCATGGATCTTTTGTCCAATCCGTCGGCTGTGCAGGCGCTCAAACCTTTGCTGGACGGTCTTGCGGGCATGTTTGTTCCCTCCGGAGAAGAGTCGGATGCCTCCTCAGAGGCGATCACCAAGGAGATGGGCATGGCGATGCTCAATTACATGCCTCTGCGCAGTGTAATCTCCTTCGGCGGCGGCGCGGTGAGCGAGGAGACGATACAGGGCATGCTGGATATGATCAATGGAGAATCGTAAGATCCATACGTTGTTTGCAGCGATTAAAGCGGCACGGAACACCTGACTTTATTACCCTCCTCTTTCCTGACATCTGGGAGAGAGGAGGGTTTTTCTTAGCCTGCGGGTTTTGAGAATGAAAACATCTTTTCCAGGTCACAGCTTTGTCTGTACCGGAAAAAGCAGAAACGGGACGATCAGGAGAAACTTTGCCCCTTAAGCCGATTACTCTGAATGTGCCTGATTTTCGTTCGTCTCGTCCCGCAGGGATTTTTTATTTCTGCTTCCCTTTGGTCTGCCGGGTTTTCGAGACGGCTTTGGTTCTTTGGAAGAGGAAGCTGCCTTGGGAGGTCTTCCCCGCTTTGGCTTCACACTCTCCGCGTCCGGCAGCGTCTGATAAAGGACACAATCAGGATCCGCAAGGCGCTGTCCGGTTTGTTTGGCCAGCTCAAAAATCGTTTCCGGATGAAAATCCAGTTCGAGGAAGAGCTGTCTTTGATAAGCGGAGAGGGAGGAGGGAAAGATCCCTTCCGGTGTCTGCACGAATGTAAGCTGGTCCAGTTTGGAAACCAGCTTATTGGGATCAAGCTGCTTTCGCCTGCAGGCGTTTGTCAGTTCCCGGCACAGGATACCGGCCGTAAGCAGGGGAACGGAGCAGTTTTTGATTTCCTGCTCACTGTCTGCATTCCTTACAGGAGAGTCCGGCAGATCTGCGAAAGTACAGATCGGATCCCTGAAAGAGTCCCACAGGCGGCTGATTTGCCAGGTTTCTTCGGCAGACAGATGTGAGGATACCGCCATGGAGGAATATCCGATCGCGTTGAAATCTTCCTGCCAGGAGAGCGTATCCGTGACAAGAGTCAGTTCATTGCCCTCTTTCTTTAAAGACAGATATTTTTTATATTCGTCAGGAATGACAGGGATCTTTCCGCTCTCAAGCTGCTTTTGAATCCCCGCGGTGGTTTTGCGAAATCGATTGATCCTGTTTAGATCGCCTGCTTTCGGTCCGTCGAAAAAAAGGCAGACGGACATCTTCTCAGGATCGTTTTCAAAAAGAGGCACTTCATCCCTGGCGGCAAATACAGCGTCATCACTGATGCAGGTACGCACGTTCCAGCGAATCTCGGCGGCGTATCTGCTCATCATGGCGGTGTGGGGAAAGCTTTTTTCCGGCAGTGCAAGGATCCAGGAAAGTTCCCGCTTTCTGAGAGACTCAAAAAGTTCCCGCGAGAAAAAATGATCCCCCGCGAAAACGCCTTCGGTTTCAATACCGGCGCGGGACAGCATTTCTGTAAGTTCTAAAACTGCCTCGCTGTCAGACTGTCCGCTTTCGGACAGGAAAAAGGTCAGGTAAGTGCCGTCAGGTACGCTTACGGCATCCAGGAAACGAACGGGAGGAACATCCCCGCAGCCATCTGCCTGCTGCTTTCGGGAAAGCGGTGAGAGTGCGAATTCACCGAGACGAATCCAGGCTTTTGAGGCACCGTGCTCTTTGCTGGCTGTAAGCCACGCGGTTCGAAATTCATCCGTCTGCTTTCCGCATAGGTTTTTGCAGAAAAACTCCTCCCACCAGGTATCCGGATAAGGGCAGGAAGCAAACGAAAGCTGTGAATCCATCGTTTCCGGGAAGGATGCCGGTTCCTCTGAACCGGAAAGGAGAAGGAAGCAGGCGTAATCCATGAGAGCATTCGCCCACTTTGTGCCGAAGACCTCATTAAGGAGGGGATATAAGCCGGTTTTGTGTCCGGCGGCAAGCGCGGCCGTATACATTCCGGCATGCAGGCACTGTGGCTGCGCGTTGCTTTCCGGATAGTACTGCTGCCAGAGAGCAGGATAGAGATACTTAAAGTTCTCGTTTGGATGCATCATAGTTTCACCGGCTGCCTGCCCGATGACCGTGCGGGATTTTTTGCCGTTCACCGGTCTGGACATTATATAGACACGTCCGTCCGCGTGATTAAGATAGGATCCTTCCGGGCGTGGGATTTCCGGCAGATCCCAGTAGATTTTTCCCATTTTGACTTCCTCCAGAATGCGTATTTTTGTGCTTCAAAAAGGTCATGGAAACAGTAGGAGAACCAGATCCTCTCTGCTGCTTTCTTCAGTTAGTGTAACTTTTATTGGTCCTTAAATCAAGTCCATTTTCTTCTGCTCGGTCAGTTATGCGGATTCCTGCTTGAAACCAGCGGGGAACTTAGTATAATAATCGATAAGGGAACGGGGACCGGAAGATCTAAGGTTTGTGTGCGGGACCGCAGATTCCGGAAGGTTCGGAGATGTTTTCAAAGTTTGAGTCAGTACCTGAATCTGATCAGCTTTTGATAAGGTAAGCACCGGAAAGATGTTCCCATATCCGCGGCGGAGATGGGGAAGATTTGTTTCAGTATTCCTGACAGGTTTAAGGTGAGTGTATTTCATGCGAAAAATGGTACAAAACGAAAACAGCGACAGGTTTATCAGAAGCGTGGAGATTGACTGGGAAAAGATCAGTCCCCGCTCCTACCTGCAGGGCATTCAGGCTTTAAGACAGATAAAGAGGCTGGATCTGACATCTCCGGTGACCTTCTTTGCCGGGGAGAACGGAACCGGAAAGTCTACCCTGCTGGAAGCGGTCGCCGTGGCCTACGGCTTTAATGCGGAGGGCGGGAATCTCAATTACCGCTTCAGTACCTATGACGATGTGTCGGAATTAAGTGATGCCCTTCTTCTGCGAAAAGGAATCCGCAGAGCAAAAGCAGGGTATTTTTTCCGGGCGGAGAGCTTTTTTAACGTGGCAAGCAAGGCGGAGGAGTACAGGGATGATCTTTCGAAGAAAGTTTTTTACAGAAACTATGGAGGGAAAGCCCTGCATGAGCAGTCTCATGGGGAAAGTTTTCTGGCCTATTTCCAGTCGTTTGATCAGGCGGGCCTGTATCTGATGGATGAGCCGGAGGCTGCCTTATCCCCTTCCAGACAGCTTACGCTGCTGCTGCATATCGTGAATCTTTCCAGAATCGGAGCGCAGTTTCTGATTGCCAGCCACTCGCCGATTCTGCTTGGCATTCCCGGGGCGGATCTTTTTTCCTTCGACGGAGACAGGGTGGCAAGATGCTCCTATGAGGATACGGACAGTTACCAGGTGACGGAGCTTTTTATGAATCACCGGGAAGCACTGCTTTCACGGCTTTTAAACGATACGGACGAAGAAGACGGGGACGAATAGATGAATTTTTCTGAAAGGACAGTCCGAACCGCGTTGGCCCTTCAGGCCTTGGAGGAGTGTCTGCAGCAGGAATCAAGGGAAGCGAAACAGAGATTTTTCAGAGTAAATCCTACATCCAGCCTCAGGGTGGGTTTTCCCACTGGAAAGTATACTGGAGAAACTGAAAGTGATAAGTTTGGAACTGGAAATCGGCCGGTATCTATGGTAAGATGAGAACAGAAATGGAAGTACATAGAAATCTGGAGGTGAAGGATCGTTGAAATTTACAGCAGACATGAGCTGGAATGAGATCATGCAGGCACCGTATATGGCAGAGTATATCAGCTGGATGATGCCGCCGGTTATGTATGAGGCGGTACCGGAGTCTTTGCGGGACCGTCCGCTTATTAAGCTGGAAGGAACCCTGAAGTACCCCTGGGGAGCGTCGTTTTTGCCGGAGGCGATGCCGGATTCTGCCAACCGCATCATGGAGATTGCAGAGACTGACCGCTGGAAGTTTACAGGTCTTTGGCAGGAACTTGCCCCCGGGCTTTTCATGCCCCATATGGACGGCACGAAATCTTCGGTCGGACTCTTCTCTTTGAAACTGGATACGGATGAAAAGCGTCCTGCGGTGTTGATTGTGCCGGGCGGCGGATATGAGACGGAAGTGATGGGGGAGGAAGGCTTTGTCACCGCGGAAGAGATGGCGGCAAGGGGATACTGCCCCTTTGTGCTCAGCTACCGGTTTTCTCCCAACAGGTACCCCGCCCCGCAGCTGGATCTGACTCTGGCGATTTGGTATCTGCGCACACATCAGGAGGAACTGGGGATCCTGGATGAAAACCTGCTTCTTATCGGGTACTCCGCGGGCGGGCATCTGTGCGCTTCGCAGACGCTCTACAGCGAGGAGTATACCCGCCTTCTGGCGAAGGAGCTTGCCGGAGAGAATCTTCAGCTTTTCGAGAAACCGGGTGATTTGTCTTTGAAGGCGTCCAGCTTATGTCTGTGCTATCCGGTCGTAAGTTTCGTACAGGGCTGCCATGAGGACAGTTTTCGGGGACTGACAGGGGGAGACGAGTCATTAAGAGACCGGCTCTCCGTGGAGAGACATGTGACGATAGAGTATCCCCGGACGTTCATCTGGATGTGCGAAGATGATGATCTGGTGTCTCCGGAAAACGGAAAGAACCTCTATGCGGCATTGAAAGCGGCAGGAGTGGAAACAAAGATGATCGCCTATCCTTCCGGCGGACATGGCTGCGGCTGCGGCAAGGGGACATCCGCGGAAGGATGGCTGGATGAGCTGATAAAATTTCTGCGCGGGTGATGTGTACCTTTCAGAAGGATGAGGGTGCGTTGGGGCACATGTTAGAGACTAAAGCGGAGAATGAGGAGCCGACTTAAGTTCGATGAAGAAAAGGAGAATAGACATGCTGGAATACAGGTATGATACGCAGCTTTTGATTGAGGGAGAAGATCTGGACGAGGATCAGATCAGTGAGTATTTCACCAAGCACTTTCAGGGGGACTGCCTGCTGGCGGTGGGGGATGAGGAGCTGATCAAAATCCATTTCCACACCAACGAACCGTGGAAAGTGCTGGAATACTGTGCCTCCCTGGGCGAGATCTACGACATCGTGATCGAGGATATGGACCGTCAGTCCAGAGGGCTGAAGGGCTGAGAGCGCATTTCAAAAGCAGGTCAGACTGAAAAGTCTGGCCTGTCTGGATGCGGTTTTCCCAGGATGAAAAAGTCGCCTGTAAGACGACCACCTGGGAAACAGACTGTGTTATCCTGACTGCAGAAAATGTTTAAGGAGGATATTGGAATGATAGGAGCAATTCTGGGTGATATGATCGGTGCCCCCTATGAATTTGACAGGGGCGGCAAGACAAAGGATTTCCCCTTGTTTGGAGAAGGAACGGAATTCACGGACGATACGGTTATGACCATCGCGGTGGCGCAGGCGCTTCTGGATTCTAAAGGGCAGTCGGAAGAGGAGATCAAACACGCACTGACTGCTTCCATGCAGAAGTGGGGGCATAAGTATCCGTATGCCGGGTACGGCGGCATGTTTGGCAGGTGGCTTTATGAAGAGGATCCGAAACCGTACGGCAGCTGCGGGAACGGTTCGGCGATGAGAGTTTCCTCCGCAGGCTGGCTTTATGAAACCCTGGAAGAAACGAAGAAGATGGCCGCGCTTACCGCGGAAGTAACTCATAACCATCCGGAGGGCATCAAGGGAGCGCAGGCAGCCGCCAGCGCCATTTATCTTGCGAGAACGGGCAGCTCGAAGGAGGAGATTAAGGAGGCCATCATCCGGGATTTTGACTATGATCTTAATCGTACCTGCGACGAGATCAGGCCGACTTACCATCACGTGGAAACCTGTCAGGAGACCGTGCCGGAGGCCATCACCGCCTTCCTGGAAGGGGAGAGCTTCGAGGATGTGATTCGCACGGCGGTGTCCCTGGGCGGAGACTGCGATACTTTAACCTGCATCGCGGGCGGGATCGGCGAGGCTTACTTTGGTGTGCCGGAGGAGCTGGCGCGGGAGTGCAAAAAAAGACTGCCCAAGGAGATCCTTCAGGTCCTGAATCGGTTCTGGGAAGAGATCCGGGGCCGGCGAGGGGATAAAATCTGAGTAGTTATTTTTGCTCTGCCAGGGTGCCCTGTCAGGCAGGACGGCAAAAATTAAAGGGAATTCTGAAAAATCTGGTGAAGTCTCTTTCACCGGATTTTTTTATAATGGAAAAATCCAGATAGACTGCCGTTATTTTTCTGAAAAAAACTTACCGGAAGGAGTTTGCTTATGAAGACATACGAAACACAGATCGCGGTGGTAGCGGGAGGCCCCACCGGATTGTCCGCAGCCGTACAGGCCGCTCAGCTGGGCGCGAAAGTGCTGGTGCTGGAGAAGGCGAAGGCCGTCGGCGGCGCGGCAAACATGGGCATGGGACCGCTGGGCATTGGCACAAAGTATCAGAAGCAGCAGATGTATGACATTACAGTGGAGAAAGCGTTCAACATGTTCATGGACTACACCCACTACAACGTGGATGCCCGTCTGATCAAGCGCTATTTTTCCCAGTCCGCGGAGACGATTCAGTGGCTGGAGGATTTAGGCGTGGAGTTTGAGGGAGCGTTCAAATACTTCCCGCAGGCGGAACCCACCTGGCATATCGTCAAGACGGGGAGAGAGATCGGTCCCCGTGCCGCTTCCTTCATGAACCGTGCCCTGTACTCGAATGCCCTGGATCTGGGCGTGGAGTTTTTGTTGGAGACCCCGGCTTACAAGATCGTGAAAGAGGATGGAAAAGTGGTCGGGGTGCTGGCGAAAGGACCTGACAACGAGGAAGTGGAAGTGCACTGCAAGGCGGCGATCATCTGTACCGGCGGAGCCGGGGCGAATAAGCAGATGATCAAGGAACTGACCGGCCTGGAGCATGGCAAGGATGTCTTTAACTTTGCTATCCCCGGCATTATGGGCGACGGGCTGCGTATGGCCTGGGAGGCAGGCGCGGAGAAACTGCCCGTGCGTATCGAAATGGCCTGCGATCCGGGCGGCGGAGAACCGGCAGCACCTGGTGTGCTCAACATCTTCCGCCAGCCAAACCTTTTGGTCAACCGCTTCGGCAAGCGTGTGATGAATGAGTATTACATGCAGAACACCACCTATTTAAGCAATGTGGCCAACCACCAGAAGGACAAAGTGGTCTTCAGTATCGTGGATACTTCGATTGTCAAGTATTATGTGAAAAACGGCGTGGATGTGACGAGTCTTGTCAATCCGCACCCGGATGTCTCCGATTTCTATGACGGAATGGAAACGATTTTTGAAAACGGCACCCAGAATTTCTTCGTGGCGGATACGATTGAGGAGCTGGCCGGGAAAGTCGGGATCGACGCGAAAAACCTTAAGAACACCGTCGATGATTACAACTACTTCTGTGACAGTTATGACCAGGAATTCTTTAAATCGCCCAAGTATCTTCGCCCGATCTTTAAGGCTCCGTTTTATGCCTGCGGCATTCATCCCGGCGGATACGGAACTGTCGGCGGCGTGAGGATCAACGAAAACTGCGAGGCGTGCGACAGCGAGTTTATGCCGATCCCCGGTCTTTACTGCGCGGGCGCGGACTCCTGCAACATCTACGATGACAGCTACATGTTCCTGCTTCCGGGCAACTCCATGGGATATGCGGTCAATACCGGAAGGATTTCCGCCAAGAGCGCGGTGGAGTATATCAGCAGGGAACAGGCAACTTCCGCTCAGGAATAGAGGAAAATAGGGAGGAAAAGATATGGCATTGATAACCATAGATGGAATCAGCCTGGAAGTGCCGG
>CAZXSN010000099.1:0-8817 GCA_964643295.1 uncultured Lachnospiraceae bacterium
AGGATTGTGGAAGCTGCGAAGCAGCGGAACAATCCGTAATCACCTTTTGACGCCTAAATCATAATATAGACAAGACGTTTTGTCCAGAAATTTCTCCCTGGGACAGGGATTCTTTTTGCTCTTATTTCTGATTTTCCTGCCCTCTTTTTGCGGCGGTGACAGATGCCTTTTCTTTAAAGCCTCTCCTGCATTTGTTAGATCTTTGCCCGCTTTTCGCTTCGCGAATGGGGCACGTTCGCCTTCCTGCGGGTGAAACGAAAAGCAAAAACCTTTCTGCCCCGCCGCCTTCTCACCGCATCTTTTAAGGATAGAAAGTCAATAGATTCCTTTCCGGGATTCTTTCTCCGCAAAAGGCAGGGATGAGAATCAGGGAGCTTACAGAAATACTACCTGAAAGCCTTCGAAACCAGCCATGTATTCCTCAATAATCGACTTAACGTTTTCCTCTGCCTTCTCATAGATCCCTTCGTTCTCCACCTTCGCGAGACCTTCCTCCTCCAGTTCGTCAATGAGCAGCTGATACTGCTCAAAATCGATGGGATTGAGCACACTGTTCTTTTCATCGCTTTGTACCGTGTCCCAGATCAGGTAGTTACTCAGCACCTCCGGCTCCGGCAGACTGATGTAGATTTTTAAGCTGTCATTATCCACTTCCGGTTTGATATCATCCAGGTCATATCCGACTTTGACAATCCCGGAGCACTCTATATGTATCGTATTGGTTGTGCCCGGAATCGCGATGTCATCCAGGAAACTTCTGGTGTTCGATGCTGTTTTCGAAACCGTGTATTCCCCCGAATAGACATCCAGCTCCCCGATCTTTTTTAGCTGCACTTCTATCTCTGATTCGGTGACAATGCGTCTTTCCACTTCTCCAGGGAGTTTAAGATCAGACTCTTTCGTACTCTCCACGATCTGCGCATTTTTAACATACTGCCGATCGTAGTACACCCACCCAGCACCAAAACCCAGAACAAAAACGAGAAGTACAGTCAAAACCTTTCCGATCGCCTTGAACATAACCTGCTCCTTTAAAACCACGCAGTCAGCAGGACGACAAGATAAAACAGGACTCCTGCCGCCACAATGGCTGCCGCCGCCACAAGGAAGATGCGGACAAATTTTCCGCCCCTGGACCTCTTTCCGGAACTCTTTTTAGGCTTGCTTTTTGAGCTCTTTTCCTGAGCTTTTCTGGAAGTTTTCCCCGAACTTTTCTCAGAAGATTTTTCCGAGGTCTTTCCTGTATTCTTCTTAGGAGTATTTTTACTCGATTCTTTCTTTTCCATTGTCTTTCCCGCTGTCCATCTTTCTTAAGCCTACAGGCTTTCTTACGAGCTTTTCCGGCCCTGTTTCGCTTCTCTTATGTTTTCCAGGGAAGCATAGAGGATACACCTGACCGGTCGTTTTCCGGTTAGGTGTCCTGTCTAAGAGATGTTCCTTTTCTTAAACATCCTGGTATCCGCTGCCTTCCGTCAGCCTTTCTTTTCGATATATCCTTTGGCGGTTAAGGTCTCTGCGCACAGGATTGCGCCGCCGGCCGCTCCGCGCACGGTGTTGTGGGCCAGACCGATGAACTTGAAATCGTAAATCGAATCCTCCCTCAGTCGTCCGATCGAGACACCCATGCCGCGCTCGAAGTCCACATCCAGCTTAACCTGCGGACGGTTGTCGTCAGGAAGGTACTGGATGAACTGGGAGGGGGCGCTGGGAAGATTTAATTCCTGCGGAAGACCGCGATAGCTTACTAACCGAGCGATCAGCTCCTCTTTCGAGGGCTTCTTTCGGAACTTGACATATACCGCCGCCGTATGCCCGTTTAAGACCGGGACGCGGACGCACTGGCAGGTGATCTTCGGACTCTTTGCCGGAACGATCACGCCGTCTTCCACTTTCCCCCAGATCTTTAACGGCTCCTGCTCACTTTTTTCTTCCTCGCCGCCGATGTAGGGAATGATATTCTCCACCATCTCCGGCCAGTCCGCGAACGTCTTGCCCGCGCCGGAGATCGCCTGGTAAGTACAGGCCACGACCTCAAAGGGTTCAAACTCCATCCAGGCGGTCAGAGGCGGCGTATAAGCCTGGATGGAACAGTTCGGCTTTACGGCGATAAAGCCGTTTCTGGTGCCCAGGCGCTTCCTTTGACTCTCAATCACCTCGAAATGCTGCGGGTTGATCTCCGGGATGACCATCGGCACATCCGGGGTCCAGCGGTGAGCGCTGTTGTTGGAAACGACCGGGGTTTCCGTCTTTGCGTAGGCTTCTTCGATCTTGCGGATCTCTTCCTTGCTCATATCCACCGCGGAGAATACGAAATCCACTCCGGCGGCGACCTTTTCCACTTCGTTTAGATCCAGGACCACGAGCTTTTTGACTGCCTCCGGGATCGGTGTCTCCATCTTCCAGCGGCCGGCTACGGCCTCCTCATAGGTTTTTCCCGCACTGCGGGGACTGGCTGCCAGCGCTGTCACTTCATACCAGGGATGATTTTCCAGCAGGGAGATAAAGCGCTGCCCTACCATGCCGGTCGCTCCCAGAATTCCTACCTTTAACTTATTCTCCATTGTTTTCACTCCTCTTTATGTTCTCCTGCGCTCCAGATATCTTATTTACTGGATCCTGGGATGTTTTTCCAGATAGTTGCGTTCCTGAATAATGGCTTCCTGCATGGCTTCTCTTCCGGGAGCGCCGATTGTCCGGCGCTTTTCCACACAGGTTTTTAAATCGATGGCCTCATAGATATCTTCCTCAAAAACCGGACAGATTTCTTTATATTCCTCCAGGGATAAATCGTCCAAGGAGATCCCTTTTTCAATACAGCGAAGCACCAGCTGTCCGACGATCCCATGGGCATCGCGGAAGGGAACCCCGTGGCTGACCAGGTAGTCTGCCGCGTCTGTCGCGTTTGTGAATCCGCCTTTGGCGGAGCGCTCCATGACATCTTTGTGAAAGGTTGCCGTGGTAAGCATGCCTTTCATCAGCGAAAGGCAGCTTTTCGCGGTATCGATCGCATCAAAGGTACCTTCCTTGTCTTCCTGCAGATCCTTATCGTAGGCTAACGGCAGTCCCTTCATCGTGGTCAGCATCGCCGTCAGCGCTCCGTAGACACGCCCGGTCTTGCCGCGGATGAGTTCCGCGATATCCGGGTTTTTCTTCTGCGGCATGATGCTGCTGCCGGTGCTGAAGCCGTCGTCCAGTTCCACAAACCGGTATTCGTCGGTATTCCAAAGGATGATCTCCTCGCAGAGACGGCTTAAATGCATCATGATCAGGGAGAGCGCCGAAAGAAACTCGATCACGTAGTCCCGGTCGGACACGGAATCCATGCTGTTAAGGGTAGGTCCGGCAAACCCCAGGAGCTTGGCCGTATACTCGCGGTCCAGCGGATAGGTGGTGCCGGCTAAGGCCCCCGCGCCCAGCGGGCAGTAGTTCATCCGCTCATAGATATCGGATAAGCGCTCCCGGTCGCGTTTGAACATCTCAAAGTAGGCCCCCAGGTGATGCGAAAGAGTCACCGGCTGCGCCTTCTGCAGATGGGTAAAGCCCGGCAGGATGGTATCCACATGCTCCTCCATCAAAGCAAGAAGCGTACGCAGAAGACCGATCAGCTCCTCATCGGTGGCTTTTAATTCCCTGCGGATATAGAGCCTCATATCCAGGGCTACCTGATCGTTGCGGCTGCGCCCGGTGTGCAGCTTTTTCCCGGTATCGCCGATTCGCCTGATCAGATTTGTCTCCACGAAAGTGTGGATATCCTCATACTCCTCTGTGATCGGTAAGCTCCCGTTTTCGACATCCTCCAGGATCCCCCTCAGGCCGCCGATGATCTCATCCCGATCCTGTCTGGTGAGGATCCCCTGTCTGGCCAGCATTGTCACATGGGCCATGCTGCCCTCGATATCCTCCCTGAAAAACCGTTTGTCGAAGCGGATCGACGCGTTGAAATCGGAAACCAGCTCATCGAGCTGTTTGGTAAATCTTCCGCCCCAAAGCTGTGCCATTGTTTAAGCTTGCTCCTTTCGGTATTGTAAAACAGCCTTCTTTTTTCGGCTGATGGGTTTCCTGTTTAAGTGTCCGGCTGATTATGTTTTGATGGGGAATTTACAGCTGACCGGTTTTAGCTGAAAGGTTCCTTGCCCTTTAGCATGTCATTTTCCCCTCTCACACAGCGTCATGAACTCTTAACGCGGCCCCTTTCTCTTTTTGCCTCTCCCTCTCCCGCTGTGAATAGATGCAGCCGCAGTAATCCTGCCGGTAGAGGCCATAGAGGGAGGATAATTCCACCGAGCGCCGATAGCCGTTTTTCTTCTTAAAGTCCGCCGGGAGATGGGCAACGCCGTACTCCTGGCCCAGCTTTTCGCCGATCTCGTTTAGCTTTTGGGCGTTTTTAAGCGGGCTGATGGAAAGTGTGGTGGTAAAGTAATCATATCCGCCTTTCTTTGCCATCTCCGCCGCCTTTCGAAGCCGCAGCGAAAAGCAGGTGAAGCAGCGCTTCCCGCCCTCCGGGATGTCCTCCAGTCCCCGCACCGCAGTGAAAAACTCCTGCGGCTCATAAGGCCCTTCTATGAAACGTACCGGGTGGTCTGCCGGGAGCGCCTCAATCAGACGCTTCTGCTCTTCCACCCTCTTTTGGTATTCCTCCGGCGGGTAGATGTTCGGGTTATAGTAAAAGACGGTGATGGAAAAGTACCGGGAGAGATATTCGAGGACGTAACTGCTGCAGGGTGCGCAGCAGCTGTGCAAAAGCAGCGAAGGAACCTGTCCCGGCAATAGCCCCGCGATTATTTCGTCCAGTTCTTTCTGAAAGTTTCGTTTCTGCATTCTCTGCCCTCTTATTCGTACCTGCTCCACCAATTGTCCGTCTGTTCGTCCTTACATCTAACAGGGGCCATTTCTTCACCGGAAGTGTCCGGCCTTCCGGTTTCGGCAAATCAGGTCCCCAAATTTCCCAAAAAGTGCTATACTCAAAGCCGTACCCGTAGTTTTTCTTCCTGCCCTTTTTCGGGCAGATTGGACACTGCAGAAGGAGAGAGTTCTCATGGAGAAAAAAGACAATTCCTATCTTGCCACCGCCCCGGTGGGCAGACTGCTGTTTAAAATGTCAGTCCCGACCATCACGGCGCAGCTCATCAACATGCTCTACAACATCGTCGACCGCATCTACATCGGCCATATGCCGCAGGAAGGCAACCTGGCATTAACAGGCGTTGGTGTCTGTATGCCGATCATCATGTTTGTCTCCGCGTTCGCCGCGCTTGTAAGCGGCGGAGGGGCACCCCGGGCCTCCATTTTTATGGGAAAGGGGGACAATGACACGGCGGAAAAGACGATGGGCAGCTGCTTTTCGCTGCAGCTTGTGCTGTCCCTGCTGCTGACCGTCATTCTCCTTGTGGGAAACCGCTCCTTTTTAATGGCCTTTGGGGCCAGTGAGAATACGATTGACTACGCGAGCGCCTATCTGCAGATCTATGCGCTGGGCACGGTGTTTGTGCAGCTCACCTTAGGCATGAACTCCTATATCACCGCGCAGGGCTTTTCCGGCACCGGGATGCTGACCGTCTTACTCGGAGCGGTCTTGAACATCCTCCTCGATCCGCTCTTTATCTTCGTCTTCCACATGGGGGTAAGAGGCGCCGCTTTAGCGACGGTACTCTCCCAGGGCGTTTCCTGCCTGTGGGTGGTCCGCTTCCTAAGCGGAAAAAAGACGCTGCTTCGTTTAAGAAGATCAACGCTTGCCTTAAAGCCTTCCCTTGTCCTGCCCTGTCTGGCCTTAGGGGTTGCCCCCTTTATCATGCAGTCCAGTGAGAGCGTGATCTCCGTTTGCTTTAACTCATCCCTTTTGCGTTACGGAGGGGATATCGCCGTCGGCTCCATGACCATCTTAACGAGTGTCATGCAGTTCGCAATGCTGCCCTTACAGGGGCTTGCCCAGGGGGCACAGCCGATCACCAGCTACAACTTCGGGGCCAGAAATGCCGGCCGTGTGAAACAGGTCTTTCGCCTGCTGCTTATCGTAAGCCTTATCTACTCTGTCTCGCTGTGGGCGATGATTATGCTCTTCCCGAGGCTTTTTGTGTCGATCTTCACACCTGATCCAAAGCTTCTTAACTTTGCCTCCCGGGTGCTTCGAATTTACTGCGGCGCTCTGTTCCTCTTTGGCATCCAGATCGCCTGCCAGATGACTTTCGTCTCCTTAGGGAACGCGAAAGCCTCGGCGATTGTGGCCATCGTGCGAAAGTTTGTACTTTTGCTTCCCTTAATTTATCTGATGCCGCATCTTTACAGCGACAAAACTCTTGCCGTCTATATGGCGGAACCCGTGGCCGATGTCCTGGCGGTCACCTTCACGGCGATCCTCTTTGCCGGCCAGTTTCGTAAAGCCTTAAAAAGCATCCAGCAGCCGACGGAAAGTCCCGTGAAAGGATCCTGACACCCTGACAGAATTATGGGAAACGGCCTTGGTCGTTTCCCTTTCATTTTGTATGCTTAATTTTGTATTTTCAGTTCTGGTTCTGAAGACCTGCTCAAATCTAAGACCAAAGCAGAAAGCAGAGCCATCGTGTGGTGATTTCGAAAAAAGCCAATCGGGTGCGGGATTTTTTCTTCCCGTTTCTATTTTACTCCGGTATGCCCGAAACCGCCTGCCCCGCGTTTCGTATCGGGCAAGGTGTCCGTCTCTTCAAAGTCAAGTTTTTCACAGGGCAAAACGACCAGCTGAGCGATCCGCTCTCCGTCACCGACTACCCGCGCGGTATCCGAATCGTTATGCAGCGCTACTATAAGTTCGCCCCGGTAGTCCGCATCCACCACTCCTACGCAGTTGGCCGGGCGCAGCCCCTCTTTTGCCGCCAGCCCGCTGCGGGCAAAAATCGCGCCGAAATATCCTTCCGGAATGGCAGCCGCCAGCCCTGTCCCCACCATCTGTGTCGTATGCGGGGCGATGGTCACTTCCTCAGGAAGACAGGAGTAGAGGTCGTAACCGGCAGCCAGCGCGGAACCGGCCGCGGGAAGCCTTGCCTGTTTACTAAGCTTTTTGATCTGGATCTTCATACCGTCCTCCCGGCATATTTTCTCTCAGGGAAAAGCTGATCTTAAACGTCTCCAGGTTTTGTGCTCCTTCGCGTCTAAAGAAAGATTCGTTAAACGAAATCGTCTTCCAGAAGAACGGATGCGTCCACGTCCTCAATCAGGTTGATGTGCAGCCAGAATTCCGTGGCAACCGAGAGCGGATCCTCTTCATCGCAAAGATCCAGCAGACCGTTTAAGAGAAACAGCGCTCTCCCGCCGATCAGTCTTCCCTGGAATTCTTTTTTCGCCTCATCTTCCATCGCGTCCAGGTCGGAGGGGAAATAGTTGTGCATGGCCACCTTGCCGCGGTAAACCGCGCGGTTGACCGTATCATTCGGGCTTTCATAGTACATGCACCAGCAATACCCTGCCTGGTACGCGCCGCCGGCTGTATCCGGCACTTTCTGTAAGTAGGAGAAGACGTTTCCGTAGCCGTTGTTTAATTCCCAGGTCATGTAGGCGAGCTGTCCGTCCAGCAGATGATAATTGTAACCGTTCTCCTTGCACCAGGCAACCAGACTGGAAAAGCGTCCCGCATGCCACTGGCAGAGCCCGTAGCTGGTGCCGCTGTCTCCCACCGCCACCGTGGAGAACGCTGATTCACTCTCCATGTTCGCGAGAATGCCGCTGGCCGCCGCTTTGTTGAGCTTCAGTTCATCGCGCAGATAGCGGTAGATCTTCGCCTGGTTCTGGGACAGATCCCCCACCGGGTAGGCGGTGAACTCGCTCAGGCTCTCTCCCCAGCGTGTCACCTGCTCCTTTTCCAGGGTAAACAGGATCTCCTCCCCTTCCTTCTTCTCACTCTCTCCCGCGTTTTCAAACTCCGAGGAAGTTTCCGACTCCGCTTCGGTGGGTTCCTGTTCCATGGTTCCGTTTTCATCCTCTATGATGATCAGATCGAAAGCCGCCTGGTTTTCTTCATCCGATACATCTGTATCACCGGATTCTGCCGGATCCTGGGTGATGGGTCCGTTGGGAACGGAAGCCTGCTCTGACTCGGATTCCACAATCAGAAGTTCCCCCTCAGAGGGTGTATCCTGTACTTCCTCCTGCGGATTGCTCTGCGCGGGTGCTTCCGTCACCGGGGCTTCGGTCTGGGGCGCTGCTTCCGTGACCGTCTGCGTCTCAGGCTCCGCGGGCAGGGTTTCCTCTGCGAGTGCAGGGGCACTTAGCCCCGCAGTAAGCATCAGACACAGCATTCCGGCCATGTATCTATCTTTCTTCATGAGATTCCTCCCTGAATTTCCTTTGGAATTTTCTGCAGACCTTTGAGTTTCAGGGCCTGTTTCAAGTGACAGTTCATTCTACCACATCAGGGACTGCTTGTCAAAAAAGACGAATCTGATTTTTGGTGAATTCGCATAAGTAAATACGTATACAGAGTGTGTACAGGTATAGAGTGATTCTCCGCCGCTACCAAACACCGCTTCGCGGCTCCTGGAAGAACGCGGGAAACCATCTCAGAAGGTGCCCTCCTTTGGCAGGACATGGCAAAGTTCGCGGCCCGTTCAAAAGTATGTAAATGCCGAAAAGTTTAATCCTCCGTCTTTGGCATGGGAATATATACCATTTTCAGAGGAATCATCTTTTTGTACTTTTCGCTTAAATCCTCATAATATTTCAGAATCAGGTCAACCAGTTCCGTCCCGTTTATGCCGCGGATAATAGGCGTGTTGTTGAGATAGTTCTGCGCTTTTTTCGTGTAGTTGGAAAGCGTGACAAATAATCCGTAATCACCCTCGTGCATTGCTC
>CAZXSN010000100.1:0-8814 GCA_964643295.1 uncultured Lachnospiraceae bacterium
GAAGCTGCGAAGCAGCGGAACAATCCGTAATCACCTTTTGACGCCTGAATCATCTGATACCGCAGAACCTATTCCTCCCAGCCGTCGCTGAAGCGGTAATTTACGCATACATTGCGCAGTTCGTCCCCTTCAGAAAGCACTAAATCTCCAGGCTCTGAGACAGCAGGAAGCGGAAGATCTTCTTCCAGTTCCAGGGTGATCCAGTCAAGGGCGGCTGCGTTGGCGTTTTCCATCGCCTCATCGATGGAATCCCCTTCTGCGAAGCAGCCGGTAAGATCCGGCAGACGGACACAGTAGCCGCCCGCCTCTTTTTTGGATAAAATCGCTGGATAGATAAATTTCATCACGTGTCTCCTTTCCTGCCGTTTCCCGCGTAGGTGTCGTTTCCGTTTTTTCGTTTATGTACTTGAAGTTTCCTGGGTTAGACCGTAAGTGCGATATATCCGACGTAGAGAGCCACCATCAGGATTCCCTGCAGCTTGTAGGCCCGTTCCTTAATCAGCATCGGGATTAAGGCAATCAGCGTAATCAGCATGCAAAACGGCATGTCCAGTGCCAGCGACTGGGCAGATACCGCATATTCCGTGTGGGATACCAGAGAGCAGACCGGCAGGATGAGCGCCAGGTCTATCAGATTGGCTCCGATGATATTTCCTACGGAAAGGTTCGATTCCTTTTTGCGTATGGCGGTCAGGGTGGTGATTAGTTCCGGCAGAGAGGTGCCGATGGCGACCATGGTTACGGCGATGACGCGTTCCGGCACTCCCAAAGCGGTGGCCAGAGCGGAGCCGCCGTTTACCAGACACTGGGAACCTAACACAATACCGACCGCACCGATGAGAAACAGGACGATGTTTTTGAAGATCTCCTTTTTCTCAACTTTCTCCTTCTTCTCCGCCGCTGTCATTTCTCCTTTGGCATCCAGCGCATTGAAGGCAGTAAATACAACAAACAGTGCCACGAGGAGAAGACTGGCCCAGATTTTTAAGTTCCCGGAGGAGCTTCCTATCCACAGAATCGCCGCAGCGGCGATCAGCATGAGACACTGTTTGAGATACCTTGCTCTCTTGGTGATGACGGTTAGAAAGATGATCGCCAGTCCCATGATCAGACCGGTGTTTACATTCACGGAGCCGACGGCATTGCCGATGGCCATATCATTCTTCCCCTCAATCGCGGCCGTGACGGAGACGATCATCTCCGGCATCGTGGTGGCAAAGCTTACGATCGTAGCGCCAATCAGAAAGGAAGGGATACCGGCCGCTCTGGCGATCCAGCTGGCGGCATCGACAAACCAGTCACCGCCTTTGACTACCAGAACCACACCAATGAGTAACACAACGATAGATACACCAAGTGACATAGGAAAGAATCCTCCTCATTGCTTTTGTTTTTTTCCGCCCGAAAAGAAGCGGTTGTGAAGTTAACCTGCCGCCCAGGAAAATATCAGCACATCTTGTAGATATCATAGACCAGCTTTTCCGAATCCTGCCAGCCAAGACAGGGATCGGTGATGGACTGCCCGTATACGTGGCAGGGACTGTCCGGCTGCTGGCAGCCTCCGACCAGGTAGCTCTCAATCATCACGCCTTTTACCATCTCCCGAATCTCCGGGTTGTAATTGCGGCTGTGCAGCACCTCGTGGCAGATGCGGATCTGCTCCATGTGCTGTTTGTTGGAATTGGAATGGTTCGTATCAATCACGGCTGCCGGGTTTTTTAAGCCTCTTTTCGCGTACATTTCCAGAAGCAGCATCAGATCCTCATAATGATAGTTGGGAATGCAGTTGCCGTGTTTGTTGACCGCTCCCCGCAGGATGACGTGCGCAAGGTCATTGCCGTCAGTATAGACATCCCAGCCGCGGTAGATGAAGTTGTGTTTGCTCTGGGCAGCCTGCACCGAGTTGAACATCACAGACAGGTCTCCGCTGGTGGGATTCTTCATGCCCGCGGGGACATCCATGCCGCTGACGGTCATGCGGTGCTGCTGGTCTTCCACGGAGCGGGCGCCGATCGCTACGTAAGATAAGATATCATCGAGGTAGCGCCAGTTTTCCGGATAGAGCATCTCATCCGCCGAGGTCAGCCCGGTCTCCTCCACGGCCCGGATATGGAGCTTACGGATAGCGATGATGCCTGCTAACAGATCCGGTTTCTTGGATGGATCCGGCTGGTGGACCATGCCTTTGTAGCCCTGACCGGTCGTGCGCGGCTTGTTTGTGTAGATGCGGGGAATCAGAATCAGCCGGTCTCCGACTTTATCCTGCAGTCTTGCCAGGCGGTTTACGTAGTCGCAGACAGATTCCTCATTGTCTGCCGAGCAGGGGCCGATGATGACGAGAAATTTGTTCGATTCTCCGGTAAATACCTTACGGATCTCGGCATCACGCTCTGTCTTGATGGCTTTGACTTTCTCAGAAAGCGGGTATTGCTTCTTGATTTCTGCCGGGATGGGCAGTTTCTTTTCAAAATGAATTGCCATGAATGTCGCCTCAGTTCGTCATTTTTTCTGTGTTGGTACCGTGCAACATTATAATATAAGGGGTGGGGAAAGTCGATACAGAAATTGATTTTTTTCCTGAAAATTTGACCTTCCTGTTTTTTCATGGTAAGATGAGGCAGAAAAGTTGGAAGATGCAAAGAAAATCTGCCAGGCATAAGAGCGGGCGCACCAGGTTTTATGGTTTCAGCAAAGCAGAACGGGGTGGTTTGATGGGAAAACCGTATTTTCCGATGTTTGTGGATTTGTCTGAGAAAAAAGTGGTCGTAGTGGGAGCGGGAACGATCGCCAAACGGCGCATCCGTACCCTGGTCGACTTTACCGACCGCCTCACCGTGATTGCACCGGAGGTGAACCAGGAACTGCTTGATCTGGAGAAAGAGGGACGGCTGTCGATCCTGCGCAAACATTATGAGCGGGAGGATCTGTATGATGCGGCAGTCGTGATCGCGGCGACTTCTGACACGAAGACCAACAATGATATTTACAGCACCTGCAAGTGCTTAGGTATCCCGGTCAATGTCTGCAGCAGCCGGGAGAAATGCGATTTCTTTTTTCCGGGAGTCGCACAGAAAGGTCCTGTGGTGGTCGGTGTTTCCGCCAGCGGAGCGGATCATAAGCTGGCAGGGGAAGTGATGGAAAAGATCAGGGAAATCCTGTGAAAACAAAGAGGAGGGCTCTTATTGCTGGTAAAAATCTATACAGATGGTTCTGCGCGGGGAAATCCAAATGGTCCCGGCGGGTATGGCGTCATCCTGGAGTATGTGACTCCGCAGGGGAAACTGCATACGAGGGAGTTTAGCCAGGGGTATCAAAGAACTACCAACAACCGGATGGAGCTTCTGGCGGCGATTGTGGGTCTGGAGGCGCTTATTCGTCCCTGCGAGGTGGAGCTTTACTCTGACTCCCAGTATCTGGTGAATGCTTTCAATCAGCACTGGATTGAGAACTGGATACGAAAAGGCTGGATGCGCAGCGGAGAGGAAAGGGTGAAAAATGTGGATCTCTGGCAGCGGCTGCTGAAAGCAAAGGAACCGCATCGGGTGGAGTTTCACTGGGTGAGGGGCCACAGCGGGCATCCGCAGAACGAGCGCTGTGATCAGCTGGCGACGGCGGCTGCGGACGGAGAGAATTTGCTGATCGATCCCGGATTGCCCCCAGAGTATGAGCCGTTGGAGTGAGTAGTCTCGTCTGAGATTAGGAGAAGATAGATTTCTGCAAGTTTGGTGAAATTGGCATCAAAGTCTGAAAATTTCGCAAATTTCCCAAATTTCAGCCTTGACAAACCTTCTCCTGCTGGCTATACTTTAGGGCAAAGCAGGGAACGGAACAAGTAGAAACCACTGGAACGTACAGAAAGTAGCCGGAGGATGAGAGGCGCACCGGAAGATGGTTTTGAATACATCCGGGAGCTTTGCACCGAACAGCTTTGAAAGCTTCAGTAGGCTGCAGCGGCAGATGTCCGTTATCGCATCAGGGTATTATGCGTACTCAGTGAGGCAGGGAACGCGAGTTTCCTGTAAAGTAAGGTGGTAACACGGGAAGATTGGCTCTCGTCCTTATGACAGGACGGGAGTTTTTTTATCCGCGGCACTGCGGATGAGAGGGCACACTTTGAGGCAGTGTGCGGCACCTGACAGAGAAAATGTCTGCCGGTTAAGTTTATTGGAGAAGCTTTCAGCTTGGGACAGGCAGGTTTAAGCTCGCAGGGCGGGATTTGTCAGCGTCTGACTGTGCGGAAGTACTGTCGGATGCGGGATAAAAGATACGTGCAGTGAAAGATTGGGAGGAATAAGATGCAGGTTTATGAGGAATTGAAAGCCAGAGGGCTTCTGGCGCAGGTGACTGACGAGGTAGAGATCCGGGAACTGGTGAATACAGGGAAAGCTGTCTTCTATATCGGGTTTGACCCGACGGCGGACAGCCTCCATGTAGGACATTTCATGGCGCTTTGCCTGATGAAACGGATGCAGATGGCAGGAAACAAACCGATCGCCCTGATCGGTGGAGGCACCGGCATGGTGGGGGATCCTTCCGGCCGCACCGATATGCGTCAGATGATGACACCGGAGATGATTGCCCACAACTGTGAGTGTTTCAAAAAACAGATGAGCCGGTTTATCGACTTTTCAAATGATCAGGCCCTTTTAGTCAACAACGCAGACTGGCTGCTGAACTTAAACTACGTGGAGTTTTTGCGCGATGTCGGGCCTCATTTTTCCGTGAACCGGATGCTTGCGGCCGAGTGTTACAGACAGCGCATGGAGCGGGGCTTAAGTTTCCTGGAGTTTAACTACATGATCATGCAGGCCTACGACTTTTATGAGCTTTACGTGCGTTACGGATGCAACATGCAGTTCGGAGGGGATGATCAGTGGAGCAACATGCTCGCGGGAACTGAACTGATCCGGCGCAAGCTGGGGAAGGACGCCTACGCGATGACGATCACTCTGCTGCTTAACTCTGAGGGGAAAAAGATGGGCAAGACGCAGTCCGGCTCGGTGTGGCTGGATCCGGATAAGACCTCTCCGTTTGATTTTTACCAGTACTGGCGCAATGTCTCCGATGCGGACGTGCTCAAATGCCTGCGCATGCTGACGTTCCTGCCTTTGGAGCAGATTGATGAGATGGAGTCCTGGGAGGGTTCTAAACTGAATGCCGCCAAGGAGATCTTAGCATACGAACTGACTTCCCTCGTACACGGCGAGGAGGAAGCGAAGAAGGCGCAGGCCGGGGCCCGCTCTCTCTTTGGCGTGGGAGGAGATGCCCAGGTTCCCACGACTTATCTTACGCAGGAGGACCTTACAGACGAAAGCATTGATCTGATCAGTGTTCTGGTAAAGGCGGAGCTTGCGGCAACAAGAAATGAAGCCCGCCGGGCCGTCGAACAGGGCGGTGTGACCGTGGACGGAGAGAAAATTGCGGATGTGCGTTTCCTGCTTGAAAAGGACCGCCTTTCGGGGGATGGAATCATGCTGAGACGGGGCAAGAAGAAATACAAAAAAGTTTGCCTCAAACAGCCGGATGTGCTATGATAGGGGGCGCAAGAACGCTGCAATTCGGAGGAGAGAAAACGTGGAAAAATATGGAGTGAATCAATTAAGACAGATGTTCCTCGACTTCTTTGAGAGCAAGGGGCATCTGATCATGAAAAGCTTTTCTCTGGTTCCGCACAATGACAAGAGCCTGCTGTTAATCAACGCCGGCATGGCCCCGCTTAAGCCGTACTTTACCGGAGCGGAGATTCCGCCCTGTAAGCGGGTGGCCACCTGTCAGAAGTGTATCCGGACCGGGGATATCGAAAACGTGGGAAAGACGGCCCGGCATGGTACCTTCTTCGAAATGCTGGGGAACTTTTCCTTCGGCGATTACTTTAAAAAGGAAGCAATCTCCTGGTCGTGGGAATTTTTAACCGAGGTGGTCGGCCTGGATCCCGACCGGCTCTACCCGTCCGTGTACTTAGAGGACGATGAGGCGTTTGATATCTGGAATCAGGTGATTGGCATCCCCAAAGAGCGGATCTTCCGTTTCGGCAAGGAGGACAACTTCTGGGAGCACGGCGCCGGTCCCTGCGGCCCCTGTTCGGAGATTTACTATGACCGCGGCGAGCGCTACGGCTGCGGAAAACCGGACTGCACGGTTGGCTGTGACTGCGACCGCTACATCGAAGTCTGGAATGACGTGTTCACGCAGTTTGAGAATGACGGAAATGGCAATTATGAGACGCTGAAGAATAAGAACATCGATACCGGCATGGGACTGGAGCGTCTGGCTGTTGTCGTACAGGAAGTCGATTCGATCTTTGACATTGACACGCTGCAGGCGCTGAGGGATAAGGTTTGCGAGTTTGCCCATGTGCAGTATAAGAGTGATGAGCAGAAGGATGTTTCGATCCGCCTGATCGTGGACCACATCCGCTCGGCGACCTTCATGATCTCCGACGGGATCATGCCCACCAATGAAGGGCGCGGGTATGTTTTGCGGCGCTTAATCCGCCGGGCTGCCCGCCATGGAAGACTGCTGGGAATTGAGGGGGCTTTCCTTTCTAAGTTAAGCGAGACGGTGATTGAGGGATCCAAAGACGGGTATCCGGAACTGGAAGAGAAGCGGGAATTCATTTTCAAGGTACTCTCTCAGGAGGAAGAAAAGTTTGAGCGGACCATCGATCAGGGCTTGAGTATCTTATCCGGAATGGAGGCAGAACTTTCCAAAAACGGCAGCAGGACGCTCTCCGGGGAAGATGCGTTTATGCTTTACGATACATACGGTTTCCCGCTCGATTTGACCACGGAGATCCTCGGCGAAAAAGGTTATGAAATCGACGAAGATGGATTTCATAAGTGCATGGAAGTGCAGCGCACAACTGCCCGCAACGCCCGTGCCGTGACCAATTACATGGGAGCGGACGCCACGGTCTATGATCAGATCCCGGCAGAAATTTCGACCGAGTTCGATGGATACTCAACTCTGAGGGAAGATTCGGTGATCACGGTACTCACCACGCAGACGGAGGTTACAGAGGCGCTCTCCGACGGCGAGAAGGGCACGATCATTGTGGAGCGGACACCGTTTTACGCGACGATGGGCGGCCAGCAGGGCGATACGGGAACGATTGTCTGCCCTGCCGGAGAGTTTGCCGTGGAGGATACGATCAAGCTGCGCGGCGGCAAGGTTGGCCACGTCGGACATGTGGTTTCCGGGATGTTTAAAGTCGGGGATACAGTGACGCTCTCCGTTTATGAGCAAGCGCGTCTGGATACGGAAAAGAACCACAGTGCTACCCATCTTTTGCAGAAAGCCTTAAAGACGGTGCTGGGCAGTCATGTGGAGCAGAAGGGTTCTTTAGTCGCACCGGATCGGCTGCGTTTTGACTTTGCGCATTTCCAGGCTATGACGCCGGAGGAGATCGCAAGGACAGAGGATCTGGTCAACGAGGCGATCGCGAAAGCTTATCCGGTCCGCACGGATCTGATGAACCTGGAGGATGCCAAAAAGACCGGCGCCATGGCGTTATTTGACGAAAAGTACGGGGAGGTTGTGCGTGTCGTCTCCATGGGCGATGAGAGCGGAGATTTCTCCAAGGAGCTTTGCGGCGGTACCCATGTGCGCAATACGGCGGAGATCAAGCAGTTTAAGATCCTAAGCGAAGCCGGTGTGGCGGCAGGTGTTCGCCGGATTGAGGCTCTGACCGGGGATGCGGTTTTATCCTATTATAAGAAAATAGAGGAAGAACTTTCGCAGGCGGCGGCGCAGCTGAAGACAACTCCGGCAAATGTGCTGGAGAAGATCGCGGCTTTGCAGGCGGAGCTTAAGGAATCGCGCAGTGAGTGTGAGGCTTTAAAGAGCAAACTGGCGAAGGATGCTCTGGGAGATGTGTCCGATCAGGTGAAAGTGGTAAAGGGTGTGAAGCTCTTAGCCTCGAAGCTTACCGGCGTGGACATGAACGGCCTGCGCGAGCTGGGGGATCAGCTTAAAGAAAAGCTCGGCGAGGGCGTAGTTGTTCTGGCATCCGTTATGGACGGCAAGGTCAACCTGATGGTTACGGCGACCGAGGGAGCCATGAAAGCTGGTGCCCATGCCGGAAACCTGGTCAAAGGCATCGCAGGGTTAGTCGGCGGAGGAGGAGGCGGGCGTCCGAACATGGCACAGGCCGGCGGGAAGAACCCGGCGGGTGTGGATGCGGCGCTTGCGAAGGCTTCCGAGGTGCTGGAGGGACAGGTACACTAAGAAGAGGGCAGGAAGGCGGCGAACGGACGCGACACCGCAGTCTGCAGCGGTACTTAAGAAAACAAAGCATCTGCAGTGTATATGTAGTCAGAAGGAAGAACAGATGCCTGGCAGGGGAAAATTTCCCCGGCCAGGCTGGAAAGAGGCACCCTGGGACTGGTCTGGGCAGGACTTTTTGAAAAAACTCGTGAAAAACGGTTGACGGATTAAAAATTTCTGCTATAATTATTTTCAGTGCGTGAAACCCAGACAGTTGTATGGTGCACAATTTACAGCTGGAGGGAGGTTAGGTGAGGCAATGTCAAATGTAATTGTAAAAGAGAATGAGACTTTGGACAGCGCTCTTCGTCGTTTTAAACGGAACTGTGCGAAAGCTGGCATTCAGCAGGAGATTCGCAAGCGGGAGCATTACGAAAAGCCAAGTGTACGGCGCAAGAAGAAATCCGAAGCTGCCCGGAAACGTAAATATAATTGAATGTGCAGTCAAAGTCCCTGGTCTGTCCGGCCAGGGATTTCTAGTTTCAGGAGGTTTTGCGGGCATCTTATGCCAGGTCAAGACAGGGAAGATGACAGGAAACAGACAGTGAG
>CAZXSN010000101.1:0-8782 GCA_964643295.1 uncultured Lachnospiraceae bacterium
TCGGGGAAGTGTCATCAGCAACTATCCGGCGTTATATCGAGTCGCAGGGCTGAAAAAAGTGGCTCTCCTCCCACCCCCTAAAGGGAGGTGGGTTTCCGAGCTGAAAGAACTTATGAAAGATTTGTAAGGGTTGGGGCAGGTTACCCGGAAAACTTAAAACAAACCCTAAGGGAACCCGAAGGACTTTAAAACTTTCTGCCGCGGGTTCGAACCCCCAGGATGGCAAAAGCCTCTGTAAGGTTACGCGCTGGCTAACTCATCCGCCAGATCCTTCATCACCTCCCTGCGCTGCAGCTTGTCTAAGGCCTCCCTCTCCACCTGGCGGATCCGCTCCCGGGAAAGTCCGTACCGTTTCGCGATCTGCTCCAGCGTACAGGGAGCCTGGCCGTTTAATCCAAACCGAAGGCTGATGATCTCCCGCTCCCTCTCCGGCAAAGCAGCGACCTGTTTCCGCACAATCTGCGACAGGACACGCGAGACAGCCGTATCCTCCGTGGCCGGCAGATACCTGTCCGGCAGGAAATCGCCGAAGGTCGTGCCTTCCTCGTCACAGGGCCTGTCCATAGAGAGCGGATCAAACAGAAGGTAAGACGTCTCCCTGATGAAGGATTCCGACACTCCGGAACGCTTGGCGATTTCCTCGAATGACAGCTTCGTGCATCCTTCCTCCCTGGCGGCCTCCCGGATCACGTGGCGGATCTTGGCGATGCGGTAGGCCACATGCTCCGGCGTATACACAAAGCTGAAGTGGTTGTGAACGTAGCGGGTGATCCCCTGGGCGATCCAGCAGACCGCGTAGGTGGAGAACTTAAAGCCCTTCTCCACGTCAAACTTCTCCACGGCCTTCGTCAGGCCGATATTCCCCTCCTGAATGAGGTCCATCAGTTCCACCCCCGGGACGTTGCTGTATTTGCGGGCGATGGGGATCACCAGCCGTAAGTTGGAAACGATCAGCTTTTCCCTGGCTTTCGCGTCCCCGGCCTTTACCAGCCTGGCGGTTTCCTTCTCCTCCTGCACCGTAAGAAGCGGATACTTGGAGATGTCCCCCAGGTAGAGCTTCAGATCATTATCGATGTTGTGGTCCAGATAGAGGCGGTCCAACTCCTCCTGGGAACAGGCAGCCGGATTTTCAAAATCTTCCGTGCCGTCCAGACCCATTGCCAGCTCCTCGAAACATAAGTCATCCTTTTGATCCATTCCGGTTCAGCTTCACTCCTTTCGTCTTTACGAAACTTAAATTTTCCTTTTCATAAAGACTATGTCTCAATTTTTCCAAACCGGTTTCGCGCGCATAGCAGATTTTTTCAAAGTTGGAAAAGTGGAAAGAGTAAAGTCACTGCGTAAATAGATGGGCAAAAAACAACCCGGAAAGACTCCGGAGGACTTAGGAAGACTGAGGAAAACTGAGGAGGTCCAAGAAGATGAAGGATCGAAAGGGTTCTGTCAGACAAAACAGCTTTCAGGCAGGGCGTTTATCCTGCCGCAAGAATTCCCAAAAGCAGGGATGTATTTCAAAAGCGGGGAGAGATCCCGGCTTATTGGAAAGCGGGAAAGAGGGGGCTCCCCCGCTTTCCGCTCTTTCGCGCCGCTCCTCTCCCGCTTCTTACCTTTCGTTTGCTTTATATCTTTACTTCCCGGCGTAGCCGTTGGGGTTGTTGCGCTGCCAGTTCCAGGAATCGGCACACATCTCCTCGATGCCGTTTTCCGCGATCCAGCCAAGCTCCGCTTTCGCCTTGGAAGGATCACAGTAACAGGCGGCGATATCCCCCGCCCGCCGCGGCTTGATCTGGTAGGGGATCTTATGCCCGCAGGCCTTCTCAAACGCGGCCACCACCTGCAGCACACTGTATCCGTTGCCGGTGCCCAGGTTGTAGATGCTTACCCCTTCCTTATCCGCCAGCTTGGCGATTGCCTTCACGTGGCCTTTCGCCAGATCCACCACATGGATGTAATCGCGCACGCCGGTTCCGTCAACCGTGTCATAGTCGTTGCCGAAGACACCCAGGCACTCCAGCTTTCCGATTGCCACCTGCGCCACGTAGGGAAGGAGGTTGTTGGGAATGCCCTTGGGATCCTCGCCGATCAGTCCGCTCTTATGGGCGCCGATCGGATTGAAATACCGAAGGAGAATCACGTTCCACTCCGGGTCGGCTTTCTGAATATCGATCAGCACCTGCTCCAGCATCCATTTCGTCCAGCCGTAAGGGTTCGTGCAGATCCCTTTGGGGCACTCCTCAGTGATCGGCACAAAGGCCGGATCCCCGTACACGGTAGCGGAGGAACTGAAAATGATGTTCTTCACACCCCGGCTTCGCATCACGTCGCAAAGTGTCAGGGTGCCGCTTAAGTTGTTGCTGTAGTACTCGATCGGTTTGGCAACGGATTCTCCCACCGCTTTCAGCCCCGCGAAATGAATGACCGCCTGCGGCTTTTCCCGGTCAAAGATCTCTTCCAGAGCGGCACGATCACGGATATCCGCCTCATAAAAGCCTGCCTCTTTGCCCGTGATCTGCTTCACGCGCTCCAGAGATTCCTTGCTGGAATTGCTCAGGTTATCGACGACCGCCACCTCATATCCGGCATCGAGAAGCTCCACACATGTATGGCTGCCGATGTACCCGGCTCCGCCTGTCACCAGTATCTTCATAAAACCCTCCTTTTCGAAGCTGTAGGTATCCTGTGTCTTTCAAAAACCTGCCGTTTTCAAGGTTTTCACACCAGGATCTGTGTTCCGCCAACCGGACGGATGTGCAGCACGTGGCAGCATCCCTCTCCCAGAAACTCCTCAATCCCTTCGCGGAAGGAAGGAAGCAGGTCCACCGGCACAAAGGCCTGTACAGTGCCCGCGAATCCGCCTCCGTGCACCCGGTACGCTCCGCGTCCGTTTAACAGCTTTCCGCAAAGCGCCAGGGTAACCGCCATCTCCTGATGAATGGTACTCCCGCAGGGAACGATGTTTTGCAGGTAGAGCCAGGAGCTTTGTCCGGATTCCTGCACCAGACGCAGGAAGGTAAGGATATCGCCTTCCTCCAGCGCTTTCGCCTGCAGCGGCACCCGGGCGTTGTCCGCGTAGAAATGCATGGCCCGTAAAACGGCCCTGTCTCCGGCTTCTCTGCGGATCTGGGGAAGTTTAGAGAAAAACTCCTCTTCCGGGATCTGCCGCAGCACTTCTTTGCCGAACACCTCGCAGACCTTTTTCATCTCCTGAGGGATCGCCGCGTACTCTGCGGTGAGATCCGCGTGATCCGCACCGGAATCGATGATGCAAAGCGCCAGACCAGTTTTCTCAAAGTCCACATCCAGCCGCTTGACCACGGGGTTTTCAGTATTCTCAAAATCGATCGTTAAGATGTTCCCCACCGAGGAGGCTGTCTGATCCATCAGACCGCTGGGCTTGCCGAAGTACACGTTTTCGGCGTACTGACCGATCTGCGCGATCTCCACCGCCGATGCCCGGTTCTCGAAAAACAGGGCGTTTACGATGTTCCCGATCAGCACTTCAAAGGCCGCCGAGGAGCTGATGCCGCTTCCGGGCAGCACGTTCGAGGATACACAGGCACGAAAACCTTTCACCGGGCAGCCGATCTTAACAAAGCGGGATACCACGCCACGGATTAAGGCTCTGGTGGTATTCTTATCCTCCTCTTTCACAGAAAGATCCTGGAGGGAGAACTCACACAGCGGATACCCTTCCGATTTCACGCTGACGGTTCCATCGTTTACAGGGGACGCGACAGCGATCATGTCCATGTCCACGGACGCCGCCAGCACTCTGCCGTGCTGGTGGTCGGTATGGTTTCCCCCGATCTCGGTCCTTCCAGGCGCGGAAAACAGGGACAGTTCTCCCTCTCCCCCAAACGTCTCCTCATACATCTTTAGAAGCTTTTCATAACGTTTAACGTTGTCGACGGCTCTGCTCCCGTAAAGCTTTGTAAGGCTCTCCTTGAAAGCCGGGGCGGCGAAAGCAGCCCTCCATTCCTGAATGTTCATCCCGTTCCCTCCCTGATGGTGATTCTATTGTATACCCGCGGACCAGGCGTACTTCGCGGGTCGTTTTCTCTTCCTATCATCCGATGATTCAGGCGTCAAAAGGTGATTACGGATTGTTCCGCTGCTTCGCAGCTTTCACAATCCTGCTCAACATTCGGAATTCATGGGGCCCCCGCCCCACTGCTTCCTCATGTTAAAGCGCGTCAATAAGCCTTTCCCCCTATGGCTGCTTCGCAGCCTTGGCCGCAGGCTTTTGACACTGTAATCATCATATACGATTTTAGGTGTTTCGTACAGGAGAAATTTTCGCAAATTTTCAACTATCTTCCGTTTTCCCTGAGCTTCCCAGAAGTTTCCCTGGATTTTTTCATGGCTGCGCTTTCAGAATCAAACAAATGTTTGCCTATCAGGTTAAGACTCCCTGCCCTTCCCTGGAGAAAAGATCCGGAATCCCCAAGATCAGGGAAGCCTTCATAAGGATCTGTGAAGCTCCTGCATACTTGTGATAAAAGGTACTTCGCTGTTGTCAAGCGGCCCTATTCCTTACCCAATCTTTCTGTTGCCATCGGCATCCCTTTCGTGTTAAGATGATTTTGTTTTAATTTTCCGATGTCACATGGAAACATGTATCCATAGGTAAAGGCTTTTGATGGTCATGTTGGATATGGGTAAAGTACTCTGCTTGAAAATGCCCTTCGATTATACCTCATATCTGATACACCGGCAATTGTAAAAAGGAGGAAAGCAGCCATGATTCAATCTGTGCAGGCAGCCGAATACCTTCTGAGCAGGGATCCGAAGCATGTTCTGTTCAAGGACAACCATACGGAAAAGCCCGGGAGTCGGGATTGCGGGGAAGATAAAAGACTTTCCGTCTATCTTCAGATGGCCTAGAACCTGTATATCGCCAAAACCGGAGAAAAACTTTTTGAGGAGAATCCGTACATTACCGATAACGGGACAATAGATTTCCACACACAGGAACCCCTTGCCAAAGGGCAGGATTCAGAGAAAGGGGCAAACCTTTCACCGGAGATCAGAGAGTTCCTGGACCGTATCTTTCTCATGTTCAAGAATGCTTCCCTGGAGGAGCTTAAAAGTCTGTCACAGGAAGATCCCGCGCGGGAAGAAACGAAAACATCCGCCGCAGAGAAAGGAAAGGAACTAAGATCTCCGGCTCATGCGGAGGAATACAGAAAGATGTATGCCGACGCCCTGCGTGTGCTGGAAAGGATAGAGCTTTAAGGGCAGGGACAATGGTCTGCTTAAGTGCCCTTTCCTCTTCGGCTTTCCATGCGAAGCGCCGGAAAATCTGCCTTTTTCCCTGACGTACCGGAAAGGCGTATCTTTTAGGAGCCGCCCGCGCAGGAAGCTTTATCTTACCTGTATGTGAAGCGGCTCCTCTCACACGAAAAGAAGAAACGGACAGGTTTTACCGAATGGGGACAGAAGGGGCAGAACCTTCCCCGTATCGGCGGAAGAAAAGTTTTGCTTATCGATCATGTGTTCGTAAACCGCACCGGTTCCTTCAGATCCGGTTTCACCAGTACCTTGATCGATTCTTCGCTCATCTGCATCAGGATGGCTTCCTTTAACTGCTCCACCGGAAATGCGTGGGTGATGATGGGCTGCAGATTCAGCCGTCCGCTGTTTAACAGGGCGACCGCCCGCTCAAAGGTATCCGGATTGATCAGAGATCCCACAATGGTCAGCTCCTTGTGATAGACATCGTCTAATGACAAGGGATGAACAGATCCCGCTTTCGGCACACTGAACAAAAGAACCGTGGCGCCGCTTCCCGCCACCTCAAAGGCCTGCGCCACCGCCGTCGTATTGCCGACACATTCGATAACCACATCCGCCCCTTCCAGTCCTGTCAGCTCCTGGAAGCGCTCCTTTACGTTTTCCTGACGCGGATCAATGACTGCGTCCGCGCCAAGGGAAAGGGCTGCGAAACGGCGGGAGGCAATCGGTTCACTCTGAATGACTGCCGCGGCTCCCGAAAGTCTGGCAAGCTGCAGCATGAGAAGCCCAATCGCGCCCGCTCCGATAATGCAGACAGTATTCCCCGGACGAATACACGCCCGGTCGATTCCATGAATACAGCAGGCCAGCGGCTCTGTCATCGCCGCGTAATCCAGCGGGATCGTAGGAGCAATCCGAAAGCACTGATCTTCAGGAACCAGGCAGTAATCCGCGAAGCCGCCGTCGCGCGTCACCCCGACTGCGGTCAGATGACTGCAGGTCTGCTTATGCCCCATGCGGCAGGAACGGCAGGTGCCGCAGTAACTGTTCGGATCCACGGCCACGTGATCCCCCACCGCCAGTCTCGTTACAGCGGATCCCACCTGTTCCACAACACCGGAGATCTCATGCCCCAGCACAACGGGAGGTGTCACTTCCGCGGAACCTTTGTCGCCGTGAAAGATATGGACATCCGTGCCGCAGACCCCGCAGGCCGCCACACGAATCAGCACCTCCTTCCTGGAAGGAGCGGGAAAAGTCATCGAACGGACCTCAAACTGGCCGTTGCCGAGAAAATAGTTGCCTATCATAGTTTCACCTCACAAACAGAAAAAGAACGGGTTGATCCAGCATCATCTGTCCCGATCTTACCCGGCTTTGGAAGCTGCCATACTTAAAAAAGGCCATTGACCGGGCGAAGAAGCGTAAAAATCCCGTATGAATGTTAACCAAAAACCGCCAGCCCCAGAAAGCGTGGCCTAGCAGACAGATTCGGCTGCACACTCGAGTTTCACGGCTTCTTTTAACAACTTTGCGTACAGGGTGAAAATGGGTGTCCTCATGTGCCGCGTTGAAAGAGAAAACTATCGTCCAAAACAAGAACTCTCAACCTGTTTTCCGGATAGTCTGTCTTTGAATAAGAACCGTTTCGCCTTCAAACGCAAATCCGTACTTCCGGATCTTTTCGGGAGCAAATCCGCGGTCCAACAGTTCCCAGTCATACTTTTTCTCATCAATGCGCTTAAGTGCCCTCTCAGCTGTCTCTTCCAGATTTTTTTCTTTCCCCTTATCCATCACCTTAAACTCTATGAGGATGGGATCCTCATGAACTCCAGGTTTGGGCTCCAGCACGACATCATAACGTCCTTTTCCGCTTTCACGGTTGGATGTGATGTGATACACTCTCCTGGAACAGGCAATCAGGCCCAGCACAAAAGCATGATAAAAACGCTCAGGACGTTTATCCGGCTCAGAATCCGCATTCCCTCCCGTATCAAAAAAGCGGAACCTTTCCCTCGCCATTTCATTCAGGATCCCGTTCATTTTTGCCAGATCATCCTTAATCAGAGCCTCGAAAAAATCCATGCCGTCTGCTTCAGGCAGACTGAACCAGTCGCTGATCAGATCGTCAAACAGAAGCGAAACTTCTTTGTTGGCAAGCATAAGCTGATACACCGGTTTTCTGTTAAGGGTTGTATTACATCCTGCCAACCCTGCTGCCTTGAGATAACCACTCGCAAGAAGGAAGCTCCAAAGAGCATCTTTCTTCCTTCCAAGGCGGGTGAAAAAAATTTCCTCATCTACAGGTTTCTCAACGGCTTCTTCATTCATAAGTTTTTCGAGATCCATTTTCTCTTCATTGCTGCTTTTACGGATCAGAGAGCTGATGAGAGAATTGCTGCTGGTGTTCGTCCAATAGGGCTTCAGGACCCTTTTGCTCAAAAAGCTTATGATAGACCAGGGATTGTAGATATTTGTCCTGTTCCCAAAAGTATAGCCGTCATACCATTTCCTCACATCCTCTGCCTGATCGCAAAGACCATACTCCTTAAGAGCAGCAGAGACCTCCTCCTGTGTGAAACCAAAGCAATCCTCGTATTCTGAGGACATTGTGGTTACCACATCCAGGTTGTTGAAACCGGAAAAAATCGAATCCTCTGGTACTCTTGTGATGCCCATCATCAGCCCGCGCTCCAGATAGGGGTTATTCTTGAACGTCGCAGTAAAAAAAGGAAGCAAAAAAGTGTTCATCTTCCGCCAGTATTTATGTATATAAGCCTCCTGCAGGGGCGTATCGTACTCATCAAGCAGCACAATTACCTTTTTCCCATAGCAGCGAAAAAGATACTCCATGAGGTTGAACAGGGAGGATATAAAAACGTCATCCGGCATGTTCCTTTTAATCTTTTTGAAAAGAGATTTTTCGTTTTTATTCAGAATATCTCCATCCAGAAGAAAATCGTACTTGTTGTACAGTGCCTGGATCAGTTCGCAGATACTTTTCCTTGCCCCTTCGAAAGTTTCAAGCTTCACTCCTGCGAAATTCAAAAAGAGAACAGGGTAAGTTCCCTGAAGAACTCTGAAGTGTTCCTCCTGCCAGATAGAAAGTCCCTCAAAGAGGTCTCCCCGGCCGGCATAGGCAATCGAAAAGAAACTCTCCACCATACGCAAAGTCAAAGTCTTCCCGAAACGCCGGGGACGCGTAATCGCAGTCACTCTTGAGTGATTATCCCACCATTGACGAATAAAATCAGTTTTATCAACGTAAAATAAATTTCCCTTGCGGAGCTCTTGAAAAAATTCTTCTCCGATTGGTACTGTTCTGGGTATACGCATCCCTCCTGACTATAAAACTTTACTGAGCAATCTTCTCTTAAATTTGAATCCCCGATGCCTTTGGCGTCGGGGGTGTCAAAGTCGTCCAACGATTCACAGACCCTCCTGTCCGGAATCTCTATCGGATTTTAGGTATAAGCATCACCGGCGGAATGTCGTCCGCTTTTCGATTCTTAGTATACACAGAGAATTCATGAGAGTCAACCTTTTT
>CAZXSN010000102.1:0-8355 GCA_964643295.1 uncultured Lachnospiraceae bacterium
AGATAACCAGCTTATGGATTGGATGCTTCAGTCTCTGGTACTCCATGGGGCGCAGCGCTGATCACAAAACGCAGAGACAGCCGCCCCGGTCCGGAAAACTGAGCGGCCATCTCTGTCACCTGTAATTCGGGCTGACCGTCTGTCGGCAGTCCTGGGGCGTCTGTTACGGCAGACGCCTTCCTCATCAGTATACGTCAACTCGGCGCAGGATACAAGGCTTTTTTAGGATGGTTTCGTTTGATTTTTCACTGTCCGCTGTGTTTTAGGCAATCGGGATCCGTCCAGTTCGGTGGGAAACGCACACTGAAAGGAAATTGTGGGGCATCAGTGAAGGAACTGATGTTCTGGAAGAATAGGTGAGCAGTCAGGGAAAGGAGGTTGTAAACATTATGATGACTTTGTTTGACGATGAAGAAATTTTAAAGATGTACCTAGATAGCAGGGAACATGACGCCTACAGAAAAACAGCAGAAAGAATGCTCAGAATGGGAAAATGCACTCTTGAGGAAATTTCCTGTTATATACCAGAAGTTTCGATAGAGGAATTAAGGGAGATACAAGACCAGATTATAAAGAGTACATCCTCTTAGCAGCATAGAGTGCACAGAAACGGTAAGGTGTATTTCATGCACCGCCGGCAGCGTCTGTGCGCCCTTCCCTGGAAAAAAGTCCTTGACATTCACACACTTTCACTATAGATCATGGTCATGCCGTCATAGTCAACATAAGGAAAAGCGCTTCCGAAATGCCGGGAAGACTTTCCCTCTGACTGTTTTGGCTTTCTCCCTGCCGCTTCGTGAAGTTCGCAGTAGTTCCTGCTCTCCCCGGAATCTTTGGGCAGTGCCGTCTGTATAACCTTAAATGTTTGCCATGTCGGCGTCCTCTTTCGTCAGGGTGAAAAAGTCCCTTCGAAACTGATTGGATGCGGCATCGATCGCCGCATTTTTGATCATCCCCTCGAAGACGTCGCAGGAGACCGTCACGGCCTTGACCCCGTATTTCGTAAGCTCCAGTACCTGCTGACTGTTCTTAAAGCTGGCCGCCAGAAGACCGCTGTCCAGACCTCCCGCCATGATCGCATCATGCAGATCCTTTGCCACCTGAACGCCGTCAAATCCCAGGTTGTCAATGCGGTTGATATAGGGAGCCACATATTCTGCTCCGCACTTTGCGGCCAGATATCCCTGCATTACCGTATAGACAACAGTGCCGATAAAACGGATGCCTTCCCGGTGCAGCTGCTTCATCGCCCGATACCCTTCCGGGATGCAGGGAACCTTCACCAGAGTCGTCTCACCCAGTTCCTTTACGATCCGGTGCGCTTCCGAAACCATGGTTCCGGAATCCGCGGATACCACCTGCACAAAAAGTTCCCCCTCCGCTCCAATCAGTTCACGGATCTCCTTTAAGACTTCATAGGGAGGACGGCCTGCCCTTAAAAGAATCGTGGGGTTGGTCGATACGCCGTCCAGCGGATAATACTCATAAAGCCTTCTGATTCTCTCAATGTCTGCGTCATCAATACAAAATTTCATCTCAAAATCCTTTCATTTTTCGGCAGCCAAACAGTAAAATCAATAGGCTGCAGGCGCTTTTGCCCGTTTTTGCGCTCCGCAGCCTGTTAAGTTCGGTACGCTTTGGGTGTACAGTGATAGGTCTCCCGGAACGCTTTGGTAAAATAGCTGGGATCGGCAAAACCGCACAGGGCGCAGATGTCGGACATTGAATAATCCGTCGATCTGATCAGGGAAGCTGCCTGTTTTAAGCGGTACTCCTTCAGGTAGCGGATCGGGGAAGTCCCGATCACGGCCCGAAAGGAGCGCAGCGCTTCGCTTGTGCTGACCGCCGCCTCCGCCGCGATCTCAGGAAGCGAGATCTCATCCGCATAATGGCTGTGGATGAAATTGAGCATGACCTGTGCCCGGCTTTCCTGTCTGTGGTCAAAGTCCGTCTGCTGCCCCTGGCTTTCCTTCAGGACCTGTGTCAGGGCCTTTAAAAATAACGACAACTCATTTCTCACGGTAAGTTCGTAAGCATCCGTCTCATCACGGCAGGCGTTCCAGGCGCTCATAAGAAGATTTCGAAGATCTGTAGCCTCCTCCCCATGAAAATGCGCATCCCGGAAAGCGGATGCTTCCAGGATGGGAAGCACATATTTCTGGTGAAAGACGCTCTGCATACTTCCGCCGACGATCGACGCGTGAAAAACCAGGGACTTAAGACGCGCACATTTCCCCGAAACGGCGTTTCTTACCGCGTGAAGAACGTTGGTATTCACGAAAAAGACGTCGCCTTCCCGCAGCGTGACCCTGTTCTTCCCGCATTCCAGCAGACAGGCGCCCTCCACGATATACCCCGCCTCCAATTCCTCATGCCAGTGCCAGGAAACGGCTTCCCGGGTAAGATCATCCTCATAGATTGCCACCGGAAAAAGACAGGATCCGTGAAACGTATCCTCCTTCAGAGAATACTGCGCATCTTTTAGATCCGGCGCTTCCGGCACGGTTTTTGTAAGGGAAGGACACTTGCTGATACTCATGGCTTCTCTGCCGCCTCCTCCTGTTATCATTTCGCATCTAAGCTTTCTGATCATTTTCTCATAGAAAACAGCGGATTTTCTCCTACCTGCTCCAAAAAGCTGATGATAAAATCATACCATGGAAAGCAGAGAATGACAACAGCAGAAATTCAACATAAAGAAGATACAAACACAACCAATCCTCCCTATCCAGGGAAAGGGAACGTATCTTCGATCTTCCTTGCAAGGACAGATCCGTTGAGCATTCGAAAAGCAAAAAGAGCGAGTGCAATGGCAAGGAAAGCTGCGGCTTCCTGTTGACATTCTGTTAAACCGAACTAAAATTTAAGGAGGAGAGGACATGTCCCGACAAGCATCCGGCCTAATCAAAACAGGCATCATCAGAGAAAGGCGAAAAAACGGGGACATCTACGTGTATGAGCGCAAAACGAGATATGATCCCGAAAAAGGCTACAGCGTGGTCCTCTCCAAAACGCTGACCGGCAAAATCCCCGCTGGGCAAAGCGAAATCGTAAAAACCAAGACCAGGCGCAAATTTAAGCCATCTCAAAGTGAGACGGAGAAATCAGATGCGCCCTTTCCTGGGCCCTGACATACAGGTGGACACGAAACAAATTTCCCCAGGCTCCAAACAGCGGCGTTCACAGAAAGGAATCTATGGAAGGAAAAAAGAATTACACAAAAACACTGCATGCCTGCTATCTCGGATTCGTCACGCAGGCCATCACCGCCAACTTTGCCCCTTTGCTCTTTCTCACCTTTCACCGGACATACGGCATCTCCTTTGAGCGTCTGTCGTTCATCTCCACCTGCTTTTTCTTTACCCAGCTGGTGGTGGACTTTATCTGCGCGAAGTATGTCGACCGGATTGGATACCGCAAAAGTGTGATCGCCGCGGAGCTGCTCTCCGGAGCGGGGCTTATCGGGCTGGCGTTTTTGCCGGATCTTATGCCCAACGCATATGTGGGAATCCTCCTTAGCACGGTCACCTACGCGATCGGCAGCGGGCTGATCGAAGTTCTCGTAAGCCCCATCGTGGAGGCATGCCCGTTTGAGAACAAGGAAAGCCGGATGAGTCTTCTGCATTCCTTCTACTGCTGGGGATCAGTAGCCGTGATCCTGGGTTCCTCCCTGTTTTTTGTCCTCTTTGGGGTGGAGCGCTGGAAGATCCTCTCCTGCCTCTGGGCTCTGATCCCGTTTTTCAATATCTTCAACTTTGCCGTCTGTCCGATTGAACCCATCGTGGCGGAGGGCGAAGGCATGACCATCAAACAGCTGTTAAGCACAGGCGTCTTCTGGCTATTGATCATCCTCATGGTCTGCGCCGGTTCCTCGGAGCTTGCCATGGCGCAATGGGCATCCGCCTTTGCTGAATCCGCCCTGCACGTATCCAAAACTGTCGGTGACCTTACCGGTCCCTGTGGTTTTGCGGTCTTTATGGGTATCAGCCGTGTCCTGTACGGAAAATTTGGGGAAAAAGTGGATCTGAGCAAATTTATGGCCGCCTCAGGTCTTCTGTGTGTGGCCTGTTACCTGCTCGCGGGTCTTTCCTCCAATCCGGTCCTTGGTCTCATAGGCTGTACCCTCTGCGGTTTCTCGGTCGGAATCATGTGGCCGGGTTCGATCAGCATCGCCTCCTCCATCCTTCCTGCCGGAGGTACAGCCATGTTCGCCCTTCTGGCACTGGCAGGCGATCTGGGCGGCTCCTTAGGTCCGGCGATTGTAGGGACCATCTCCCAGAGAGCGGGCGAAAACCTTCAGCCCGGCATTCTTGCCGGCATCGGGTTCCCGGCAATCCTGGTGATCACCGTTCTCTGCCTTAGAAGATGGAGAACAAAAAGGCACAGCAGCGTCAAAAACTGAAAACAGCCCCGGCAGAATAGCTTTTCGCCCCTGTCGGGGTGAGTGCAGGGAAAGCTGGCAGAGCCTGCCTTTCTCCGCTTTTTTTATACGCAGCAATATCACCCCCCCCTCTTCTGCTCTCCTAAAGAAGGGCCGTAAGACGGACATTCACAGTCAGCCGTAATCCATATCGACCTATGTAAACGCTTTCGGAGTGCCTGTGAAATTCATTGAAGTTTATCGATATGGCAGCCTTTGTTGAGTCCTCTGTTTTCTCTCCGGGTTGCTTTCCCGAGGATCGTTCCGGGATCTTTGCTGTTTCTTACGCCCGGTGCCCGCCGATCTGCTCGTTGCGTTCTCTGGCGGTCGCACCCTCTTCCAGGCTCATGCCCTTTAAAACCGCATTCTTCCCGAACTTGCCGCGAATAGTCAGCATCGCCTCCTGCAGCTTCTTCTCCTTCTCCAGATCCGCCTGCGCTTCCTTTCGCTTTTTCTCAAGCGCCTCATAGTCGGTAAACAGATCGAGCTGTTCGTACTTGGGCTCCTTCCTGGCAGCACTTTCAGGGATCACATGGTTTGCCGTAATGTTGAGCCTTCTTACCAGCAGATCTTTGTCCGCGATGCGGTTAAAAAGCTCTTCCGTGGCTGCCAGGATCTGTTTCGCGGACGAGGTGTAGCCATCGAAATTTGCCGTGCCGTGCGCGTGTTTGGGGATCTTACGTCCGTAGCGGTCAAACACCACATCCCCGTGATAGGCTTTCCCGCGCACAGGATCCGAAAGATTGCTGACATCATACCCGATCGTAACCACGATCTGATCCGTCACCAGCCCTTTTCTGACCAGATCCAAAGCCAGCAGATCCGCCATCTCTTTTAACACCAGTCCGGCTTTTGCCGTCTCGTAGGGTTCCTTGAGTACCTGGCCGGATCCGCAGCTGTTTGAATCCGGATGATAAGCCTTGACCTCCGCCACCGTGCAGGGTTCCCAGCCCCAGGCGTGGTCAATCAGAAGTTCCGCGTTCTTGCCGAACAGACGGTAGAGCAGGTTCTCGTCCCGGACCGACTGCCGCGCGACATCCCCCATCGTAAACATCCCGTATTCTTCCAGTTTCTTCGCATATCCTCTGCCCACTCTCCAAAAGTCGGTCAGCGGAGTGTGCGTCCAGAGAGCCTTTCTGTAAGCCGCCTCATCAAGCTCGGCGATTCGCACCCCATCCTGATCCGCCGGCATATGCTTTGCCACGATGTCCATCGCCACCTTGCAAAGGTACAGATTTGTGCCAATCCCCGCCGTCGCCGTGATGCCCACTGTATCCAGCACATCCTGGATCATCTTCCGGGCAAAATCATGTGCGGAAAGGCCATAGATCTTCAGGTAATCCGTGACATCCATGAAAACCTCATCGATCGAGTAGACGATGATATCCTCCGGGGAGACATAGGAAAGGTAGATATCATAGATCCGGGTGCTGGTTGCCATGTAGTAGGACATACGGGGCGGAGCTATGAAAAAATCAACGGCGAGGGACGGATCTTCCTTAAGTTTCGAATAGAAACAGGAGGAACCCTGTAAGGTTTTTCCCGGCGCTGACAGCCGCCGCGCCTCATTGGCCTCCCGCACCTTCTGCTTTACCTCAAACAGTCTTGCCCTTCCGGGGATCCCGAGGCTTTTCAGGGAGGGTGTCGCGGCCAGGCAGATCGTTTTATCCGTGCGGCTCTCATCCGCGACCACAAGGTTGGTATCCAGCGGATCCAGTCCGAGCTCCCTGCACTCAACGGAGGCGTAAAAGCTTTTCAGGTCAATCGCGATGTATGTTCTCTCTTTCATGCTCTTCCTGTCCCTTTCAGAAACGGACACAGTCTGTAACCTACCGTGCTCTTTGCATTCACGGACGATTTTAAAACCAGATGCCGGGGGAAACTGTCCTGCTCCCTGTTGGATTAACCGATAAAAGTTATTCCCATACGCGGAAAAAAGTTTTCACCGGTTCTCTTTACTCATCCAGGAGAAAGGTTTTAAAATCCATGGCCTGGCGGAAACTCTCTTATTATCCTTACCCTTTAAGATGCCGCAACCTTTCCCTGCATCAGTTTTCTTCCCACTTATTCTTCCCATATCGTTTTAAATCATACCACAGGGAAGAAACAAACGCAAGCTGAAATCAGAGCACTCGGTTTGCGAAGGGCAAAAGAAAAGATACATTTTTGCACCATGCTTTCCCCAAAAGTGGATGCAGCCCGTATAAAGCTTAGCCTCACCGCTTTCCCGTACCGTAAATTTCCTTAAGAAAACGTTGACAGGGAAGGCATCCTGACGCTATAATATCCACAAAGGTATGCGCGTAAGGGACCCGTCACTGCCGCCATTTCCTTTTACCTTTATCTTAAGCTAGAAGCAGGGAAAGTTTTTTAAAAGTCTTGACAGCATTCTTAAACTTCCGTCAGGTTGTTCCCTCGTCCGTGTAAAAAAAGTCCTTCCGTTTAAGAGCATAGCTTCTGCCGCAAGTGAGAAAACACGGGACAAAACGTTACTGGAAGAAAAATGGCGTCAGCCAGGAAAGGATCCTTCAAATGTCCAGAGATCAGATCACAAAAAATCCTCGGGGGAGAAAAAGGGAAACGGTCCCTGTGCCCGTAAAAGAAAACACAAAGGCTGAGGGAGAAAAGAAGCAGCACCGCAAATTTCCGGGGGAACTGGAACAGATCTCATTCCTTATATTCCAGCGCATCTTTTCCCTTTCCAAAGGATGTGTGCTGGATCTGATCAACAGCCTCTGCGGGACGCGTTATGAGCCAGACATCCATCTGGTCGCACTCCCCGCACGGGATTTTACCCACCCCACTCTCGGATGTGAAAGCAGAAACGTCGTTCTGCAAATCAATGACAGAGATGTCTACTATATCTCTGCCCAGATGGTTTATGAAGAGGATCTTGTCGGAGGATCTTTCGATGCTGAGTATTATGAGGGCCTCAAGCCCGGCAGGAATTCCTCCCTTGACTTTACCTTCCCGGAACCGATTTTCTTCTACCTGGCGCAGCAGAAGAAAGTGCCTGCTGAAAGTTTCTTTTCTGCTAAACGTTCCAGAGGAAAAGCAGCCTCTTACCGCGCCTATAACTTCGCCTGCTTACATGACAGCATTCCCGAGCTTGCGCGGAAAAAACTGTACGGTCTCATTCCCTTCCAGATTCTGTGCCTATGTCCCCTTCTTTTCGACGAAAGCGGGAAGGCAAGGAAAACGAAAAAAGAAGAGTTCCTGCAGGCAAAGCAAAGCATTTTTGCAGATGTCATCAACATCTTAGAGAAAAGCTTTAATGCTAAAAACATTACCAGTGAAGATGCAGAAGATCTGTACTGGTTTACCAGGGAACTGTACATCCAGATCCTGTTCGAATACAACAAACTGGGAAAAACTGCATTCCTGGACAGTCTGCCGCCCGAAGACAGAACTCTGCCGGAGAGGAACCTTATGAATCGCCTGTACAGTCTGGAGGAGAGAACTGCCAGGCTGACACAGCTGAAAGATGTCTGGGAAATTTCAGCCAACAACATGGAAAGGGACTTAGACAAGGTGAAGAGTATTCTTTCCTCTTATCTGAAGGATCTGAAGAAACTTTAAGCTGGGAGTTATCTTTCCGGGCCTTCAGACGCAGAACCCTGCGCATAAGGGGATGATTCTTTCCCCGTCAGAAAGGCAAAAATCCCCGGCGGAGAGATTAATGGCTGTCTCCGGCTGACAGGTTTCCCAATATACTCTACAGCTTTGGCTGCGCAGCCTTCCATATCCTGTGTCCCCACCCTTTTTGGCTTAAGTCAAAGCCACCCCTGCGAAGCATCCAGAACCTTAACAGGGAAGCGGCTGACCTGGCAATCGCAAAGATTCCGCCAGACCGCCGCTTCTCATAAGCTTAATCGAGCCTTCATTTTACTTTGATCTCGATCGATACATTTCCATCCTCACCGATCGACATCTGC
>CAZXSN010000103.1:0-8181 GCA_964643295.1 uncultured Lachnospiraceae bacterium
CCGCCTGCGCTTCCACGGAAAGCGGCAGATGCACGGCCATCTGGTCGCCGTCAAAGTCCGCGTTGAACGCGGTGCAGACCAGCGGATGCAGCTTGATGGCCTTGCCTTCCACCAGGATGGGCTCAAAGGCCTGAATCCCCAGCCTGTGCAGCGTGGGTGCGCGGTTGAGCATCACCGGATGCTCCTTGATCACGTCCTCCAGCACATCCCAGACTTCCGGCTGCAGGCGTTCCACCATCTTCTTCGCGTTCTTGATATTGTGGGAAGTCCCGTTGGCGACCAGCTCCTTCATCACGAACGGCTTGAACAGCTCGATCGCCATCTCCTTGGGCAGCCCGCACTGATAAATCTTCAGCTCCGGACCGACCACGATCACCGAACGGCCGGAATAGTCCACACGCTTGCCCAGCAGGTTCTGACGGAACCGCCCGGACTTCCCCTTCAGCATGTCGGAGAGAGATTTTAAGGCCCGGTTGCCGGGTCCGGTCACCGGACGTCCGCGGCGGCCGTTGTCAATCAGGGCGTCCACCGCCTCCTGCAGCATCCTCTTCTCATTGCGGATGATGATATCCGGCGCTCCCAGCTCCAGCAGCTTTTTCAGGCGGTTGTTGCGGTTGATGATCCGGCGGTACAGATCGTTTAAATCAGAGGTCGCAAACCGGCCGCCGTCCAGCTGCACCATCGGGCGCAGATCCGGCGGAATCACCGGAATCGCGGTCAGCACCATCCATTCCGGGCGGTTGCCCGACGCGCGAAACGATTCCACCACTTCCAGGCGCTTGATCACGCGGGCCTTCTTCTGACCGGAAGATTCCCTCATGATCTTTCTCATCTCCTGGGATTCCTTTTCCAGGTCAATCGCTTCCAGAAGCTCGCGGATGGCCTCCGCACCGGTCCCGGCACGGAAGGCATCGCCGTACTTTTCCCTGCATTCCTGGTAATCGTGCTCGGTGAGCAGCTGTCTGTCCTCCAGATCGGTCGTTCCCTTATCCATCACGATATAGCCGGCGAAATAGATCACCTTATCGAGCACCCTGGGCGACACATCCAGGATCAGTCCCATCCGGGAGGGAATCCCCTTAAAATACCAGATGTGCGATACCGGGGCAGCCAGATCGATATGCCCCATGCGCTCCCGGCGCACACTGGCCTTCGTCACTTCCACGCCGCAGCGGTCGCAGATGACTCCTTTATAACGGATCTTTTTGTATTTCCCGCAGTGGCACTCCCAGTCCTTGCTCGGCCCGAAGATCCGCTCACAGTACAGCCCGTCTCTCTCCGGTTTCAAAGTCCGGTAATTGATCGTCTCCGGTTTCCTGACTTCCCCGTGGGACCACTCCCGGATCTTTTCCGGAGATGCCAGGCCAATCTTGATCGCATCAAACGTCATTGGCTGATATGTTTCCTCATTCGTTACATCCGGCATGAGAGCACTCCTTTCAGTCTTCGTCGTCAAAATTTCCGTCGTCCTCGTTGTTCTGCAAAACCAGGTCCATATCCTCATCCAGATCTGTGTCGGCGTCCAGATCCAGGAAACCATCGTCCTCCAGGTCACCGGACAGGTCCTTCTCGAGGTTCTCTTCCAGGCCTTCCTCGTCCAGGCTCTCATCGGGGCCGTCATCCAGAGTATCCTCCAGACCATCGTCCTCCAGGCTGTCCTCGTCCAGGCTTTCATCATCCAGACTTTCGTCGTCCAGACTTACGTCCATGTCCTCATCCAGGCCTTCCTCAAGACCTTCGTCCAGACCGTCGTTTTCGCTTTCCTCCGGCTCCTCTTCCTGCACGTCCGTCAAAGTGCCGTCCCTGAATTCCTTCTGGGAGAAGCCGTGCCCCTTCAAGGACTCCTTCTGCTCATACTTGCGGTCTCCCTCAATCATGGCCCTGATTTCCGGCTCCCCGTAATCAATCGCCTCCGCGATATCCACTTCCGTGTTGTCATCCCGAAGCACCCGCACATCCAGGCCCAAAGACTGCAGTTCCTTAAGCAGCACCTTAAACGATTCCGGAATACCCGGCTGGGGAATATTCTCGCCCTTGATGATGGCCTCATAGGTCTTGACACGGCCCACCACATCATCAGACTTCACTGTCAGAATCTCCTGCAGTGTATAGGCGGCGCCGTAGGCTTCCAGCGCCCAGACCTCCATCTCGCCGAACCTCTGCCCGCCAAACTGCGCCTTGCCGCCCAGAGGCTGCTGCGTCACCAGCGAATACGGGCCGGTCGAACGCGCGTGGATCTTATCGTCCACCAGATGGTGCAGCTTTAAGTAGTGCATGTGGCCGATCGTCGTCGGAGAGTCAAAGTATTCTCCGGTGCGCCCGTCGCGCAAAAGCACCTTCCCGTCGCGGGAGATCGGCACACCCTTCCAGACCGCCCTGTGATCCCTGTGCTCATACAGGTAATCCAGCACCTCCGGGAGCAGTTCGTCCTCGTGTTTGGCCTTGAACTCATCCCACTCCAGGTTGACGTAATCATTCGCCAGATCCAGGGTGTCCATAATGTCATGCTCATTCGCCCCGTCAAACACCGGCGTGGACACGTTAAAGCCCAGCGCCTTGGCGGCCAGGCTTAAGTGAATCTCCAGAACCTGTCCGATATTCATGCGGGACGGCACACCCAGCGGATTGAGCACGATATCCAGCGGACGGCCGTTGGGCAGAAACGGCATGTCCTCCACCGGAAGCACACGGGAGACCACACCCTTGTTGCCGTGACGGCCTGCCATCTTGTCGCCCACGGAGATCTTGCGCTTCTGCGCGATGTAGATGCGCACGGACTGATTCACGCCCGGCGGCAGCTCATCGTTGTGGTCGCGGGTAAAGACCTTCGCGTCGACGACGATGCCGTACTCGCCGTGCGGCACTTTCAGGGAAGTATCCCTCACTTCCCTTACCTTTTCGCCAAAGATCGCGCGAAGCAGCCGCTCCTCCGCGGTCATCTCGGTTTCCCCTTTGGGAGTCACCTTTCCCACCAGGATATCCCCGGCGCGAACTTCCGCGCCGATGCGGATGATGCCTCTCTCATCCAGATCCTTCAAGGCCTCATCGCCCACGCCGGGCACATCGCGGGTAATCTCCTCCGCCCCCAGCTTGGTTTCCCTGGCTTCGGCCTCATACTCTTCGATATGGACCGACGTATACACGTCGTCCATGACCAGCTTTTCACTGAGCAGAACGGCGTCCTCGTAATTGTACCCTTCCCAGGTCATAAAGCCGATCAGCGGGTTCTTGCCCAGGGCGATCTCCCCGTTGTGGGTGCTCGCGCCGTCCGCGATCACATCGCCGGCCTGCACACGCTCCCCCTTGGATACGATCGGCCGCTGATTGTAGCAGTTGCTCTGGTTGCTGCGCACAAACTTGCGCAGATGGTACTCATCCCGGGTGCCGTCATCCGCCTTCACGACGATCCGCTTGGCCTCTGCGTACTCCACGGTGCCGGAGCGCTTGGCAACCACACAGACACCGGAGTCCACGGCCGCCTTTACTTCCATGCCGGTGCCGACCACCGGGGCCTCGGTTGTAAGAAGCGGCACCGCCTGACGCTGCATGTTGGAACCCATCAGCGCCCGGTTCGCGTCGTCATTCTGCAGGAAGGGAATCAGAGCCGTTGCCACGGAGAAGACCATCTTCGGCGAGACATCCATGTACTCGAAGGCGCTGCGCTCAAATTCCTGCGTGACATCCCGGAAACGTCCGGATACATTTTTATTGACAAAGTGGCCGTCCGCATCCAGCGGCGTGTTTGCCTGGGCCACATGATAATTATCTTCCTCATCGGCGGTCATGTAGACCACCTCATCGGTAACCCGCGGATTTTTAGGATCCGAGCGGTCCACGATGCGATACGGCGCCTCCACGAACCCGTACTCGTTGATCCTGGCGTAGCAGGCTAAAGAGTTAATCAGGCCGATGTTCGGACCTTCCGGCGTCTCGATCGGGCACATCCTCCCGTAATGGGAGTAGTGCACGTCACGCACCTCAAACCCCGCGCGGTCCCTGGAAAGGCCGCCGGGACCCAAAGCGGACAGACGCCGCTTGTGCGTAAGCTCGCCTAAGGGATTGTTCTGATCCATGAACTGCGACAGCTGGGAGGATCCGAAGAATTCCTTCACCGCCGCCGTCACCGGCTTGATGTTGATCAGCGACTGGGGCGTAATGCCCTCCGCTTCCTGGGTGGACATGCGCTCGCGAACCACTCTCTCCAGTCTGGAAAAACCGATCCTGTACTGGTTTTGCAGAAGCTCGCCCACCGCGCGGATGCGGCGGTTTCCCAGATGGTCGATGTCATCGTCATTGCCCACGCCGTACTCCAGATGCATGTTGTAGTTGATGGAGGCAAAGATGTCATCCACCGTGATATGCTTGGGAACCAGATCGCGCACGGAGCGGCGGATCGCCTTCTTGATGTCCTCCAGATCCTCATACTCATCAAGGATTTTTTTCAGCACCGGATAATAGACCAGCTCCGTGATTCCGACCTCCTTCGGAACCACATCCACGAAGTTGGTCAGATCCACCATCATGTTGGAGAGAACCTTGACATCGCGCTCCTCGGTCTTAATCGTCACACTCGGGATCGCCGCGTTCTGAATCCGGTCGGCCAGTTCCCGGGTTACTTTGGTGCCCTCCTCGGCCAGGATCTCGCCGGTCGTCTCATCGACCACATCCTCCGCCAGTTCCCAGCCGGTGATGCGGTTTCGAAGCAGCAGCTTCTTGTTGAACTTGTAGCGGCCGACTTTCGCCGTGTCATATCTGCGCGGATCAAAGAACATGCCTTCGACTAAAGCCTGGGCACTGTCCAAAGCCAGAGGCTCCCCGGGCCGCAGCTTTTTGTACAGTTCGATCAGCCCCTCCTGGGCATTCGCCGCCGTATCCTTGGCCATGGTAGCCAGGATCTTTGGCTCATCGCCGAACTTTTCCAGGATCTCCTGATTGGTGCCCACACCCAGGGCACGGAGGAACACGGTCACCGGAACCTTCCTGTTGCGGTCCACGCGGACAAAGAAAATATCATTGGAATCGGTTTCATACTCCAGCCACGCGCCGCGGCTGGGAATCACTGTGCAGCCGTACAGCTCCTTGCCCAGCTTGTCATGCGTGACCTCATAGTAGATTCCGGGGGAACGCACCAGCTGGCTTACAATTACACGCTCCGCCCCGTTGATCACAAAGGTCCCGGTTTCGGTCATCAACGGCAGGTCGCCCATAAAGATGTCATGCTCACTGATCTCGTCGTTCTCCTTATTCAGAAGGCGGACTTTCACCTTCAGCGGAGCGGCGTACGTGGCATCATGCTCCGCGCACTCCTCGATCGAATACTTCACATCTTTCTCGCACAAAGTGAAATCCACAAACTCAAGACTGAGTTTCCCGTTGAAATCCTCGATCGGGGAGATATCTTCCAGCACTTCCCGCAGACCTTCATCCAGGAACCACTGGTAGGAGTTCTTCTGAACCTCGATCAGGTTCGGCATCTCAAGGACTTCTTTCTGCCGTGAATAACTCATGCGATAGCTCTTGCCATTCACCAAAGGACGAATCCTGTTTTTCTCCATTGATGTTTTCCCCCTGTCCTTTCTGTGTTGCTCAAGATTCGGAATTTTGGGCATACTACGCCCATAGAACACAAAGCCGCACAAAAGTGCAACTTATAGGATACCACACCAGTTGGGGGCTGTCAAGAAAAATTTAAAGAAAATTTAAAAAATCAGATTTGATCTGGTACGGGGAATTTGCGAAAATGTGCAGGGGGAAACTGCGGGAAAAATCCCGCTGTCTGAAACGGCAGCCTGATCCCAAATCCCAAAAGCTTACGCGCCCTGAAAGTTAAGCAGCACTCCTTAATCCTTCCTTCTTAAACGCAGGGAGGAAACCGTCCTGCCCTTCTGCTCTGCGCACTGGTTTGAAACCTGAAAAAGAAAAGGGGAGCCTCCGCATCCCGGTGCCTCCCCTTCATTTTCCGTTCGCTGCCTACTTAAGCGTAACTTTGGCGCCTTCCGCCTCCAGCTTGGTCTTCAGCTCTTCGGCCTCTGCCTTGGAAACGGCTTCTTTTACCACCTTCGGTGCGCCGTCTACCACAGCCTTCGCCTCTTTCAGGCCCAGTCCGGTCGCTTCACGCACAACCTTGATTACCTTGACCTTGTTCGGGCCAACTTCGGTCAGCTCCACGTCGAACTCGGTCTTTTCTTCTACTTCTTCCGCTGCCGGACCGGCTGCCGCCACCACAACGCCCGCCGCCGCGGATACGCCGAATTCTTCCTCACAGGCCTTTACCAGATCGTTAAGCTCCAGTACGGATAATTCCTTGATCGCTTCGATAAACTCAGCAGTTGTCAGTTTTGCCATTTTATTTTCCTCCATCTTTCTTTTCTTATGCCTGCGCTTCTTTTGCTTCTGCGATCTGCTTCAGTACACGAGCCAGATTCGCAATCGGTGACTGCATACTTCCGAACAGTCTGCCAAGCAGTTCTTCTCTTGACGGGACAGCCGCCAGCGCGTTGACACCCGCCTCATCGTAGTATCCGCCTTCCACAACTCCGGCGACCATCTTGATCGTCGGCGCGGTCTTGGCATATTTGGCAATGATCCTGGCCGGAGCCGTCGCATCGGTCTTGGAAATCGCGATCGCGTTCGGGCCTTCCAGATGTTTGCACAGCGGTTCAAGCTTTGTGCCCTGGAAAGCAAAGTTCATCATGGTGTTCTTGTACACCTTGTAGATGACGCCGGATTCCCTCATCTCCTTGCGAAGGGCCGTGTCGGCTTCCACAGTGATTCCACAATAGTTGACCAGAACAACCGCCTCGGCGTCCTTCACGTTCGCGGTAATCTCCTCCACGATCGGCTTTTTCAGCTCAACTTTTGCCACGTTTGGTGCACCTCCTTTTTCAAATTTGTGTGTACCGCCGTTAACAACATTCCTACAAAAAAGCGCCCTGAAAGCGCTGCCCGCAGAGAACCTTTCCTTCATTTAAGAAACTCTCTTTGCGGGAAAAAGAAAAAACCTCTCTGAGCAAACCGACAGAGAGGCAGTCATTCCTTGTAAGAATCCGTACTCCTCGGCAGGCGTTTTTCCCTTATGCCTATCGGCACCTGCTGTCTTCGGCAGTCAACATGCTTAACCTACTACATCCCCTGCGCTTTGTCAAGCAGAAATTTGCCCTGCCATCTGTACAGACATTTAAAGACATTTGAGGACATTTGGAACATTTGTCCTTCCCTGTCTGAAAGTCTGTAAGCGAAAGACTTTGGGCAGGGCTTCTTACAGGTTTCGCAGAGAATGGCTGTAAGAAAAGAACCGCAGGCTCTCCCGCGGTTCTTCTATTGCCTTATAAGAGTTTGGTGGTATTTAACTTGATGCCGGGGCCCATGGAGGAAGCGATGGTCACGCTTCTTAAGAACTGCCCTTTCACAGCGGCAGGCCTGGCCTTTAAGATGGCATCAATGAGCGTCTGGAAGTTGTCCGCCAGCATCTCTTCCGAGAAGGAAGCTTTTCCGATCGGCACGTGGATAATGTTCGTCTTGTCCAACCTGTATTCAATCTTACCGGCTTTGATATCCTTGATGGCCTTCGTCACATCCATGGTGACGGTACCGGCCTTCGGGTTCGGCATCAGGCCTTTCGGTCCAAGGATACGGCCCAGACGTCCCACTACACCCATCATATCCGGGGTAGCCACCACAACGTCAAAATCCAGCCATCCTTCGTTCTGGATCCTGGGCACCAGTTCCTCCGCGCCCACATACTCGGCGCCTGCCGCGACGGCCTCATCAGCCTTCGCGTTCTTGGCAAACACCAGGACGCGAACCGTCTTGCCGGTTCCATGCGGAAGAACGACCGCGCCGCGAATCTGCTGATCCGCGTGACGTCCGTCACATCCGGTTTTGATATGAACTTCGATTGTCTCGTCAAATTTTGCTACCGCCGTCTTCTTCGCGAGGGCGATCGCTTCATTTACATCATAGAGGTTGGAGCGGTCAACCGCTTTGGCAGCCTCTAAATATCTTTTTCCTCTTTTCATATGAAAGTACCTCCTGGTGGTATTTGCGGGAAAATCCCCTCCCACTTGCTTCGATTCCTGTCCGCAGTGATTTACTCTTCCACTACAATCCCCATGCTTCTGGCCGTACCGGCGATCATGCTCATGGCGGCCTCCAGGCTGCCCGCGTTCAGATCCGGCATCT
>CAZXSN010000104.1:0-7625 GCA_964643295.1 uncultured Lachnospiraceae bacterium
TGCCGCACAGCACGGAATGCTCCATGATATGCGCCACTCCGGTATTGTCGGAGGGCGTCGTGCGAAAGCCAATCGAGAACACCTTGTTCTCATCCTCATTCTCCAGCAGAAGAACGCGGGCACCGGTTTTTTTATGCCGCAGCAGATAGGCCGTTGACTGCACATCCGCGATCTCTTCCTGCTTTACCAGCTCATAGGCCGGTATCTTCGTAAACTCCATCTGTCTCCTCCATTTCCTGTATTCGTTTCTTTCATAAGCTCATTAACGTCTGCGCTTCTGACTGCTTTTCTTTCTGCTGCCCTTACGGGCGAAGTAAAGACAGAGAAATCCTCCCAGAAAGATGCAGACTAAAATCAGCACCGCACAGTGCAAAAAGAACGTATCCGGCAAAATCAAAATCACGGGGTCAGTCGCCGAATCAAACAGCCAGTAGTCGTTGCGGAAAAAAAGATGGTGAAAAGCGACAAAAAGACCGTCCCAGTTGAAAAGCGCGAAAGCACCCAAAACCAGCGGCAGTGCCAATGTCAGGATCCCGGTCATCCATAAATACCCCTTCTGCCTGCGCCGCCACTGTCTTACAATCCCGAATACCGAACCTGCAAAGCATCCCAGACAGAGAATCTGTATCACGGAAAAAATCTGTTTCACTTCCTGAAAATGAATTCTCCCGGTGGGGGACATGGGCAGGGTAGGCAGCGTAAGCTCCCCGGTATACCAAAACTGGTTGTAACGGATTAAGGCATCATACGTGGCCCTGATGGCCTCTACCGACATCCCGGAGCGCTGCTCTAAGTGCAGCAAGGTGATATCGACATAGTAGAGCCACTTGAAATTCAGGGTAAATACAACCGCCGCCGTGATGATAAATGTCGTCAGCACGAGAGAGAGAACCACGTTCCAGAGGATCCCTCCCGCAGGATTACTTTTCTTTCCCGCCATACCATAAGCTCCTTCTTTTTTAAAGCCCGCGCGGAAACGAGCCTTATTCTGTATCTTCCGTCAGGGCATCTCTTAAACGGCAGAGCGCTTCCGTAAGTGTCTTTCTCGGACAGGCCAGCACCACACGCTGAAACAGCGCCGACTCCTTTCCAAAGATCTCCCCGGCATCCAGCCAGAGTTTCGCTTTCTGCCGGATGAGGGCATTCAATTCCTCCGCGGATAAGTGAAGGCCGGAGCAGTCCAGCCAGGCAAAGTAGGTGCCCTCCGGTTCCACCAGGCGGATGTTCGGCAGATACTCCTTTAGGAAGTCCCGGAGAAAGTCCAGATTTTCTCGAAGATAGAGGCGGCACTGCCGCAGCCATTCCCCGCCTTCCCGGTAAGCAGCCTCACAGGCGGCAAGGCCAAAGGTATTCAGGCTGTAGAAACCGCTTCTCCCCATCTCCTTCCGGAAGCGCTCCCGCAAAGATTCATCCGGAATCCAGATGTTGGAAGCCTGCAGCCCCGCGATGTTAAAAGTCTTGCTGGGAGCCGTACAGATCACACTCTGCCCGGCAAGGTCAGGAAGAGCCTGCAGAAAAATCGTATGCGGATGCTCTGGAAAGGCAAAGTCGCAGTGAATCTCATCGGAGACAACCAGCACTTCATACTGTTTACAGATTTTGCCCATCTTAATAAGCTCCTGCTTTGTCCACACGCGCCCGATCGGATTGTGGGGACTGCAAAGGATAAACAGTTTGACCTGTTCATCAGCGATCTTGCGTTCAAAATCCTCAAAGTCGATCTGGTAGCGCCCGTCTTCGTAAAGCAGCGGGTTCTTAACAAGCACACGGTCATTGTCCCGCACCACACCGTAAAACGGCGCGTACACCGGAGTCTGAATGAGCACCCGGTCTCCGGGATTCGTAAACGCCCTCACCGCCGTGGCAAGCGCATTGACCACACCGGGGGTGCGAACCAGCCATTCCGGTTTCGTCTGCCAGCCAAAGTGTTCCACAAACCAGCCGCTCACTGCCTCATAGTAGGAGGGCATGGCATCGCTGTAGCCAAAAATCCCATGCTCTACGACTTTCTGCAGCGCCTCCCGCACAGGAAGCGGAGCCTGGAAATCCATATCCGCTACCCACAGGGGCAGTACATCCTCCGGATAGCCGTTCTCCTTGGCAAAGTCATATTTTAAACTGTTTGTTCCTTTTCTGTCAATCACCGTATCAAAGCCTGTCTGCTCCATCCCATTCTCTCCTGTTTTTCGCCTTAAAAAGCGGCTGCTGATCTTTTTGACTGCTGCTTAAATACTATACATATATATGGAGTTAAGTTGTATCCTTAGCAAATGCGCTGCGCCTGCAGCGTCTTCCGAAAAACTGCCGTGCCTTAAAACAGCTCAAATATTGTTCAGGATAAAGTTGTAAATCTCGCGATAGGAACCCTCTGTGAAATGGATCCCGTCCAAAGTAGAAAACCCTTTCTCCTTCAGGTAGGTGTAGCTGTCGAGAAACCTGGAAGGGAACGTCTTCATCAATACACTGTTAAACGCTTCGATCTGCTTATTCTTCACTGTAATACCGTAAAACGTCTCCAGGAGATTTTCTCTCACCGGATTTACGGATAGAAAATAGAATCTCCCTCTCGGAAAGTATCTCAGAAGATCCTTATAGTACTGAATATACAGGCTGCTGTTTTCTATGTCATTGACACCCAGCGCAAACACCACTTTCAACTGCGGGTTTCGGGCGAGATATTGGCGAACCAACGGACCCGCAGTCGATTTAAGCCACTTGTAACCCTTCCCTCCCTGGCCGATAAATTCCGCTCGGGACACCGGGACCGCGTTTTTCATGCCGACCACCCGTGAATCACCCACAATCAGGAACTCTTTGGACGCATTCACCACCTTGTCGCGTTTTCCCGCCGCATTCAGATGATAGCCTTCTACCACGCAGTTTGTCTGCCGTACCCCATTTTGGCCCACGTAGTATTCGTCCACCCACATCTGCCTGGCCATTGAACCGTCCACCTGCAGGTAATAGTAGTTTCCGCCCGATCTCACCCACTCATCTTCCACGCGAACGCCGTCCTCACCAAAGAAGTAGAGAGCTCCCTCCATGGCGACCCAGCGGTTTATAAGCCGCCTGCCCTTTTTATTTACGTAATAGGTCCTGCCGCCGGTCTCGATCAGCTGATTTTTCTCCATCACGCCTTTCGCATCAAAGTGGTAGTACTTCCCATCAATCTTTTGCCATTCGTTGCTGGCGCGGGTACCGTCTTTTTTCATGTAATAGCGGTTTTTCTCAACTTTAACCCATTTCCTGACAGATATCGATCCGTCTTTTCCTTCATAATACTTCTTGCCCTGATACGTAACCCATCCTTTCCTTACGTATCCGGAACGGTTAAAGTAATAGATTTTTCCGTCGATCGTACACCATTCGTCCTTCAGGTAGTTCCCGTCTTCCCCTTTAAAACGGCGTCCCTTCGAGGTTTCCTTCCACGTACCGGAACTGACTTTGTTCTTTTTTGCCTGGCTGATCATGTTTTGTGCTGCGCAGGAAGATCCAGCCAGTGTCAGCAGTATAACCATCAGCATAAACAGGAAGGTGATCTTTTTTGTCCTCTGCATACTTTTAAGCCTTTCTTAACAGGATCATAATCAGATCGAAGTTCATTTGTGCCTGTAACGTACAGCAAAAAATTTGGTCAAATTTTTCCAAGGCAGGTCAGTCCTGCCGATGGTTAAAAGTTCTGAAATGTTTCCTCGTCTTTAAACGAAGGAAACTGCAGTCCTCTCCAAGTGTCTTTCGCATCTTTCTGAACCGCTGCAAAGCTGTCCACTGTATTTCAAGGTGTTTACTTACCTCTGGAAAAGTTTTCATTCCAGCAGGCAGCCTGTACATTCCTCTGCGATGTGCCGGCAGGAAGAATATATAAAATCTGCACCGTCTATGATAATGAAATGCAGTGGATAACTCTGCAAAAATTTCGGTATAAATTCTATAAAGACAAAATGTTTTTGAAAAAGGTTCTGGTTTTCATAACAAGTGTCGGAATTCATTATCCTCCTACTCAGTCATCTTCGTCTGCATTCCAGGAAACGCAGTCCAGCCTGTAAAGCAGGATAGGAATTCAGCGTCTTCCCTCACATGCATCCATTTCCTATGCAGATAAACGGTGCGAGTATATCTGCCCGCCTCGCAAACAGGAGAAAACCATTTTGTTCTTTTCCCGGAATACGGCTAATCCTGGGAAATTCTTTTTCTCACAAATGGAGGAGCTGCTATTCTGAAATTCTCTTTATCTTCTGCGTTTCTTTGTATGCCTAAAAAGCTGTCCTAAGCAGATAATACTTAAGAAAGCGAAAAGGAGACAGTGAGAAAAACAGTTGGAGTCCTTTCAAAAGCCCTTGCATTCCTCTTTCCTGCATGGTATACTGACAGTCGCCCGGCCGGGGGCTTCTCTTTCCTGTGTACACTGTCCACCAGAGGTAAGTTCTTAATTTCCCGCCAGGCAGAAACATTTCCCGCATAAGAAAGAAAACTTTCTTCACGCATCCGCGCTAAGGGAGACGTCAGTTCGAAACCTTCCTGACGAAAAACAAAACTAGAGGAGAAAAACATGAGAAACAAAAACGTCCACCTGCTCGTCCAGGCGGCCGCCATCGCCGCCGTCTACGTAGTGCTGACAGTCCTGTTCGCACCGATCTCTTTCGGACAGATGCAGCTTCGTATTGCGGAAGCCTTAACTGTCCTGCCTTACTTCACCCCTGCCGCCGTCCCTGGATTGTTCATCGGCTGCATCTTAGCCAACCTGCTTGGGGGAGCCATTCCGCTGGATATCCTCTTTGGCAGTCTTGCCACCCTGCTCGGAGCCTGCGGTTCTTACGCGCTTCGCAGACATAAAGCGCTGGTGCCTCTGCCTCCGGTGCTCTCCAACACCCTGATCGTTCCCTTTGTATTGCATTACGGATACGGGATCGCCTTGCCCATTCCCGTTTTGATGCTCACAGTGGGACTGGGGGAAGCTGGATCCTGTTATCTGTTCGGGATGGTCATTTTGCTGGCGCTGGAAAAATACCGGCATGTCCTCTTTCGAAACGCTGAATCGTGATGTTTCCTCTGTGAAAAGCTGGCTGCAGGGAAACCGTGGCAGTATCAGAAGCCTTTCAGAGTCCTCATTTACTTGCTGATCTTTCTGCCGGCAGAAAGTCTCCCGCAGCCGGAGAGGATGTCTGGGAACGTTTTGGAATCCCCCAGTTATTCCTTCGCATCCTTCCGGTCGTCTTCTGATATTTTCTCAGTCTAAATCGATTCCTTTCGCTCTTTTCTTCCTAAACCTCTAAATAACTGTTCAGATCCTGGTCTCTTTCCTTAAGGTAAGCCTTCCTTTCAGGCAGGGCTTCTTAAAGAGGAAGAAAAGCGGGCACGATTTTTACCGCACCCGCTCATTCTAACGAAAGGTCTTAAGGACGTTCCTGACATCTTCATGCAGGAGATTCAGACGGATCCGTCCTGATCCAGAAGATCAGATCAAAATCCTTTCTTATCAGCGCTGCGCCGCAAAGATCCTCCCGTACCTTACTCTTCTCCCCCGTAAAGGGTGATCAGCTTGTTCAGGTACTCGTAACGCTCCTTGTTGTACATCGCATTCTTCGCGAACAGCTTCTCCGCGCGTTCCGGATTCGCACGCTTTAAGGAGTTGTAACGGACCTCGCCGTCTAAGAACTCCATCAGATCTCCGGTCGGAGCCTTGGAATCCAGCGTAAATGCCGCCTTGCCCTCGGCCTTCAGCGCCGGGTTGAAGCGGAACAGGTGCCAGTAACCGGCCTCCACAGCCAGCTGCTCCTCGGTCTGCGCCTTGGCCATGCCCTTCTTGATGCCGTGGTTGATGCACGGAGCATAGGCAATGATCAGGGACGGTCCCGGATATGCCTCGGCCTCGGAAATGGCCTTCACGGTCTGGTTGTAGTCTGCGCCCATGGCAATCTGCGCCACATATACGTAGCCGTAGCTCATGGCGATGGATGCCATATCCTTCTTCTTGATCTCCTTGCCGCCGGCAGCAAACTGGGCAACTGCGCCCGGCTGCGTGGACTTGGAAGCCTGTCCGCCGGTATTGGAGTACACCTCGGTATCGAACACCATGACATTGATGTCCTGGCCGGAAGCCAGTACATGATCCACGCCGCCGAAGCCGATATCGTAAGCCCAGCCGTCACCGCCGAATACCCACTGTGACTTCTTGGCCAGATAATCTTTATTCTTGAGGATCTCCTGCGCTTTCTCGCATCCGCACTCTTCCAGAGCCGCGATCAGCTTGTCGGTCGCCGCGCCGTTGGTGGCGCCTACCGAGAAGGTATCCAGCCATTCCTGACCGGCTGCCTTCACCGCCTCGTTCTTGCCGTTGGCAACCAGGTCTTCCACCTTGGCCTTCAGGCCGTCACGGATCGCCCGCTGCGCGAGCAGCATACCGTAACCGAACTCCGCGTTATCCTCAAACAGGGAGTTGGACCATGCCGGCCCCTGTCCCTTCGCATTTACCGTATACGGAGTAGACGGAGAGGAGTTGCCCCAGATGGAGGAGCAGCCCGTCGCGTTGGCGATGTACATGCGGTCGCCGAACAGCTGGGTTACCAGCTTCGCATACGGGGTCTCGCCGCATCCGCCGCAGGCGCCCGAGAACTCAAGCAGCGGCTGCTTGAACTGGGAACCCTTGACCGTATTCTCTTTGAACTTGGCGACCACATCTTCCTTGATCGGAAGAGAGACACCGTAATCGAACCCGGCCTGGCAGCCCTGGTTGGCCTCCATGTTCGCCATGGTCAGCGCCTTGGCACCCTTCTTGCCCGGGCAGACATTCGCGCAGGAACCGCATCCGGTACAGTCGAGAGCGGAAACCACAATCGCGAAACGATAGCCGTTCATGCCGGTCATCGGCAGAGTCTTCGTGCCTTCCGGAGCCGCGTCCACCTCTTCCTGCGTCATGGCAATCGGACGAATCACCGCATGCGGGCAGACATAGGAACAGCGGTTGCACTGGATACAGTTGTCCGGATTCCAGACCGGGATATCCACCGCGATGCCGCGCTTCTCAAAGGCCGCCGCGCCGGAGGGTGTCGTGCCGTCCACGTAATTCTTAAACGCGGATACCGGCAGGCTGTTGCCTTCCTGAGCGTTCACTTTCGCCTGAATGGTGTTGACGAAGTCCACCACATCCTGGCGTCCGCCCTCGGCATGGGTCATGTTCAGACCTTCGTCCGCCGCATTCGCCCAGCTTTCGGGAACCTTCACTTCCACGACCTGCTTCGCGCCGGCATCGATCGCATCATAGTTCATCTGCACGATCGCGTCGCCCTTGCGGCCGTAGGTAGCCTTGGCAGCCGCCTTCATCAGCTCAATCGCCTGCTCCTCAGGAATGATGTTGGCCAGCTTAAAGAACGCTGACTGCAGCACGGTGTTGATCCTGCCGCCCAGACCGATCTCCTTGCCGATCTTGATGCCGTCGATCACATAGAACTTGATGTGATGATCGGCGATGAATTTCTTCACCTGGCCGGGAAGATGCGTCTCCAGGCCTTCCATATCCCACGGGCAGTTTAAGAGGAACGTACCGCCGTCCACCAGCTCCTGCACCATGTTGTACTTGCGGATGTAGGACGGGTTATGGCAGGCCACAAAGTCCGCCTTGTGGATCA
>CAZXSN010000105.1:0-3538 GCA_964643295.1 uncultured Lachnospiraceae bacterium
GGGAGAGCGGGCAAGCAGAAATATGCTGCTGCTGGAATTGGTTACAAAATCTGTACGAATCTTCAAGTTGGACACCTCCGTTACAGCAGACGCGCTTTTTAGCTTCCCCTCTAAGGGGGAAGGGATGATGTCTTTCCAAGGCTTCCCTAGATCCCTTCGTCTGGCAGTACTTCAGGCCGTTTCCCTTTCGGGACACAGAACGATCTCCGGGCAGATGGGACATCCGCCCATGCAGAGCGCTCTTTTTTCACAGCGGGGACAGGCTTGACGGAAGTGGTTTCTGAAATCCTCGAAGGTGTCGCTGTCCCAGGCCTCCTGAATGGTATGGGTCTTAAGATCCACCGCCCATCGCAGCTTCTGGTTGTCAAAGCTGCAGGGCATCATCTTCATGTCGGCGCTGATATAGGCAGACCATCTGGCCCCTTCACAGGTATCCACGCTGTCCAGATCCACCTTGCCCGGCTGCTGGATCAGCGCCGGAACGGTACAGGAATCGAATCCGATCCTGCAGTACGGATCTTCGTCTTCCACGAAGCGGATCAGTTCCTGGAAACGGGCATCGTCCCGGGTGATCATTTTTTCTTTTGTCCCCAGCCCGACCGGTTTGTGAAGAAGGAAGACGACCGCGTTGATCCCTTCCGGGAAGCTTTCGTTTCGCAGGCGAAACAGCGCCTCATCCACTGTATCCGTATTGAGCACGTAGTGGATATTGGTTTTGACACCGGCGTCCACAAGCATCCTGACGGCGTTGACCGTATAGGGGCTTCGATACCAGCTGACCGCGACGGCTCCGCAGTAGGTTTTGCAGATCTGCGCGATCCTGGGGGTCATGCCAAGCCCGGAGGTCGTGAAATTGGGGACGATGTCACATTCCCGGCAGATTTGAAGCAGCTGCTCAAACTGTTCATGCTGGTCGGGATCGCCGCATCCGCCCAGCGCGAACTGATAGGTCTTTCCCTGGCACTGGCTGGCAATGCTTCGAAAGTTCGAGAGAGTCATGTTGGGATTGTCCGCGTGGAGGCCGTCCTGATAGCACTCGATTCCCGCTTTCAGGCAAGGTCCGGATTTTCCGTGCTTACAGTGTCCCATGATCCCCACATCGATTAACTCAGGGAAGGAAGACTGGAAGGGATCCCTTCCCGTATCCCGGCCGTCGACCAGGATCCCGGAGCGAAAATAGGCTCCTGTTTCGGAATTAAAGCAGGAAAAGAAGTCCCGCTCTGCTCTAAAACGCATACCCGCCTCCCTGCCTGGCGCCACATACGGTGTCAATAGTACAAATCCCCGTCGAGCACTTCGAAATCTCCCGCACCGTTATCCTCCAGTGTGTCCCATAAGGACTTGTAGATTTCCCTCAGGCCGTAGTCAGCTTCCTCGAAGGATACATAGCCGCTGTAAAGGGATTTCCCTTCCGCGTGAATCTTTCTTACGCGCTCCGCCATCTTTTCATTCTCTCCAAACCAATAGTTTTCCTCATTAGTAAGGCATTGAGCAACTTCCTCATCGCTGCTGTCGGCGGAGAGAATCTCATCCCCCAACAGGTTATTCTCCACGAACGCGATGATGGCAGCCTTTTCCTGCTCGGTCAGTTTGGAAGAACGAGCAAGCAGAAATGAGCTGCTGCTGGAATTGGTTACAAAATCTGTACGAATCTTCAATTGGATCCCTCCGTTTCTTAAAATTAGGTAAAATAGGTACCGACTGGTTTCAAGGCATATTCTACAGGATGTGAAGGATAAAATCAAGGAGAAATTTTGAATAATGGATGAAATGCATAGGATTGTATGGATTTTCGCAAAAAGGTGAAGAGGAGATGTCCTAAGAGAAGAGAGACAAATGAAACAAATTTGATGATAATGTTCAATTTATATGAGGAAAAGGAAAGAAAACATGCTAATCGACATTTCTATTATAAAGGAAGACGGAAATTTTTTAAAGTCATATTTTATATAAAATTTCCACACTAGTTCATCAAAAATGAGGTGAGGATGCAGGTAACGTAACCATGTTTAAAGCCTATTTTATTCTTAAAAACATAGAAATGATTCTAAGAGAAGAAATCGAGTGAAAATCCTGTTTAACTGATTTATTCAGAACAGCAGCTCAGAAAAGCAGGATACTTCCGAGCATACTCACAGCGTCAAAACCAGGACACAGGCTAGTGTACGGACAGATATACAGCATCTTTCAATTAAAATCCTCACAGATAGGAAAAATTTCTCTTCAGAAAATGTTTGTACTTTTCTTCACTGGGTAAATGGGAGATGACTAACAGCAGCGACGACATATCCAATTTCCCTTTCCGGATCATGAATCGTGGTTCGCTCCTATCTGTCAGGAAAGCAGATTTTGGCCTCCTGCAGACCATGAGCGCTTTTCTTCTTTGATTGCAGGAAGTTTCCTAATCGCCAGGCACTCTTCAATGTGACTCCCACCAGCGTTTTTCCCTCTTTCGCAATGCGATCATATGTTCTATTTCAGATCATTTCCTCCATGACCCCTTAAATCCGCCTTATGCGTCACGACAGCTGATCCACCCACGCCCCTTCCTGAGACTCGGGACAAATAGAGCAAACTTATGTTCTGAAGAAGGGATTTTTATGTGCACCTCTATAAGAGGTTATCTTTATTGATACAGATGATATGCTAAACTTATGCTGGGAAAGGATTTTCATATGTGCTGCCCAAGAGAGAATGGGAACCGATTTTTCATGGTCCTTCATCGCGTCCTTTGACAGGGAAGGGTGATCGTCCGGGTGGCTCCCTGCCGCCGGACGGGTGGAGTCCTTTTCGCCGGACAGGTGGATTTCTTGAACAAGGATATTCACGACACTAAGAAGGAACCGAAGAGGAGGAGAATCCGAAACAGCACAGACTGGATCAAAGAGCAGAAGCGTTGGGATGTAAGCAAAGCGGAGTGTAAGGATAACACCTTCCCCGACTGTGATGGGTCAGGGAAGCAAATCTTCCCTGACCTGTGAGAGGACTTCGTATTATTCCGGATATCGGGTAATGATGTAATCCAGGGATGTTTTCAGTTCCCAGGTTGACAGGGTTCTGCCCCAGAGAATAGAGGAGTTGACATTTCCTTCTGCCAGCACCACTCCGTTGGAGTTTATTTCCAGGATGACAGCGGAGTGCGTATTATCATAGAGCCTTATGATATCGCCGACTTTCAGCCTGGAGACGTCCTCATGTACGCGCCCGGGCAGATACCCAAAGGCCTCGTCGCTTAGGATCAGGGCAAACGCGACGCATCCTCCGCCCAGTATGCCCAGCGGTGCGCTGTAGTACGCATTGTCATCTGTCCAGGGTGTCCAGTTGGGATAGGAAGGCATCAGAGCGATCATATCCTGATATACCTGGGAGGGAGTCGGCTGAAAATCCGTAAATGTATCCTTCGTACTGTCCTTGCAGCGGGTGCATTCATGCAGGGTGTACCCCGGTCCCTGTTTGGTAGCCGAAACGATCCTGTCCTGGTAGTCATGACCGAGAGCGGATCCTTTCGTTTCGCTGCATCTTGCGCAGGTCTGCGGTT
>CAZXSN010000105.1:3638-7500 GCA_964643295.1 uncultured Lachnospiraceae bacterium
GCGGGGAGAAAATCGTGACCAAGTGGGCTTCCTTCTGTTTCGCCGCATCTGGCACAGGTCTGAGGTTTCGTGCAGGTAGCGGGCAGGAAATCATGACCGAGGGCCTTCCCTTTTGTTTTGCCGCATCGCTGGCAGGTTTTCGGTGCCGTGCACGTGGCGGCCTGATAACTGTGCCCTAACGCTTTCCCGGAGGTCTTTTTACAGCGGGTGCAGGTTTTCGGTTTTGTGCAGGTCGCTTCTTTGTAGCTGTGCTTTTTTACGGTGATGTTGAACTTGTAGGTTTTTCCGCCTGTTTTGGCAGTGATCACCGCGGTTCCTGTTTTTTTGGCGGAAACCTTTCCCGAGGAACTGACAGAAGCAACCGATGGCCTGCTGGATTTCCAGGTCACTTTTTTGGAGCTTTTAACCTTCAGCTTCGCTGTGGTATCCTTACAGATCACTTTCTTCGTCACTGCCTGAGTCGTGGCCGCGAAAGCCTGTGTTGTTTCCAGACCGCCTGCCAGGGAGCAGAAAATCAGGAAGGTGAGAAGCAGAGAGATAAGCATGGGTCGTTTTGAAGCAGGTTTCCCGGTTTTTTCATTCCGCATTTTGTTCATTCCTTTCTTTCTTTGAGGCTGCGTGTATGGTTCCTGAAGACAATAGTAAGGGGCGGCGGAAGGGCTGTCAAGAGAAAAAAGGGATCTTCTGCGGTTATCCGGCAGTTACCAGGCGGCCATCCGCTTACCTTTTCCCAGCGGAATTGGACGGAGGATCTTTCTCTTCCCCGGAAGTCGGGGATGGCTGCTTGGTCTCTTTCCGAATCCTCTCCGTGATCTCCTCATCCGTCATCGAAGGAGAAAAGCTGAAGGCAATCAGTTTTACCGCCTTGTCCGGTTCTTCCTCAAAGACCGGAGAGAGCGCCTGAGGCAGCCGGTGGATCAAAGAGGGGATTCCCATCCCAAAAGCTTTCAGATATTCCCGCTGATCCAACGCTGCCCGGCCAGGCTGATTCAAAGCCTCCTGCACTTTCGCTTTGAGTCCCCGTAAAGAGAAAAACAGGGAAGCAGGCGATTCTGCGCGGGTATTTTCCAGGGCATCCTGCTTAAGGACCGCGAAAGACTCTCCTTGAGGAGCGGCGTCTTTCACAACGGTTTTTACCATTCCTTCCGGTGCGAAGGGAAGAAGCTTCCGGCTGATCCCCACATATTTTCTGTCGGTCACGGACAGCCGGTTTCCGATCAGAGTGACCAGGAAAGCCGCCGCGAAGGACAGCAGCAGGGTTCCGATTACCGCCTTGCCGCAGGAGAGCTTCTTTTCTGGCAGAAGATCCAGGCACATCCTGCGAAGGTCACAGCCCGCGTAAAGACGCCGCAGGGAGGAGTATTCGATAAGGACGGTTTCCGGAGGCAGATCCCTGTTCGTAAGCAGGGCAAACGGGTTTTCCAACTTAAGAGCGCCTGCCGGCGGGTTTCCGGCTTCCTCCCGTGAAGCCCCGTTCAAACACGGATCCCTTGATGGTACGTTAGAGGAGTCTTCCTCCTGGCACAGATAGAGAAAACAGGTCTTTTTCTTCCCGGTTATCTGATCCTTCCCCGGTTCCCAGAGGACTTTGACGATTCGAAAGCTGCAGCCCTCGAAGCCCACAGCCGTTTCGGAGCCTTTCCGCCCGTTGTCCATTTTTTCCAGCAGATCCTGAAAGACCGGATCCTGAAGGGAAACTCCTATAAGAAACGGAAGATCCAGGGAGAGAAACCTCTCCGCAGACCGAGAACTGACGTTCCTCTCCACACAGAGAAGAAGAGCCGTCCGCAGACCGGTTTGCGTAAGGTTTAAAAGGAGCTGTTCCCAGGTCTCTTCTCTCGATAGTTCCTCCCCGGAGGCTGCAAAGAAAAGGGGAAATCCGGTTTCCTTTTGCATAACGGCATGCAGGTACGGAGGGACTTGATCCTTCTTAAAGCTGCCCTCGGGAAGGAAAGAAGGAATCCTTTCCTGGTTTTTCGTCAGGTCGATCAAGACGCAGCTCTGCTCCTGGGTGGAGCATAGTACAAAGGCCTGATGCGCCTTAAAAAAGGCTGATTGTTTATCCGCTGCTCCCAGGACCTTTAGAAGGTTTAAGATTCCCTGCGCGGACAGATCCGCTTCCGGGTACATAAAGGAAGCAAAACTGCCGCGGTACCAGGCCGCGGCCTGCGAGAGGGATTTTCCCTCCAGGACGGCAAAGAAGAGCAGGGCATACAGGGTATCGGTGTTTTCCAGGGAGAAGGTCTTTAGTACCTGGTCATAGCCAATTCCCTGTATGAGGCGGTCAAGAAACCATGCATCGCCAAAGTCCACGTAACGGGGAGAAGGAGAGGTGTTCCGGCTGTCTGACAGAAGGCGGGAAGCTTTGGGAATCTCTTTCTCATCCAGAGGCAGACAGGTCTGTGTTTTTGGGTCAAACGTGAAGTACCCCTGAGTGCGGTTATAGAAGATGTTCTTCTCTTTATCAATTACCAGCCCTAAGTGCCGCTGTCCGACTTTGCGGGATCCAACTCCCTTCACGTAGACACTCTTTCCCGGCCATCTGGCGGACAGACGGCCTTTCATATCCGTGAAATAGATGATATTCGGCATCCTGGAAATCTCCTTGCTGTCAGTTTTTCGTCGCCGCGGGCTTCTTTGAGATTGTATCAGGGCGGCGAAGGAAAAGTCAGGGGGCGGCTGGTGAAAGAGCCGCCTGACAATCGGTGCGCGGCATAGTTTTCCGCGTTTTTTCTGTTTATGCCCCCTTGGCGGATAACTTTCCTGGAAAATGTGGAAGTCTCCTGATAAGTATCCCGGAGTCTACACAATCGAAAGGGAACCCTCCCGCATAGCGAAAAGGAAACCGGAAATCCTCCGGCTCATCCGTTTACGCCTGATCTTTCCTTCGCAGGCTTGGCAGGGCAGTATACTCATCTTCGCCCTGGGGAATTTTGACCGGCGCATTTTCGTTCCGCGTGCGAATGCTCACTGCTGTTTACGGCTGTGGGCGGACCGGGATCTGATAATCCCATCCTTTTTTTCAGGGTCTGCGCATGCTTTTCAGTCTCTTTCTCAGTCCGTCAGCGCAATAGGGGAAATACAAAATTTTCACCATCCTCCGAAAGCCGCTTTCCATCTCTTATCATAAGCTGTTCGTCCTATGGAGTCAAGAGAAGCAAAACTTTGCGGGGCTCCGGGGATCTTCCTTAACCTTGCAGGTAACTTTGACGGCTTTTGGCACCCTTTTTTCTGTCCGGGAAGGGCAGCATTTTCTTCGCAGGACTTTTCCCTTGACCGTAACGGGACAGGCGCAAAGGATTCCGGGAGCCTGGCTTTTTAGAACCTCAGCCGGAAACGCTGCTGGGAATGCGGCTTCGCTTTGGCATCCGAGGGGAAGTTCCTGCATCCCGTCTAAGACGTAAGTCACGCTGTTCATGGGTCATAAAGAAGAGAAGTTTGGCCGCGGCTGGCAGGGCATTTGAAAGACGCGGGGAAAGAGGATACAGACATGCCGCTGAATCCGGGCCGCTGAAGGCAGAAGGAGGAGAGGGTAGAGTTGGGAAATTTATTATCCGCAGAAAACCGGTTTGGGAAAATTGTGACAGGGTAATGGTAAAGGGAAAAGTGAGACTTGGTTTTCAGGCTTTCGCTCGGTGATTCGGGGTATCCTCCCGGGGTTTGTACTCGGGAAAGAAGAAAAGAGCAGGCGCCTCAAGGTTTTCGCCTTCAGACGTTGTTTCCGTCTTTGTGAACCGGGGTTTTTTGGAGGGGAGAATCAGGGAGGACATTCTCCGCCTGGATCGATGCTTCCGGGAGGACCACATATAAAGGTAGGAACGCGTGATCCAACAAAGGAGCGGGCTGAGAGCTGAGTGCTGGG
>CAZXSN010000106.1:0-7389 GCA_964643295.1 uncultured Lachnospiraceae bacterium
GTGTGCACCTGGCAGCCTTTCAGATTCGGCAGCTGCTCCAGCGCCCGCTGCGCGTTTGGATCGCTGACCGCAGATATGGATAAGGCGATCAGCACCTCATCCGTGTGCAGGCGGGGATTCTTATCTCCCAGATAGTTGACTTTGAGGTTCTGAATCGGGCGGATCGCCTCCGGACTGATCAGATGAATCTCATGATCCAGTCCCGCCAGATATTTGAGGCCGTTCATCAGCAGCGCCGCCGACGCGCCCAAAAGATCGGAGGTCTTCGATGTAATGACTGTGCCGTCGGCAAGCTCAATGGCCGCTGTCGGCACTCCCAGCGCTTCCTCTCTCTTTCTGGCCGCTACGGTCACCTTTCGGTCCGCTGTGGTGATCTTCGCCTGTTCCATGAGAAGCTTGATCTTGTAGACCTCATTGTCCGGCGTCTCCTCGCGCACCACCTTGTTCATGGCCTGATAGTAGCGGCGGATGATCTCCATCTTGGAGGCCTCACAGCAAACCGCGTCGTCAATGATGCAGTTTCCGGCCATGTTGACACCCATATCAGTGGGTGATTTATAGATGCTCTCCCCGTAGATCTTCTCAAAGATCGCGGAAAGCACCGGAAAAATCTCGATGTCCCGGTTGTAGTTCACCGTCGTCACGCCGTAGGCTTCCAGGTGGAACGGATCGATCATGTTGACATCGTTTAAATCTGCCGTGGCTGCCTCGTAGGCTAAGTTGACCGGATGCTTTAAAGGAAGGTTCCAGATCGGGAAGGTCTCAAACTTCGCATACCCGGCCTTGATGCCCCGCAGGCTGTCGTGGTAAAGCTGGGATAAACAGGTCGCCATCTTGCCGCTTCCCGGTCCCGGGGCGGTCACCACCACCAGCGGGCGTCTCGTCTCGATATACTCGTTCCTGCCAAACCCGTCGCGGCTAACAATAAGCGGAATGTTCGCCGGATACCCGTCGATCGTATAGTGCAGGTAGACACGGATATGTTTCTTCTCCAGCTTTTCCTTGAAAATCCGGGCGGCTCCCTGCTCCTTGTAATGCGTGATCACGATGCTGCCCACATACAGCCCGGCTTTTTCAAACTCGCCGATCAGGCGCAGAACGTCCACGTCGTAGGTGATCCCAAGATCCCCTCTCACCTTGTTCTTCTCGATATCCGCCGCATTGATCACGATGACGATCTCCGCCATGTCGGCCAGCTGCAGCAGCATCCTAAGCTTGCTGTCGGGCAGAAATCCCGGCAGCACACGGGAGGCGTGAAGATCGTCGAACAGTTTCCCTCCGAATTCCAGATACAGTTTATCATCAAAACGGCTGATCCGCTCTTTGATATGCTCCGACTGAATTTTCAAATATTTCGCATTGTCAAATCCCAGTTTCATCAGATCGTATTCTCCGTTAGTCCATCCTGTGTGTGCAGATCTTCCGTAAAATAAGGATCCCGTTTTCTTTCGGAAACTTAAGCTGTTATCTCCACAGTTTCGCCGGATACGCTCCCGTATCCAGAAGCTTTCTGAAATTGGCAATCACCAAAGGCACATCCTCCCGGTAGGTCACGCCAAACCACTGATCCTGCGACTGAAGCACTGCGATGTCCACCCGGTTCTCCTTAAGCATCTGGTCCATGATCGTCGGCAGCAGATATTCCTGTGTCAGAGGCTCCTCAGGCAGGTTCTCCAGGAAGCGGACAAAACCGACTGAGAGCTCCTCGATGAAATCCGGCGTAAAGCCCCAGAAATTCATGGACACCAGCTGGCTGCCGTCTAAGGGCACCTGTGTCCCATCCTCCATCAGAATCGCCGGTCCGGCAGAAGTTTTGATGATATCCCTTGTCTCCTCCACGCCGATGAGTTCGTGCTCCTCGTTTAACCGGCAAAGTCCCCTGGTCACCCCTCCATAGCTGGACAGCGTGTTCTTAAGCTGAAATCCCGCCATGCAGAAAGAAAATTTCTCCCCGCTTCGAACCGCGGCATCTGCCAGGTAGTCATGCACCAGTTGAAAGGCACTCTTTCCGTAATAATCGTCCGCGTTGATCACCGCAAACGGCTCCTCCACAAGTCCCCTGCAGGAAAGAACCGCCTGACCGGTTCCCCAGGGTTTCGTTCTCCCCTCCGGAAGCGCAAATCCCTGCGGCAAATCGGAAAGTTCCTGGAACGCGTAGGCAACTTCCGTCTGTCTTTCAATCCTGCGCCCGATCACCTCCCGGAAATCTTTTTCCAGATCTTTGCGGATCACAAATACGACCTTGTCAAAACCCGCTGCCAGTGCGTCATAAATGGAATAGTCAATGATGATCTCGCCATTGGGGCCAAACGCGGTCAGCTGCTTGACTCCTCCCCCAAAACGGCTCCCGATCCCGGCGGCCATCACTACCAGTGTTGTCTTGTTCATCTTCCCATCTCTCTACTTTCTCCTTACTTTCCCCGTTCACACGCCGACAGCCGGGTAAAAAAACAGCACAGCTGTCAGGCATACTCGTTTTTCTATGATACTACATCCGTCCCTGTATCGCAAGAAATTTTTAAGCCTGAAACGCAGACGAAAGGTCCTAGTAAAGGTCCTCACCGACCTTTCTGTATCCGCAGACTGCCCTGCCTTTTGCTGCTGAAAGCAAAGGGGAAAGCGTACTGACAGTGTGCTTCAGTATCCTTTCAGTAAGTTGCTGTCTTAAGAGGCCATGGAAAAATACCAGGAAAAAAGATCTGCCAAAGGCTCATTCACCCATAAAAGTCTGTTTCTGCTTCTGCCTTTTTCCGTTTCGCGTTACGGTCAGCTCATAAGCTTCCGCGGAAAAACAGGAGAATCCTTCCTCACACTCCGTAACGCTGCCTGCTCCGGTAAGAGAAACCTGATACTGTCTGCAAGGCAGCATGAGGATACAGCGCCCGCCCATTTTTGCCTGGATCACGGCCTTTTGTAAGATTCCATGCGCCCACTCCATGTCGATTTCCTTCGCTCCTCTAGCCCGAAGTCCCCGCACATAGCCAAAGCCCCAGGCCCTGGGCAAAGCAGGCAGCAAAAACAGTCTTCCCTCTCTGTCATCCTGCACAAGCATCTCGGCGATCCCGGAAATGCTGCCAAAGTTGCCGTCGATCTGGAAAGGCGGATGCCGGTCAAAGAGGTTGGGATAGGTGGAAGTGCTCCAGAGAGCCATCAAATTTTTCCATGCTTCCTCCCCGTCCCGCAGTCTTGCCCAGAGATTGATGATCCACGCCCTGGACCACCCGGTATGTCCGCCGCCGTAAGACAGACGCCTTTCGATTGTGCGTCTGGCGGCCTCCATCAGTTCCGGCGTTTTCTCATAGGTGATCTGCTGGGAAGGATAGAGTGCGTACAGCTGCGAGATATGCCTGTGTCCCGGTTCCGCTTCCTCATAATCAACAGCCCATTCCTGGATCTGTCCGTATCTGCCGATGGAAAATCCCGGCAGCCGGAAAAGCTGCTCCTTTAGTTTTTCCGCCAGTGAATCCTCCGTGCCGGTAATCTTCATCGCTTCCAGACAGTCCGTAAACAGTTCCCGGATGATCTCCGTATCCATCGAGGGGCCGTTGCAGACCTGTCCGCTTTCTCCGCTTGAGGAGATATAGGTGTTCTCCGGAGAGGTGGAAGGACCGGTTACCAGCTTCCCCTGCTCATTCTCAAAAAGATAGGCACTTAAAAATAGGCAGGCTTCCTTCATAAGGTCCATGTTTTTTTCCAGGAAATCACGGTCCAGCGTATACTCATAATGCCGCCAGATATGGGTGCAAAGCCAGGCGGCCCCCATCGGCCAGATGGTAGCGGGCATCCACTGGTCGCAGGGAGCACAGTCTCCAAACAGATCTGTGTTGTGATGGGCCACAAATCCGGGAAGTCCGTACATCCCGCGGGCGACCCTCTCCCCGTTTGGCAGCATCCGCCTTAAAAGGTCAAACAGCGGCAGATGGCATTCCGAAAGGTTGCAGGATTCCGCGGGCCAGTAGTTCATCTGCGTATTGATGTTGATCGTATACCGGCTCCCCCAGGCCGGATGATGATCCCTGTTCCAGATCCCCTGCAGGTTGGCGGGCTGTGTGCCGGGACGGCTGCAGGAGATCAGCAGATAGCGCCCGAACTGGAAGTAGTTTTCCGCGAAACCGGGGACTGTCTCTCCCCGCTTGACCTTTTCCAGCGCTTCGGGAATCGGGATCTCCTCTTCCTCCGATGAGGAAAGAACGTCTGATTCCGCCGCCTCCGGCGAATCGCGAAGCGAAAGATCCATGCGGGCAAAAAAGCTTTGGTATTCCTTTACGTGCTCCCTTTTTACCTTTTCATAAGGCAGGAGGCAGACATCTTTAAGCTTTGCAAAGGTCCACCGCACGATGTCATCCCCGTAAAAGTCAGAACGAATCGTAAGATAAATGGTGGCCTCCCTGGCTCCCCGTATCTGAATCTTACTCCCATGAATCTCCATCTCCCCGCCCTGGCGGACGGCGGTCGCCATCACACAGTACTGGCACCCGTTTCCGCCCTCCTGAACCGTCAGGTACAAAAACTTCCCTTCCAGTATTCCAACCGTTTCCGTGTCGGAGCGCATAAAGGAAAGATCCATGGAAATATCCGGCAGCACCCCTTCCGCAGTCTCCTGGTGAACGGCGATCACCTGATGAGCGGCGCTGGCAAAGTATTCTCTGCGAAAGAAACGCCCATCCGCTGAATACGTAAGAGATACGACAGCGCGGCTTAAGTCCAGAACGCGGGCATACCCCTTAAAGACTTTTCCTTCCGGATGAAAACGCAAGAAGATCTCCCCCGCCGTATCAAAAGTTCTCTGCGTATCCGGGACAGAAAACAGACAGCTGGCGATGAGTTTTTCCGCCTCCAGGATATTTCCTTTTTCCAGCAGTTCGCGGACCTTTTTGTACTGCTCTTTCGCCTCCGGGTTGACGCGGTCTCTGCCTCCGCTTCCGTACCAGATGGTATCCTCGTTCAGCTGCAGCCGGTCTTCCCCCGCGCCGCCGTATACCATGGCGCCCATGGCTCCGCTGCCGATCGGTATGGCATGGTTCCAGGCTTCCTCATCAAAGGTCCACTCTTTGCGGGAAACTTCCTTTCCATACAGGAGCCTGTTTTTTCTCATCCGCTTTTCCATACGAAAAATCCTTCATTTCCGCTAAGTCTCTGAGTATCCGTCTATGAGCAGTCCGTGAAACTTTCCCATAAAAAAACGCCCCTGCGGGCGGTTTTTGTTTCAAAAAGAAAAAACCCGCAGCGATACGGGTTTTTCAAAAGCCGGAAATGGGACTCGAACCCACGACCTACGCATTACGAATGCGTCGCTCTACCGACTGAGCTAATCCGGCCGACAGGAATGTCAACGTCACTATTATATAGAGGTTCCCGAAAATTTGCAAGTACTTTTTTATGAATTTGAGGGAACGCCTGTTCGTTTCGTATAAGATGTAAAACGGATTCGTGCGCAAATGCATGAAGAAACACAAGGACAGATAACTCTGTCACTGGTTCTTTCGCCTACCGGCCCGCGATCTCCATCTTATTCAAGACTCCCTGCGCGTCAATGCCCGGATGCGTAAAATAAATCTGTGCGATCTGGGCCGCAAGCGCATGGCTGATTCCCCGTTTCTCCTCGATGCGCTCGATCGATTTTCCCCGCTGCAGATCCTTCACCGTCTTCTCCACGAGACTGTTTAACTTCCCGGAGGCAAGAATGGTAGCAAGTTCCTGATCGATCATAGAGGAGCTGCCCTCCCCCATCTTACCCATCCCATAAGCGGGATCATTTACGCCGTTTGCTGACGAGACAGCAGTTCCTTCTGTAAGATCGATGCGCTTCACCTTAACCGCCAGGGAATCGGGATCAAATTTCAACAAAGCCATGGTCACCGGCTGTCCAAATCTTTGCGGTCCGCAGCTTCCGGGATTTAACCACAGCTTTCCGTCAGCCGTCTTTTCGTGGTATTTATGGGTGTGCCCGTACAGGATCACATCCGCCTCTTTCGCCTTCTCGGAGAGGTGCTTTTTGTTGTGAATCATGCAGATCTTTCTGCCATAGAGGGTAAAAGAAGCTTCCTGCGGCAGGTAATCTGCCCACTCCCCGTCCACGTTTCCCCGAACCGCCGTCACCGGCACGATCTGTCTTAGCTCATCCAAAATCTCCTGCCGGTCGATATCTCCGCAGTGCAGAATCCGCTCACAGCCGGATAAAATCTCCACGACCTCCTTACGCAAAAGACCGTGGGTATCGGAGATCACCGCCACCTTCTTTTTCTCTGCCATACGAACCTCCTGCGCCGCTTCGCGTTTGTCTGCACATGTCTCTGCCTGCCTGTACCGCCGCTGCACTATCCGAAAAAATAAACTTTTCTTACACGTAGCGCCTTAAGATTCCCACCACCGATCCATAGTAGGAACCTCCAAACAGGTTCAGGTGGTTTAACAGATGATACAGGTTGTAGAGATCCTTCCGGTCCCGGTATCCCCGGTCGATCCGGTTGCATTCGCTGTAAGACCTGTAAAAGGCTTCCGGATTCCTGCCAAAAAGCTCCGTCATGGCAAGTTCCGCCTCGAAATGACCAACGTAGACTGCCGGATCTAAGATCCAGGCTTTCCCGTCCGGTCCGCAGACCACATTTCCGCTCCAAAGATCCCCATGAATAAGAGATGGTCTTTCCGGTTCCACCAGGTACTGATCCAGATGCTCTAAAAGATAGTCAAACTGGCGGCGAGTGCCGGAATCAAAGTACCCTTCCGCGGCCGTAATCTGCGGCAGCAGCCGACAGTCCCGAAAGAAGGAAATCCAGGTATCCTTCGGGGTGTTTTTCTGCGGGGAGGCCCCAATATAGTTATCACGCACAAACCCGAAACGGCCCTCTCCCTCTCCGGTAAAGCGGCTGCTTTCAAAGAGGTGCATCATGGCCAGTTCCCGGCCAAAGATCTCCCAGTAGCCGCGTACTTTTCGTCCCGGTTCCAGATACTCCAGCATCAGAAAAGACTGGGCGCTCTCCGCAACCGTGCCGTATGAGAGCACCTTCGGCACCCCGATCGCCTGCGTTTCGCTTAAGGCCTGTAATCCCGCCGCCTCCGCCTCAAAAAAGGACAAATTTCTGCGGGCGTTTAATTTTACAAACACCGAGCTGCCGTCAGAAAGACCAAGGCGGTAGGACTCGTTGATATCTCCGCCGTATACGGCTCTTCGCCCGGTGATTTTTATTCCCTCGCCAAAAAGCGCTGTCACAGCCTCCGCGAGGGAGTTTTTCTGCATCTGTTCCATTTTCTGTCCCCTGTCCGCGAACACGAAACCCATGATAATGCGGATCCTTCATCCAACCGCCTGTCAGTATCTTATGATTACAGCGTCAAAAGCCTGAACCCACTGTATGAGAAGCATACCAGTGGGTGAAAAGGCTTATTGAC
>CAZXSN010000107.1:0-7322 GCA_964643295.1 uncultured Lachnospiraceae bacterium
AGAAGGTCAAGAAGATGCAGACCGACTGGATCGGCAAGTCCTACGGCGCGGAAGTCGATTTTCCTGTATACGGTCGGGAAGAGAAGATCACGGTCTATACGACGAGACCGGATACGCTCTATGGCGCAACCTTTATGGTGCTGGCGCCTGAGCATGCACTGGCTGCCTCTCTGACGACTCCGGAGACGAAAGAGGCTGTGGACCGCTACATCTATGAGGCGTCGATGAAGTCCAACGTGGACCGGCTGCAGGATAAGGAAAAGACGGGTGTCTTTACCGGCTGTTACGCGGTCAATCCGATGAATCAGAAGCAGATCCCGATCTGGCTTTCGGATTACGTGCTGGCGGATTACGGCACCGGCGCCATCATGTGCGTACCGGCTCATGATGACCGTGACTTTGAGTTTGCGACGAAGTTCCATCTGCCCATCGTCCAGGTCATCGCCAAGGACGGAAAAGAGATCGAGCATATGACGGAGGCCTATACGGAGGCGTCCGGTACGATGATCAATTCCGGCGACTGGAACGGGTTGGAATCTGCCGTCTTGAAGGTGGAAGCTCCGGCCATGATCGAACAGATGGGAATCGGGAAGAAGACTGTGAACTACAAGCTGCGCGACTGGGTTTTCTCCAGGCAGCGCTACTGGGGCGAGCCGATCCCGATCATCCACTGCCCGCACTGCGGCAACGTGCCGGTTCCGGAGGAGGAGCTGCCGCTTCGTCTGCCGGAAGTTGAATCCTATGAGCCGACCGGTACCGGTGAATCGCCGTTAGCCGCCATCACCGACTGGGTCAACTGCAAGTGTCCGGTCTGCGGCGCGGATGCGAAGCGGGAGACGAACACGATGCCCCAGTGGGCCGGTTCCTCCTGGTATTTTTTGCGCTACGTGGATCCCCACAACGATAAGGAGCTGGTTTCCCGGGAGAAGGCGGATAAATATCTGCCGGTGGATATGTACATCGGCGGCGTGGAGCACGCGGTGCTGCACCTGTTATATTCCCGCTTCTATACAAAGTTTTTGTACGACATCGGCGTGATCGACTTTGATGAGCCGTTTACCAAGCTGTTCAACCAGGGGATGATCACCGGCAAGAACGGGATCAAGATGAGCAAGTCGAAGGGCAACGTGATCTCCCCGGATGAGCTGGTGGAGAATTACGGATGTGATTCGCTGCGCATGTATGAGCTGTTTGTCGGTCCCCCGGAACTGGATGCGGAATGGGATGACCGGGGGATTGAGGGCGTGTACCGCTTCTTAAGCCGTTTCTACCGCCTCGTGATGGACAATAAGGACAAGGATCTGAAACCGGGCAAAGAGCTTCTCAGGGTGCGCCATAAGATGATCCAGACGATCACGCAGCGCCTCGAGAACTTCAGCCTGAACACCGTGATCTCCGGTTTTATGGAGAGCACGAACAGCCTGATCGCGCTGGCGAAGCAGGAGGGCGGGATCGATCATGAGACGCTCGAAGCGGCGGTTCTTTTGATCGCTCCGTTTGCTCCGCATATCGGTGAAGAGCTCTGGGAGCAGCTGGGACATACGGATTCAGTCTTCCATCATCCGTGGCCCAAACACGATGAGGAGGCCATGAAGGATGATGAGATCGAGATCCCGGTGCAGGTGAACGGCAAGACCAGGACAGTGATCCGCATTCCGGTTTCGATTTCGAAGGAAGAGGCGATTGCAGCCGGTAAGGAGGCGCTTGGCAGCAAGCTTTCCGGCAATATCGTCAAGGAGATCTATGTGCCGAAGAAGATCGTTAATATCGTGGTAAAATAAGACAGGTTGGGAAAAGGGCTGTCGCATCGGTTTGCAGCAGCCCTTTTTTGAGTAACCAAAAGGAAAAGGGAGAAGGGAAAAAGAACAAGGAAAAGAAAATAAAAGAGAAAAAATAAAAAAGGAGGCAAGTACTGTGAAGGAAGTAAAGACACCAAAGAAACCATTGATCTACTACTATGGCATCATGCTTCTGATCCTGGTTCTGTTTAACTTTCTGCTCCTGCCGCGCCTGATGGCTCCGCGGGTGACGGAAGTGGACTACGGCACGTTCATGAAGATGATCGAGGAGAAGGACATCGGGTATGTCGACGTGCAGACAAATCAGATCGTTTTCACGGATAAAGAAGAAACAGCTGTTTACAAGACAGGGCTTATGGAGGATCCGGGACTGACGGAGCGGCTCTATGAGTCCGGCGCTCAGTTTTCCAGCGAGATCATCGAACAGGCTTCCCCGCTGCTTACGTTTTTGCTGTCATGGATTTTGCCGATTGTGATCTTCTTTGTCATCGGGCAGTTTATCTCCAAGCAGATGATGAAGAAGGCCGGCGGCAGCGATTCCATGATGTTTAACTGGGGGAAGAGCAAGGCAAAGGTTTATGTTGCAAATTCGGACGGGATCAAGTTCGATGATGTCGCCGGCGAGGATGAGGCAAAGGAGAATTTAAAGGAGATCGTAGAATATCTCCACGATCCGAAAAAGTATAAGGAGATCGGCGCGGAAATGCCCAAGGGCATTCTGCTTGTCGGACCTCCCGGAACCGGTAAGACGATGCTTGCGAAAGCGGTCGCCGGGGAAGCAGAGGTTCCCTTCTTCTCGATGTCCGGTTCCGAGTTTGTAGAGATGTTTGTCGGCATGGGCGCTTCCAAGGTGCGGGACCTGTTTGATCAGGCGAAGGAGAAAGCACCCTGTATCGTGTTTATCGATGAGATTGATGCGATCGGCAAGAAGCGTGACAATCAGATGGGCGGCAATGATGAACGAGAGCAGACACTAAATCAGCTGCTGACAGAAATGGACGGGTTTGAAGCCAATACCGGCGTGATCATTCTGGCGGCCACCAACCGTCCCGAATCACTGGATCCCGCGCTGCTTCGTCCCGGCCGTTTCGACCGGCGTGTTCCGGTGGAACTTCCGGATTTGCTGGGACGGGAGGCTATCCTGAAAGTACACGCGAAGAAGATCAAAGTTTCAAGTGACGTGGATTACAACAAGATCGCCCGCATGGCCTCCGGTGCTTCCGGTGCGGAACTTGCGAACATCGTCAATGAGGCGGCTCTCCGCGCCGTGCGCGACGGCAGAAAGTTTGCCACACAGGCTGACCTGGAGGAGAGCATTGAGGTCGTCATCGCCGGATATCAGAAGAAGAATGCGATCCTGACCGATCATGAAAAGTGGGTTGTTTCCTATCACGAGATCGGACACGCCCTGGTTGCGGCGAGACAGACAAACTCCGCTCCGGTACAGAAGATCACGATCGTGCCGCGTACCTCCGGCGCTTTAGGCTATACGATGCAGGTGGATGAAGGGAACCATTATCTGATGACGAAGGAAGAGATCGAGAACAAGATCGCTACCTTAACCGGCGGCCGTGCGGCGGAAGAGCTGGTCTTTGGTTCCATCACTACCGGGGCCTCCAACGATATTGAACAGGCGACCAAGCTGGCCCGGGCGATGATCTCCCAGTACGGTATGAGCAGTGAGTTTGATATGGTTGCTTTAGAGACGGTCAGCAACCAGTATCTGGGCGGGGATACCTCCTTAGCCTGCTCCATGGAGACGCAGACGAAGATCGACAGCAAGGTGGTGTCGATTGTAAAACAGCAGCATGAGAAGGCGGTAGGAATCCTTCAGGAGAACAGAGAAAAACTGAAGGAGCTTGCGGAGTACCTGTATGATAAGGAGACGATCACCGGCGAGGAGTTTATGAAGATTCTCAACGCATGACGGGATGAGAATTCCCAACAAGTTTATATGCAAACAAAACGAACTGTATCATTAGAGAAAAATGTTTTTCAGTTCGATGAATATTGTTTTGATAGTACAAAACAGGGCGTGGTCGGTGGAAAGACTGCGCCCTGAGCCTGGGATTCTGCAAAGGTCTCATGAAATATGCCCTCATGAAAGCTGGAAGAATAAAAAGGATACTAAAAAATCGAAACTATTAGAAATGATATCAAACAGTTTGAATAATATCGATCTAAACTCAGCGAAAAAGGGGAACCATGGAGTCCAATTATGAGAAGCAGGCAGCAAACGCCAGGGAACTGTTTTTAACCTATAATCAGCAGGAGATCATCGAAAGATACGGCCTTGCCCATGACGAGGAGTACCTCTATGTGACGTTCTTAAGTGATCCCTACCGGATTTCCAGAAAGGACGGACGGGTGGAGCGGCTGCTTTCTGTCTCTGCCGGAGAGGATCACAGGAAGGTCTTCTCTGCAGGAGAAGGAAAAGACAATGCCCAGGAAGGTGCGGTTCTTTGCGAAGAGTTTAACGTCGTCATGACAATTTACGACGCGCTGTGTTATCCGAAAAGGCGTCCGCATCTTTTGGGAGAATGGTGTTCGCTTGCCGGGCTGCAGGTGACACAAAGTCCCAGTTCGGACCTGGTAAATCAAAGGTATGCCAATCAGTTTTCCGGAGAGACAGCCCGTTTAGGGTTGGTGTGCCGGATGCTTGGCGGCAGGATTCCTAAAATCGCCGCCGGGGCGGATGTCAGCTGGGAGTTTGATGCTTTCCCCTTCTTCCCGGTGCAGTTTCGTTTCTGGGAGGGGGACGAGGAATTTCCGGCGAAAATTCAGTTTCTGCTGGATCGCAATTCGTTACAGTTTCTGCATTTTGAAACGCTGTACTACCTTTTGCGGGCACTGTTGGAAAAGCTTTCCCGGCTCTTTGCCGCTTCTTAAGGGGCGGGAACTTTGGAAAGTCATCTGCCTGGATTGTTCGCTGACAGAAGGGAGCGTATGCTTTTTCGCATACGTTTTGTTTTTGGATGTAAAGAAGGCTGCGGCGGGCGCTAAGCGCTGGCCGGCTGTCTTTTAAGCCGCCTTTGGGATCGCATTTGTTTAAGGATTGGGAAAGATGGCAGGATACGCACGAACGAACTATACTACCTATGATCTTAAGTTTCAGTTCGTCTGGCTGACGAAGGACAAGGAGAAGCTGCTGGTCGGTGAAAAAGCGGTGAAACTACGGGAGATACTGAAGCAGGCCTGCGGAATGAAAAGGCTGAGGATTATAAATGGCGGGATTGGTCCGAATTATGTTCGCCTGCTGTTATCCACCCCGCCAAAGCTGGCTCCGTTTGAGATCGTGGCATTTCTTAAGGTGAGGTCGTCTTACCTGATGAAGGAAGCGTTTCCCGAACTGATGGATAAGTATGAGGGAGAATTTATGTGGGCTGACGGGTATTTTTGCGGTTCTGTCGGAGAAGTCAGTCAGGAGGCCATTCAAAGCTATCTGGAAAGACGGAGAAGAGAAGAGGAGAGGGAAGCTTTCTGGATAGAGGCGGAATAATCAGGAACAGGCAGCCATTGTTGTGGATCTGAATGTCTGCGTTTTTACTGCTTTAAAATTTTAGGAGGACTGGCAATGAAAAAACAAATTTTCACTTTATTGATGGCTGCAGCGATGGCTTTTGTTCCCGTCAGCGCATCAGCGGCGGGTGATTCAACTAAAGGGGGATTAACTGTTTCTCAGCAAAATTTCTACAACTTTCCCGATTCATCTAGCGGATACTTATTTGCAAAGATTGAAAACACAGGGAAAGAGCCTGCTGCCTTCGATCATGGAGAATTGGAAGTGTTTTCTGACAGTGAAGAACTATTGGTCTCAGATGATTACGTGATGTCCTGGCCACCGGATGTGCTTGTAGATCCTGGGGAATATATTTATGTAAGCAGTTTCCTCTATGAGAGCGCTTTGGAAGGGGCGACCGCAGGAGAGATAAAATTCTCTGCGGAAGTTTCGTCAGATGGGACAGCGGCAGAAAGAATTTCAGCGGAGGCTTCTTTTGAGAAGAAAGGACCGGATTCGTACAATAATTACGTACTTGTAACGGTTACAAATGAAACGGATGAAGTGCAGTATGGGTATTACGTAACGGTTGCTTTGTCAGACAAAGAAGGGAATCTGATGTTTGCCGACAGTGATCACTATGGGAACTTTGGAGTTCATCCAGGAAGTACGGTGACATTAAGGTTTCCTATAGACAATGATCTTATGGAGTATTATAATAAGCATGAGATGAGTCCTGCTGCAGCGGAAGCAATCGTTTACCTTGATGTAGATTAAGAAGAGTATTCCGCTTTTTTTGAGAGTTGTTGTTAACAAAAGGCGGGGTGTTCAGCTTCGCCTACAGGTTTTGCTAATTCTTTGAGCCCGGAGTGGGTCTCCTCTTCTTCGGATAGATGTAAATTCATTCTAAGATCAGGAGGATTGACCGGACTGTCTGCTTGACAGACTGGTTCTCGGACAGGCAAGTATCAGGGACAGGTAAGTTAAGAAAATTTGAACGGAGGTGACGGGAATGGACGGCTGCGATAGTACAAGTCGAAGTAGCAGACGCGAGGGAACATTTCCCGGCACCGGAAGTTCACGGAAATTTCGAACGTAAGTTTTTTAGGTCAGCATCTGTCTTCAGGTCTATAGGGAGAGAGGTTTCCCCTTTTTTATGCAGACCATTTTTTAAGGAGGATGGGCAGGACAGATGCTTACCAGACAGACTGGTCAGGCAACATTCCTGCTGGAATGTTTTTGTTCAGTCAATAGAACTTTTCTCAGTGAGCTTACAGTGTGACTTGGGGTATGTTTCCACCGCGTTTCTACGAGGGGTGTGCTGTACAACCGGAAACTGTTGTACTGCCTTTTCAAAGAGGCGGTGGATTTTTTGCGCCTTTTTCGCTGCCGCGTGTGGGCTGCTGTGTTAGACAGCGAATAAAGATTCCTAACTCCCGCAAAAAAACGGCGTATTACGGTATCAAGAGTCAGAATCATGTCTACTAGAGCTCGCGGTAAAAGACAGCGCACTTCGGTCACCTTGCTGAGTCTGCTCACTTTGGTCTTGAATCTCTTCATTTCATCATATATAATAAGGAATTGCCTGAGAAAACCAGTCATTAGAAGCGGCTCCTGACCATGTGCTCCACATGGAGGCAAGCCAGGGTAAGTGTGCTGCTTCAATGGGATCAGAAAACTGTTCAGTTCTCTTGGAATTATCGAATAGATTGAGATTTCTGAACTGTCTGCGTCATAGGGGTGAAAGAGACAGACAGGAGCGGCTGTGTCCCGTCCTCTGGCTGGGAATCCGGTGAGGGGGATCCTGCAGAAGAATGGAGAGGCCTTCCGTACCGCCGGAAAAGATCGGAGGAAAGGCGTAATCCGTGAGAGATTCTTCAGGTGCTGATCGGAAGGTCCGAAAAATCTGGGAGATTTGGCAAAGACGAGACGGACTGCTTTTTGAACTTCGCAGGAAGGCAGAGAGAAATCTTCAGGTTGGAGAACTGGCTGCAGACCTGGTACACGCCAGGCGGAATGCAGAC
>CAZXSN010000108.1:0-2477 GCA_964643295.1 uncultured Lachnospiraceae bacterium
GGAAAAGATTAAAAAAGGAGAGTTCCTGCGAAATATCCAGCAAGTTAAGGAACAGCTGGAAAATGGCGTAGAGCAGGAACGAATGGACAAGGGTGATAAGATATATATAGCAAAGTATCTTATTATATATAACACCCGCGGAGGAATCAAGATCCATATAAATGATGCAGCCTGCCTGAAAGCAATGGAGAATTTCGGATGCTTTGTTCTGGTATCTAATAAAAGGATGAAAACGGCAGCTGCTTATGAAAACTATATTCTGCGTGTGAGAACAGAGGAAAATTTTCGTATCGATAAGGAGTACAATGATTCAACCAGGACGCGTTCGAAAGGAACTAATGCACTGGATGGTCGCTTTTTCTGCCAGTTCGTTGCCATGGGATATGAGCAGTTCTTATATGAACAGATTCGGAGGCTGAAAGAAACACTAGCTGTAAAAACAGGAGATCCTCAGCATGACAACTCAGGAAAAATCAAGGCTGAGAAAAAACTGCTGAATTGGCTTAACAAAAAGTCATTAAGTGATATACTCGAATGGTTCGATGCCCGTCAGGAGACAGCGGTCAATACGAGGTTGGGAAAGAGCCGTTGGAAAACTGAAATCGTAGAGCGGGATAGGCTTTTTCTGGAACGCCTTGGGGTAATCAAATCCTAGGCGCTCCGAGTAACCAAAATCTGGATTTTAGGTTGAAAGTTTGATTGAACGAGACAGTTGACTGCCCTTGGGGCCTGTGAAAAAGATGGGAGGAAGTGTGATGAAGAGATTAAGCAGCGGGAAATGGGCTTTCTGTTTAAGCCTGCTTTTGCTTTTTTCCTGTTTCGGGGAAAGCATCGCTTTTGCGGAGAGCGCACAGGGAGCGGAAGAAGTCAGTGAGGGTGCTGAAGAGAGTGACGCGTCAGGAACTCCGGTCGTCTATTTTACCTCCGACATCAGCGCGGAAGGAATGCTGGCCGTCTATGAGGCCATGGGCTGGGAGCCGACCGGCCGCACGGCAGTTAAGCTCTCCACCGGAGAGCCGCCCGCGAGCAACTATTTAAGACCGGAGCTCATTAAAGATGTCGTGCAGACCGTAGACGGCACGATTGTGGAGTGCAACACCGCCTACGGCGGTTCCCGCTCAGAAACCGCCATGCACTATCAGGTAGCCGAAGATCACGGGTTTACCGAGATCGCGGATTTCCAGATCCTCGATGAGGACGGATCCATGACACTGCCGGTAGAGGGAGGGAGTGTACTGGGGGAAAATTATGTGGGAGCGGCATTCGGGGACTATGATTCCTACCTGATCTTATCCCACTTTAAGGGACACGCGATGGCGGGCTTTGGAGGAGCGATCAAGAACATCTCCATAGGTCTTGGCTCCAGTGAGGGCAAGTGCTGGATCCACAGCGGCGGAACAAGCAAAAGCAATGCCTGGGGAGGAGAACAGGATGCTTTCCTTAACGCTATGGCGGAAGCCGGGAAATCCGTCGTGGATGCTTTAGGAAACGGGGAGAGAATCGCCTACATCAACGTGATGAACCGATTATCCATCGACTGCGATTGTGACGGGAATCCTTCCGAACCGGATATGCACGATATCGGGATTTTGGCTTCCACGGATCCGGTGGCTTTAGATCAGGCCTGTGTGGATCTTGTCTATGAGCAGAAAGACGAAGACGGGGCATCCTTAGTGGAACGAATCGAATCCCGAAACGGACTCCTTACCTTAGAACATGCCGAGGAAATCGGCCTTGGCAGCCGGATATACGAACTGGTGGATATCGGTGGCTGAGATCATCAAACGGGAGGCAGTCTACCTCTGGTATTACTTTGACCTGCAGTTACGGCAGATCTTTCCTTACTTTGCGCTGGGCATCGTGCTTGGATCGGTGATCTCGGTCTTCTTTAAAGAGAAGATCCATCGGGCGTTTCGCTCTCTGCAGGGAAAGAAGCTGGGTTTTTTCGGGATCGTGATCGCAAGCCTTCTAGGGATTGCCTCCCCGTTATGTATGTACGGGACGATTCCCTTAGCGGCATCCTTTCATGAGAGCGGCATTGAGGATGACTGGCTTTCCGCCTTTATGATGAGTTCCATCCTGTTGAATCCGCAGCTCATCATCTACAGCACGGCTTTGGGACCGGTAGCCTTAACCATCCGTTTGGTATCCAGTTTCCTTTGCGGAATCGCGGCAGGTTTGCTGGTTAAGTGGTTTTACCATGACCGCTCTTTCTACAATTTCGATGGTTTCACCGAGCCCCCAAGCCATGACACCGATCCCAATCCGTTCATTCGGCTCCTTAAGAACATCGGACGAAACTTAAAAGCCATCGGCGGGTACTTCCTCTTAGGAGTAGTGCTCTCCGCTTTGTTTCAGCGCTATGTGCCCGCGGATGTGATCAGCGGCCTCTTTGGCAGGAACGAGGGATTTGGTGTACTGATGGCCGCCACGATCGGGGTGCCTTTGTACGCCTGCGGAGGAGGAACGATTCCTCT
>CAZXSN010000108.1:2577-7274 GCA_964643295.1 uncultured Lachnospiraceae bacterium
TGGCCGCCACGATCGGGGTGCCTTTGTACGCCTGCGGAGGAGGAACGATTCCTCTGCTGATCCAGTGGCTTTCAGACGGTATGAGCATGGGCAGCGCGGCGGCCTTTATGATTACGGGGCCGTCCACCAAGATCACAAACCTGGGAGCGTTAAAGATCGTACTGGGGATGAAGAGATTCCTCCTCTATCTGGCCTTTGTGATGGGCTTTTCGCTTCTGACCGGCCTGGTTGTCAACCTGATCGTATAGGATTCTTAGGACGTATAGGACCGTAAAGGATCGTGTAGGGCAGCAGGATGTATAGGACCGCAAAAGGGGCGCGTAGGCCTGAAGGATGTATAGGACTCCAAAGGAGCGCGTAGTGTAGGATCTATAATACCGCAGAGGGACGTGAAGTACCTGAAGAACCAAAAGTACCAAAGTACCAGAAGTACCATTTGGAAGGATTGCGGAGAGGCAAAGAGTCCCCTTTATACCGACGATATAGCAATACAGCAATACAGCAATACAGCAAACCAACAATATGGTCTGCCCTGCCACGCACCATGATTACCCCGTCAAAAGCCTGACCTTTCGGCCGAAAAGCAACTATCGGGTGAAAAGGCTTATTGACACGCCACAAAGGTAAAAATGGGGTGCTGTGTGCCTGGGCACATGTTTAACCGACCATAAGCGGAGCTTAAGACGGCTCTCAGAATCTCTCAGAATTCAACAATGTTGTTTCAGCACATGTGGAAGCTTCAAAAGCAGCGGAACAATCCGTAATCACAACTTTTGATGCCTAAATTATGCCGTCCTTCGCCCAGGAAGCCCGTAAGATGAGGATCTTTTACGTGCCTCTTAACAGGCAGAGGCGGTAGAAACGGTTGGGGAATCGCAGTCAGGGAAGACGAGGCTGGAGAGCTGCGGTCAAGGAAGACATGGTTGGAGAGCTGCGGTCAGGGATGACATGGCTGGAGAGCTGCGGTCAAGGAAGATGTGGCTGGAGGGTAGCAGCTGGAGAGATGCGGTTGTTGAGTTACAAAGAAGATTGACTCAGTTGGAAAAATGCCTGGTGCAAAGTACCGGGAGAGCTGTACATTGAGTACAGGAGCCCTGGTGTGAAAAGAAGATCTGGGAGAGGTGCCAGAGAATCTAGGAGACCCAGTCGTGGGAAGAAGAGCCTGGAAAGATGCACAGTGAGTATAGGGACCCAGGCGAGGGTAGAAAAGCCTGGAGAGCGGGGATGGAAGACGGGAAAATCGTTGTGAGATGTGAGAAAGAAGCCGGGAGACCCGGACAGGAAAACCTGGTGTGAAAAGAAGAGCTTGGATAGGTGCGAAGCGGGTATAGGGACCCGGACGAGGGAAGAAGAGCCGGGAGTTGTGCGTAGCTGGTATGGGAAACCCGGCGAGGGAAGTAGAGCCTGGAGAGATGCGAAGTGAGAATCGGAAACCTGGAAGGGGACGAAGAGATGGGAGAGATTCGTAGAGAGTATTATAAACCCGGCGAAAGAGGTATAAGAGGCAGAAGAGTATCAGAGGGTTACAAAGGGGTACAAAAGGTTATAAAGGGTAATAAAGAGTTAAAGAGTTACAAGGAGGGGTGGCATCAGTGCCGCCCCTTTCATGTTCCTTCATCACCCTCCAAAAGCTTTCAACAGGAAAAGCTGATTATGACAGGGAAGTGGTGTGATAGGGGCTGGTGTGACAGACATTTCGGGAGCGTCTCGGGAACGTTTCCGGGATCGATACCGGAAACGATACCAGGATTGTCAGGTACCAGGAACCTGCCAGAGAACATTCCACGCAGCTCTTTTTCAGGCTTTTCCGGGTGGTTAAAGTGAGCGGACGAGGAAGGGCTGCCAAGTGCTCCGGTGCAGCGGGCGCGAAGAAGAGTTGTCAGCGGTTCAGTGAAAGGGCATGAAAAAAACTGTCAAGTGTTCGGGGAAGGCTAGGGAAGGCCAGGGAAAGGAGGCTGGGAGGAAAAGACAGTCAACTGTTCGAGAGAATCCCCGAAACAGGCGGGTAAAAAAATACAACATTATCTGCGTTATGTTGTAAATCAAGGGAATCTTTACCTCCGAATCCGGCTTCTTCGCAACCTGAAATATAAAAAATGGATTCCTCGAACAGACTGTTCGTATGAACCTTAAGGTGTTCTCATGAGCCTCTTGTTCATGGATTTGAGCCTGGTGAGAGAATGCACTGAAAATGTGTGAAAAAAGCACTATAGCCAATCAGAGACCGGCTCGATTCCTGGGCTTAAAAGCCACTCGGAAGAGGGCGGAAAATGGGATGGGTATCGGTTAGCCATATCTAACCATTAGGAAAAATGGGGCAGGAATCCCATTTCTATCCTCTGGGAGCAGAAATTTTGGGAAAATTGCAATTGCCCCTTGATTTCTGCCCCTGAAAATGGTATGATAGCCTCTCAGTGGGGGATTTGTGTAGGAATTCCATCGACTTTCCGTTTACAACATTACGCAGAGAATGCTGTAAACGGCTAAGGAGGGCAGGAAATATGGGCATCCTGCCGTATGAGCACAACCAGGAAGCCTATGATTCGGCTGAAAGGCTCCTTACAGGTACAGGCAGGGCAGCGATCATCCATCCAACCGGAACAGGCAAGTCGTTCATCGGCTTCAAGCTCTGTGAACAGCATCCGGACAGTAAGATCTGTTGGATCTCTCCATCAGAGTACATCTTCCGCACACAGACAGAGAACCTAGAGAATGTTTGCGGAGAGGAGACTGCCGGAGAAATCCTGACAAACGTCCAGTTTTTCACCTACGCGAAGCTGGCCCGGATGACAGAGAGCGCGATTTCGGCTCTGGAACCAAATTATATAATTTTGGATGAGCTCCACCGGTCAGGAGCAAACGTATGGGGTCTAGGCATAGAGAGACTACTGGAAAGATACCCGAAAGTGCCTGTACTGGGCTTATCCGCCACTCCGGTCCGCTGCCTGGACCATCAACGAGATATGGCTGAGGAACTCTTCAGCGGCTGCATCGCTTCCGAGATGGCCCTGGGAGAGGCAATCGTAAGGGGAATTTTAGCTGCTCCCAAGTATGTGACGGCAGCCTTCGCCAGCCAGAATGAGTTCCAGAGACTGGAGGAAAGAATCAATCATACCAAAAACCTCGCGGCCAGAAACGCAGCTTTAGGCTACTAAGAAGCGCTTCGCAAAGTCCTGGCAAACGCCGATGGTCTGGATACGATCTTTGCCAGACACATGGAAGGCCGCGGCGGAAAGTATCTGATGTTTACCTCAAATATTGACTCATTGAAAGAAGGGATGCGTTCCGTTTCTGAATGGTTTGGAAAAGTAGATGCGAACCCGCATGTGTATTCCCTCTGCTCGCCGGACCCCGAAACCTGGAAATCGTTTCAGGGCTTTAAGGAGGATCACGACAGTTCACACTTACGTCTGCTGTTCTGCATAGACGCGTTAAATGAGGGAATCCATGTGAATGACGTGGACGGCGTTCTGCTGTTTCGGCCAACCGCCTCGCCAATCATCTACAAGCAGCAGATCGGCCGGGCACTCTCCGCGGGAAAACCGGGACACCGGTTATCTTCGACATCGTCGGCAACTTTGAAGGCTTATACAGTATCGGAGTCCTGGAAGAGGAGATGCAGTCTGCCATCACCTACTATAACTTCGTCGGAGACAAAGAGGAGATTATCACAGAGCGGTTCTCTATCCTGGATGGAGTGCAGGACTGCCGAGAACTCTTCCGCAAGCTGGAGGAAGCGCTTTCCGCCCCGTGGGATACCGTATACGGATACGCGAAAGAGTACTTCCAGGAGAATGGAAACCTCAACGTACCTGTAAAGTACCGCACGAAAGACGGCTGTGCCCTGGGAGCCTGGCTGTAGACACAAAGACAGGTCCGCGCGGGGAAGGTCGCCGGGTGCCTGGATGAGGGGAGAATTGAGAAGCTGGATGTTATCGGTATGCTCTGGGAAAGCGTAGGCGACGTATCTTGGGAGCAGCACTATCAGGCCTGTAAAGAGTACTTGAAAAAGTACGGGAACTTAAACGTCCCGGAGGACCATGTGACGCAGGATGGCAGGAAGCTTGGCATCTGGATCAAGAATATCCGTACCTGCCGCCGAAGCGGAATCCGCTCGAACAACCTCACAGCGGAAAGGGAAGATAAGCTTAAAAACCTGGGTATGGTCTGGAGTCAGCCCGATTACCTGTGGGAGAGAAATTATCAGGCGGCGAAAGCCTACTATGAGAGAAACGGGAACCTGGAAGTACCAAAAGGGCATATCGAAAACGGTGTAAAGCTCTACAACTGGCTTTCAGATCTTCGCAAGATGTACCGTAACACCCGCGCTAACGCTGATATGCCTGACGCCAATATGACATCTTCAGATGGAACAGATCGCGTTGCCTCTATGGATGCGGTCTCCGGCTGTAAGGGTACCGGAGATCACCGGGAGGAAAGATCTGTACAGGCATCGGAAGGGGAATCCGGTGCCTTAGAGGGATCCTTCTCTGAGGGAGAATCAAAAAATCAGCTGAGGACGCTTTCTGAGAGTCAGATCGCCCAGATGGATGCGATCGGTATGCGCTGGGAGGCAAAGACGGACGCTGTCTGGAACACTGGGTATACCAAAGCAGGGGAGTATTTTAAAGAGCATGGCCCAATAGATGTACCTGTAAACTACGTCACTTCAGATGGATACAAGTTGGGTGTATGGC
>CAZXSN010000109.1:0-7235 GCA_964643295.1 uncultured Lachnospiraceae bacterium
TGTGCTCATAATTCGGTTCATTCGCCTGATCTTCCAGTTACAGACCTTCGTTGCTGATATGCCAGATATTGCGGTCGCGGCTGTAGCTGTGGCTGTGGTCGAAGGGCAGATCGATACCGTGCGCGTGGACATATTCGATCTCATCTTCCCGGGAGCGCATCTTCCAGACATCGGTCATCCGCCAGGGAGCGATGATCTTGAGGTCAGGAGCCAGTGCCTTGATGCCTAATTCAAAGCGGATCTGGTCATTTCCCTTGCCGGTCGCGCCGTGACAGACCGTGGTGGCGCCTTCCTTGCGGGCAATCTCCACCAGTTTTTTGGCAATCGCCGGACGGGCCATCGAGGTGCCGAGGCGGTATTTGTGCTCATAGACGGCCCCTGCCTTGACACAGGGCATGATGAAATCATCGCAGAACTCATCGACGATATCCTCAATATACAGCTTGGATGCGCCGGAGAGCTTGGCCCGCTCTTCCAGTCCGTCCAGTTCGTTTCCCTGTCCGCAGTTGACGCAGCAGCAGATGACCTCATAATCAAAGGTTTCCTTCAGCCATGGGATTAAGGCGGTGGTATCCAGTCCGCCGGAATAGGCTAATACGACTTTTTCTTTCATCATTTATTCTCCTCTCAGATGTCGGATAGCTGCCTGAAAAGGACCTTTCTTCCCTTCCTTTGACAGAAGAGCAGGCCCTTCTCATCCAGGCATTACTATACTCCATCCGTCATAAATATGCAAGCGGAAAGTGAATTTTGTGGATTTTGATGGAGAATATGCAAATTTATGCAGAAATTCTGTATATTTATGCAGGAAAAAATTCTTTACTTCCACCGCAAAGTGGTATATGATTAGGCAGGACATGGGGATATGCCTTAAAAGGGGCCTGTACAGGCAAAGAAAGATCCGTTTTTCGGTGCGAAAGAGGTCCGGGAAAGATACGGAGCATTTTTTGCATCTTTGCGCGGACGGAAATCCGGGAAGCATCCTGACAGGACCTGTCTTAAAGTTCTGGCCGCGTGCGGGAGCGTTAAGCGCGAGAGGTTTTCGGCCGACAAACCGAATCCTTTCAAAGAGGGAAGGCAGCTTTCCTTGCGGTCCCTAAGGGGCACATACGCCCTTTTCTTTAGAATATACGGTCTTCTTAAAAGAAGGAAGACAATGGGTAAGGCAAGAAGTTGAGAAAGGAAACCTATGATCAAAGCAGGAATTATCGGATCGACCGGATATGCCGGGGAGGAACTGGTGCGGCTTTTGCTTACGCACCCCGAAGTTCAGATCATCTGGTACGGTTCGAAGAGCTATGTCGGGCAAAAATACAGTGACGTTTATCGCAACCATTTTCAGATTGTGGAGGAGGACTGCCTGGATGATCGGCTCGAGGAACTTTCATCGATGGCGGATGTGGTATTTACGGCGACGCCGCAGGGCTTTTGTTCTTCCCTGGTAAGCGAAAAGATCCTGGAAAAGACGAAAGTCATCGATTTGAGTGCTGACTTTCGCTTCAAGGACGCGTCCGTGTATGAAGCGTGGTACGGCATCGAGCATAAAGGAAAGCAGTTTCTCTCTGAGGCGGTGTATGGTCTTTGTGAGATCAACCGGGAAAAGATCCCCGGGGCGCGTCTGATCGCCAACCCGGGCTGTTATACGACCTGTTCCATCCTCACATTGTATCCTCTGGTAAAAGAGGGACTCATCGACGCGGACAGCATCATCATCGATGCCAAATCCGGGGTATCCGGCGCGGGCAGAGGAGCGAAAACGGCCAACCTTTTCTGTGAAGTAAACGAGAACATGAAAGCCTACGGGGTTACGACGCATCGTCACACACCGGAGATTGAGGAGCAGTTAGGATACGCGGCGGGCCGGCCGATTCTCATCAATTTCACCCCGCATCTGGTGCCGTTAAACCGGGGCATTTTGGTGACCGCTTATGCGAACCTAAAGCCGGGTGTGACGGGAAAGACGGTGGCCGAGGCCTATGAAAACCAGTACGGGAAAGAGACCTTCATCCGTCTGTTGGGTGAGGGCGGCTGCCCGGAGACACGCTGGGTGGAGGACAGCAACTACGTGGATATCGGTTTTCAGATCGATCAACGTACTCATCGAATTGTGGCGATGGGAGCTTTGGACAACCTGGTCAAAGGCGCCGCGGGGCAGGCGGTGCAGAACATGAATCTGCTGTTTTCCCTGCCGGAGGATACGGGACTTCAGTTTGTTCCGGTCTTCCCCTAAGCAAAAGGGAAAGGTACCATCCGACAAAAACAGGATCAAATCGAAAAAAGCAGCTTCAACTGAGGCGGAGTGAATGCTGACTAAATTTTGAACAGTTAGCTTAAGAGAGCAGGAGGAAGCATATGAAGATCATAGAAGGCGGCGTGACCGCGGCGAAGGGATTCCGCGCGATCGGCATTGCCGCAGGAATAAAAAAAGAGAAAAAAGATATGGCCATGCTGGTATCAGAGGTTCCCTGCGCGGCAGCGGGAACGTTTACCAGCAACGTGGTCAAAGCCGCCCCGGTGAAATGGGATCAGCAGATCATAACAAATCAGCCGACCGTACAGGCCGTGGTTATCAACAGCGGAATTGCCAACGCCTGTACCGGGAAAGAAGGGTATGCCTGCTGTGAGGAGACCGCCAAAGCGGCGGCGGATCTTTTAAAGATCGATCCGCTGCAGGTTTTAACTGCCTCCACCGGTGTGATTGGCAAACCTTTGCCCATGGATCTGATCTGTAAAGGAATTGCCGCGATGGTTCCGCTTTTATCAGACAGCGCGGCGGCGGGATCTGCGGCGACAGAGGCCATCATGACCACGGATACAGTAAAAAAGGAAATCGCGGTTACCTTTACCCTGGGAGGCAAACCGGTGCATATCGGCGGCATGAGTAAGGGATCCGGCATGATTCACCCGAATATGTGCACGATGCTCTCCTTTGTGACCACGGACGTTTCCATCTCCAAGGAGCTGCTGCAGAAGGCCCTCTCCGACGATGTGAAGGATACCTACAACATGATCTCGGTGGACGGCGATACCTCCACGAACGATACCTGTCTGCTTCTGGCAAATGGTCTGGCGGGCAATGAAAAAATCACAGAAGAGAACGAGGATTTTGCGCTTTTTAAGGAAGCTCTTCATACGGTCAATGTGTATCTGGCGAAGAAGATGGCCGGTGACGGGGAGGGCGCGACTGCTCTGCTGGAGATGAAGGTAGTGGGCGCCGAAAGCAAAGAGCAGGCGGTGACGATCAGCAAGGCGGTTGTCAGCTCCAACCTGGTCAAGGCAGCCCTCTATGGGCATGACGCCAACTGGGGACGGATTCTCTGTGCCATGGGCTATTCCGGTGCGCAGTTTGATCCGGAAAAAGTGGATCTGTATTTAGAAAGCGCCGCCGGAAAGTTAAAGATTGTGGAAAACGGGAGCGGAACCGGTTACAGCGAAGAGACCGCCACGAAGATCTTATCGGAAAAAGAGGTTTATGTGACTGCCGATTTAAAGATGGGAAAGGCTGCCGCGACAGCCTGGGGCTGTGATCTTACGCATGACTATGTAAGCATCAACGCGGACTACCGGTCCTGACAGAAGGAGCTTAAAATGGAACCTGTGGAAATGTGGCTGCAGAAGGCCAATGTCTTAATTGAGGCGCTGCCTTACATTCAGCGCTTTCAGGGAAAAACGATCATTGTCAAATACGGGGGCAGCGCCATGGTGGATCATGAGCTGAAAAAAAGCGTGATCCGTGATGTAGCCCTCTTAAAGCTGGTCGGCTTTCGGCCGATCATCGTCCACGGCGGCGGCAAGGAGATCACCAAGTGGATTAACCGGCTGGGTTTGGAGACACAGTTTGTTAACGGACTGCGCGTGACGGACAAGACCACGATGGAAGTGGCGGAGATGGTGTTAAACCGTGTGAATAAGGGCCTGGTCTCGATGATGGAAAAAGTTGGTTTAAAGGCTGTGGGAGTAAGCGGCAAAGACGGGACGGTTCTGAAGGTGGAAAAGAAGTACTCCGACGGGCAGGATATCGGCTATGTGGGAGAGGTGAAGGAAGTGAACCCGCAGCTATTAAATACTCTGCTGGATAACGACTTCATCCCTGTGGTCTGCCCGGTAGGTTCAGATGATGCCTATCATTCGTTCAATATCAACGCGGATGACGCGGCCTGTGCAATCGCTGTGGCCATGAAGGCCGCCAAACTGGTCTTTTTAACCGACATCGAGGGTGTCTATCGCGATCCTAAGGATCCGGAGAGCCTGATCAGCGAGATGACGATTCCGGAAGCAGAGGCCTTTTTAGCCAGCGGCAATGCCGGGGGAGGCATGCTGCCGAAAATCAAAAACTGCATCGACGCGATCCGTGCCGGGGTATCGAGGGTGCATATCTTAGACGGCAGAATCGAGCATTCCCTTCTTCTGGAATTTTTCACGAACAAGGGGATCGGCACCGCGATCGTCGGCGACGGGGAGGAGCGCTATTATACCGCTTAAGAGAATTTTCCCCCAAAGAATTTCTCTTTCAGGGCAACAGGCGGGAAAGCTTTCGAAAGCGAGATTTTCAGGCTGCTTTCGAGGGATACGAAGGAGGAACTTAAGATGTCTAGAAGCAGTGAATATATGGAGCGCGGCGAACAGGTGATTCTGCACACCTATAACCGCTTTCCGGTTGTGTTTGAGAAGGGAGAAGGAGTCTATCTTACGGATGCGGACGGTAAAGAGTACCTGGATTTTGGAGCCGGGATTGCCGTGTTCGCTTTAGGGTATCACAATGAGGAATACGGAGACGCCCTGAAGGCGCAGATCGACAAAATCATTCACACCTCCAATCTTTTCTACAATATACCCATGGTGGAGGCGGCCGAGAAACTGGTTAAGGCCAGCGGCATGAGCAAAGTATTTTTTACCAACAGCGGCACCGAGGCCATCGAGGGGACTTTAAAGGCCGCCCGCAAATATGCCTACGGCAAAGGGAAAGAGGACAAGTATGAAATCATTGCCATGGACCAGTCGTTTCACGGGCGCAGCGTGGGAGCGCTTTCCGTAACCGGCAATGCCCATTACCAGGAGCCGTTTCGTCCGCTGATGGGCGGTGTGCGTTTTGCCAGGTTTAATGACCTGGAGAGCGTGAAGGAGCAGATCAATGAACATACCTGCGCGATTATTCTGGAGCCGGTGCAGGGGGAGGGCGGAATCTATCCGGCTGATCCTTCCTTCTTAAAAGGGGTGAAAGCCCTTTGTGAGGAGCACGACCTCGTGCTGATCTTCGACGAGGTGCAGTGCGGCATGGGACGAACCGGCAGCTTCTTTGCCTGGCAGCAATACGGCGTTGAACCGGATCTGATGGCCACGGCCAAGGCCTTAGGCTGCGGGGTGCCGGTAGGAGCTTTCGTGCTCAATGAAAAGATGGCGGAAGAGTCCTTAAAGCCCGGGGATCACGGGACTACATACGGCGGCAATCCATTCGCCTGCGCGGCGGTCTCGAAAGTGTTCGATCTGTATGAGAAGTATCATCTTTTAGAACATGTACAGAAGCTTACTCCCTACCTGGAACAGAAATTGGACGCGCTCGTGGAGAAACATGATTTTCTGACAGAGCGCCGCGGAAAGGGCTTCATGCAGGGGATCGCCGTGGAAGGCCGCCCGGTGGGAGAAATTCTCAACAAAGCGTTGGAAAACGGTCTGGTGCTGCTCTCTGCCGGACAGAACGTGCTGCGGTTTGTGCCGCCGCTTGTGATTACGAAGGAACACATCGATGAGATGGCCGAGAAACTGGAGGCTTCCTTTTAATTTAATAATCTTTTGATGTTCAGGGAACGTGAGAAAGGTTTTTGGGAAGTTCTCTGTAACTTTAAGGAAAAAGCGAGGGCGGGGCAAAAAACGGTCTGCCAATCAAGCGGGACGGGGTGAGAGAAGATGACAAAATCAGAATTTCAACAGTTGACAGAGACGGATGTCGTGATTCTGGACGGAGCAACCGGAACGAATCTTCGTGCGGCAGGGATGCCGGTCGGCGTGTGTACAGAAGAATGGGTGTATGAACATCCGCAGGTGATTCTGGATTTGCAGAGAGCCTATGTCAGGGCAGGAAGCCAGATCCTTTACGCGCCGACGTTTTGCGCGAACAGGGCAGGACTTGGTATTCATGGGCTCAGCGACCGGCTGGAACTTTTAAACCGCTCTCTGGTGGGGCTGTCAAAGGAAGCCGCGGACGGGAAAGCCTATGTGGCCGGGGATCTTACGACGACAGGCAAGATTCTGGAACCGCTCGGTGATACCTCCTATCAGGAGCTGTATGAGATTTACCGGGAGCAGATCAAAGCGCTCTGTGATGCCGGAGTGGACCTGTTGGTAGCGGAGACAATGCTCTCTGTGGAAGAGACTTTGGTAGCTTTGGATGCAGCGCAGTCGGTCTGCGACCTCCCGGTAATGTGTTCCCTGACTTTGCAGGCGGACGGCAGTGCCTTCTATGGAGGGAATGCCGTGGAGATGGTGGAATCCCTGCAGGAAATGGGAGCGTCTGCGGTGGGGCTTAACTGTTCCGTGGGGCCGGATCAGCTGGAAGCGGTGGTGCGCTCGATGAAAGAGGCGGCAAAAGTTCCGCTGATTGTAAAACCGAATGCCGGGATGCCGGAAATGGATGAGCAGGGAAATGCCCACTACAGCATGGGACCAGAACGGTTCGTGGGAGCGATGAGGGTGCTGATTGAAAACGGAGCGCGTCTGGTCGGAGGATGCTGCGGGACAACGCCGGAGTATATCCGCCTTCTTTCCCAGGCGGTAAAGGGTCATGCAGCCTGAAGGAAACCGGACAAGATCCATGGCAGATCATGGTTTCAGAATTAGATTAGAAAGGGAAGCCCCTGTTTTTACGACAGGGGCTTTGTAAGCTGCTTACTTTTTACCTGCGGCAGACGGAAAGAATGAACTGCCAGAACCTTAAAACACGTAACCTTGAGCGTTTTCCGGTGAATGTTTTCAAGTGAACTCATGTTCTGAAGTCTCAAGATGTATATTTTTTAAGAGATCCAGGAGATCTGATCCAGGAGTTCCTTCAGTTTCCCTGCCTCCGCTTCGTTGAGGGTAATTCCCTTGCCCATTCTCTCGTGCCCGGGTGCCCAGTCACGAATATCAAACTTCGGATCCGCGCCGTTCCAGGAAACTAAGTTCAGTTCTTTTCTCCAGCCGCTTCTGCCCTCGGACAAAACGCCCAGTTCCTGTGTGATCTCATACTTAAAGTCTGCCAT
>CAZXSN010000110.1:0-6825 GCA_964643295.1 uncultured Lachnospiraceae bacterium
AGTACCATGCACTCCTGCGCGATCTGCGCGGACAGCTCGTGATCCGCCTCCTGATCCCAGGGCGTTTCCGGTTTCGCGTGTTCCAGGTAGCGGCTTAACACAGTCAGGATGCGCTCCGCGGCGCGGTCAACCACCGCCTCCTCAAGTTCTCCGGAGCGTACCGCTTCCACAATCTTTTTATCATTGATGCCGCCGGAAGAGGGCATCTCCAGATCCATGCCCGCAGCCAGACCGGCCACGCGGTTGGAAACCGCTCCCCAGTCAGACATCACAAAGCCGTCAAAGCCCCACTCATCCCGCAAAACCTCAGTCAAAAGCCAGGGATTCTCGGAGGCAAAAGTTCCGTTGATGCGGTTGTAGGAGCACATGACTGTCCAGGGCTTTGCTTTCTTCACGGCTGTCTCAAAGGCCGGAAGATAAATCTCCCGCAGTGTGCGCTCATCTACGTTGGAGCTGGAACTCATGCGCCGGTGCTCCTGATTGTTGGCAGCGAAATGCTTGATCGAGGTACCCACATCTTTGCTCTGCACACCGTTTATGTAGGCGGCGGCCATTTCCCCCGCCAGATACGGGTCCTCCGAAAAGTATTCAAAATTTCTGCCGCACAGAGGGGAACGCTTGATGTTCACCGCCGGTCCCAACACCACGCCAAGCTGCTCATGCTGACAGCTGCTGCCGATCGATTCCCCCAAAGTTCCCAGAAGCTTACGGTCAAAAGAAGCTGCGGTTGCGCAGGCCGCAGGCATACACACCGCCTTGATGCTCTCGTTGAGGCCCAGATGGTCTCCTCCTTCCTCCTGCTTGCGCAGACCGTGAGGGCCGTCGGAAACCATGACGGAGGAAACGCCCAGCCGTTCCACCGGTTTGGTATGCCAGAAATCCAGCCCGGAACAAAGTCCCGCCTTCTCTTCCAGTGTCATCTGAGAGACAATCTCTTTCACATCCAAGGTTTTCATCTCCTATTCTTCTGTCTTACATTTGTCTTTCATTTTCAGGAAAACGCATTCTGAAAAACACCTGCACCGTTTTTTTCGGCACAGGTGTCGTTTAGCTTTGTTACACCGTAGAAAGATCCCACTCCTCGTGAATCTTGGGTACATCGCTGATCAGACGCTTTGTGTAGGCCGCCTGCGGATTTAAGATCACTTCATCCGCCTTGCCGTACTCCACAAATCTGCCGTGTTCCATGATGTAGACCGTATCGGAAATATAGTACGCCAGCCCAATATCGTGGGTGATAAAGATAACCGTCATGCCGATCTCATCGCGCAGATTGAGCAGCATATCCAAAATCGTCGCACGGGAGCAGGCATCCACCATGGAGGTCGGCTCATCCGCCAGCAAAATCTTGGGCCTAAGCAGAAAGATGCGGGCGATCATCAGCCGCTGCATCTGTCCTCCGGAAAGCTCAAACGGATACTTGTTCGTCAGTTCCGCGAACTTCAGGTTGACAAAGCTGCAGGCCTCAGTCATCATTTCCGTCTTTTTCTCTTTCGGCAGGTGTTTGTTGCCGCGCATGTTGATGCAGTCCAACAGCACTGTGTCGATCTTCTGAAACGTGTTGAAAGAGGAGAACGGATCCTGAAAGATCGCCTGGATTCCCTTCCAGTACTCCCTCTTCTTTTTGCCCGAGGAAATGTCCCGCGGTTTTCCCTGGAAGAGGATCTCGCCCTCGGAGACATTCAAAAGTCCCAGCAGCATCTTGGAAAGAGTCGTCTTTCCGGAGCCGGATTCTCCCACGATGGATACAAACTCCCCCTCATGGAAATCGAAATCCACGTGATCGACCGCCACCGTGCGGTTATTGCCCATGCCGAAGATCTTGGTCACGCCGCGTCCGGACAGACAAAGCGGCGCATTCGTGAAATCCTTCTCTGGCATCACCTGTTCACTCATGGCTGTACACCTCCTTCAGTTCCTCCTCACTCAGCAGGCAGCGGTACATTCTTCCGTCGCCGAAGTTCTTTTCCGGGATCGAGGAATAGCGGCATTCCGCTTTGCAGTACTTGCAGCGCTCCGCGAAACGGCACCCATCCGGAGGATGTTTCAGGTTGGGAGGCGCTCCCGGGATAGCGGTCAGTTTATTGCCGCGGGTTCCTTCCTCCGGCACCAGGATAGAGTTCATCAGGCCGTGAGAATACGGGTGCACCGGATCAAACACCATCTCTCTCGCACTTCCCTTTTCCACGATCTGTCCGGCATACATGACCATGATATCGTTCGTCACGTTGTAGAGCAGCGGAAGCTCATGCGTGATGAAAAGCATGGTTTTGATATACCCCTTCTCCATCAGCTCCCGCATCATCTTGATGACCATCTTCTGGCTGGTCACATCCAGAGCGGAAGACGGCTCGTCGGCGATCAGCACCTTAGGATTTAAGATCGTGGATACCGCGATGACGGTGCGCTGCTTCATACCGCCGGAAAGCTCCACGGCATGCTTATCCAGTACGGATGCGGGCAGCCCCAGTTCCGCGAACCGCGCTTCCGCTTTCTCACGGATTTCCTTGCGGCTCGCTTTGGGGTTATGGGCATGAATCACGTCCTCCATGAAACGGATAATCTTCTGCGTCGGATTCAGCGCGTTCATGGCCGCCTGCGGAATATAGGCAATCTCGCTTCCCAGGATGCTTTTTCTGACATCATCGGGTTTCATCCCCGAAATGTTGGTTCCATCGATGATGATATCCCCGCTGATATAGTGCAGAGGAGAAAAATAATAGCCCATGACCGACAGCGCTAGCGTCGACTTGCCGCAGCCGGATTCCCCCGCGATCCCCAGCGATTTCCCCTCCTCGATGGCAAAGGAGACACCGTCCACCGCATACACATCCTCGTGGAAACGGGTCACATACTTGGTCTTGAGGTTTTTCACCTCCAGCATCACTTTTCCCATAGCATCCTCCTTAATCTCTCAAAGCGGGGTTAAACACCTGATCCAGCCCGGTATTCATCAGGTTCAGGGAGAACGAGATGAGCGTGATCACCAGGATCACAGGGAAGTATGCCCACCAGGAGCCGTTGGTATGAGCCGAGTAAAGCATTGCCCAGTTCATCATCAGGCCCAGTGTAGGAGTAACCGTCGTCTTCGGGCCAAGGCCCAGCAGACTTAACTGCGCTTCGGACAATATCCCGGAGGATACCTGGAGGATAAACGCCATCACAACATAAGAAGCGATGTAGGGCAGAATGTCCGTGAGGACGATCCGCGGCAGGCTGTGGCCGGAGAGTTTGCTTAAATTTACATGGTCACGGTTTCTTAGACTGATCACCTGTGAACGCACACTGCGCGTAGTCCAGGTCCAGCTCGTAAGACCGATGACCAGAGCGACCACCGCCGCGCCGCGCTGCTCCTGGCCGATGGAATAGGAAATCAAAATCAACAGTACAAAACTCGGAATCACGGTGAAGATATTCGTCACAAACATGATCAGATCATCCACGAAGCCGCCCACATATCCTGCCAGCAGCCCTAAGGTCAGACCAATCAGAGTTGCCACGGTGCCGGCAATCAGGCCGATGCCGATGGAGGTCCCTGTCGCACTGACAAGTTCCTTGAGCATATCTCTGCCGAAGTTGTCGGTTCCCAGCGGAAGAGTTTTTACGTTGGCCACATTTCCCACACGCACGTAGTCGGTATTGGCAATCTTTTTGCTCTCCACCAGCTCACCGGTATCCGCATCCTCTTCCGCGATGGTCAGCGTATCGCCGCCTCCCAGTTCATTCAGCGACTTATCCAGCCTCTTAAAATAGTTCACCCGGGCGGTAATCATGCCCTTCGGACGCAGCGTAGGATCGTAGTTCGCATGCCACAGTTCCAACAGCGCATCCGTATCCTGCAGATCCAGATCCCCCATGTCCACACCGGCAGCGGTAAACCACTCCACCATCGCCACCCGGTCCTCATCCGTAAGACTTGCTTTCAGGCGGTTGTCCTCGGCGTCCGGCAGACGAAACGTCTCTGTGGGTGTCTTTGCCGCGTCATAGAGGGATACATAGGTACCAGGTCTGGCAAATGTACCTACCCCGATCTGTTCCAGCGGATCTCCGGGATTGAACAGCGGATAAATAATCATCATCAGAAGAATCGCCACGAAGATCACAAAGCCCACTACAAACTTCGGCGAATGAAAAACCTGCCGCAATGTATTCTTCATATGCTGTTCCTCCCTCCTTACTCGTCAACCTGCGCGGCTTTGACACGCGGATCAATGAAGCCATAAATGATATCCAGCAGGAATGTCACCACCAGCACCATGATGGTGATAATAAGGGTTGTTGCGGAAATCAGCGGATAGTCCGACGAAGTGATTGCGGAATACATCGTGCTGCCAAGTCCCGGATAGGAGAAGATAATCTCGGCGACCAGTGCGCCGCCGACCATTGTGCCGATGCTCAGCGCCAGACCGGTAATCTGCGGAAGCATCGCGTTGCGGAATACATAGCCGACGATCTTGCGGTCCTTGATCCCCAGAAAACGGGAATATTTGACATAATCCGCGTTCAGCTCATAGATGGACATGGAACGCATGCCAACCGCCTGCCCGCCGATGGAAACCAGCACGATCGACCAGAACGGCAGCTGATAGTGCACAATGACGGATTTGATGAAATCCCAGCCGAAATGCGGGATCATGTCAAACGCGTACCCGCCCGAAACCGGCGCTATTTTTAAGTTCACGGCAAAGACCACCAGCAGAATAACCGCCATTCCGAACGCCGGCACACTGCTTAGAAACAGGGCGGCAGGCATGAGCACTTTGTCAAAACCCTTGCGCATGTAGGCTGCCAGCGCCCCCAGAATATTTCCGATCAGCCACCCCACCAGAATAGCCGGCAGCTGCAGGGCGATTGTCCAGACAATGGCGCTGGAGATGATATCCGAGACAGGACGGGGATACTGACTGAAAGACAGACCAAAGTTGCCGTGAAGTGCGTTTTTCACAAAGATCAGGAACTGCTGCCACAACGGTTTGTTGGTTCCAAATTCTTCCTGATAGCGCTCATAAATCTGCTGCACAGACGCTACATCCGAATTGCCGCCCGCCAGTCTGCCGGTAATCGCCGCTACCGGATCCCCCGGCATCAGCCGCGGAAGAATAAAATTCAGAACGACGGCAACGATGAAAGTAATAATAAACCAGATGATCTTTTTCCCGAAATACTTCCGATATCCTTTCATTTATTCCCTTCCTCCTTTAACCGTATAATAAGAAACTGTGCAAAAAGCATCTTTCCGCGCAGTTCGCCAGGAGAGTGATCTTTGCACAGTTTCCAGCGGCCATGCTCCGAAGAGCATGGCCATATTCAGGTTAAATTTCAGCCTACCAGTTCAAGCTGGTACAGAGCAGCAACACCAAACCCGTCGGTGCAGTCTGCCGGGGGAACGAGAACCTCTGTGCCGTCCGCTAAGGTAAACGTGGATCCATCCACCGGATAATTGGTCCAGACAGATTCATTTACAGCGTGGAATACGGAAGGACGATACATCAGGGAGAAGCTCGGAACCTCGGTCAGATAAATCTTGGTCAGCTCCGTGTACAGATTCTTCAGTTCCGCCTCATCGGTGGTCTGCGGGATCTGCTTGATTAAAGCATCCGCTTCCTCATTCTTGTACTGTCCCCAGTTGCCGGACCAGTTGTTCGGTACGCCCAGATAATCCATGCCCATGAACTGATTGACACGAGTCCAGGGGTTGGACGGCGTGGACGCATCCGGAGACCACATGAAGATGGCGAAATCCGTCTGGTTCGGGTCTGTGAAGTAGTTGTAGTATTCGGTATCGGACGGATACTCGGTGGTAATCTCGATGCCGATGTTCTTGCCGGCAGCGGCAACGATCTCCATGGAAGCCTGCCAGTCGGACCAGCCGTTCGGGCAAACCGCATTCAGGGAAATCTTCTCGCCGTTGTATTCACGCCAGCCGTCGCCGTCAGAATCTACCAGGCCCGCCTCGTCCAGAAGCGCAATTGCTCCCTCGACGTCGTTGCCTTCCCACTGAAGATCCGCTACCGCGTCATGATCATACAGAGCCTGCTCCGCATCGGTCGGGTTCATCAGGGAACGCGGCACCTCTGCGAAGGTCGGGGACTGTCCGGTCATGGCATTGGCATTGATCGAGTCATAGTCTACAGCGATGGCAATGGCTTTTCTCAGAGCGGTATTCTCCGCGATCACCGGGATATTCATGTTGAACCACGCGGTGGGCATTGTCAGGCACAGGCCATAAGGAGCTTCCTCATAATAGGTGGAGATGGGAAGCCCATCTTCCAGCCACAGGTTCTGTACGTTGCCGATAAACTGCTGGCAGACATCCACTTCGCCGGCCTTCAGAGCGACTTCACCGGCAGCATTGTCTGAGAAGATCGTGTGCGCAATATATTTCGGCACCGGCAGTTTGCCCCACATGGAAGCATCCTGGCCCCAGTAATCATCATTGCGGACATAGACAACCTGCTGGTCATTGGCCGCATAGTAGCCATAAGGTCCGGAATACGGGGAATCCTCACCGACATCATTTAAGATAGCAGTTGCGTCGCCGTCATTGCGCTCCACCAGGGTATCAATCCAGGCTGCCTGCGCGATCGGCGTCAGCTCCAGGAAGTCCAGAATCTTTAACGGGTTGATCGGAGCTCCCTCATCATTCAGCTTCGCGTTGATGGTCACTGTGTTCCCATCCGCCGTGACAGATTCAATGTACGGGCCATAGCTGGATCCGGTGCCGTTCTGGATCTCCACGCCGATATCAAAGGTACGGGCCACATCTGCGCCGGTCACCGGAGTGCCGTCGGACCACTTGGCCGCATCCTTGATCGTGAACGTCAG
>CAZXSN010000111.1:0-6430 GCA_964643295.1 uncultured Lachnospiraceae bacterium
CTGTGTGCTTGGGCACACGTTTAACCGACACAAAGCTAAGCTTAAGACGGGGCCCAAGAATTTAAGAATGCTGAGCAGGATTGTTAAGCTTAAAAGCAGCGGAACAATCCGTAATCACCTTTTGACGCCTGAATCATTATATGAACAACATAAACGATTACTTAAAGGAGTACCAGTATGAATGGAGTTAAAATGACGGAATTAATTGAACTTCTATCGCATGGTCATGAGGCAGAATTTACTTATAATGGTATTACCTACGTCATACAGCCGGAAATTTCTGAAGGCCGAACCTTTCTGGTTATATGGGATTGTTCTCCCGCGGGAAAGTGCATTTCCCGATTCAGTATACCAGAACACGGAGATATTCCTGTGGAGACCATATACTGTGTTCTAAATGACAAGTGTTTTTCTGGCAAATCATTTATGGAAATAGAGCAGGAAATAACCGTAGATGTGATTTTCTGACTGAGAATAGGCCACATCAAAGGAACATCTTTGTCGTGGCCTTTTCCCCTTTTGCTCGCTTGCAGTCTGTCAGCTAAAAAGCGCTCTTTTCCTAAAATCCCTAATTTCAACCTACAAAAGCCGCTTTCTTTTCGAAAAAGGCAGAAACGAAAAATCCCTGTGCAGCGCTTCAGCAGGAGGAATTCTTAAGAACATTCACTTGGCCTGCCTGCCAGTACTCCTTGGCGGATAAAAAGTCTTTCCTTTCTTTATCGCCTTCGCCTGACGACATTCGTCTGGTACCCGGTGCCTGCTTTACAAACGATACCGGCTGCATCCCTTCCCTGGAAAAAGCCCTTGCCATTCACACTTTCTCACCCAGGCAGGGATCATCCTCAGGAATGCTGGTGGGCCTGCTGCAAAATCCATGCCGCGGTCTCGCTCTGCGCACTCATCCGCTCAAAAAACGCCTCATCCTTACTTACAATCGCGTCGCGGAAGGCGGCAAGTTCATAGATCATACGGTTTCCCTCTTCCTGCCGGTTTAGATCGAATGTCTGCCCGTCCCGTTCTCCCGAACAGTTCTCAAAGTTATTCAGCATGCCCTCCTGGCGCACATATCCCCGCTCGGCTTCCAGATAGCAGCCGCAGGGAAGATCCCGGCTTTTATCAGTCTCAATCCGGCAGACAAACCCCGGGTAAGTCAGTGTCAGAATCCCGGCCAGATCAATGCCGTTTGGCCCTAACTTTGGCTCATAGCGGACATCCTGCGGCTTCCCGAAAAGATCCACGGCCACATGGACACAGTAGATTCCCATATCGTTGAGAGCGCCGGTCTCCATCTGCGGATTGAAAATATTCGGGTTTTCTCCCCTCAGATAAGCCTCATACTTGGAGGAATACTTTCCAAAGCAAAGTTTCGCGTTTTTCACGGGCCCCAGTGTCCCCAGAAATTCCTTCCAAGCGAGGTAGTTAGGCATAAACAGCGTAGTGATCGCCTCAAAAACATAGGCTCCGTTTGCCTTCGCCGCCGCCGTCATCGCCTGCGCACCCTCTTTTCGCACAGCCGCCGGTTTCTCCACGATCACATGCTTCCCGCTCTGTAATGCCTGGATGGCCTGCCTTTCATGAAAGCTGTTGGGCGAGGCAATGTACACCACATCGATATCCGGACGCGCAAGCACTTTTTCGTAGTCGTCGCACCACTCGTCCACACCCATTTCTTCGGCGAACGAGCGTCCGCGGTCTGCATCGCGCGAATAGATCACCCGGACAGTAAGTCCCGGGGTAAGGCGGATGCCTTCCTGAATCATTCTCATGATTGCGCTTGTGCCCACGCTGGCAATCCGAAGCTCCTCTTTCAAACGTACCACCTTTCTTTCCCAGGAAAGTAAAAACCGCCGCACAGTCAGAAAGACTGCCGCTTGGCCTTTGCAAATGATTACTCGGAAGGATCTTCCTTTTCTTCCTCATCCATCTGGGCTAAGCGATTTAAGAATACAAGCCCTTCGCTGTCCTGGAACCCGAGGAAATACAGCCTCTCGATCTGCTCGGTGTCAAACAGAAACAGCCGGTCCGGGTCCAGAATTCCCTCCGGGTAAAGGCATGCGCTGTAATCCCATACTTTCTCGGTTCCCTCCTGTTTCTGCTTCACTCCCACAATCATAATCCGCTTCTTGCTGTCTTTCAGTAAAACTACTGAGCCAATCGGAAGATATTTTTTCATAGCCATACCGCCTTTCTGCCTCAAATATTTGCGGATGTTTCCTGCCTCTATGCGAACCTTTTGCCGTCACTGCCTGTTTGCCAGCTCACTTAACGAATATTTCCTTCCGCAGTCTCGGCAGGTAAAAACATAGGAATAATAGTCTACCTGCTCGTGATCTCCGGGAAAAACGCCCCTCGCTGACTGAAACTCGCTGCCATATCTGGTTTCCGATTCTTTGGATCGATCCATCCTGCCACCGCATTCCGGACATATTTTTTTCTTTCCCAGGAGAAATCCCAGCTCCTGAGGGGTGAAATCCATCCTGACACGCTGATGTTCCATCATTCACCTCACGATCCTAAGTCCTGCCAAACAGGTCGCGTACAGACTGCACAAGATCTTCCAAAGCCTGTCTGCCTCCCTCGTTTAATCCGACTTCTATCCCCAAGGAGGCACCGACTCCTGCTGCCGCTCCGCCTTCCAGCACAAATTTGCCGTCTTCAAATCCTGCTTTCCCCTCGACACCGGCTGCGCCTGCATAAGCGCTGCCCTTTACGGTAACCTCCAAGCCAAGGAAATCAAAGGAAGCGGATGCCTTTCCCTCCGCCGCAGAGGCCATCGCTTTTCCTGAGACAACAGCATCAAATCCATCCTCGTCAAGGCCGACTTCCGCCTTCCCCTCTGCGGTGGCATTGCCGATTGACCCTTCGAATTTCTCCTTTGCGCCAAACATGTCGTCTCCAGTTTTAAGACTGGCATCACCGGAGAGCGCAGAAACAGAAGCTTTGGCGCTGGCCTCTGCTCCCCAGTAGTTCTCCGCTTCTTTCTCTGTCCACTCTCCGTCCTTCTGTTTTCCTTTGAATGTGTCACTGTAGCCGGCTTCCCATTTGAGCTCACCCTCAGCCTTTCCGATTGAACCATTCACTTCAAACGAGCTGTCGCCGTCCTCGAACTGTGCATGTCCTTTGCCGATATACCCGGAGACTCCTGCGTGATCACTGCCGGTATCCACTTCTGCGCCAAACCAGTCACCGTACGACTGAAAAGAAGCATCTGTTTCCGGAACCCCGGCTGCTAAAAGAAATGGACTGACAAAAAACTGCAGAACATCCCAAAGAGAAGGGATCCCGTGAGGATGTCCGACATGCGGATGAGAGAACCATTCTTCCAGCAAATCTGAGATGGAAGGATATGGACGCGGATCTGGAAAACCCGTTGGCGAATGAAACTGTGGGAAACTCTCGAACAAATCACCAGCAGTAATCACAGGCGCTCTCATCTTCAGACCGTCCTCCGTGGATTCATACAGCCCGGCCACTTCCGAGAGCGCATCGGACAGCTGCCGCAGGCTCTCATCCTCGGAAGAGAGGTTCTTTATCAGGGCTCGAAGAGTGTTCCTGATTTGAGGAGCCGCCGCGGAATCCAAGGAAAGCCTGCCAAGAATACCTTCCATCTGATTCCCGAGTCTTGCAACATCCCTGGCGATTGCCGCCTCCCCCTGTGAGGCACCATTAAGTGCCGCAATAGTTACTTTAAATTCGGACATGAGTCACCTCCCTGATCCTTGCCACATGTATTGTTTCCTGCTTTAAGAACCAAAAACCTTCTTAACCGAAAGATTCCCTGCAGGAACTTTTCCTGCTGTTCTTAAGCTTTAAAAAGGATCTTCCCCTTTTCGATCCTTTTGTCCTTGCCGCACCTTACCAGGTTTGCTTCTTTTTGGCTGCTGATGAGGGAATTCCCCTCCAAGAATAAATCCCTTCAGGCAGTCTGCCCAAAGGCGCATGTTTTACGCAACTGCTTTTATTATAGAGCATGGGAAAAGACCTGTAAACAGAAAAATAGAAGGCTCCGGGAAGCTTCTATGGCTTCTATGGAAATCTGCATCGCTTTCGAAAGGAGGAACGACACTGCCAGCACAAAAAAGACCCCGATGCAGTCTTTCCATCGGGGTCTCTTTTACCTGTAACTATCCGGGAATCCTTCCCGCAATCAGAAAGCCTTCCCTTTTTGCCAACGCTTCCTTACTGCTGCGCTTCCTTCTCCGCCTTCTCCTTGATGGCGGCCTGCGCTGCAGCCAGTCGGGCAATGGGTACCCTAAACGGTGAGCAGGAAACGTAGTCGAGGCCGATCTTGTGGCAGTACTCCACAGAGGTCGGATCGCCGCCGTGCTCGCCGCAGATGCCAAAGTGCAGATCCGGATTCACCGGACGCCCAAGCATGATCGCGTACTCCATCAGCCTGCCGACACCGTTCTGGTCAATCTTCGCGAACGGATCAAACTCCAGAATCTTCGCGTCATAGTAGGCATTGAGGAACTTACCCGCGTCATCTCTCGAGAACCCGAAGCACATCTGCGTCATATCGTTCGTGCCGAAGCAGAAGAAGTCCGCTTCCGCAGCGATCTCATCCGCCGTCAGAGCCGCACGCGGGATCTCGATCATTGTACCGACTTTATACTGAAGATCGCTGTTTGCCGCCTTGATCTCCTCATCGGCAACCTTCACCACGATATTCTTGACAAACTTGAACTCCTTGACATCGCCTACCAGCGGGATCATGATCTCCGGAAGTACGTTCCAGTCCGGATGATCCGCCTTCACCTCGATCGCCGCGCGGATCACAGCGCGTGTCTGCATAACCGGGATTTCCGGATAGGTAACCGCCAGACGGCATCCGCGGTGCCCCATCATCGGATTGAACTCGTGCAGGGATTCGATGATCGCCTTGATCTTCTCCACCGGCTTGTGCTGCGCTTCGGCCAGCTTCTCGATATCAGCCTCTTCCGTCGGCACAAACTCATGCAGAGGCGGATCCAGGAAACGGATCGTCACCGGCTTGCCTTCCAGCGCCTCGTAGAGGGCCTTGAAATCGCTCTGCTGCTCCGGAAGGATCTTATCCAAAGCCGCCTCACGCTCTTCCACGGTCTCCGCGCAGATCATCTCACGGAACGCCTCGATCCGGTCCCCGTCAAAGAACATATGCTCGGTACGGCAAAGCCCAATGCCCTCCGCGCCCAGCTCACGAGCCCGCTTCGCATCCGCCGGGGTATCGGCATTCGTCCTTACACGAAGCTTCCTGTATTTGTCGGCCCAGCCCATAATCCGTCCAAACTCACCGGCAATCGCGGCGTCCACCGTCGGCACCACGCCGTCATATACGCAGCCGGTAGAGCCGTCCAGGGAAATCCAGTCGCCTTCGTGATATTCTTTTCCCGCAAGCGTGAAGCGCTTGTTGGCCTCATCCATCGTGATGTCACCGCAGCCGGAGACACAGCAGGCGCCCATTCCGCGGGCCACCACTGCCGCGTGGCTGGTCATGCCACCGCGCACGGTCAGAATCCCCTGCGCCGCCTTCATGCCCTCGATATCCTCGGGTGAAGTCTCCAGACGCACCAGAACCACCTTTTCGCCTCTGGCCGCCCAGGCTTTCGCATCCTCCGCCGAGAAGACGATCTGTCCGCAGGCAGCTCCCGGGGAAGCCCCCAGCGCCCGGGTAACCGGTACCATCTTCTTCAAGGCGTCCGCGTCAAACTGCGGATGCAGAAGCGAATCCAGGTTCCTGGGATCGATCATCGCCACGGCCTGCTCCTCGCTGATCATGCCCTCATCCACCAGATCGCAGGCAATCTTTAAGGCCGCCTTCGCGGTTCTCTTGCCGTTTCTGGTCTGCAGCATGTAGAGCTTCCGATCCTCGATGGTAAACTCCATATCCTGCATATCGCGGTAGTGATCCTCAAGGATCCGACAGATATCTACGAACTGATCATATACTTCCGGCATGATGTCCTTCAGCTGATCGATCTTCTGCGGGGTGCGCACACCGGCCACTACATCCTCGCCCTGGGCATTGAGCAGGAACTCACCCATCAGGCGCTTCTCGCCGGTCGCCGGATCCCTGGTAAAGGCAACGCCCGTACCGGAGGTCTCGCCCATGTTGCCGAACGCCATCATCTGCACGTTGACGGCAGTGCCCCAGGAATAGGGAATATCGTTGTCGCGGCGATATACGTTCGCACGCGGGTTATCCCAGGAGCGGAAGACTGCCTTGATCGCTTCCACCAGCTGTACCTTCGGATCATCCGGGAAGTCATTGCCGAGCATCTTCTTGTACTCCGCCTTGAACTGGTTCGCCAGCTCCTTCAGATCATCCGCGTTCAGCTCCACATCCTGCTTCACGCCTTTTTCGGCTTTCATTTTGTCGATCAGTTCTTCGAAATACTTCTTGCCGACGCCCATGACCACGTCAGAGACAATCTGGATGAATCGGCGGTAG
>CAZXSN010000112.1:0-1433 GCA_964643295.1 uncultured Lachnospiraceae bacterium
GCTTTTGCAGAATTTATCGTACATCTCCAGGACATACGGTTTGCGGCATTTTGTATGCATCTCTTTCGGGATTGTGTCCAGGTATTCCCTAAAATCAGATACCGTAACGTCATGCTCCTCTAAAAGATAGGACACATAGTTCGGATGACAATGCTTACACCCGGTCAGGAAGAAATACGGAGAATATCCCCACTGTCTCTTCTGATAGATCGGCATAATATATTTACTAATTAGGTCGATGATCCGCATCGTGTCATACTTCTGGCCCAGGGTCATATTGTAGTAGTTCGCGATCAGTTCTGTCTGAAGATTTCCCGCACCGCGCCCCATGCCGTAGAGAGATGCGTCGATCAGAAGGTGCCGTGCGGTCGTATATTCCAAAATATCCTGCGCCGTAATAAAGGCAAGGTTCATGTTGTTGTGGGAATGGAATCCGATCATGCAATCCGGCGACAGAAGATTGTCCAGGATCTTAAAGTACCGCCGGAAGTCTTCCTTGATCATGTAACCGAAACTGTCCACGATAGCGACACCACAGGGATCCAATACAGCGATTCGCTTGGTCAGATCGGTATATTCATCCATGTTGTAATCAATCGTAACCATCGGCTGAACAAACAACTTGTACCCCGCCTCTTTGACCGCACGGCACATCGTCATGGCTTCCTCAACCTGGTGCTTATAGAAGACCACTCGAATTCCGTCGATGGACTGCCCCGTACAGGGTGTCAGATCCTCCGGAAGGAATTGCTGCACATCTGCCATAGCCAAAAGCATCACACCTTTTCTGTCCTGCGGCAGAAATTCTTTGATCTGTTCGATCGAATGGAACTGGGTACTACCTTCTTCATAAGGTTCACGGTTTAGATATCCCACCTCCACAACATCCAGATTCGCCTCGATGAGACTCTTAATCGTATCGCGGATCATTTCCTGAGAAAACTGCCAGCCGGTGATATACCCTCCATCCCGCAGTGTGCATTCCAATAAATTAAAATGATCCATCCACATGACCTCCTTGTGCAGCCTGTGCTTCCAGTATCTCAGCCAACTGAAAGTCCTCTGGTGTGTTGATATCTATCGCTTCCCGGAAGGAAAGCTCTTTGATATAGGGATGGTTTCCGATGCGTCGTTTACTTGTTTCAAAAACTTCCCGGCGGAATACATATACACTGGATGTCTCCCGATAGATCGGCTCCAAATCCTGACTGCGGGGCAGATTCGACGCATCAAAATTCAATGGTTCCCCATCCTTCCAGAGAAAATCCTGAATCTTCGTCGCACAGAATGCGGAATCGTAACCCTCCTGTAAGACCTTGTTCAGGCACTCCTCTGTGGTCTCCTTGGCAACAAAAGGGGCTGTCGCATGGGCATAGATATAAACGTCCGCCGGAATCCGCTTCATAAACTCGCCAAAGATCTGTGTAAAATTC
>CAZXSN010000112.1:1443-6426 GCA_964643295.1 uncultured Lachnospiraceae bacterium
TCGTCTGGGGAGAATCCAAGTACTGCGGACGCTGCAGCCATACCATTCCCGGAAGGAGATACTTCTGGATTTCCTCGCTGCTGCAGAATACGTATCGCTCGTCTATGCGCGGCACAGAAAGCAAATTCTGCTGCACATAATGGATCAGGGGCACACCGTTTAGACATTTGATATTCTTGCCAGGCAGCCTTTCGTTGTTTAATTTGATTGGTACGATTGCGACTATTTTCATCCTGTTTTCCTTCTGTTCTTATCAGTTCGTAAAAAGTCCGGTTGCCTTTAGACTGTCCAACTTATACGCCATCAGCCACTCCCGTCTCAAATCATTTTTCCTTGCCCGGCAGCCTCTCATTCTGCAACTTGATGGGCATCATGGCGATGGTCTTCATAAGCGTTTCTCTCTGGTTACCTTATGTTTTTCTCTTTTACATAAAATTCTGGCGTTGTATCTTGAGTCTAAATTCCTTGTTCCCTCTCACAATAGAGAACCCTGATTCGCAAAACAGCTTCCTCGCTTTCTCTACATGGCACAGAATTTCACAAACTCAAAACCTGTTTTTTTTAAAACAAATTGATCTGTCCATCGGATGGATAGTATATTCTATGAAAGCAGTGTTCCAAAATTTTTATGCTCCAGGACTCTAAATCCGGCTCTCGGCATATCTCGTCGATAGTCAGGAACCTTCCGCTTTTGCTCTTGCCTTTGTTCTGAACAATTTCCTTGGAATCCAAACGCAGCCTGATATTCTCCTCTTCCAGAGTAATGAGAAAACAAACGGCCATATGCTTTTTGCTTTTTTCGTCGTCAGGGGTATAGAGGTAAAATGGTTTCTCGTTGTTCAGCGCAATGGAAATGCCTATTTCCTCCTTTACTTCCCTTTTTAACGTATTGCGGCACACCGAAAGGAAGTCCTTCGAAATAATCTCTGTAGAATCCTCGTACCTGGTATGTCCGCCCACATAAAGAAGAAGTCTGCCTTTTTCAGGCGAGGTATCAGATACCACATCTTTATTCTTTTTTATGACCAGAATTTTGTCTCTTCTTTGGTTCGTAATCACAGCCACCGGGATCGGCTGTACCCCTGCAGGATCCCTTTCCACATCATCTCTCAAGCCAAATAGAACAGGAACCCACTGACTGACAACATTGTCATCAAAAATAGGACCGTGCGAAAGGATCTGTGTCAATGTTTCATCCCTTTCCAGATATCCTATTCTCTCCATCAATAGGTCTTTTAAGGTTTCCAGTGTTTTCTGCGTTACCTCTTTGTTGACTTCGTTCTGTGATTTTTCCGCAGTATCGATTTGAATGATTTTATGGAATCGCTGTTCTTTCTCTTTGATCGTGCTTTTAACCGCGTCCAAATACTCACCCAGAACCTTTCTGTTCATGATGCTCCCCTGCTTGTCGGTCAAAAGAGAGGAATATTCTCTTTTAATGGAAACTTCTGGATCAACACAGAAAGCGAAGACAATATCGATTCTCCTCACCACTTCGTCCATAAGAAGGAATCTCTCTGTGATCTCCCGCTGAGATTCCTCCATCTTTTTCCTTCTAACCAGCCACTCAAACCAGCATAGAGCATCAAAAATGCCCCTGTCCAAGATCAAAACATCATCATCGCGAGTCGTATCATCCAGGGTACCGATCATTCCGGCTAAAGACATGCACGCTGTCCAAATGTTAAACATAGGACTTTGTTTATCACTGACCGGACAAACGCTCGCCCTCTCTTGAACAATGGAAACTTTAAACCCGTTCCTTTTCAGGAACAGTTCCAGGGAATTGATACAGGATGTCTTTCCTGCTTTCGGTGACCCACTGAATTCAATGACAATCGGGCGTTTTTGCCGATGTGCCTGTTTACATTTTAGGACACTCTCTGCCTGTTTTTGCAGTTCGTGAATAACCCTTTGCCGTTCATCCATGGCAGTTCTTCCTCTCACGAAAGTTCTTTTTTGTTTAAGACGATCTCCTCACTGGTCTTCTCCAGTTGATCCAAGTATTTCCCCACGGAAAAACCCATGCAGCCCGATAACACAGCACTTAGATACACAAACCGTTCATTCAGGATATAATCTACCGCCCCCGTCACGACAGTCATACCGGAAAGAAGTGCAAACAGGAGCAGAATCGAAAATACACAGGCAACAAGCGGCCTGAACAGAAAGTATGCCATAGTTCCGATTCTCTGTTCTTTCGAAGCATTACTTACAATCCGTTTTGTCATTCACACCTTATACAATCTTCTTATGTATTGAACCGTGCAGAGCATTCCACTCATGATCGCGGATGCCGAAAAAGAGTATAGAACCACATGCTTATTATTCACCGGTTCCATCGCACGGATCAGAATGATTCCTGCACCTGCCATGCCGCCAAGAAGCCATGTCAGATCATAGAGAAGCAAGATTACGATCATTTTTGTCGATAGATAATAAACCAATGAATCGCTTTTTCTCATGGGTTCCTTTTCTATTCCCCTCTTGGATCCACGTCCCGTACAGGCACAAAACGGGAGAAAGCCCATTCTCCGCGGCTTCTATCCTACGAAACAACATGGCTTCCTGAACAGGAGCCTGCCTATCTGCCTCTATTTTCTTCAGAAACAAGTATTCTCAACCAATCCCTTGACTCTGAAAATGCCCCTATCCCATGGTTTTCCTGTAGGGTAGAGGGTGACAGCCCGTGCTGCCTCTGGAAACGTACTCGCCTCAAGACTTTTCCCTCATGGGGGATACCGACATTCCATAAGCGTATCTTCGATCCCCATCAAGCCATTTTTCTCTTTGCTTCCTCTTGGTTCATACTGGAAGATACCGAATTGCAGTGTTCCTCGCCGCAGACTGCCTATCCCTTCTCCTTTCCACCACTTGCTATGGAACTTGTATAAACCCGGGGCACTTGGACTGCCTTGCGGCAGGAAGTGTATAGTCTCCATGGACGAATGGCAGAAACGCTTGATTCGTTTGGACAAGCACCCTAGCGCTCATGCAGGCCATACCGACACGGCAGCCTTCCCATCCACCTATCCGTTCCACTGCTGCAATGCCGGTACGAGGGAACCTGCTTTCCTGCATGGCAAAACGCGGCAGTTTTTCTGATTTGGTCCTTTCGATGCGTTTTGTTCTTTGTTCCTCTCTCCACCTCGCCGCCATAAAGTCCCAGGCCCTTTTCGGAAAGAGAAGTACAGGAACCTGGACCCAAGTGGTGCTGGGAAGAAGGCTGTCCAAATTGAGGTCCTTCCTCCTGTCCCAAGAGACCACTCTCTTCTGGGGCTTTCGCCTCTCTGCCAGCAGTCAAGATCGTCCTGTGTCTTGTCAGAATCTTTCCCTCTCCGGGAAGTACCCACCGGAGAAAAGCAGCATTGCGAATGGGTTCCCGCATACACGGAAAGATCCCCTTTCGGGAAATGGCTCCCCTCCTCTCCGGGCATGGCCGTCTTTCCTGCCGGGGAAAAGGTCCAAACCCGGACCGGCGCGGCCCGCCGGGACCAGAAAGCGGAAAAAAAACAGTAAGAAAGCCATGGGGGAAAAACAGAGATGACCGTGCCGCATGCACGCAGAGGTTCTTCCCTTCCCTGAACTTCTCTGCCTCGGAACCGACACCGGAAAATTCTTTCTCTTCCCCTCCAAGAGGATTTTCTTCGTATCCCAATGAACAAGGCCCTGTCCCGTCGGAGACCTCCAGAGGATTCCTGTCTGTCCGGCAAAGTGCCGGATCCCCTTGGTCGCCTCCAAGGCTGCCACGGCAGGGGGAAAGTGGGCTCTGGGAACAGGCATTTTGCCTCCACTCCGGCTTGCCACTCTTCGCGGCGGCAGAAAAGCAGGCCGCGATCCCTTCTCCCGCCTGCCGCCTTCATGGAACCTGTCCCCCACATCCGAAACCCGATGGACCGCCCGATGGGGGAGACTCAGATGCTGGATCTATTCCTCCGGCAGTTCGTCCACGTGGAAAGCGCATAGACAGATCATCAGGAGCCACCCGGCCGGATGGTCTCATCCATAGGGCTGTTTTCCCTGTTCTGCCGCTTATCGTTCTCTCCCGGAAAAGCGACACGTCTCGGCCCTGTGGCTTTCCAGGCAAAGAAGTGCTATCCAAGAAGAAGAGTCGGTTTAAAAGCCTTCCGTTGAGAAGCTGGATGGTCCGAAGAGAAAATCCTCCGGTTGACATTTCCCAGGTGTAAGCATCGGGGAACACAAAGAAGTTTGCCTTCAGCAAGCCTTTTTGGATGGTCTGGCAAAAGCCTGAGCAAGCTTCCCCTGCCTTTCATCTTTCCTCAACGAAGCCCCAGGATTCGCAGTTTTGCGACTCGAAATAAAAGGCGTTCCTGGCGATTTTGCTATATGCAAAAGGGCAAAGTACCGGATGGTCCTGCCAGCTTCAGCCGGTTTCGGGCTCGTTCTCTATACTCTCGATTCGGGCCAGCCAGGTCGAATTTCTTCCGGATAGGACCACCCAGTCAGCCATCCCCTCAGAGGCGGCTGGAACGACCCGCCGCAGGCATCCAGGCATTGCCACACGTGGATCCTGCAGATCGGCTCCCGCAAACCATCCGTCCGTAGGCTGTCGGCTTTCCACCTTCCTAATCAATAACCGCAAGATCAAAGGGACTTATCATTTCAAGGGATATATCCTTCCCTTCGCTTCCATCGTTTGATCTATACCAAGAGACCAAAACGTGCTCCGATACCCTGCAAACAATGCACCATCCAGGCAATGCTGGCAAGGCGGTTTCTGCAATCGTAGTCTTCGACACAGGAGAGAACTCTTGGCACCTTGATGAAGCCAGTACCTGATCTCCTCCTCCGGCAGGGAAAGTTCCCTTTTCCATCTTGCACCGGGGGCACCTTCAGACAGTCTGTTCTCCCTGGCAGGGCCTCAAAAGCGTGGGGCTTTTCAAGACATAGCACCATAGCAGGGCCTTCCTTCTCTTCCCCGGTCGTCCCGGCCTTCTTCGCCGGTCAGATCATTCTGTCCTC
>CAZXSN010000113.1:0-6363 GCA_964643295.1 uncultured Lachnospiraceae bacterium
AGTCTCCTGGTGCCGGGTCAGATCGTAATCCGTGCGGTCGGCGATCCCCCAGAGTTCCCCCCAGCCGAACGGGAACAGAAACTCGATATCGCTGGTCGCCTTGCTGTAGAAGGAGAGCTCCTCCTTTGAATGGTCGCGCACCCGCATATCCTCATCCTTCATGCCGAGGGACTTCAGCCAGTTGACGCAGAATTCCCTCCAGTAGGCGAACCACTCCAGGTCCGTGTCCGGCTCGCAGAAAAACTCCAGCTCCATCTGCTCAAACTCCCGGGTGCGGAAGGTGAAGTTGCCCGGCGTGATCTCATTGCGGAACGATTTCCCGATCTGCCCGATGCCGAAGGGGATCTTCTTTCGCGAGGTGCGCTGCACGTTCTTGAAATTCACGAAAATGCCCTGGGCGGTCTCCGGACGCAGATAGACCGTATTCTTCGCGTCCTCCGTCACGCCCTGGAAGGTCTTGAACATCAGGTTGAACTGGCGGATCTCGGTAAAGTTGTGCTTTCCGCAGCTGGGGCAGGGGATGTTGTGGTCCTCCACGAACTGCTTCATCTCTTCCTGCGTAAAGCCGTCGATCGGTTTGTCGAGGACGATGCCGTTTTCCTGACAGAAATCCTCAATCAGTTTGTCGGCGCGGAACCGCTCATGACACTCGCGGCAGTCCATCAGCGGATCAGAAAAACCGCCCAGATGGCCGGATGCCACCCAGGTCTGCGGGTTCATTAAGATTGCGCAGTCCACACCCACGTTGTAGGGATTTTCCGTCACGAACTTCTGCCACCAGGCCTTCTTGACATTGTTTTTTAGTTCCACGCCCAGGTTCCCGTAATCCCAGGTGTTGGCAAGGCCGCCGTAGATCTCGGAGCCGGGATAGACAAAGCCCCGGCCCTTCGCCAGCGCGACGATCTTCTCCATTGTTTTTTCCATATAAACCTCCTCAGAATTCATAGATCACATACAGGTAATTCTTTTCCTGCGCATCGGCATCAGCCTTCGCGCGGGTTTCCTCCGGGATGTACACCGCCGAAGAGGGGAGCACAAGTCCTACCTGTGTCTCCTGCTCGATCACGATGTCATCCGCTGCCGGAGAGACCGTGCGTCTCCCGGTCGGTGTGCCGTTGATGCTGACATACAGCACTTTCCCCGGGACTTCCACCACATGCGAAGTGTCCGTGACCAGCACCTGCTGCTGCTTCTCCTTTAACGGTACCTCATTCGACACCGGATTCCCCACCGTCTCGCCGTTTTCCACCTGCCAGAACTGATTTAAAAAGTGGAATCCTTCCATCTCGGCTCCCAGCATGGAGCCGTTATAAAAACGAACGTTATTGTATTCGGCATAATCGTTCGCCGAACGGTAGGTCATCCGAAGAAGCACCTGGTTTTCTTCCACCGTATACTCATCGATCACCACCGAATCGGCTGTGTGTCCCTGATTGTAGTCACTGACCGTCTGGCTGATCATCGATTCCAGTTCACTGCTGTTGTAATAACTCTGATCCAGGCGATCAATCACCGTCTCTAAAACCGTACCGTCCTCTTTCATCTGAAGCGTCGTCTCCTGAGGCACCCCAACTCCGTACTGCGCAAGCTCTTCCTCAACGACTTCACATCCGCCAAGCAACAGTGCGCACCCGCATACGGCTGCCAGCAAACCGACTCTTCCTGTCCGCATGTTGAACCTCCCCTGAAGTACCTTTCTCCCCCGTAAGAGTTCCGGATGCCGGAAGGAAAGGTACATTTAATCGTTTGCCGTGAAACGTCCCTCCCATAAGGCACCAGTCTTCATTATAGCGTCAAACCGGTTTCTTTTCAACAGAAAAATCCAGTGTTTCGAGAATCTTAAGAGAATGAAAAGACCTGTCAACCTGGCGGTCGCGGACCTGATCCTGCAGAAACCCAAGCTCTTTTAGGGCATCCTCCCGCAGAGTAAAGGAAAAAAGATGCTGAAGGGGCGTTTCTATGATAAAGCGCAGAGCGAAGCGGACACCCTCCGCGACGGATGAATCGAAAACCAGATCCTGGGGAAATTCCCCGTTGATCACCATCAGCCGCACCTCATAGACATAGCGCACGAGTTTATAGGGCATCTGCTTTTTCTCCAGCGCCCGAAGCGCCGCGTACAGCAGGTTTAACATCTCCGAGGCCTCGAGATTCTCCCTCCCGTAGTAGGAAGCGAATTCGAGAAAATAAAGGCCGTAGTAAGCGCCCTCCAGGTCCTCCCGCAGAGTTTTGAAATAGTTGGTGATCTCCGCGCCGGTAAGCGTGTAGGCCGATCTCCCCTCATAGAGCAAAAAGGTACCGAAAGAAAACGGCGTTGCCGCCGCTAAAAGGGTGCTCCCCTGTCTTCTGGCTCCCCTGGCAAAAGCCGTGATTTTTCCCCGCTCTTTTGTCAGAAGAACCAGCCGTTTGTCATACTCCCCCGCCGCAAAAGCCGACAAAACCATGCCGGTCAGACGGATTCCCGTACTCATATGGATCCCCTCACTGCTTATCGTACCCGAAGTTTTTCAACAGATACTCGCTGTCGCGCCAGTCCTTCTTCACCTTCACCCAAAGCTGCAGATTGACCGGCATTTCCAGCATGTTTTCGATATCCGCACGCGCCTGGCTGCCGATTGTGCGAAGCATCGCCCCGCCTTTGCCGATGATGATTCCCTTGTGGGATTCCTTTTCGCAGATGATCGTTGCCTCGATATCCATGATCCCGCCGTCTTTTCGCTCCCGCATGCGTTCAATGGCCACCGCGATCCCGTGCGGGACTTCATCTCCCAGGCAGCGCAAAGCCTTCTCGCGGATTAATTCCGCGGCGATCTGTCTTTGCGGCTGATCGGTGACGGTATCCTCATCATAATAGGCCGGGCCGTAAGGAAGATACCGAAACACAGCATCGAGCACCGCCTGCAGATTTTTTCCCTTCAGCGCGGATACCGGGATAAGATCCGCGAAATCGTAGAGTTTCTGATAGGCCGCGAGGAACTCCGGCACCTCTTTCGCTGAAACCGTATCCACCTTGTTCATGACCAGAATCACCGGTGTGCGCACCTTTTTTAACTGCTGCAGGATATGCTGCTCGCCTTTGCCGATAAACGAGGAAGGTTCCACGAGCCAGAGGATCACGTCCACCTCGCTTAAGGTCCCCTCCGCCGCGTTTACCATATATTCGCCGAGCTTATTCTTCGCCTTGTGGATGCCCGGCGTATCAACGAAGACGATCTGTCCCTGCTTGCAGGTATAAACCGTATGGATGCGGTTCCTGGTCGTCTGCGGCTTTCGCGATGTGATGGCAATCTTCTGCCCGATCAGGTGGTTCATCAGCGTCGATTTGCCGACGTTCGGCCTGCCGATGATCGCCGCAAACCCTGATTTAAAATCTGCCCGTTCTTCCATGCGTTCCTTTCTCTCATCCAAAGGTCAGTACGTATCCTTCATCCCGTATACAGAATCTGAAAGCTTTTTTAGGTCCAAAAATGAGGCGCTCCCCCTGCACGGGGCGAAAGTCCGAAAAAGAAAACCTTTCGCCCCGGCATCTTCAGGAAAACATCTTTCCCTGACATTTTAAGCGCAATGTTACTGAAGGTTCTCAAGGTTCATAAAGAGACCTTCCTCGCTTTTTACCTTCTCCTCGTTGCCGAGTACGCAGACAAAGTTCTGCTCTAAGGCGGCGCGAACCAGGGGCGCCAGGGCACGGATATCCTCTTCGGTCACCTCAAGGACCTCTTTGCGTTCCTTAAGGAGAATCTCCTCCGTCATCCCGCAAAGCCAGGCATGCAGGGAACGGTTCCCTAAGGTGTAAGGCGACAACGGCGCGTCCATGTTGCTGACCGTGCCGATCACATACTTTGTCATATCGCGCTCATCCGCGGAAAACTGCTCTAAATACTCCGGAATGGCATCATACGCCTCGACGGTCTTCTTTAAATGCGGATCACGGAATGAGGTAAATTCCGTCTCCCCGTTGCGGTTAAAGTAACAGCCGCAGCCATAAGCGCCGCCGATCACCCGCAGATTCGTCCACAGATAGTCATAGTCCAGGATTACTTTCAGCACCCGCAAAACCCCTGTGTAGGCAAAGCCCGCTGAGCAGAAGTTTCCGGCCTTCGCCACGTACTGGATCTTGGCCGGAGTGAGAAAACCCTCGTTTTTCTTTTCCGGAACCAGACCGGTCATATAACGCAAAGAGGAAACGGTCTTCTTCGACTGATCCTGTCTTTCCTTCGCTGAATCGCTGCCCGAAAGCCTGTCCGCCAGATGCGTAATCCCAGCCTCGATTTTCGGCAGCACCGCCCGATCACCGGTAAAGTCCGCCAGAAGGCCTTCCCGCTTTAAAACCTTCGCAAGGACCTGGCAGAGCCGGTCTTTTAATTCCTCTTTCCGGTTTTCAAAGTCCTTTTCCAGTTCGCTAAGCGTCTGATAAAATCCTATGCCGCTGATAGAATCGTTCACCAGCTGTGCCGGGCTGAAATACGACATGGCCCTCATGCCCGCCGTGATATGCCCATTGCCGTTTAACTGCACACTGGTCCGCGATTTTAAGTGGCTTACGATCTCCTTTAAGCGCTTCTCCTGCCTTAAATCGGAGGTGAAGAGGATCTCCTCGATCATCTCAAAACAGAAGCCAATCTGATCCTCGAGTGTGCGTACCTGCACCCCTAAAGCAACCTTTACAGCCGAAGCATCCCGCTCATCCGGGAAGATACTGATACCGGGAGAGATGCCGCCGGTATTGCGGTTGATCTCGTTGAGCAGATCACTGTAATCGTAATGCTCGGTGCTTACCATCGTCAGCACACTCTTTAAGATGCTAAGGTACGGCAGGTCCTCCTGCGTAAGATCCGCGGCGTCAAAAAGCAGAGTAAAGTAGGCGATGCCATTGGTCGGATAGTCATGGTAAAGAACCTGAATTCCGTTCACTTCAAGCTCCTCATTGCGATAGGGACGAACCGCTTCTCCCAGATCTTCTCTGGAAAGCAGGGGGATCGCTTCCAGCTCTTCCTTCGTGGAGGGCGTCTCCTGGAAAAGGCGAAGCTTCCTTGTCTGCTCGATCTGCTCCGCGATTCTTTCAGGGCTCATCCCGGCCTTGATCTCCTTTAACTTCTTGGCCGTTTTCTCCTCCAGCTTCGCCGTAAGTCCCCGCTCGGGAACCACCGTCACATAGGAGGCATGGGGATTGTTGAGAAGATAGGTGCGGATCAGATCCTCATAGTAACTGCTTCCCACCTGCTCTTTCAGCCAGGCGAAATCTTTCAGCTGTCTCAGATAATCGAAGGGCTGATCGTCATGATACAGCCAGCTGTCCATAAGGTCGATGCCGTACATTAAACCCTTGGGGTAGGAACCGTAATCCGCCTCCCGAAACCTAAAGTCCATCATGTTGATCGCCGCCAGAATCGCGTTCTGATCGATCCCCTCCGCGGCGATTTTCTCCAGAGTTCCTCTTACCACCTCCTGAAACCGCTCTTCATCCGACTCGTTCGCGTTCTTGGCGATGACTGAAAAGATCGGCTGACGAATCCCCGAATCGTAGGAACCCATGATGTCCCTGCCGATTCCGGCGTCCAGCAGCGCTTCCTTAAGCGGCGCCCCGGGGGATTCCAAAAGCACGTACTCGAGGACCGCGAAGGCGCCCGCAAGCTTCGTATCCGCGCTCTCCCCCACCACAACGCTGTAGGAAAGGAAGGTGTTGTCCTCTTCCGTGTCCGTCTGGGAGATGGAGTAGCTGCGTTTGAGATACACCGGTTTCGCGAAGGGCTGCTGTAAGGTCACCTCCGAATCCACCGGACGGTAATCGAAGGCGCTTAGGTATTCCCGGTCCATCCAGTTTAAGCGCTCCTCAAAATCCATCTTCCCGTACAGATAGATATAGCTGTTGGACGGATGATAGTAGCGGCGGTGAAACTCTAAAAAGTTTTCATAGGTTAAATCCGGGATGAACTCCGGATCCCCGCCCGATTCATACTGATAGGTGTTGTCCGGAAACAGGGAATTCATGATCTCCCGTTCCAGCATATCCTCCGGGGAGGAGTACACACCTTTCATCTCATTAAAGACCACCCCGTTGTAAACCAGGTCATCCTCAGGATTTTCGATCTGATAGCTCCAGCCCTCCTGGCGGAAGATCTCTTCCCTGGTGTAGATGTTGGGGAAGAAGACCGCATCCAGATAGACATGCATCAGGTTCGCGAAATCCACGTCGTTGCAGCTTGCCACCGGGTAGATGGTCTTATCCGGATAGGTCATCGCGTTGAGGAACGTATTCATGGAACCTTTCACCAGCTCCACGAACGGATCCTTCGAAGGGAATTTCCTGCTGCCGCACAGCACGGAATGCTCCATGATATGCGCCACTCCGGTATTGTCGGAGGG
>CAZXSN010000114.1:0-6299 GCA_964643295.1 uncultured Lachnospiraceae bacterium
TCCATCGTTATCACGGGAACCGGCGACTATAAGGCATCCGGCAGTGTGACCAAAACCTTCACGATCAAAAAGGCTTCCCAGACGATCAGCGCCTCCGCCAGCGCAAAGAGCGTCACTGTCGGCAAAACGATCAAAATCAAAGTGAAAGAAGCGCTGGGGAAGATTACCTTTAAGTCCAGCAATAAGAAAATCGCTACCGTAAGCAGCAGCGGAAAGATCAAAGGTGTCAAAGCCGGAAAGGTGACCATCACGGTCAAAGCTGCAGGAGATAAAAATCATAAGTCTGCTTCGAAGAAAATTTCAATTACGGTGAAGAAAAGGAAATAGTTATACATTAAGTCAATCGTTCGGGATCAAGGACCTCCGGCCAGTCAGGCAGACTGAAACCGGAGGTTCGCTGTATCTTTAACTGGGTTTCCCAGATTAGCCAAACATTTCTGTCGTACAACAGACCCGTCGATAAAACCTTAAGAATCCCTGGCTTCTTGTGGCTAATCCTTCGCGGAGAATCCAGTCTCAGGCTCTGGAAGAACGTTCTCCGCTGCGATCCCCGATATGGGCTCCGCTGCAGCTTCCTCCCCTTTCGGGGAATGACTGCTGCAAAGTGAGTTCTGTGAGACCCTGCCTTACTGTCTTACGCGTTCTAAAAACCTCAGAGGAAACCGGATCTTTGGAGGGCGAGGCACTTTTGGCTTCGTCCCCTTAAGCAAAGATGTTTATCCGTCATCCTGCCGTTCCTGTCAAACCCTCATACCTCGATCGTGGCGGCTTTCGCCTTCAGATCAGGAGGCCTTTACCATCTCCGCTTTCAGCTTCCCCTGGTCCATGCGAATGCGCACGGTGTGAAACCTGCCCTCCGGCGCCTGAAACATGGCCGGTGTCATCACATCCTCCACAATCGAACGAAGGCCTCTGGCACCCATGCCCTTCTTCACAGCCGTTTCCGCGATATAACCTAACGCCTCTTTTGTGAAATCCAGCTCCACGCCATCCATGGACAGAAGCTTAGAATACTGCTTCACCAGGGAGTTCTTCGGCTTCGTGAGGATATCCACCAGCGTATCTTTCGTAAGCGGGCTTAAGGATACCACTACCGGCAGCCTTCCTGCCAGCTCCGGCACTACGCCGTACCTGACCAGATCTGACGTCTGCACCCTGGTATGGGTTTCTAAAGAGCTGTTCCCGCTTAAGAATCCGATTTTCGCCGAGGTGTTCTCTTCGATGATCTTCTCGAGTCCCTCAAAGGCGCCGCCGCAGATGAAAAGGATGTTGGAGGTATCCATCTCGATCACTTCCCCATAGGGATTCTTCCTGCCTCCGCCAACCGGGATCCGCGCGACGGTCCCCTCAAGGATTTTCAGCAGGGCCTGCTGTACACCCTCGCCGGATACATCGCGGGTGATCGAGCGGTTCTCCGAACGCCTGGCGATCTTATCGAACTCATCGATGAAGATGATGCCGCGCTGCGCCGCTTCCACATCGCCGTGGGCATCATTCAGGAGGCTGACAAGCATGCTCTCCACGTCGTCGCCTACGTAACCGGCTTCCGTGAGGGTGGTCGCATCCGCCATGGCAAACGGCACATCGAGGATGCGGGCCAGAGTCCTGGCTAAATACGTCTTGCCGCTGCCCGTAGGCCCGATCATGAGGATGTTGGACTTCTGGATCTCCACGTCCGGATCACTGGCGAAGTTGTTCTGCAGCCGCTTATAGTGGTTGTAGACGGCCACGCAAAGGACGATTTTCGCCTCCTCCTGTCCGACCACGTATTCATCCAGTTTCGCCTTCAGTTGCAGCGGAGACAGCACCACGGGATCTTTCTTTTCCCCTTCTTTTCTGTCTTCTCTGTCTTCCCAGTCCTCTTCCAGATCGAATTCGGGGAAGTCCTCCTCTTCTTCCATGTCAGGGAAACTTCTCATATCCTCTACAAATTCTGCGCATCTGTGCAGGAAAGGGCTCCCGGTGTCATTCAGAACAAGAGAAAGAAGCGACGCGGCTTCCATCTCGTTTAAGACATTCAGCAGCGACACGAAAAGGGTACTGATGCAGTTGCCGCAAAGCTGGAGCGTCTTCTTTTCGAAGGTTCTTCCGCCGATAAACGGCTGTGTTCCGTCAGCGATGCCCCCGCAGGCGATACAGCGGGGAACAGCTCTGGGCGGCTGGTTTTGCTTCCTTTCGCCTCCCGGCGTCTCTTTTCCTTTCTCTGAGCCTCTGCGCCTGTTCAATCGATTCTTCTTCAGATTCAGCAGAAAAACACCATCCTTTCTCTAAGTGATACACTTAACAGCTGTTGCCGTAAGTTTACAGTGCCTCCCCGCGGAGGCAAAAACATGCAAACTCCTCTCCTACGAAAACTCACCCCAGACAGGCGTCAGTCCCTTAGACCTCCAGGCCTTCCTCTTAGGACCGGCGCCGGTCAGGGAGGGGAACCCCCTTCTCCTGACCATAGGTTTCCACGGAATCGATCTTTCCGGGGAAGGTATTACAAGGAAGTGCTGCCTCTCTTACGCAAAGATCCTCTCCCTTTTCATCTCCTTCGTGTTTCTCTCCCTCTTTTCCTCCCGCTTCTTCCCTGTTCTTTTCCTACCACTTCATTGACAACCAGATCACTAACCGCCAGTTCCCTCTGCCCCTGCTTTCTCCGCCAGTTCGTATTCCTTCGCTCCCGCGCTCTTAAAGAACCACTCCCGAACCGGCGGCTCCCCGGGACATCTAACTATAAGGATAACGTAGCTGATGTCTCCGTGTCAAATTTTTTTCAGGGGAAGAACTTCAGCTGATGCACCCCGTAAACCCTGCCGCTTCTCATGAACACGTAGAAGCACACCTTCTGGGCTCCGGCGAAGTTGACATAGAGGCCTTCCGCCTTCGCCTGCGCGATCGTGCGCCTCTGCGAAGTATTCGGACGGTCAGTGACCTCCCTCACATACTCTTTGCGAAGGAAGATCTTGTTTGACTTCGCGACATACCATTCATCGACGTCCATCCTGATGATGTAAAAATGCGGATTATGGGAGCAGCGGTAGACGAAACCGTCCTCCGCGAACACAATGCTCTTAAATCCGTTGGGCCCCGAAAAGTCCCGTAAGATCCCCTGCTCATTCGCCGCGGCGGCAAGCTCTCTCAAAGGCGCCGACCCGTAGACACCGATCGCCTCGATTGTAGTATCATCTACCCAGGTATGGGTATCCAGTTTTACCATGTTTTCTTTGGATCCGCTTTGGCGGATCCTCCTCCTTTCCGCTTTTCTTCTGATGAAACATCCTGCTTCAACAAACCTTCCAGTGTTTTCTTTCCTGCATCCTCGCGCAGGAGAACGCCCGTTTCGTGAAACCGGTCATCCTCCATAGAAGCAGTCCATAGGAGCGGACTTGTGAGAGTTGAAGAAACCCTCCTTAACATGCAGCGCCTAGCGGAAGACTCGCTTTAAGAGTCCCCTTCCTTCTCGGCTTCCACTTCCTCTTCCTCTTCTTCCTCCTCATATACCTCTTCCCTGTCAGCGCTTTCCTGCTTCGCTTTCCCTTTTGACGGGGAAACAGAGGCGTTGTACTCCCATGGAAATTTCACCCGTTCCTTCTTTCTCCTGCGGATCTCCTCGTAGGTGGAAAGATGCAGCTCTACCTTGTGGTCAAGCGGGAATGTCCCGTCCCGCACTTTGGCTCTCCAGGCCTTGAACTTTTCGATGGTTACCCGCTTGGCTTCCGCGTTTGGCACAACGATTAAGAGGTTCCTGTGAAGGAAGTCCATCTTATTGCACTTGGCCAAAAATTCCTGTTCGGTGCAGGCTCCGGTCTCATACTCATAGTAGGCCACGATCGGATCCCTGCCCTCTTTCTCATAGTAGACGGCGATATCCGGGATGTAGGATGTGTGTTCTCCCGTTTTGAGAAAGATCTTCTTTGTCCTCGTCAGGTATTCGATCCTCGCGTTCCTGCCGGTAAAATACGGCATCGCGGAAAAAAGCTGGGCCGTCTGGCGAATCCCGTAGCCATGTTCTAGGGTGGAATGGTTTCGCACAAGCACGTCCATCTCCGCTTCCACCGGCTCCTTTACGAAAAGGCAGCGAAAGACCGCCTTCCCCAGTTCCCCCAGTTTGTAGAACCTAAGCCTGGAACACCCCGGAACGGAAAGCGCTGTGCAAAGAACGATTCCCTCCTCTCCGGTACACGCTCTCACTAACTCCGCAAAGGCTGTCCGCAATCGGCTTTCCTTCTCCTCACAGCCATACTGCTCCCTGGCAAACAGAAGGATCTGCTTTTGTTCGCAGTAACCGGATTCACCCATCGAGCTCACAAACAGCTTCTGCAGATCGCTCAGCCTCTCCACCTCCTGCACAATCCGCTTCCCTAAGATCTCTTTCTCCTTTTCCTGGTCTTCCGGGAAGGCTTCCTTCGCTTTGGTATCCAGGCTTAAGGCTTGGCCCAGAGCCTTCAGCCTGATCCGTCGCCTCTTCCTGAAGCATCGTTTTTACGGATTGGGCGATTGTTTCCGCAAGATCATCCTGCTCTTCCACGGTAACGGAAACACTCCCGGCAAGAGGCAGATCAATATCTTCCAGGTTTTCGTAGCGTTGCTTTACGATCTCCTGCGTTTCCTGTAAGATTCGCGCGGCCTCTTCTGTTTCCATCCCTCTGCCGTCGGATATTTTCATGGTCAGATCCGCGATCATCTGAAAGAGCTTTTTGACTGCGCTTTCGTATTCCTCCTGCTCTTTTTTCTGCTCCTTACTGTTTATCTCCTCCTGCTTCCTGATGGCCTCCTCCAGATCCTGCACTTGCTTTTCCAGCTGCGATTTGTAGTCATTAAGCTCCTGGATCTGCTTATCCAGCCCCGCGTAATAATTTTCCACTCCCTCCTGCGCCCGGGAGACCATCTTAAGAAGATCCATGTCGGACCAGTTCTCCTCATCCGGATTCCCGATGTCCTTCCTGAAAACCGTCTCACAAAGAGAGCGGATATTTCGATCCAGCGTCTCGTGGCTCTTGATGAAATCCTCCATCCTCTGGCGAAGGGCTTCCTTCTCCTGCGTAAGCTCGCGGATGGTGACCAGCGCGTACTGATATTTTCCCTTCAGGATGGCAAAGCTTTCCCGCACCTAACCACCTCCTTGCTCTAACCAAAACCTCCTCTGCCTTCAACAGATCCTCTTAAGCTACCGACGAAAGGACCTCTTTCACCGCCTCTCTCAACGATTGCTACGGGTTTGAGGAAAGTCCTCATCCCCGGTGGAAGGCTCAGTGGAAGAAAATGCAGTGTTTCCAGAACAGGCTTATCTTTTAAGTTTCTCCATCTACAAAGCCGTCCCCTACAATCGTCCTCCAGGAGAAAGACAAAGTCAGGAAGGCTTATTCGTCTGTGAGCTCTGCCTGTCCAGGAACCAGCCTTCCCGCAGACACTGGAGGTTCGCATACCGAAAAACGTACCTGCGGCTGAGGGGCAGTCTTTGGGCCACCACCGGGACTATAAACTTGACGCGGCAACAGGACTGTGCATAAAGATCCGGGACCGAAGACCAGGCCAAACTTTCTGCAGGGCAGCTCACACCCATCTCGCGGGTTGTTTGTCCTCCGCAACGGCTTCCGGTACCAGTATGCAAGACTGGGGTGAGGCGTAACGAGATTAAAGGGGAAATGGGGAGGAAAATTTAAAAATCGTGAAAAGAACATATGTACAGTACAGATGTGTAGAAATGTGGGGTTGGGAGGGAGGAAGCGAGCTTCTCGTGTCGGATGAGGGAGTGCCGGAGTAAGGCAGGTGGGGAGCAATGCTTAAAATGCAGTCTTTCAGTCTCTATCCGGGTAAGTAAAACATCCACTCCTCTTGAGGCCAGGATCAATCTATGATATGATTACAGAACCAAAATCCTGAAGTTTCGGCTGAGAGGTAGCTAAAGGGAAAGGCCTATTGATGCGCCACAAGCTTAAGGTACGAAGTGGGGTTTGTTTAAACGAAAATAAGCGGAGCTTAAGACGGGAACCAATAAATTTCGATTGTTGAGCAGGATTGTGGAAGCTTAAAAGCAGCGAAATAATCCGAAATCACCTTTTGATGCCTGAGTTACATGATTATCTTAGCCTATATCCGGAAAGTCAAGCGAACATGGCCCTCTTTGCAAACCCAGTACTAACCGAAGAGAAACTCTATCGAGCGTAAATTCTAGTTGACATTCTTCACTGGTGTGATACAATAAAACACAGGTAGGGCGGACGTCATTCTGCCGGTGTGGCTGACACCTAAAATCCGGAAGGCTGTGCGAGACTTTGGGCTCGACGGTTGGCAGGCAACAGAAAAACCTGAAA
>CAZXSN010000115.1:0-1171 GCA_964643295.1 uncultured Lachnospiraceae bacterium
TTCGACAGGTTCTCGGTATCATATCCGATCGACAGCACCATCTGATCCGTAACCAGACCCTTATCCACCAGATCCAGCGTCAGCAGATCCGTCATTTCCCGCACCACCAGACGGGTCTTTTCGTAGTCATACGGCTGCTGCAGCACCTGGCCGGAACTGATACTGTTAAATTCCGGCTTGTATGCCTTGATATCCGCGATTGTGCATGGTTCCCAGCCCCATGCATGATCGATCAGAAGTTCCGCGTTCACCCCGAACAGTTTATACAGCAGGTCTTCATTATAATAATCCGACGGTTTCCCGACCGAACAGCGCGCCACGTCCCCCATCGTAAAAATTCCGTGCTCTTCCAGTTTCCCCGCGTACCCTCTCCCCACCCGCCAGAAATCCGTCAGGGGCCGGTGGTTCCAAAGCTGGCGCCGATAAGACATCTCATCCAGTTCCGCGATGCGAACTCCGTCCCGATCCGCCGGAATATGTTTCGCCACGATATCCATGGCAATCTTGCAGAGATACAGGTTGGTGCCGATCCCCGCCGTTGCCGTAATCCCGGTAGCCGCCAGAACATCGCGGATCATCTTCATCGCGAACTCGCGCGCCGTGAGCCGGTACAGATCCAAGTACCCCGTCGCGTCAATAAACACCTCATCGATCGAATACACATGAATATCCTCCGGTGCGACATATTTCAAATAAACCTGATAAACCTGTGTACTGCACTCGATATAATGCGCCATCCTTGGCGGAAACGTCAAATAGGTTACAGCCAGCGACGGATCGGCCTTCAGTTCCGCGTCCAGATACGACTCGCCGCTCAGCCGCCCGTTCGGCGCATTCCGCGCACGCTGCCGGTTGATCTCCCGTACTCGCTCCTCCACCTCAAACAGCCGCGGCCGGCCGGGAATGCCATAGGCTTTCAGAGAGGGCGACACCGCCAGACAGATCGTCTTTTCCGTCCGGCTCACGTCCGCCACCACCAGATTGGTCGCAAGCGGATCCAGCCCGTGGTCGGCACATTCCACCGACGCGTAGAACGACTTCAGATCAATCGCGATATAGGTCCGCTTCTCCCCTCCGCCGTCCGAAGCGCTCTGTCCCGCAGCCGCGTCTCTCTTCCCCGTCACCATTCTCCCATCCCTTTCCGTCTTTTTCCGTACCGTCCCGCCTTTTT
>CAZXSN010000115.1:1271-3064 GCA_964643295.1 uncultured Lachnospiraceae bacterium
CCCGTCACCATTCTCCCATCCCTTTCCGTCTTTTTCCGTACCGTCCCGCCTTTTTTCTGCCATGCCCCGTCTTTTTCTGTCTCATCCCGCCTTTTTCTGCCTCTTCCCGTTTCTTCTGTCTCTTTCCGCCTTCTTCTGCCTCTTCCCGTTTTTTTCTGTCTCTTTCCGCCTTCTTCTGCCTCTTCCAGTTTTTTCTGTCTCTTTCCGTCTTCTTCTGTCTCTCCCAATCTTTTTCTGTCTCTTTCCGCCTTCTTCTGCCTCTTCCAATCTTTTTCTGTCTCTTTCCGTCTTTCCTGTCCCGTTCTGTCTCTTACGGCGGCCGCGGCGGTTCTTTATGATTATTATATTCCAACAGTTCCCCATAGGCAAGTGCAATGTTTCCATTCATTACCTTTATAGAGCACTTTATAATTAATCTTCGATGAATCAAAATGCTGAAGTATCCCGATCGATCATTGTTAAGTGCTCAAGAACATTCAAACAATACCATCTTAAATTCTCGAAACTTCGCAGCAGTACCGTCGGGCTTATTTCCCTTTTTTATTCCAGACCATGCCAACACTTCTATTTTAAAACGAAGACTTGGATGAAGACATCCCTGACGCGAAAGGTAATGGTTCTTCCCGCCGCCATAGTAATGCCGGTAGATCTCCTCATATAGCACACAGCCGAAACAACAGTGCGCGCCTAGGGCGCAGTTGTCCGAGATCCTCTCCTTCTCCCACACCTCGGCGACCTGCCCGCTCCATCGGTTCGTACGAAACTTCAATGGTCCCCTTCCCCATGGAAACAGGAGATCTTTCCATGGACCATTCAAACAGCGTCCTCCCTTTCACCTCGATCCTGTATTTGGGTACGGCATACCCGACCTTACGGAACGGTCATCCACGTAGAACCTGTCATGCCACGGCCACGGCTTCCCGTAAAGGATCTCGTCATACGGGATCTCCCATTAATCCAGCCACACCAGCATCGTCTTGGCCGTATGTGCGTTGATCAAGCCGAGGTTCCCCGTAGCTGTTCATGTTCCACGACGTATAAGGGAGGATCCGCGCCTCATTCGCTTTTTAATACCGGAATTTATCAGCCACCGCTCAATCCGGCACTAGATCCTCATACCACTCCTCCTTCTTTTTGGCCGAGCACAGCGTCCCGTCCACGTCTAGGATGAACGTCAGCCCCTCAAACATGCTACAGCCTTCTCCATGATATTGGCAGCATTCCCGAGGAACCCAAACACCTTCCGTGAGTTGTCCGTGTACAGCGGTAGCATGGACAGGAACAACAACGCCTCGTAAAGGCGCATCGGGGAGTAGGAATACCCGTTCGCCTCCGCGTGTCGGCGAAACAGTTCCTTATATTCCCCTGTCGTCAAAATCGACCTCCAGCCGGAATCCCAGGTCCGCTTCCATCACAAGCTGGAAGAACCCGCTGTAAAAAAGTCGTACAGGCCGCAGACCGAATGGGACAGCTTCGCCACGTCATAGTTCGGGGCCGTCCACATCTGCCTCTCTTCCAAGGCCCCTTCGAGTCGATCAGTTTCAGGATGTCCGTGTCCCGGTCATACGGCATGTTCGAAAAGCACAGGTTCCCGTGGCCGATAACGCTCACAGGCTCCGTGCGACCTTCCATCCGCGCGGAAGATCGGCGGTACAAGTCCGCATACCTTCCGGCCAGACCGTCCAGTCCCTCTCTGCCGCAGACAGCGGAATCATACCTGGCGAGCAGCAGGTACAGCTCATGGCCCTTCAGCTGCCTAATACGGCCGGATACCTTTTCCAGGTAAAGCCTGT
>CAZXSN010000115.1:3074-6236 GCA_964643295.1 uncultured Lachnospiraceae bacterium
AAAGCCTGTCCTGCATCTTTTCGTATTCTTCGAAAGGCACCTTTTTTCTCTTCTTGGCATTTCATGAAATAAAATGCCTTTGAGAGGAGACAGTCCGTTTCTTCCAATCTTACCGTCCCTTACACCCAGCAGACAGCCAAATCCGGCACATGGTACTTCTCCATCCGGTAAGACACCCCGGATCCTTACTCCCGGTAATCGTAGGGCATGGCGAACCACATTTTCATCTCATCCGGAACCATGTGGTAGAACTGGCACTCGGCACGGCTCTTGTCCTTCCATTCGGATGATTTGACCTCGGTATAATCGTTGCCTCGCACGGAATTGAAGAAGTGGACATCAAAGTCGCCGGGGATATAACGCAGAAAGTTCTCATATTCCCCGATATGCAAAAACGCATCCGTTACAAGCTGCTCAAAACGAAATCCGGAGCCGGCATAAACCTCCATATCCCACTGGCAGTCCCCGTAACACCAGAGGAACCCGCAGTACTCCTTCAGGATCGTCATCACCGGGGACACGAACGCTCCCCGCATGTGCAGACATAGTTCGTCTCCGTATAGATCATCTTGCGGAGAAGGAACCCCACGTCATTCCGATCCGTCACGGCAAAATCCGAAAATAGGTGGAACAGCATGGCGCCGCTGGTGCGCTCCCATACCTGCCAAAATGGTTTCCGACAACCACAAGTGTCCGGTTTCCAGCACTTCTCCTATCCCCGCCATTCCTGCACCTACCTGACCCATCCCAGTGCCGTAGGCCCCCCTGAATTCCGTATCAGGAAGCGGTTTAGATACCGGCAGGCGGAAGGAATGATGAGATACACTGCTATAATCAGCGCGGTAAAGATCCCGAGGAACCATACAAGCGTAGCGCGCCCCCATCAGTCACGGTTTCTCTCGTGAGCATCACGAGCAGGGGGAATGTGTCAAAGTACCGGTCTGCGAGTACCGCCAAGTAGCCTGTCCACATGCCTCCGAACATCCTTCCGCAGCAATACATCCGGTAGAACTCCCTCTATTTGCGGAGCAGGAGCCGGCTGGCCAACGTCGTTTTTCCATACAGACCCGCGAATCACCTCAGCTCCGGGCGCGTTTCCAGCACCACCAGATAGAAGCGGGCCGCCTTAAACATCAGGACTATGGCGGTGAAAACCAGCCCCGACGCAAACCACAGGGCGAATGCCTCGGGAATTTTGAAACTCCCGACATACAGCACAAAATGCACAGGCTCCCGTAAAGGAACGACAAACACAAAAACCTATTGCCGCATCCGCGATCCGGCAAAGCTTAACCCTCATCGGTCCCCGCCTCCACGGGAGGAGCGTGAACGCGTTCTGAGACTCTGCCACGCCCTCTTTCTCTGTTCCGCCAACTCCCTCTTCAGCGCTCTGCTGTACGAAACGGTTCGGACAATCAGCCTCACCCGGGACCGGAGCCCTGTGTTCCAGCTACTTTTCCCTTCCCTCCGCTCCGACTGCTTCACGGGGACCCGCACGACTTCCAATCCGCGTTCCACTGCCATGTAATAGGCGTACAGGTCAAGCGAAAAATCGTGCGGCGGATCCTCCCATGTCTCATAGAAACTTCTGGGTATGCATGTCGGCTGGGCGTTAATATCATACAGCTTTCTCCCCAAGTACAAACTCTCAAAGACGCTCATCCCAAAAGTAAAGAACCGGTCCGAGAACGGGCGACCTCTGCGTCTCCCTTTTAGGAACAGCCGGTCCGGATCCACTGATGCCGCCAATACTTCATCTACCTCAAGGATGGCCTCCGGCGGCGACTGGAGATCGGCGTGCGTCCAGCACAGCCACCTCCCCGTACACGCCGCAAGACCCTGCAGGATGCCAAACCCGTATCCTTGGTTAACCTTTACACGGACTTCTTTTATGTAAGGACGTACCGCTGCCAGCGACTGTATCCCGGCGTGAGTGCCGTCCAAGGAACCGTTGTCGACCAGCACCAGTTCCATCTCCCTGTCCCGCTCCGCAAGGATCTTGCAGACACGGTCAAAACGGCGGATCAGCCGGTCCAGATTCTTTTCTTCATTGTAGCATGGTACGACGATTGAAAACCTCATCGAATCCATTCCCTGATTCATCTCCTCTCTTGCTTGAAACCGTACTTATGAATCGCCATGGCACGTCTCACGGAACACGAACCTCTTCTGTCCCAGATAATTCACCGTCATCCCTGCGGCGGTCGCGCAGAGGAAAGCTAAAATCTTATATCCTGACAGTCGGTAAACCAGTTCATTCATCCCGATGTTTGCCCCAAGATTCAAAGCGAAGATCGCATAAAAGCGCAGCAAGTACCCCATGCTCGTCTTTTCCCTGCTCCGGAAGGTAAATCTCTTATTTACGAAATAAGAGAAAATCGAAGATACCACCATGGAAATGCCTTTCGATACCGCAGTGGGCAATTTCCCTGACAGAAAAAAATAGACGGCGAAGTCAATCGCCGTCGAGCAGCAACCGGCAATCAAAAAGCGCGGCAGACTGCTCCCTTTCAATTTTTCACAAAACTTCTTTATGTGTTTCACATTCCTTTTCCTCCATTTCACTTACCCGCTTCCAAATTACCGAAATATTCATCGGTAACCGATCTCTATTATATCGTCCACAAATGCCGGAGAACCGTCTCGTGGGTAGACTCTACTTATATTGGAAACCCCTTCTTCTGGATAAAAACCGATATACAGCCGCTCCACGTCCGGATTGATTCGCCTTATCCTTGAAATAAGATTCCCGTTTTTTATCAAATATGTTCATGGTATGACACTTACCGAGGAGTTGCTTCGTCGCGACTATCTTGTGAACGTAGAAAAAATAGCGGACTTTTCACTCAACCCTGCCACGTTGGATAGGTCAACAGTTGTACTGCGATGGATGCCTACTGATTTTTCAGAAGTATTCTTAACATAATGGCAGTTATTCCCATCCCGACCTTTGTCTTCAATCCGAACGCTAAATGTATCTGGATCAAACATGGGTACATACACTTTCCAATCAGCCACTGTCGATCGCGTTAGGTTGGCAGCGTCGTAACTTTTCAAGTTTGAATGTTGATTGATATAAAAAAGTGTCTTCGACACATCAACCCCCTAACCCCCATTCATGGGGGAATTAGGGGGTTCTTTTTGCATCGTTTTCGTGCATAA
>CAZXSN010000116.1:0-6226 GCA_964643295.1 uncultured Lachnospiraceae bacterium
AGATACTTTCTGCATCCCTTCGTCCTGTGCCACTGGACGGAAAGGATGCACTTATGAAATTAAATATTCGTTACGATTGCACTGTCCAGTCCATCGAATTGGACGAAATCGCAACAGAGCAGCTGTGGGTATCTCTTTCCCTGGAGGGCGAGGACCTTACGCAGAAGGAACGGGAGCAGATGATCCAGGATGCCTTTGAAGAGCAGTTCAATCGGCCAGAATACAACAACTGGCATAAGTTCTACCGCCATCATGGGTACACTGTAGCGACGTCTGACAATGACGAAGAGACGGATGATGACGATTCTTTTGAGCCCCTCCTGGATGAGGTGGTTGACGACTGTGTCTTTCGCAGAGATGAGTTAGAACGTGATCTCCGCGAAAACTATGAAGCCGTCTGCCTGTGGGTTGGGGAGGTTTTGGCGAAGAAACCGGAGTGGGCGGAGGCTTTCATTGCGGTCCGCCTGAATGGCGAGTCAATCCGTGAATATGCCGCTCGTAAAGGCGCAGATGAAAACAACGTCACGCAAAAATTGAAGCGGGCCCAGAAAAAACTGAAAGAAAATTATCAGAATCGTCAGATTTGACCTCTTGCCGGGGCTACCCATTAGAGGCTGTAGCCTCGGCAATTTTTCATGAAGGGAGGGTTGATATGTCAGATCAAGCTGGAAAACAGACATACAGGCCACTCGTGTATATCTGCAGCCCCCTGTCCGGCGACACAAAGGCAAACACGGAAAGGACGAGAAAGTTCTGCAGATATGCCCTAGGACAGGGGCAGATACCGCTTGCTCCCCACCTTCTGTTTCCGCAGTTTATGAGTGATGATGATCCGCAGGAACGTGAACTGGCGCTTTTTATGGATATCATCATGCTCGGGAAATGTTCGGAAATGTGGGTATTGGGAGAAACCGTGTCCGAAGGTATGCAGAAGGAAATTGAAGCGGCGAAAAGAAAAAATCAGCGCATTCGTTGGTTCAACAGCGAGTTTCAGGAGGTGATGTCCCTATGAGAGATCTAGCTATTGCCTACGGAAACAGTCGTCAGGCAAAAAATTGGGTCAACAAAACCATTCAGTATGGTGACCTGAAGGAACGGTTGAAAGTGACAATCCGTACTACAGAGTCTGCAGAAGAGTACGCACAGATGTCAAAGGCACAGAGGGAAGCGGCGAAGGACCATGGCGGTTTTGTTTGCGGTGTGCTGAAAGATGGCCGCCGTAAGATCGATACCGTGGAGAAGCGCTCCATGATCACGCTGGATGGTGATCGCCTTACCAGGCAGTTCTTGGATAGCTATGAAATAACCTGTCCTTACACATCGGTGCTGTATACCACACACAGCAGTACAGAGGAGAATCCGAGAGCCCGCCTTATCTTTCCCCTGACACGTGATGTCGCTCCGGAAGAGTTTGTGGCTGTATCCCGGTACCTGGCACAGATGCTTGGCATCGACTTTTTTGACGAGTGCTCCTACCAGCCCAATCAGCTGATGTACTGGCCTTCGACGCCTTTAAATGGAGTGTATGTCTATAAAGAAGTGGAGAAGAACTGGCTTGATCCGGATGTGATCCTGTCAGCTCATCCGGAGTGGCCAGATCCCACAATGCTTCCGACTTCATCACGTGAAAGCAGGGCTAATACGGTTGCACAGAAAAAAGTGCAGGATCCGCTTACGAAAGGGGGCACGGTCGGCCTGTTCAACAGAGTTTATTTCCCTGTTCAGAAGGCTTTGGAGACATTTCTTTCCGATATATATGAGCCCACTGACAATGAGAACCGTTATCACCTGATTGAGTCGAGCAGTATGGCAGGTGTGGAGATCAAAGAAAACCGGTTCGTATACAGCCATCACGCTAAGGATCCTGCATATCTGCATCTTTGCAATGCTTTTGACATTGTCCGTATTCATAAGTTCGGAGATTTGGACGACCGGGAATCATTTAAGGAGATGTGCGACTTTGCCATGCAGCAGGATGAGGTGAGGATTGCTGCAGCAAATGAACGCCTTGCCGAGGCGGAATCGGACTTTGCCGATACAGGAGATGATGACTGGAAGAAAAAGCTCCGTTATGTTTCCAAGGGGGCTGTCCTGGAGAATTCCCTGTACAACATCAAGCTGATCCTGCAAAACGATCCGAATCTGAAAAACATTGTCTTCAACCAGCTCGCTGACAGCCTGGAGATCAAAGGAGAAGTTCCATGGCAGCATCCGGCAAGGTTCTGGCGGGACGCCGATGATGCACAGCTGATCTGCTATGTGGACGATCACTACGGATCCTTTTCTCAGCGGAACTACGACGTTGCGATGGCCAAGGTAACAGATGACAGAGCCTATCACCCCATCCGGCAGTATTTTGAGTCGCTTCCTCCCTGGGACGGGGTTAAGCGTGTCGATACCCTGTTCATTGACTACCTGGGTGCGGAGGATAATGAGTACACACGGGCTGTCTGCCGCAAAACGATGTGTGCTGCCTTTATGCGGGTTTATCATCCCGGCATCAAATTTGACTATCTCCCTGTGTTTAACGGAGCGCAGGGAATCGGCAAATCCACATTTATCTCCAATCTCGGTATGGAGTGGTTTTCTGACAGTCTGACTCTCTCCGACATGAACGACAAGACGGCGGCGGAAAAACTGCAGGGATACTGGATCCACGAGATTGGTGAGCTTGCCGGAATGAAAAAGGCGGACCTGGATAAAGTGAAAGCCTTTGTATCCCGCTGTGATGATAAGTACCGTGCTTCTTTTGGGAAACGGGTAACGCCGCATCCAAGGCAGTGCGTGTTTTTCGGTACCACCAACTCGGAGAACGGGTATCTCCGGGATATCACCGGGAACCGCAGATTCTGGAATGTGCGGGTGAGTGGAAACTCAAAATTCAAGCCATGGGACATGACCAGGGAGTTGGTGGGACAGATCTGGGCAGAGACAGCTATCCTTGCGAAAGCCGGAGAGAAACTTTTCCTTTCGCCTGATCTGGAGTCCTTCGCTCAGGACGAGCAGCGGGAAGCCATGGAACGGGATGACCGGGAAGGCATTGTGCGGGAATACCTTGATATGCTGCTTCCTGACAACTGGGAGAGCATGGACATCTTCAATCGCAGGGATTACTTCCGGGAGCCGGACGATCCGACACGTCCCGTGGGAACACACCAGCGCATGGTGGTGTCAAACCTGGAAATCTGGTGTGAGTGCTTCGGCAAGCCCAGGGAAGATATCCAGATGAGAGACAGCTATGCGATCACAGCCATTATGAAACGTATGAGTGATTGGGAAAAGACTTCAAAAACGGTTAGACTTCCCATCTATGGAAAGCAGCGTGTCTATCAGCGCAAGATTGTGGAACAGACTGATGGAACAACCTTCTGTTAGAACAGGCCGGTTGTTCTCTGTTCCGTTCTCAAACCTTGAAAATCACGCCTAAAAGGGCAATCAGCTACAGGTGGAACAGTTTTTTATATATTAAATAAAATATATAAAAATAAGGTAATGTAACTTTATAACACACATTTTGGGCGCGTAAGGGAAATTTTGATTCTGTTGTTCCATTCGGAGAGAGGAGAAAAAGATGATTAGAGAAATTTTGGGAAGCAATTTCATGGATTACAGGAAGGTGCACCAGCTCTGCAGGCAGGAGGGGTTATCCCAAAGTGCCATTCGCAGCATCAAACGGGAGGAAGGCATCAAGACTGTGCAGGTGACCAACAGCAAGGGAGAAAGTTTATGGCTCTGGTATGATCCGGATCAGATCTGGGAAAAATATGGGGAGTGAGAAGCAGATCGAGCAGAAGCTGGTCAGGGCGGTAAAAGCCGCCGGCGGGCTCTGCCCCAAGTTTGTCTCTCCAGGCTGGGATGGTGCGCCTGATCGCATTGTCCTGCTGCCGGGAGGACATATTGCCTTTGTGGAGGTCAAAGCAGCGGACGGTAAGCCCCGTCCGCTGCAGGCAGCCAGACACCGGCAGCTGCGATCTTTGGGATTTCGGATGTATGTTGTTGACAGCCCGGAGCAGATTGACTCTGTTCTGGAAGAAATAGGAGAAAGAAATGGCTGATAACTTTTTGATGATTGACGGTTCTATCCGTACCGTATTGGACGGGGATGATTTTTTGGAACTGACAGAGGGGTACATGGGCTCCGATGCAAGGAACTGGCTTGAGGGGAAACTCTCCGATGCGGATGAAGCAAGGAGCTACGCTGAGTCTCTTGAAAAGGAAATGGTAAGCCAGGAGTCATGCTTCAAATGCAGGATGCGAAAAGTTCAGGAACTTTCCTGGGAGCTTTCGAACATTATCCATCCTGACGAGATTGACACTGAGGAGCTTTCGAAAGTAGCGGAGGAAATCCGTACCATTGCATGGGAGGGTTTGAACAGATGAAAAAACAGGTCTTTGTGTACCTATGGGGTACACCCAGAGTCGGGGATGCCCTTTATGCAATCGGCAACTCTGACCGGTATCCCCTCCCTCTGGAGGATAAAACCCCGGAAGGGAAAATCCAGGATGAGACACTCAAGGCGGTAGTTAATGAAGTCGATGCAGTTCCCATGCGGGTTTGCCATTTAAGGCGATTAGTTGACACAAAGAAGATGCAGCGGTTAGTTTCCGCAGATACATCGAAAGAATTTCTGGCACTTTCTGAAGACGTACTGACCATAGAGCCGAAGGAGGGGGAACTGCTACGATAGAGTACAAGCCTCATGAATATCAGAAGTATGCCATCGAGTTCATTGAGTCCCATCCCGTAGCTGCCATCTTCCTGGGTTGCGGTCTGGGAAAGACCAGCATTGCCCTGACTGCCATCGATGACCTGCTTCATGACAGCTTTGAGATCCGGAAAGTGCTGATCGTGGCACCCATCCGCGTGGCAACGGTATCCTGGCCGGATGAGATTCGAAAGTGGAGACATCTCTCCGGGCTGAGGTATTCCGTGGCAGTGGGCAGCAGGGAGGAGCGGCTGGCAGCCCTCTGTGCAGATACCGAGATCTGCATCATCAACCGGGAGAATCTTCAGTGGCTTGTGGAAGACAGCGGGATCCCTTTCGATTTTGACATGTGTGTCCTGGATGAGCTCTCCTCCTTCAAGAACTGGCAGTCAAAAAGGGTAAAGGCCTTCCTGAAGGTCCGCCCCCGCCTGAAACGGGTGGTTGGCATGACCGGAACCCCCAGCAGCAACGGTCTGATGGATCTGTTCGCAGAATTCCGCTGCCTGGATATGGGACAACGCCTGGGGAGGTTTATCGGGCAGTACCGTTCCGACTATTTCCAGCCGGATCGCTGTAACGGGTACATCGTATACTCCTACAAACCGCTGCCCGGTGCGGAGGAAGCCATTTATCGCCGGATATCAGACATCACAATCTCCATGAAGTCTACAGACCATCTGCAGATGCCGGCTCTGGTCAACAGTGAGCATACCGTAGAGATGGATGCGGCGGAGAGGGAAAAATACGAGCAGCTGAAGAAGGAGCTTGTCCTGAGCCTTGCCGGAGAAGGAGAGGTGACTGCTGCAAACGCTGCATCCCTTTCCAGCAAGCTCTCCCAGATGGCCAACGGCGCGGTGTATGCAGATGACGGTTCAGTTGTCCGCATCCATGACCGGAAGCTGGATGCACTGGAGGATATCATTGAAGCTGCCAACGGTAGTCCTGTTCTGGTTGCCTACTGGTATAAACACGACCTGGAACGCATCGAGGAGAGACTCCGGGAGCTGAAAGTCCCCTTCTCCCGTATCTCCTCCGAGGACAGTATCCGGAACTGGAATGCCGGGAAGTATGCGGTCGGCCTGATCCACCCCGCATCTGCCGGACACGGACTTAACCTGCAGCGGGGTGGCAGCACTCTGGTCTGGTTCAGCCTTATCTGGTCCCTGGAGCTTTACACCCAGACTGTGGACCGGCTGTTCCGGCAGGGGCAGCAGTCCGGGACGGTCTCTGTCATTCATATCATGACGAAAAATACCATCGATGAACGGATCATGAAGGCACTGGCTGCCAAAGAACATATGCAGTCTGCCCTGATCGAAGCAGTAAAAGCGGAGGTGAAGTGATGGAACCTTATGAAGAGCTGGCGAATGCCATTATCCTGCAGGCTGTGGAGGACTACAGATTTTCCCTGAAGTTTCTGAAAAAGCATCCCCGGACGAAAGAACTGGAAGATCTGGTTGCTTCTCAGGTCGCAGCACGGGAGGAACGCAGAGCGGAGCGGAAGAAAAAGAAGCTTCCTG
>CAZXSN010000117.1:0-6035 GCA_964643295.1 uncultured Lachnospiraceae bacterium
TCCAGGATCATGCTGGCGATCAAGTCAGTGATGGCCGGTCAGGATGCGATCGGCTGCCTGATCTTTGATGAGATTGACACGGGGATCAGCGGCAGGACAGCGCAGAAAGTGTCGGAGAAGATGGCTCTGATTGCCAAAAGCCATCAGGTGATCTGCATTACGCATCTGGCACAGATCGCGGCCATGGCAGATACGCACCTGGCGATTGAAAAGCAGGTGAAAAACGGACATACCAAGACGCTGCTGCGACGTCTTGACGCGAAGGAAAGCGTGGAAGAACTCGCCCGAATCTTAGGCGGGGCCAAGATCACCGATGCGGTGTATGAAAACGCGAGAGAGATGAAAGAGCTGGCCAACCGCACCAAGAGCGGGCTGTAATAAAGAAAGTTTGGGGAAGCAGAAAGATCGATGAGCATTGATCTTTCTGCTTCTTTTGTATTGTGGGAGACTTGGAAATTTCAGGCGGATTTTCTGGGGGAGTAAGAAGTCACACAGGGTTTTTCTTAGGCTGCAGACTGCCGGAAGGCAAGGCTTTTTCACCTGCCGCAGGAACGCCGCAGTAAGACTTTGGCCCTGCCGAAGCTTATTTTCCGGCGATTCTTTCAGTTTTTTGGCGATGCTTGTCTAACAGTCTGTCAGGCAGCCAGCGGAAGGGGATTTGCCATTCAAAGCAGTCTTTACTTTCTTAAGTCCCGGTTTCGCCTACCCACAACATATGGCGGTTGGGACCCTCCACAAACGGCTTATCTTGTGAAATTTCGCAGAAAAGTTTGAAAAAATATGTATCTCACAGTTGTGATACAACAGGAACTGTGATATAATATCACAAAAGGGGTGAGGAGGGATCTGGCATCCGCTTGTCAAAAACTTAACAATATTCAATTTTGTCAGACTTTTACAGGAGAAAACGGCAGTTTTCCTGGACTATGAGAGCATGGCAGGCGGGGCAGAGAGACATTTTTCCGCCAGTCCCCCGACAGATGCCTTACGCGTAACAGATGATGGGATGTTTCCCCATGCGGGATTGAGAAAGATAAAGAAAACAGCAAAGAATTCTGTGTAATCTTTCAGTGAGAACGGTTAACCAGGGAAAGGAGTACTTACGATGCATCTGCTGACAGATGAGAACGGCAACCCGATTCCCCACGGCCATGCACATGGAAATGAGGATCATCCGCACAGCCACGATACACAGGATCCCTGTGATACCTGTGAGCTGCACGGTGCGGACGGCGCTCCCTGCGGGGAACAGAATACGGAGAACTGTCCTGCAAACGGCGGACACAAGGCTCCGGAGACGAAGGATCAGATGGCCGCTGTGCTCGACTACATGCTCAAGCACAATCAGCATCATGCCGCGGAGCTTGACGGGATCGCCGCGAAGCTGGCGGCAGCCGGAAATGAGGAGGCGGCGGAACAGATCAGGAAAGCGGTGGATGAGTTCCAGAAGGGAAACCTGTATTTAAGTCTGGCTCTGGCAACAGTAAAAGAGTCCGCGAAATAAGCAGCAGGAAGCTGCGGTTTGATGAAAGGGAGGTGACAAACATGTGCCTTTCTACAGTATATCAGTCGTCCGATCCGGACAGCATCATCATGGAGTATGTGAGCAAGATCCGGGTGGATGGCGATCAGATTACGCTGACCGATGTGATGGGAGAGGAAAAGACCATTCAGGGAGCGCTGACACTGGCGGATCTGACAGGAGGAGTGGTCAGGATTAACTGCCAGAGTGCGTAAGTGCGTAAACGTCTATGAGCGAAGAGAGCGGGCCTGGGTTTCCTGCCGGGTTTCCCCTGATGAGCCGCAGGGGGTCACTTATGCAGCAGGAGCTTTCCAAAGAGCAGGAAAGATCCGTGCGGCCCATTTGAGCGCTCCTTCTTTGATGGAGGCGGTTTTTGCTCAGGCCGGTTTACCGCAATAGGGCGGGAGATGTTCCTTTCGGTGTATGGGAAGCGGGAGTTGGATCCTTTGAAGGTTTTTTGTATCCCAGGACAGTTGCAGCGACTCATGCAGCAAAACTGTCAGACAGGGGAAGGGGACTCTTCAGGCAGAAAATGGAAAGCACAATCATAATGGAGGTTTAGAGAAAATGGCAGAAGTAAAATTGAGCAGTATGATGAAGGAAAAACAGCTTCTCTCGTTTGAGCTTTTCCCGCCCAAGACGGAAAAAGGGATGGCCAATCTGCCGGGCACGATCGAGAAACTCTGTGAGTTCAAGCCGGAGTATATTTCCTGTACCTACGGGGCAGGCGGCGGAAACGTGGGCGCTAACCGCGAGGTGTGCCAGATGATCAAAAAGGCGGGAACCATTCCGGTTACGCATTTTACGGTGATCAAGAACACGAGGGAAGGCATCAGGGAGCAGCTTACAACCTATCTGGATGAGGGTGTCGATCACGTGCTGGCGCTGCGCGGCGATTTCCCGCGCGGAGAGAATTCCACCTGCGGCGATTTCGATTATGCGACCGACCTGGTAGCCTTCATCCGCAAGGAGTTTGGAGACAAATTTGAGATCGCAGTGGCCGGTTCTCCGGAAAGCCATATCTCCTGCCGCAGTCTCGATGCGGACATCGCAGTATTGAAAATGAAACAGGACAACGGGGCGGACTACATCATGACTCAGCTCTGCTGGGATATGGAGCAGTTTGAGCGCTGGCTGGACAAGATCCGCAAGGCCGGTGTGACCATGCCGGTGGATGTCGGCATCATGCCGATCCTCGATCAGGCGGCGACGATCAACATGGCTCTTTCCCGCAACGGCTGCGTGATGGAACGCGAACTGTCCAGACTGATCTCCAAGTACTGGATCTTCCCGAATCCGTTCGACAAGGAGCCGTTTGACGATGCGCTGGAGCAGAAGAAGAGGGACTTCAAGGAAGCCGGAATCGAGTACACAATCCGTCAGATCGACAAGTATCGTGCATTGGGAATCAACGGCATCCATCTGTATGCGCTGAACAAGTGGCAGGATGTCTCCCGTATCATCAAAGAATCCGGTATGAGGACTCTGGTCTGATCAGACAGCGGGGTGTGCAAAAGAATGTCCTATACGATAGCGGTCGCCGGAAAAGGCGGCGTAGGCAAGACGACTCTGTGCGGTCTGATGATTCAGTATCTGTGTGCCCATGGCAAACGGCCGGTACTGGCGGTGGACGCGGATGCCAACTCTAACTTAAATGAGGTGCTGGGCGTAGAAGTCGAGCGGACGCTGGGTGAAGTCCGGGAGGAAGTCGCCCGCTCGGAGGAAGGCAAAACGCGGACCATCCCGCGGGGCATGAGCAAGGCCGACTACATGGAGTTTATGATCAACGGGTGTCTGATCGAAGACGATGATTTTGACATGCTGGTAATGGGCAGGACACAGGGCAAGGGATGCTACTGTTATGTAAACGGCCTGCTGCAGAGCCAGCTGCAGAAACTGACGCCAAATTATCCTTACGTGGTGGTGGATAACGAGGCAGGCATGGAGCATATCAGCCGCGGGATTCTCCCCAAGATTGACATGCTGCTGTTAGTCAGCGACTGTTCCAGGCGCGGTGTGCAGGCAGTCGGCAGGATCGCTGATCTGGCGAAGGAGCTTCACTTAAATCCTCAGGTGACCGGCCTGATTGTAAACCGGGCACCGGGCGGAAAGATCAGTGAGGGCACGGCGGAAGAGATCAGTAAAGAGGGGTTAAACCTTTTAGGCATCGTTCCTCAGAGCGAAGAAGTCTATGAGTATGACTGCGACGGGAAGCCGATCGTGCAGCTGCCGGACGAATCGCCGGTTCGCACGGCAGTCAACGGCATCATGCAAAAGCTTGGCTTTTGAGGAAAGGCACTGGGAATGAGCGAAACCGGGGTTGTGCGAAAGAAATGCCGAATGAAAAACAACCGCCAAAAAGCAGACAGATAAAAATTACATAAAGTATGCCAGATAAAAAATGGCGGAAAAATAACAGACAAACAGGAGGTATGGAATGCCACAGTTTAAACTGACATCAGTGCAGGAGTTTGAGGAGGGTACGAACCGGCTTCTGGAGACCGGGAAGAAAGTAGGCGCGGATGCGTGGCAGTACCGTGTCGCGAATCAGACTCCCCACTGTAAATTCGGCGAGCAGGGTATCTGCTGCCGTATCTGCGCAATGGGCCCCTGCAGGATTACTCCGAAGGCTCCGAGAGGCATCTGCGGGTGCGATGCGCATGGTATCGTCGGACGTAACTATCTGAAATTCACGGCAGGCGGCGCGGCTACCCATTCGGATCATGGGCGCTCGATCTGCCATACGCTGTACTGCACATCGCCGGACGGCAATTATAAGGTCAAGGATCCGGACAAGCTGATCCGCATCGCCAGGGAATGGGGCGTGGAGACCGAAGGAAAGGATATCTATGACGTGGCACATGAGGTCGCCTACTTAGGCCTCAGTGAGTACGGCAAGGTCTTCGGTACTCAGAACTTCTTAAAACGGGCACCGAAACATACCCAGGAGCTCTGGGAGAGAGAGGATATCGCTCCCCGTGCGATCGACCGGGAGGTTTCCTGTTCCCTGCATATGACACACATGGGCTGCTCTTCCAAGCCGGAAGCGCTGATCCGCCAGTCCTTAAGGGCCGGTCTGTCGGACGGCTGGGGAGGATCCATGGCCGGTACCGAGTTCTCTGATGTGCTTTTCGGAACGCCGAAGCCGATTGATACCGAGGCGAACTTAGGAGTCATGAACGCGGAGAACGTCAACATCGTCGTGCACGGGCATGATCCGTCTCTTTCCGAGATGATCTGCGAATACGCGGACAGCCCGGAGATGATCGCCTACGCGAAACAGATGGGCGCCAAGGGCATCACGGTTTCCGGCGTCTGCTGTACCTCCAACGAGGTTGCCATGCGCCGCGGCATTCCGATGGCCGGCAACTTCCTTCAGCAGGAGAATGTGATTTTAACCGGTGCTTGTGAGCTGATCGTTGTGGATGTGCAGTGCATCTTCCCGGCTTTGGGACCGCTGGCCAAGTGCTTTCACACCAAGTTTGTGACGACCTCTGAGATCGCCCAGATGCCGGAATCCGATTACATCCGCTTTGATCCGGAGAGCGCCGGGGAGAACGCGAAAGCGATCGTGAAGATGGCCATCGAGAACTTCCCGAACCGCCGTCCGGAGCTTGTGCATATCCCGCAGATGAAGCAGAAGGCAACCGTAGGCTATTCCTTTGAAGCGATTGTCAAGACGCTGGATACGGTGACAAACTCTCAGGTGGATGTGACCGGGACGACGAAGCCGCTGATCGAGTGCATAAAATCCGGTGTCATCCGCGGAGCGGTCGCGATGGTAGGCTGCAACAACCCGAAGGTTCGTCCGGATACGGCACATATCGATCTGATGAGGAAACTGATCGCCAACGATATCATCATCGTGGCTTCCGGCTGTGCCGCGCAGGCAGCGGCCAAGGCGGGCCTGATGGATAAGGCGGCGAAGGATATTTGCGGCGCCGGCTTAAAGAGAGTCTGCGAGCTGGCTGATATCCCGCCGGTACTGCATATGGGTTCCTGCGTGGATATCTCCCGTATGATGGTCCTGGTGTCCGAGCTTTCGAAAGACTCCGGCTGGAAGATCTCCGAGCTGCCGGTTGTGGGATGCGCACCCGAGTGGATGTCCGAGAAGGCCGTTTCCATCGGCAACTATGTCGTAGCGACCGGAATCGATACGTTCCTTGGCGTGGATCCGTATATCAGCGGCTCCTCCAAGGTGTACGATCTTTTAACGAACGGCATCCGCGACTGGGTGGAGGCTTCCTATACGATCGAGCCGGATATTGACAAGCTGGTAGACCGCATGATGGACCGCATCGAGGAAAAGAGAGCTGCTCTGGGCATCTAAAATAGAAAGACCGGTTGTGCAGGCAGAAGCAGTCTCTACGACTGGAAATGAGTGCCCTATGCTGAACCTGCAGGGATACGAACAGCTGGTCAGGGCGGTTTTTCAAGGTTAAGAAATAATTCAAAAAAACTATGATTCAGGCGTCAAAAGGTGATTACGGATTGTTCCGCTGCTTCGCAGCTT
>CAZXSN010000118.1:0-5974 GCA_964643295.1 uncultured Lachnospiraceae bacterium
GCACTTTCGCCAAGGAGTTCCTGCTGGATATGTCTCCCGCCGGCGGACAGGAGCACTTCAAGGCCATGCGCAAGCGTGCCGCGGAGCATCCGTCAGAGCTGGTCGGTGAGGAAGTCCGCAAGCTCTACAGCTGGAACGGTGAGGATAAACTGATCAACAACTAATCGCGGCCTGGTAAATCCTTTCCTTCCGGGATCCCGGAAGCAGAAAAGAGCGCGGTCAGCGCATTTAAGGCGGATTCCACTATCCCCGGCTTTCGCCGGGGATTTTTTACATCCGCAAAGAGCGCCGGACCGCTGAAGAATGCGAAACCTTACAGCACGACCAACCAGGGAAACCCAGGGAACCAAAAAGAAAGACAGGAAGCGCAGCAGGCACAAAAGCCCCTGCGCGGCTGAAACAATCTACTAGGAGGAGGAGTACTTTCATGGGAATGACAATGTCACAGAAGATCCTGGCTGCCGCCGCGGGATTAGAGGAAGTGGAAGCCGGGCAGCTGATCGAGGCAGATCTGGATCTGGTGCTCGGCAATGACATCACGTCTCCGGTCGCCATCCATGAGATGGACAAGTTCCGGGACGATTCCGTCTTTGACAAAGACAAGATCGCCCTTGTGATGGACCACTTCATTCCGAACAAGGACATCAAATCGGCGGAGCACTGCAAATGTGTGCGGGACTTCGCCCGGAAACACGAGATTACCAACTACTTTGACGTCGGACAGATGGGGATCGAACACGCGCTGCTGCCGGAACAGGGACTGACCGTCGCCGGGGATGTGATCATCGGCGCGGATTCCCACACCTGCACCTACGGGGCGCTGGGGGCGTTCTCCACCGGAGTGGGCAGCACGGATATGGCGGCGGGCATGGCCACCGGGAAAGCCTGGTTTAAGGTTCCCCCGGCGATTCGCTTTACCTTAACCGGCAAGCCCTCCAAATGGGTCAGCGGAAAAGACGTGATTTTGCACATCATCGGACGAATCGGTGTGGACGGCGCTCTCTATAAATCCATGGAGTTTGTCGGCGACGGCGTGAAAAACCTCTCCATGGACGACCGCTTCACCATCGCCAACATGGCTGTGGAAGCGGGTGCCAAAAACGGAATCTTTCCGGTCGATGAGAAAACGATCGCCTACCTGCAGGCACACACAAAACGGGATTACAAGATCTATGAGGCGGACCCGGATGCTCCTTACGATGAGGAAATCACCGTTGATTTAAGCAGTCTAAAATCCACCGTGGCTTTCCCGCATCTGCCGGAAAACACGAAAACCATCGACGAGATCACCGAGGAGATCCCGATCGATCAGGTGGTGATTGGTTCCTGCACAAACGGACGAATCAGCGACCTTAGAATCGCGGCGGAAATCTTACAGGGCAGGAAAGTGAAGAAGGGGCTTCGCTGCATCGTCATCCCCAGCACCCAGCAGGTATATCTAAAGGCCATGGAAGAAGGACTTTTAAAGACCTTCATCGAAGCCGGGGCAGTCGTGAGTACCCCGACCTGCGGACCGTGTCTGGGCGGCTACATGGGCATCCTGGCGGCGGGAGAGCGCTGCGTGTCCACCACCAACCGCAACTTTGTCGGCCGCATGGGCCATGTCGATTCGGAAGTCTATCTGGCAAGCCCGGCAGTGGCAGCCGCCAGCGCCGTGACGGGGACGATCTCCGCGCCGGACGCACTGGGGATGTAAGGAGGGAAAAGCTATGAAAGCGCACGGAACAGTCTTTAAATACGGCGACAACGTGGATACCGACGTGATCATCCCGGCCAGGTATCTCAATTCATCCGATCCGAAGGAATTGGCCACCCACTGCATGGAGGATATCGACCGCGAGTTCGTCCATCAGGTGAAGACAGGCGACATCATCGTCGCCGAGAAAAATTTTGGCTGCGGATCTTCCAGAGAACATGCGCCGATCGCCATCAAGGCGGCGGGCGTAAGCTGCGTAATCGCGGAGACCTTCGCCCGGATCTTCTACCGCAACGCGATCAACATCGGCCTGCCGATCATCGAGTGCCCGGCCGCCGCGAAGGACATCGACAACGGCGATGAGGTGGAAGTGGACTTTGACAGCGGCATGATCTATGACCGCACGAAGAAAACACAGTACAAAGGACAGGCTTTCCCGGAATTTATGCAGAAGATCATCGAGGCCGAAGGCCTAATCAACTACATCAACCGCAAGCAGGAAAAGTAAAGGATGTCTTCCTTCCGGGCCGGTAAGCTGCCCGGAAGGAATTTCCCCTGACTCCCTTTTCGTGACACAACCCATAAAATGATTACAGCGTCAAAAGCCTGAACCCACGGCATGAGAAGCATGCCAGTGGGTGAAAAGGCTTACTGACGCACCCCAACATGAGGAAGAAGTGGGGCAGGGGCCCCATGAATTCCGAATGTTGAGCAGGATTGTGGAAGCTGCGAAGCAGCGGAACAATCCGTAATCACCTTTTGATGCCTGAATCATAAAATAAGCAAGGGAAGAGAAGGGATCAGCTTTTCCTGTCCAATCTGGTGATCCTTTGGACCTTAAGGTTCATCCTTCAAAGCCAGACACAAGTCCCGGCAGAATTTCGCAGCCTTTAAAACGGGAAAGATCAGCGAAAGCCGTAAAAGACATTTTCACTTTCTTTCCTGACTTTTGGAAATGGGAATAAAAAATGGGGAGAGTAAATCGCGGGGAAGAGGTTCCTGTCCCGAAAGGGGCCGTCATCTACGGCAAATCGGAAAAAGTTTACGATGTGCGCTACGGTGTAAAGAATCCGATTTTAATAGGATACAAAACAAAAGAGGGCCGGATGTTTCCTAATCAGAATTACTATCTTTATTACAGCGGGAAATATCTGGAGAGCAGTCCTGATGGAACCTGCCGGGTACTGGAAGAAAGTCTGAGCGTCGGCGTATACGCGCTCGTCCTCGCCGCCGCGCAAAAAACGGGGATCTATGAAGATCTGACGCGGATTTTTGGAGTAAGCGGGGCAAACAGTATCATGGATTCGGTCCAGTTTCTGCTTTCCAAAGCCAAAGACAAAGACCGTAAGATACGTTCCTTCGTGAAAGAAATCACCTTTACAGGCCGTTTCCTCGAAGATCTCTCTTCTTTGTTAAATGGAAAACTTAAAGAGAAGGACTGTAAGGACTTCTTTGACCTCTTTCTTGCGCGGTGCGTCAGCAGCCATCCATTTTCATCCGTATATCTGACAGCGGACCGCCCCGAGAAGGGAGGCGGCGGAAACAGTGACTTTACCTGCTCAAATCAGGCGGAGGCAGACACAGATCCTTTCCCGGCATTTTTTTGCGCAGTGTGCGCGGACGGGCCGCTCCCCGGAATGCCGGTAAGCTGTTTCCTAACCGAAGACAGGTTGATGAACGCTGAAACGCTTCGAAAGATCTCCGTGTATTTTCAATCCTTCGGAATAAAAGTAAAGGGGGTACTTTGCGGCAGCAGTTTTTGCGAGATTGACTCCTTTCTCTCGCTTTTGCATGCCAAAGTTTCCTATGTCATCAAGCTTAAGAAAAATGTGCCGGGATTTACCTCCATGCTGGAAGAAAAGAAAGATGAGCTGCGAAATTCCCTTTCCTGCTATCTGGGAAATGGTCAGTTTGGCTGTATGGACAAAAAGAAGATCTTTGAAAGCAGTGACTTTGCCTCTTTTGTTTCCCTGATTTTCGATCCTGTTTCGGAGTCGGCCGCAAAAGTGGATCTGATGGACAGGCTGTATGAGGAGAAAGAAAAGAGCGGGAAGGATATCGCGAGCGGGAGGAAAGGATCTGTCCAGGGGGAGAACGAAACCTATATCCGGGTTAATGGAGCAGACAGTCAGGAAAAAGTTTTTCTCGAGGAAGGAAAGATCTTAGAAACTTTAAAAACAGAAGGCTTTACAGCCTATGCTTCGTCCGAAATGATGAGCGCCGGGCAGGTAAGGGATTCTTACGGGTACCGGCAGGCGGCGGATCAATGCCTTTCCTATATTGCCTTTGCCTTAGAGGAACCTTTTGAGGAATTTTCCACAGGAGGCTTAAGATACAGGTTATTCGTCTGTTTTCTTGCCTGTGTTCTCTGGTTTTCCATACAGAATATATGTACCCCGCCAATGGCGCGGGCGGATCAGATGATCGAAGGGATGATCAGTCTGAAAGTTCATTTATGCAATGGCGTTTACCGATATTCCAATACGGCGTCGAAAGAGCAGGAGGCCCTTTTAAACGCCTTCGGTATTTCCTTAGACATGCTGCAGGATTTCGCGGCACAGATCACCAGCCAGTCTTCCTATGGTCTGGATAGAGAGGATATCTATCAAAGCCTGCCCTGGAGTTTAGACAGAAACGGGAAGGAAACCGATGAACTGAAAAAGAAGAGGCCCGCAAAGGGTCAGCTGGAGGGATCGGAAAACAAAGCGGCGTATGAGCGGCAGACCGGGAAGGCGAAAGAAAAAGACGCCGGCTGTCCGGAAACAAAAAAATCCAAAGGAGGGCGGCCCTTAGGGAGGAAAGATTCTTACCAGAGGAGACGCAGCACAAAAAAAGAAATGGAAGAAAGAAGAGCGCGAAACAAAGAAGGAGGTGAACCTCTTGACGGAAAAACCTGACTATGTGCGAAACTTTCCCAAACCCCCGAATACGGAGATCAAGCATATCAAAAATGGCTGGTACCTTTATGAGAAAAGATCCCAATACGATCCCTCCATTAAACGGACCAGAAAGATTTCCGGGCACATGCTGGGGACGATCAAGCCGGATGGATTTACAGAAAAGGCAAACCGTGACAAAAAGAGACATCTCTTCACCTGCAAAAACTGCGGCTACCAATCCAACGACGACCGTATTGGAGCAATGAATCTGTATCGCATGGGAATCAATTATTTAGTACCTGATACAGTTGCAGGCGAGTAAATCTCTCCTGCAAGGGGCGCAGTCAATCGTCCCATGATGTAACGCCGCTTTAGGCAATGCCTATTGAGGTTAAAGGTCGGAGATGAACGCCGTCAGGCGCAAGTCGTTACTACGACTGGGCAGTTACAAGCCCATTCCCTTTAGGGGATGGGTAGTTGACCTTCAGTATCTGGTCACGAAGGATTCCTGAGGTATTGGGTTTCCATGCTTCTACAGGCGATACTGTGGGGATCCTTTCCGTATGCCGTACATGCAGGACCTCCCCGCGGAGGTTTTGAGTCCCCGCCAAAAGGCAATCATCGTGGGCGATCTGAAGACTGGTTGGGATAAGGACTGTGAACAGCTCAGGGAGGCGGGGATTAATTATGTCTTCTCCCTGAAACGCGGAAGCAGCGAAATAAAGGAATGTATTCCTGACAGCTTTCTGAGATTTGGTCCCACATTTTCCTACTGTGGAAAGGCGATCTCCTGCTGCAGGATCCCTAAGGGTACCTACGATGTCTTCGTCTATCTCGATTACGAACTGCTGGCGGAGGAAATGGGAAACCTGTATTCCCGCGAAGAAAGACACGTGAAAAGACCGTTGGACAGTCTGTCATCTCCTGCTGACAGTCTGGAGTCTGACTCTTTCGATTGTCCAGTGAAGCCTGATCCGGAAACGGGGACCTTTGCGCTGAAGACTTCTCTGATTGGCAGAACCGGTGAGGAAATATTTCTCCTGTATAAGCAGTGGGCGCTTATTGAACAATCCTTCAGAATCTACGATGACATGCAGTGTCTTGACTCTTTTTGCATGCCCACTGTCTCCAGTGAGGAGGGGTGGCTGTTTTTGGATCACCTGTCCGCCTGTATGCGTTCTCTGCGATTAGAGAATATCGCCCCGCGGAAAGTGAAAAGAAGCTTTTCTTTTCCTTTCCTGGCGCGTGCCCTTGCCTACAGGCACCATGTAAGGACGGAAAACAGCGCAGAATATAACTAACACTTCCCACATCAAAAGAGCTCAAAAGTCCAGTGTTTTCGGACCATTGATGTAGAAAAAATACAATTTGGCCCCGAACAGATTTTCCGGTATCGGAC
>CAZXSN010000119.1:0-5893 GCA_964643295.1 uncultured Lachnospiraceae bacterium
AAAATGTTAAATTTTTGTAAACTGGAGACCAGATGTCATAAGCATGTATCAGTAAGCAACTAATATCAAACTAACAAGCAAAATCGAGAGAACTTTTAACTCTCAAGTTAGTTGAGCATCATTCAGTAAATTGATCATCCATGCAAGGTTTTCGACATAGGCTTTCTGTAGGGCAGGGGGATTTCAGTGAAAACAGATCTGTACTCACTCAATGATCATCTGATCTTCCTGCCGTTTAATACAGCTTCCACGAGGACATCCCCTTCATAACGAAGTTTCAGCAGGAAAAAAGGTTCATTTTTCCAAAGCAGATCCAGGAAAATCTGATCTCCCTCCCACTTAGGGATGTCATTTAACATTTCCCGGCTGATCCAGCAAAGGTCTCCCTCATCACAGTCCTTGAGTTCCCCTTCAAATCCATCTGCGGTAAACAGATACATATACTCTCCATCCCATGGCCCATTTGTCAGGAAAGTAATCACTCCGCGGCAACGCCAGGAAGTCAGAGTAAGTCCAGTTTCTTCTTTCGCCTCCCTCAGCAGACATTCATCCGGTGATTCGTCGTCCTTAAATTTACCGCCAATACCGATCCATTTCCCTTTGTTGACGTCCTGTTCCTTCTTGACACGGTGCAGCATCAGTACATCGGTTCCCCGTAATACGTAGCAAAGTGTTGACTGGATCATTTTTCCTCCTCCATTGAAGATGAAAGGGACGGCGGTCTCGTTTTACTTAAGGATATCTGACCGAAAGGATAGGTTGCTTCTTTTCGCGGCGGAAAGGTGAACGCGACTGGATGAGTTTACGGTTCTTCTGGCCAGGCGAAAAATGGGTTAGCTTCCCCAGTGATTGATGATTCTATTTTGATGGGGATTTCATTGCATCCATGCTCCTGAGAGTAGGTCGGCCCACTGGTTATCAATCCTTAAAACCCGGTTCCTATCATACCAATTTTTTTACCGTATTACAAGACCTGAATTCGAATGAAAGCAGGCTGCTGTGACTGAACCCTGATCTTCGAATCTTAAGGAAGGTGGGCAGTGATAGCGAATTAGGAACTGTCGTGAAATAAATGTCCTATTTGACCAATTCCGTTCTTGCATAGCTGCCAATGGTTTCGGCATGGCGTTGATCCCTTCATCTAACAGTGTTTTCACTGGACAGGGAGAGAGCCGTGGAAGGTCCGGCGGTGTGGCAGGACTGCTTATGATCGCGGAACGGGCAGGGGACAATGCGGAGGGAATGGCAGAAGATACGAGTATGCACCAGCAGGGTTTTAGGAGTGGCTCTGACAATGGGTGATCAGATTTGCGTAAGCTGGAGGGACTGGGAAGATTTTTGGCATGAGCTGCCTGGCGCGTGTGGAAGCTTTCCTTATTGTTTTGCTGGATCTATAGGGAGTCCTAAGGGGTTTCCGCAGCCAGACCGGACAAGGGAATCACTTTTCCTCTTTTTTTCAGAAAAAGTGCTTGCATTATTCCGAGAATATGATATGATATATGATACTTCAAACAGGCCCCGCGAAGAACTGCTCACAATACATATAGAGGATAAGGAAGAAGGAGGAACTTCAAATGAATGCTGCACCGTTGGTTTTAACCATGGCACTGCTGGATTGTTTTGCCGCGTTTTTGCGCAAGGAGAATGTAGGCCGGTTAACAATTAAAAAATACGTAAGCGATGTCAGGCATTTCATCGAGTTTGGGAATAACTGCATTCCTACCAAGGAACTTGTGATTCTCTACATGGAGGTACTGAAGTCCAACCATAAGCCTTCGAGTATCAATTCTATCCTTACGTCGCTGGATGTCTTTTTCCGCTACTGCCATCTGGATAACTGTATAGTTGATAAAGTCCTCATTCAGGATGCTCCCTTCATTCCGGCGGAGAAATGCCTCACGCCCAAGGAATTTCGCAGACTTTATGACGCCGCGGACGGGGATGAGCGTACGCAGATGATTTTAAAAGTCATGGCGGGAACGGGAATCCGTATCTCTGAGCTTAAGTTCTTTACCGTGGAAGCGTTTAAGAACGCGGCAGACCAGGCGGTCACTGTGTATGTCACCGGCAAGAGGAAGAGTCGGCCGGTGCTTGTCCCTAAGGAGCTGGGGAAAGAGATTGTTCAGTATATCAGCGATCATGAACTGACATCCGGACCGATCTTCTGCACCAGAAGCGGGAAACCCCTGGACCGCAGCAACTTCTGGAGAACGATGCAGAAGCTTTCCAAGAAAGCCGACATTAACCTGAAAAAGGCACACCCCCATAACCTGCGCAGGCTCTTTGCCTGTGCAGTGTACGATATGACAAAAGATATCACGCTGGTATCCGCTCTTCTGGGACACAGCAGCATTGACACGACAAAGCTGTATATCAGGGTCACGGAACCGGAAATGAGGAAATATATCGATCGGGCGGCAGAAAAGATGTTCTTCCCGGACAGGGCGAAAACGGGTAAGGGCAGGAAGGGGCAGAAAGACAAGAGCCCGGAAATGTAAGGAAAAACGGGGGAAAAGTAAAAGTACAACATAATCAACGTAATGTTGTAAACTGCCCCGCGAATCAGCGTCCGGATCCGGTTCTGCCGCCGCCTCGTACAATGAAAAAAGGACCCCCCGAGCAATCTGCTCGAAGGATCCTGGCTGGAAGCCCATATTTTCCCTGTCAGCGGGCATTCTGCCGCTGCTTTCCATCCCTTAGGCAGCCCTAAAGTGAGTTAGATATTCCTAACTTTCAGCGTTGCCTGCGGCCCCAAGGGGCGATTCTGCCATCTGCTTTCCTCTGTCATCGCACTGCCAGCACAAAATTTGCCGAAATTTGAAAATTCTCTTGATTTTAGACTCCGGAAATGCTATCATAACGTTCAGATGAGAGATTTCCAGAGGTTTCGCGTACACCAAAGTACAACATTACGTTGATACTGTTGTATTTGGCGGAAAAGTGCAGGGGAGGACTGGGAAAAATGGGCATCCGGCTTTATGAGCATAACCAGGCTGCGTACGATTCTGCCCTCGCTCTGCTTGCGGAGACCGGGAAGGCGGCGGTGGTCCACCCGACCGGGACGGGGAAGTCCTTCATCGGCTTCAAACTGTGTGAGGATTTTCCGGACAGGACCGTCTGCTGGCTGTCCCCTTCGGAATACATTTTCCGGACGCAGCTTGAGAACCTGAAAGCTGCAGGAGGTAAGGAGCCGGAGAATATTCGCTTCCTTACCTATGCAAGGCTGTCGCGGATGGATCAGACAGAACTGGAAGAGATCAAACCGGATGTGGTCATCCTGGATGAGTTTCACCGTGCCGGAGCGGCAGGCTGGGGAGCTGCCGTGCGGGCACTCTTAAAGACGTATCCGCATGTACCGGTGCTTGGTCTGTCCGCGACCAACATCCGCTACCTGGACAGTCAGCGGGACATGGCGGAGGAACTGTTCGACGGAAACATTGCCTCTGAGATGACTCTAGGGGAAGCGATCGTGCGGGGCATCCTCTCCGCGCCAAAGTATGTGACGGCGGCGTTCGTGTATCAGAAGGAACTGGAAAGACTGAAACGAAGGATCGGGCAGACACAGAGCCGGGCGGCCAGAGACAGTGCGGAAAAGTACTATGAGCTGCTGAGGCGAACCCTGGAGAAAGCGGACGGTCTGAATGAGATCTTCTGGAAACACATGGAGAAGCCGCACGGCAAGTATATCGTATTTACCTCAAACCTGGAGTCGATGAACGAGTGCCTGTTTCATGTTCCGGAATGGTTCGGGAAGGTGGATGAGCATCCGCATGTGTACACCCTTTATTCTCCGGATCCGAAGACACTGCAGTCATTTGAGGAGTTTAAGGAAGATAAGGATGACAGTCACTTAAGGCTGCTGTTTTGCATCGATGCACTCAATGAGGGCATTCACGTGGACGATGTCGACGGGGTGATCCTGTTTCGTCCCACTGCCTCTCCGACTGTTTACAAGCAGCAGATCGGCAGGGCACTGTCAGCCGGAAAGACGGGAACGCCTGTCATCTTTGATATCGTGAACAACTTTGAGGGACTTTACAGCATCGGATCTTTGGAGGAGGAGATGCAGGCGGCAGTCGCGTATTACCGCGAGATGGGCGAGGTCGAGAAGATCGTAACGGAGCGGTTTCGTGTCATCGACGAGGTCCGTGACTGCAGGAAAATTTTCAACGAACTGGAGGAAGCGCTCTCCGCTCCGTGGGAGACGATGTATCTGGCCGCGAAAAGCTACTTTGACGAACACGGAAGCCTGGATGTCCCGGTCAGGTACCGGACACCGGAAGGGTATTCCCTCGGGAAATGGCTGCAGGTGCAGCGGCGTGTGCGCTCCGGGAAGGCTCCCGGGTATCTGGATGAAGAGCGGATCAAAAAGCTGGATGCGGTCGGTATGCGCTGGGAAAGCGCGGATGACCTTTCCTGGGAACGCCACTATGATGCCTGTCTTGCCTACAGGCAGGAGCACGGGGATTTAAATGTCCCCGGCGACTATATCAGTTCCAATGGAGTAAGGTTAGGCGCCTGGCTGCAGTCCATCCGCGGCTATCGCCGGTACGGAATCCGTACGCAGTATTTCACGAAGGAACGGGAACAGCTTCTTAATGATCTGGGGATGGTGTGGAATCAGCCGGACTTCTTGTGGGAGCGCAGTTATGAGGCGGCAAAGACATACTTTGAACGGAACGGAAACCTGGATGTGCCGCCTGGATACAGCGAAAACGGCGTAAACCTCTACAACTGGCTGTCCGACCTGCGTAAGATGTACCGAAATACACAGACAGCCAGGGAAAAAGAGGAGCAGAACAGGATATTGACTGACACCCCGCCCATGAAAAAGGAGAGCGGCGACTGTCTGGGGGAAATGTCTGCAGGGGGAGCAGAGGATCCGTTCGCTGGTGTGAATGGGCTTTCTGAAGCGGACGTTTCAAAGAACAGCCGCGGGACTCTTACTGAGAGCCAGATCGCGCAGATGGATGCCTTATGTATGCGCTGGGAGTCGAAAGCGGACCTTGCCTGGGAGAACGGATATGCCAGGGCGAGGGAGTACTATGAAGAGCATGGTCAGGCGGATGCACCCTTAAACTACGTCACACCGGATGGATTTAAGCTTGGGGTATGGCTTTCCAAGTGCCGGGAAAAGTACGTGAAGGGAACGCTTTCCAAGGAGAGGATCTCCAAGCTGGAAGAAATCGGCATGGTGTGGAACAAATCCCGCGGGAACGACTGGGAGGAGTGTTACGAAAGGGCTCAATCCTACTACCAGGAATATGGTACCCTGTCCATTCCCGGCGATTACGTGGCGGACGGCATCTGGCTTGGTAAATGGGTGAATGAGCAAAGGCAGATCCTTGCCGGAAACCGGGAAGGAAAGACACTGACAGATGAGCAGAAGGAGAAACTCTCCTCCATTGGTCTTACGGCAGAAAAACCGGCGGAGGAGCGATGGAAGCGCCGGTACCGGGAGGTAGCCGCTTACTACAGGGCTAACGGAAACAGCAGGCTGCCGGTCGGATACCTGGATTCACAGGGGAAGAACCTTTATGTCTGGCTGGTAAACCAGAGAGTCTCCGCGAAATCGGGCAAGATGAGCGAGGAGAGAAAACAGCTGCTCAGTGAGATTGGGGCATTGAGTATGTGATGGTGCGACTTTGTCCTTGAAGCTGGGGCACTTGGACATAAGGAGAGAGGCCGGGGTTAGCGGATAACATGGTGCCAGAACCGCGTGGGGAGTACGTGGATGGGGCGCTGTGTGTTCTTTTTTGAGATGCGGAGATCCCTTGCAGAATCTCTGTAATGGCCGGAGCACAGATACTGGGGAGATTACATAATAGATATTAATATCTTGAGAGTTAAAAGTTCTAGACAGATCAAACGTTCTGTCTGAGTTGCTTCCTTG
>CAZXSN010000120.1:0-5887 GCA_964643295.1 uncultured Lachnospiraceae bacterium
GCGGTTAAGACGCCGCCCTCTCACGGCGGAAACAGGGGTTCGATTCCCCTACGGACTAGGAAAAGATCCCGGGACTTCCTGAAAGTTCCGGGGTTTTTTGATTCTCTCATCGGGTAGGATGTCTTCCCGAAAAAAACGGCGCTCCTTTTTACCTACCATCCGCAGTCTGACCGGGAATGCTCCAAAATCCAGAAGGGAAGTGCAGATCCTAACCAATCTGCGAACCTCTCTTTTCCGCCTTGCCTGCCATTGGCGCCAAACACCGCCTTCCAGGAAGTATCCTTCCTGCGTACCATGCCTGCGGGTGAAGCTCATGCAGATCTCCGTTCACGAAAAAGACGCCGACAATGCCGAACACCCCGGAAACAGTAACCTGCAGACGGATAAACCGCCGGACAGACAGCGTAAGCCTTTAAAACGTTCCCGGCAGCTGATCCTGGACAGATCCGCGGAAAGGATTTATTAAATTTTTCTAAATATTTTGTAAATTTTTTATAAACTTTCGTGTCCCTTCCCGCTTTCCCTCAGCTATGAAAATTAAGGAAATCTGTCTGTATTCATAGGCTGCCGACACCAATTTTAGCTGCAGGCAGAAAACTCTCCGAAAACAGATGGACTTTCTGCTTCTTCGCAGGAAACCTCTCAAAACAGGAGGAACGAATTCCTTTTCCTGCTCCCTGGTTAGGCTTCAGCCGCGAAGCCCACAGTTATCAGATTTCTTATCGAAATATGTGACTTTATAGTATTCATGCAGAATAAGTCTGATAATTCCCTTTCCTCTTGGAACAGACCCCGTGCGCATCTGCCTAAAGATTTCCCCGATTTCTTCTACAAATTTGGGCCGTTCTCCACTTTTTAAAAATTTTTTCAAATTCCCTCTTCCCATTTGGGGAAAAAGTGGTATAATGGAGCCATGGAATCATAGCTCAGCTGGGATGAGCGTTCGCCTCACACGCGAGAGGTCATGGGTTCGAGCCCCATTGGTTCCATAGAAACTGCCCCGGGAATGCACTTCCCGGGGTTTTTTGTCGGTAAATTTAAGGCTCAAGCGCCCTTTCAGGCTGAAGACAGGCCACCGCAAAAAAGCAAAACCGCCTGAAAAAGGGCAGGGGAAAGACTCCCCTGCCCGAAAAGCACCCGCGTGGGATTCACACCCGCACGATATAATCCTCTTTTCTCGGTTTCGCAGCACCGATCTTTCCCTCCTGCGGATAGCCAAGGATGCAATGACCAATGCCGATGTAAGTTTCCGGGATCCCCCACTCTTTCAGAAGCGCTTTGCCTTCTTCACTCGAGAATACCTCTCTCGCCCGGTGAATCCAGCAGGAGCCAACCCCGATGCTGTGCGCGGCCAGCATCATGGTTCCAATCACTAAGCTGCCGTCTTCGACATACGTTGGCCGGGTGCTGTCCGCCAGCACCACCAGCACGGTCGGCGCTCCATAAAACGGGTCGCTCGTGATTCCCATAACTGCCGCATTCATTTTTGATAACTTCGCGATCAGTTCCGGATCCTGCACCACCACAATCTTCGGAGACTGCAGCCCCATTCCGGTCGGCGCATACGTTCCCGCCTCCAAAATCGCATTCAGGTCCTCGTCACGGATCTGCTCCTGACGATACGCCCGCACACTCCGCCTTTCTTTGATGTTTTTTAAAACTTCGTTCATCCTGTAACCTCCTGCCTTTCTGACCTGCTGAACAGACAGATCCCGCTGCTTAAGATTCCCGCTGCTTTTTTTCTCTAAATCCCGTCTCCTGTCGGCTCCCACACTGGAATTTCTCCACACCGTTTAAGAGCGTATTCCGCAAGATTTTTACATCTTACATCCCGATTCGCGCTACGCCAGAGCGGACTGCCGCCTCTGACACCGCCTTTGCCACGGCATCTTTCACACGCGGATCAAACGCCGCCGGCAGAATATAGTCTGCGCGAAGCTCCTGGTCTTTTACGATACCGGCAAGCGCATAAGCTGCTGCCACTTTCATCTCGTCATTGATCGCAGAAGCCCGCACATCCAGTGCCCCGCGAAAGATCCCCGGAAACGCCAGCACATTGTTCACCTGGTTGGGAAAATCACTGCGTCCGGTAGACACCACCGCCGCTCCGCCTGCTTTCGCCTCATCCGGGAAAATTTCAGGTGTGGGATTGGCACAGGCGAAAATGATCGGATCTTTCGCCATGGTCTCCACCATCTCCCTGGTCAGAGTTCCCCCCACAGACACCCCGATGAACACATCCGCACCGCGAATCACATCAGCTAATGTCCCTTTTTCCTTTTCTTCATTGGTGATCTTCGCGATCTCAGCTTTGATCGGATTTAAGCCGTCACGGCCATCATAGATCGCGCCCTGCCGGTCTGTCATCACGACATGTCTAAGGCCCATGGCCAACAGCAGACGGATAATCGCGATCCCGGCAGCTCCGGCACCGCTGGTCACGATTTTGATGTCATGCAGATTTTTTCCCACCAGCTTCAGGGCATTGAGCAGTCCTGCCAGCATAATCACCGCCGTGCCGTGCTGATCATCATGAAAAATCGGGATGTCACAGCACTCCTGCAGCCGGCGCTCGATCTCAAAGCAGCGCGGTGCGCTGATGTCCTCTAAGTTCACTCCTCCGAAACTTCCGGATAATAACCGTACAGTCTGCACAATCTCATCGACATCTTTGCTGCGTATACATAAGGGAATCGCATCCACATCTCCAAACGCTTTAAACAGTACACACTTTCCCTCCATGACCGGCATCCCGGCCTCCGGGCCGATATCGCCTAGTCCCAGTACCGCTGTGCCGTCCGTGATAACTGCCACGGTATTCCAGCGCCTGGTCAATTCATAGCTGAGGTGCGGATCCTTCTGGATCTCCAGGCATGGCTGCGCCACACCCGGCGTATAAGCCAGAGAAAGTGCCTCTTTACTGTCTACCTTTACACGGGGTGAAACCTCAATCTTCCCTTTCCATTCCCGATGCAGCCGCAACGATTCTTTTGCGTAATCCATTTCCTTCCTCTTTCCAAAAAGCCTGCGTTGATTTAACCGATAGACATTATATCCAAAAGTTCCTCGGTTGTAAATAGGTCTCCTCGCGGTACCCTCCAAAAGCAGCTCCCGCTTCCCTGCCTGAAAATCCTCCGAGCACTCCCTTCCTTAAAGAAAAGTCTATACAATTCCCTGTTTTTCTGTTAAACTGTATGTGGAAACAGACAACCTATCATATTCAAGAGGTGATCAGCAATGAGTGAAATAAAAGCTGGAACTGGGGGCGAACGGTATACCCCCTACTCGGAGCGCAGAGGGAACGAAAGCATCGTTTACTTTACCCGTGACCTGTCCCCGGAAGGGATGATGAAAGTTTACGAGCGCGTGAACGGACATATCCATGGGAAGGTTGCGATTAAGCTTCACACAGGGGAACCTCACGGTCCGAACATTATTCCTCCGGCATGGGTCAAAGCTTTCATGCAGCGGGAACTTCCCGATGCTTCCATCATTGAAACGAATACGTTCTATGACGGCGACCGCTACACAACCGAGCGCCACCGCAAAACGCTCGAAGTCAATGGGTGGACGTCTTTCACGACGGTGGATATCATGGATGAGTTCGGAACGGCCATGCTACCGGTAAGGGGCGGCAAATGGTTTCAAGAAATGTCAGTAGGCAAATCCCTCCTGCAGTACGATTCCCTGGTGGCTCTCACCCACTTTAAAGGGCACATCAAGGGCGGATTTGGAGGCTCCAACAAGAACATCGGCATCGGCTGCGCGGACGGCCGCATCGGCAAGGGAATGATCCACGCCAAAGACGGAAACGACTGGGGCACAGGCGAAGAGGAACTGATGGAAAAGATTACGGAATCGACGAAGGCCACCCTTACCTGGTTCGGCAAAAACGCGGCTTTTGTCAATGTCCTGCGGAACATGTCCATTTCCTGCGACTGCGAAGGCGTGGAAGCCGCTCCGGTTACCACCCCGAACGTGGGCATCCTGGCCAGTGTGGATATCCTGGCAGCTGATCAGGCGAGTGTGGACATGGTTGCCGCGATGAAGGAGGAAGATCATCACGACCTCATGGAACGCTTCTCCTCCCGGCACGGGTTCCGCCAGCTCTCCTACATGAAAGAGCTGGGCATGGGAAATGACCGGTATGTTCTCATCGATATCGATCACGGAGATGTGCGGATTGACGCGGCGAAAGCTGTAGAGGGAGTAGTCCCTTTTGTCGGCTGACTTAAAAAGTATGGGCATTCGGCGGATGGAAAGGGGGATCTTACCCGGAACACATCCTTCCAAAGCCCCGTTACGCCAGTGAAGGCGGGAGGAAAGAAAAACTTCCTCCCGCTTTCCTGCGCACTCTGCCGTGCGCCGTACTTTACATTCAGGAGGAACCTTTATGATACTGATTGCAGCCGTTGATGACAAAAACGGCATGATGTTTAACAAACGCAGGCAAAGCCAGGACCGTGTGCTGCGGGAACGCATCATCTCTGTGTCCTCTCAAAGCAGGCTCTGGGTAAACCAGTACACCCAGAAACAGTTTGCGCGGGACGAAGAACTGCCCGAAAATTTGATCACCGACGAAGAGTTCCTTGCAAAAGCAGGTCCCGGAGAATACTGCTTCGTGGAAAATGTGCCCGTCGCCGCCTGTCAGGAGCAGATCGAAAAAATCATTCTGTTTAAATGGAACCGGACCTATCCGGGAGATTTTCATTTCGACATCGACTTGTCGGATGGAAGCTGGCAGATGACTTCCACGGAAGACTTTGCCGGTTCTTCGCATGAAAAAATCACTATGGAGGTGTATCAAAAATGCAGGTAAACGGCAATGCGCAAAAGCAGCGCGGATTCAGTCTTAAGGAAAGCCGTCGCGAAATGGGACGTCTGTCCGGAATATTTGCCCGTTTTCTGGCTCTCCTCCTCTTATGCAGCGCAAATATCCCGGCTTATTGTCTGGCCTATGGCAGCTCCTCTTACGAAACGGATCTTTCCGACATCCCGGCCTATTCCGGGGATGCATATGTGGCGGTCAATGACAACGTCCCTGATTTCTCCGAAGACGATTTCACCACGGATTCTTTTGAATCCTACAGTGAACTGGACTATCTGGGCAGATGCGGCACAGCTTACGCCTGCATCGGGGAGGATTTAATGCCCACCGAAGATCGGGGATCCATCAGCCAGGTAAAACCCTCCGGCTGGCACTCCGTGCAGTACGACTTTGTGGATGGAGAATCCCTCTACAACCGCTGTCACCTGATCGGCTTCCAGCTGACCGGGGAGAACGCCAATGAGGAAAATCTGATCACCGGTACCCGATATCTGAATGTGGAGGGCATGCTGCCCTTTGAGAACCTGGTGGCTGACTACATAAAAGAGACCGGCAACCATGTCCTGTACCGGGTAACCCCTGTTTTTGAGGGAGACAACCTGGTAGCCAGCGGAGTCTTTATGGAGGGAGAATCCGTGGAGGATGAGGGAGACGGCGTCTTCTTTCATGTGTACTGCTACAACGTCCAGCCGGGAGTCGGCATTGACTATGCGACCGGTGACAGCTGGCTGGATGAATCGACTTTTGCAGATGATTCTGACGAATCCGGGGAAGAAGACTTCATGGTCCCGATTGTGCTGCCGCAGCAGGAAGAAAATGCCTCTTCCGGTACAGGCACCACCTATATCCTGAACACCAATTCCCGCAAGTTTCATTATCCGTCCTGTCCCAGTGTGGATCAGATGAATGAGAGCAACAAAGAGGACTTCACGGGAAGCCGTGATGAACTGATCAGCATGGGGTATACCCCCTGCGGAAACTGCAACCCGTAATAAGAAGAACATATTCTCAGCCACAGGCGGAAATGACAGGCCTGTGGCTGTTTTTCGTCTGCCCGGC
>CAZXSN010000121.1:0-1656 GCA_964643295.1 uncultured Lachnospiraceae bacterium
ACCGACCTGCATGTGTCCGACTCGGAGTGGAATGTGGTGCTTCTGCGCTACTTTAATCCCATCGGCGCCCACAAATCCGGAATCATCGGCGAGGATCCCAAGGGCATTCCCAACAATCTGGTTCCGTACATCGCACAGGTGGCGGTCGGCAGGCTGGAAAAACTGGGCGTTTTCGGCAACGATTACGACACGCCGGACGGCACCGGCGTCCGCGACTACATCCATGTCGTGGATCTGGCGCGCGGCCATGTAAAGGCGATGAAAAAATTTGACGACGTCCCGGATGTGCGCATCTACAACCTCGGCACCGGGAAAGGCTGCAGCGTCCTGCAGGTGCTGCACGCGTTTGAAAGAGCCTGCGGGAGGACGCTTCCCTATGAGATCAAGCCGCGCCGCGCGGGCGACGTCGCGGCGTGTTACGCCGACCCGTCCAAAGCGCGGGAGGAGCTGGGCTGGGCCGCGGAGTATGGGATCGACGAAATGTGCGCGGATTCCTGGCGGTGGCAGTCCATGAACCCGGACGGCTACCGGAGCTGAGCATCCAGCTCGGACAATGCAGTACTCTTAAAAGAAACGGGCATTTTTTGGCGAGAACGGGATTGCGGGAGACAGTCCCGTTTTTTTGCTGCGCAAAAGGCGGTCTTGACCCTGTGTCCGGTTTCCGGTTCCGTCCCTCCCCCGAACGGATTTTTCTTCCCCTGTCGGAGGCCGTATGCCATAAGCGCTTCCCGATAAAGGATTATGGAGCGCTGTTGTCACAGCGCGCCGAAAAAACTTTTCGATAAAAATACCCTCGGCAGACAAAAAATTCATGCGGGCAGAGCCGCGGTGCAGTCATACAGAGGAGTGCCTGCAGGATTCTCACAAATCTCTGACATTTCACGAGCGGATTCCGGGAATTATCTGGACAGTTTTCTGACAAGGCATCCTGTTTATCCGGTTTATCCGATTTTTTCTCTGTTCGTTGACATCAAATTGCGGATTGCGGAAAACTGTGCTATACTCAGGGAAATTGTAGCCCGCGGGATGGATCCGTCCATTCTCGTTCTGCTTGCATCTCTGCTGCACTTTTGAATATAGGGAAGATTTCAGATCCAGGCGTGACGTTCCGGTGCGTTCAGGCGCGTTTGGAGTCATTGTCGGAGGGTTATGGGATGGAGTTCAGCAGTTTTGCGCAGATATTGAAGCCGATCATCGCGGAGGGCGCCAGCATGGACGTATTTGCCCAGACGCTGTTCCTGAACATCACGAAGTTTCCGGATGAGGATGACAACGTGGTGGCGGATACGCCGCTCGCCACTTTCAAGTCGTACTACTCCGGGCGCAGGGGGCTGTCGAGGTTTGCGAGGAAGATCATGAAGAACCTGGAGCCGGAGCGGTTTGTGGCGTTCATCAGCGGCGCCGGCGACGCGGCGCAGAAGGAGATCTTCCATGAACTGTCGCCGTACTGCCCGGAGATGACAGACTGGGATGTGGCGGAATCCTGTGCGGAGCTGTTCTGCGGCATCATCCGGGATGCGGCGAAGAAAACGCCGAAGCGGCGGAAGGCCAGGACGGGAGAGGTACCCGGAGGGGCTGCAGGAGCTTCTGACGGCGGGGAGCGAAGCCTCCAGGAGATGGGGCAGGCGGATCTGTACCTCCTGGCGGAATGTGCGC
>CAZXSN010000121.1:1666-5709 GCA_964643295.1 uncultured Lachnospiraceae bacterium
ACAGACTGGGATGTGGCGGAATCCTGTGCGGAGCTGTTCTGTGGCATCATTCAGGATGCGGCGAAGGGAACGCCGAAGCAGCGGGAAGCCAGGACGGGAGAGATACCCGGAGGGGCTGGCTGCAGGGGCTTCCAGCAGCGGGAAGTGAAGCCTCCAGGAGATGGGGCAGGCGGATCTGTACCTTCTGGCGGAATGTGCGCTGAAGCGCCCGGTGTGCGGCAGGAAGCTGGTCTATGAGAAGAAGGGGATCCCGTTCTGCAGGTACCGGGCGGTGCCGATATTCCCTTACGGGCTGGAAAATGCGGAACGGGTGCCGTTTGAGGAAAAGAGGGAAGCCCCGGAGCGGCTGGACAGCGCAGGGAACCGGATCATGCTGTGCTGTGACTGTGCGGAGGTGTACCAGAGGCGGACGACGCCGGATGAGTACCTGAAGATGTGCATGGTCAAGGATGGGCTGAGGGATGCGTACCATGTGCAGCAGGCCATTGATGCAAAGGATATTGAGACAGAGATCGAGGAGGTTTTGATGGAGCTGTCCTCTCTGCGGGGCGTGCCGGCGGGGAGGAAGCAGAAACTGGATTTCCATGCGGTGAGGGACAAGATCCCGGATGAGGATTTCATGCTGAGGGAGAAGATCCTGTGGTATGTCGCGAATTACTATGAGTATATCGAGGAACTTTTCCGGCAGAAGGAACTGGAAGGGACGCTTCGGTACAAAAAAGTACGGAATGAAGTGAGTGACTGTTTTGAGAGCCTGAACCGGATGGATTATTCGAGGAGCCAGATCTTTTCGCATATGGTGCAGTGGCTCCTGGAACATACGGAAGGCCAGAAACGGGAAGCCTGTGAGGCAGTGATTTCGTTTTTCGTGCAGAACTGTGAGGTATTTTGATGAAGCTGCCAAATAAGGTGACCATGTACCGGGAAAGCGTGCTGTCGAAGTTTCCTGCCGTCCTGCGGGAGCTGAAGGGGCAGGACATCTCCCCGCTGCAGCTGTACGGGAGGGTCATGTCTGAAGTAGACGGTATCGGGGAATTTGTTGATGTTCTGGACTGCCTGTATGCGCTCAGGAAGATAGAACTGCTTGAGGGAAAAGGGGTGCTCCATTATGTTGACAGAGATCCGGTGTGATAAATTTATGGACGGCGGAACGGCGGTCCATTTCAAGGAAGGGCTGAACGCGGTGCTTGGCGGCGGCCGGACGCAGGGCGGGAAGCCGGTCTTCCTGATGGCTATTGATTTTGCGTTCGGAGGGATGGATTACGTCAGCGCCTCCGGACACATCGGCACCCATGAGATCCGTTTCTGTTTCCAGTTTGGCGGGGAACGGTTTTATTTTTCCCGTTCGACCGGGAACCATGCCGTGGTGAAAAGATGCGGCGAGGGGTATGTGCCGCAGTCGGAGATCAGCGTGGAAGAGTTCTGCGCGTTCCTGTCTGAGAAGTACGGCATGGACCGGACGGGGGCGCCCTTCCGTGAGATGTTCGGCGGTTCCTTCCAGGCGCCGGGAAGGGACGGTTTTGGTGACGGGAAGCTGCTGGCCGTTCCCCCCGGCGGCAGCCCGGAGGAGGGCGTCCGGAGGCTCCTGCAGCTTTTCCAGAAATACGGGCAGGTGGAGCGGCTGCGTGCCGCGCTGAAGGAAGCGGAAGAGAAGGCCCGGGCATATGAGGATGATTTCCGGTACCGTTATATCCCGGGTGTTGCAAGGGAGAGTGAGTACGAGGAGAACAAGGCCCGGATTGTGATGCTCCTGCACCTGCAGGAGGAGCTGGCCAGGCAGATCGGCGGGGAACTGCAGGGCCGGGAGGCCGCGCGGCTGGCGGAAGAGAAGAAGGGCCTGAGGACCCTGATGTTTGAGGAGCAGAAGCTCCGGTCCCAGGCGGAGGCCATAAAGGCCGATCTGGATCTGGAAAAGAAGGCTATCACGGAAGATTTCGAGGACCTGCTGGAATTCTTCCCGGATGTGGATATCCGGCACCTGGAGGAGATCGAGGCATTCCACGGCCAGCTGATGGCGGAGCTGAGGTCGGTGAGCGAGTATGCGCTGGATATCCTGAAGGCCAGGCTCCGGCTGAATGCTTACCTTGTCGAGATGAACAGGCAATGGTCAGCAGAAGGCCGTGATGAGGCGGATCAGGAATTCCGGGCATCCCTGGGACGATATGCGGAGATTGACCGGGAGATCCGCCGCCTGGAAGCGGAGAATGAGTATTACGAGAGGACGAGAGGAATGCGGGAAGCGGCTGACGGGCTGCGGGAGCGCCTGGATGCCCTGGTTGCAGATATCACGGCTGAAGTGCAGAATGAGATCAACCGGGAACTGGAACGCCTGAACCGGATCGTCAGCGGAGGCGGCTGTGCCGCGCCTTTGGTCAGGATGGACGGGGCGGGCGGCTGCATGTACTGCATCCCATGTGATCCGGATGAAGGTTCACAGGCAAAGGGGATGTTCCTGTTTGACCTTGCGCTGCTGCAGAATACCGTGCTCCCGGCGGTCATCCATGATTTTCGCGCATCCTCCGTCAGGTTGAGTGGCCGGAGATGGTGAAGATCCTGGAACTGTATAATTCGCAGCCGAAGCAGGCGTTCCTTGCGGTGGATCACGGGGATGCCTGTTCCGGGGGCGGAACGGCGCCGGATGCCCTGAAAAAGTGTGGTGTCCTGCGGATCTGCAGGGAGATGAAGTGCGACGTGGGGGATATCATGGAGTTTGCGAGCGACGAGGAAGAGGAACGGGAGAAAAAGTCGCAAGGAATAACTTATAGATCTGACGGGATAAAGAAGTGAAGAGGATAGCCTATGGCAGAACAGATAAAATCCAGGCGGCGTGTTGCCGATCACGGCGAAGTATTTACTGCCGAGCGGGAGGTAAATGCGATGCTGGATCTGGTAAAACAGGAGACGGATCGTGTGGACAGCCGTTTCCTGGAGCCTGCCTGTGGAGACGGAAATTTTGTTGTGGAGATTTTGAGACGAAAGTTGGCGGCAGCAAAGAAAAGGGCTACACCGCCCCAAAAGAAGAAGCCTGTTCCTTTGGAATTTGAGAAACAGTCCGTGATTGCAATCGCAAGCATTTACGGGGTTGATCTTCTGCTGGATAACGTGCTCATCTGCCGGCAACGCCTGTATGACATCTGGAATGCAGAATACGAATCGATTTGCAAAAAAGAAATAAGCGAAGATTGCAGAAAAACCGTCCGTTTTATTTTAAGCAGAAACATCGTCTGTGGAAATGCGCTCAGCATGAAAAAAGTGGATGAAAATGGGAAGGACACGGATGATTTCATTGTATTTTCCGAGTGGTCGTTTATCACACAAAACATGATGCAGCGGAAAGATTTCCGGTTTGATAAGCTGCTGTCCGGCGACTATGAACCGAAGCCGGATAAGCAGAAAAAGAAAGAGAAGAACAGCGATACGGAATTTCAGCAAATGGAATTATTTTCTACAAAAGAAAAAGCTCCGAGTGACGAAGGTGAGTTTTTAACATCCTACGTCACTGATTACAGGAGAGTATGGGAACGTGTCGAGTAACCTTTATGATACGATGCATAACCCAGACACCCCATTTTTGAATTCGGTGGGGAAATCGGTTCTTCCTTCGGAAGAATGCCAACGGTTAATCAAAAGTCTGGAAGAGCCAGGTTATCATTTTTATATGATCACGAAATGAAAAACAGAAACAGTAATAAGAAAGCTGAGAGAGGAGAACCCCGGGTTGCGTATATATTTAGATAATTGTTGCTATAACAGGCCATATGATGATCAATCTAAAATAAGAATCCATTTGGAAACGGAAGCAAAGCTGTATATTCAGGATTTAATTCGTATAGGAAAAGTAGAATTGGTAACTTCATTTATACTTCGTTATGAAAACGAAAAAAATCGGATTGTATCTAAAAGAATGGCCATTCAGAAGTTTATGGATGAAAACAGTTCCTACTATGTAAGCAGTATGAAGATTGGGGATTTAAAAACAACTGCGGATAATATTATGCACACGGGTGTAAAAGAAAAAGATGCCCTTCATGTTGCCTGCGCCA
>CAZXSN010000122.1:0-5669 GCA_964643295.1 uncultured Lachnospiraceae bacterium
GCCGCCGTAGTAGCTGGTTACCCGGGGAGCATACTTGGCAAGACCCAGTTCGCTGACCACGTTGTAGCCTCTCATCGCCTTGTACTCTTCGCTCTGGTTCACATCGATGGCCGACGGAATCTGGCCGGAGCCAGCCCAGGTAAGGCCGCCGTCATGAGAAGCGTAGAACAGGAACTTCACAGCTTCCAGGGACTCTTCCGGTGTTCTGTCCTCATTGTGCGGAAGAATCAGGGTATGAGAATCCGCCCAGCAAAGACCGTTCTCAAAGAGGGTCGGATACGGAGCCACGTTGAAGTTGAGGCCTTCGGTCTGCTCAAACACACCGGTTACCCAGGTGCCGCCGAATTCCAGAGCCGCTTTCCCGGACTGGAAGATCGCGGAATGATCATCGATGCCCGGAAGGATATAACCCTTGTCAAACAGGCCCTTCACCCACTCCATAGCGTCTTTGGCGATCTGCTCGTCCATGGTAACTTCGGTTCCGTCCTCGCTTACCAGGTCCGGACCGCCCATCTGGAAGTAAGCCGCGTACCACATACGGAACGGATCATCACCGGCGTTGGTCATCGCCAGCGGGGAGACATCCGCCGGAAGCGCATCCTTGCACTTCTGCAAAATGGCCTCGAAATCCTCGGCACTGGCAATCGCTTTCACATCATCCTCGGTCACACCGGCCTGCTCTAAGAGGTCCAGGTTGTAGTACATGACTTCGCAGTGCGTATCCAGCGGGATCGCGTAGATCTGCCCGTCAATGGTAACCGAATCGATGGATTCCTGCTCATAGTAGTCAGCCAGGTTGATGCCCAGCTCCGCCAGGTAGTCATCCAGCGGATCCGCCACGCCCGTCTGCGCCAGCTCATAGAGCTTGGAGACATGGGAGACACCGGTATCCGGCCCGTTTCCGGTCGCCACCGCCGTCTGCAATTTGGTGTAATAGTCATCCCACACCAGGGTGATGCACTGGATCGGATTCGTCGGGCCAGTCGCGTTGTAGTCATCCACGATCTTGCCGAACCACTCGCCGTCACCGCCGGTAAACAGGGACCAGAAGGTTAAGTCGCCCTCGATTTTCTCGACGGCTTCCGGGTTGTTGACCGTACCGTCCTCATTCACATCCACTTCTTCCGCGAATGCTGACAGAGAGCATCCCAGAAGCATCGCCGCGCTCAGTCCCAGGCCAAGCAGGGACCTTACCCATTTCTTTTTCATCTTGTACCTCCTTCGTTTGATATCCACTTCCCCGAGCGGGGAGCCCACTGCACAGGTTTTCCTTAAAGATCGCTTCGCTTCATTTATTTCCGGATTTTTGTAACCATAAGGTCACAAAAACGGGAGTGAAACGAGGCGGAATTCTGATCAAAATTTCCCGCGTTCCTGTGCAAAATAAATAAGTGTATTTGCTGTTTCAGCGCTGATTTGAGCAAATTTGTTATTCATTTACTCCAGTATAGCGAAGTTGTTGGCAAATTTCAACTGTTTTGGACTCATTTAGAGAATTTATAATTGGGAGGGAAGATCACTACAAAAATCTTGTAGTAAATGGAGGTGGGGAGAGGGGGTGAAGAGAGAAGCTGGAAGTGGGAAGTGGAAAACGGGAAGCTGAAAGCGTAAAAGGGAAAAGGAGTGCAGAGAAGGACGGATGAAGGGATGGGAAGGACGGAAGGAAGGAGGGAGGGAGGAAGGGAGCGAGCAAATAGGGAGTAGAGAAGAGAACAGAACAGATGATCAGGTTGTGAAAGGGTTTCAGAAGAGATCAAGCGGATGGAGGACAGCTGAAGGTGAGGGGTGAAGGGTAAAGGAAATGCGCCAAAGAATAAAGGGAAAAGGAAGACGGTATGCAGAAGAACAGAGAGTGATACGGCGATAAGGCGAAAGGGTGAAAGATGGTGACGAAGCGGCATGGACACTGGCAGGTTTTGAAGGAAATCTTTCCGGCGTGGGGTTGGGAAGGGTGGAAAATTATACCGCGGGTCAGATCTTTCAGATGTATGAACTCTTCCTCAGGAGCAAAAAGACCAGACAGGATGCCTGGTCCACTGGTCTTTGCTCTTCTGCTCTTTTCTGTATTCTCTATTGCTAATGCTTATGCAGTGCCTTTTTTTAAATTATATAAAGTATACCTCTTCATTCCACAGCTTCTCAACCTGTCATTAGCGGCCCAGATATTTGTTCCGGTTCGCCTGACTGTTCGTGTACCACACATCCGCCTTCGTATACTTTACCGTGTTTTTCAGATACCCCTTGATCGCCTTCTGATACGCGCTCGCTGTGATTCGCTGAGAGGTATTCTTCAGATACATATTCCCCTGATTCTCGTAGCTTACCAGGAACTTCCCGTTAAAATCGTCAACCTCATAGTAATGATAGTCTCCGCCGTAGATACTATGCATAACGATCCTCTTCCTGGTTTTGTCTATAGAAATCGAATCTGTCCCGTAGGCTAAAAATACCGCTTCCTTCTTCTTGGGATCGTATTTCCAAAGATGGACTACACCGCCTTCCGATGCCGTATAGGTCAAAAGCTCCGATGTCCCATCCCCTACCAGGTTGAGAACGCGAAACGTCTGATAGACTGCTCTCCCATCGATGTCCTTTTCCTTAAGGACTTTCACAAAGCTCGTAAGCGCCCTCAGTTCATCTGCGGATTTTACCGTAACGGTGCAGGTAGCCTTTTTCCCGTTGACCTTCGCAGTGATGACAGCGGTTCCCTGTTTTTTTGCCGTCACTTTTCCGCCTGTACTGACAGAGGCTACTTTGCTGTTGCTGCTTTTCCAGGTGACTTTCTTATTCGTTCCAGAGACTGAAGCTGTTAACTGTACCGTTTTCTTTCCGGACAGATAGAGCGTAACCTTGCTTTTGTTGAGCCGGATTGAGGCGGCGCTCAGCTTGAAGGTAACCGGCGTCTGTCCATCTGCGGACTGTCCTTTTATGTTTCCGGTTGTCACCAGGCTTAAATCTCCCTGGTCTTCCTGGGGCAGTCCCTCATCAGGAGCATCTAATGGGCTGCGGTTTTGGGCATACGTAACCGAATCGCTGTCCACCTCCAGAGGCTGCGCCACTTCCGGGATGTTGGGCAAAGCAGTCTGCATGTAACTGGCTGCCATCACTGCATCAGGTTCGCCTAATACATATACACAGGCAAAAACAAAAGCAAAGACCACCGCAACTGCTCTCTCTCCGTTTTTCACAAGCTTCCCTTTTTTCATTCTCTTTCTCTCCTTTCTTATACCTAAATGTGAACGGGACATGACCCTTACAGCTTCCTCCAAGAAATGTATGGTCTTACGAGTGTGAGGATACCGGATAGCGAATCCCAGACCAGATCCCAAGGCCGCTTCCAGGAAGGAAGACTGTTTTGCGTCTTCCATGTGCTTTAGCGTTCAGCGGAATGCGGACCTGTTGTGAAATCCTTTAACCTTGGGGCATTTTTTAACACTATAACATCTTTCCCATCGAAGCAGTCTTCCCGGAGTGATGCACGATTCTCCGCACCCGCTGCATCTGGGGAACTTTCCTGTTTTCCCGCTTCCGGCTCCCCGCTCTTAAAAGCGACAGGAGAAGGAGAACCGGAGAACGTTCAGATCTAACAGTGCCCGACAAAGGCGTCAAAGATCTTCTGGCTGTATTCGTCGCTGCGGTAGGAAAACTCCGGATGCCACTGGACAGCCCAGACAAACTTCTGGTCCTTCATACACACAGCTTCCACCAGATCATCCTCTGATACCGCCATCACGGTAAGAGAAGGGGCAACTTCTCGGATGGCCTGGTGATGATAACTGTTAACTCCCAGAGTCTGCAAGCCTAACAGCTGATACAGCGGAGAGTCTTTTACCAGGTGAACGAGATGGCAGGTCCTGTCATAAGGAGGCGACATATGGTGGTCGATGGCCGAGGGATGCTGCAAAGGCAGATCCTGATAGAGAGTACCGCCCAGCGCGGCATTTAAAAACTGGATGCCTCTGCAGATGCCAAGCAAAGGTTTCCCGGTTTCCAGCGCGTAGGAAAGAACTTCCTGCTCCATCATATCCCTCTTTCTGCAGGAAACAACAGAATGATTCAGCGGTTTCTCTCCGTAAAGAGAAGGACAGACATCATGCCCGCCGGTAAAAAGAAATCCACCGCACATCCCGCAAAGCTGCCGGATATCTGAGTTTTCCACAGTAAGCGGCAGCACAAAGGGCAGCCCGCCTGCTGCGGTAATCCCTTCCAGATACCCGGGAAGCATCCACAGGCTGTTCTTCTCATCATCCCAAAGTGGCAGTACGCCGATCACCTTTTTCATATGCTTTTCCCAGTCCCCTGAAGGGGGAACCGCTCCTTTCCCGCAGCGTTTGCTTCATTATTAAGGCATTAAGGAACTCTAAAGGACGTTCTTAAGCGGAGTGTCCTTACAGGAAACACAATAGCAGTCTTGTGCCGTAGCGTCAAGAGATTCGTGTACAGTTCACGCAAAAACCCGGGCTGCCCTGGGACCTGGGAACAGGACACCTGAAGTTTCTGGGAGACTGGGGACGAAAATCTGAAAGGCATGAAAATGCCCGAAAGACTGAAGAATCCTGGAAAGCAGGAAGATATGGGAACACCTGAAAGACTGGAGGGTTGGAAACTCCCGGAAGAAGGGGACTCCTGGAAGACTGAAAGGTATGGAAAGGGCTGAGGGCATGAAAAGTATGGCGATTTGGTGAAGATATGGGAAGGGAGGTCCTTGAAGGTATAGAGCAGTCTTCAAAGGTCTCAAGAAATCCTGAGAAGGCCTGAAATACATTGTGATATACTGGGACATCTATCCCGAGAAGCCTGAGTTGTACTGAGAAGTTGTTAGATGCCCTGGGTAGTACTGAGAAGTACAAAGATGCGCTGTATTGTCCTGAGAAACACTGAGAAGTACCGAAAGTATTGGAAAGTACAAGGAAAGGCGTGTGAAGGCCGGAAGGCACCGGGAAGCCCTGGAGAGAGGCGGTAAGGCGTGGAGAATAGTGGGAAGCCTTGGAGAGGAACGGGAAGCCCTGGAGAGTGGCGAAAGGCCTCCGAAGTAGTGGGAAGTAATGGGAGGCGCTGGGAAGGGGGCAGGCATATTCTGGATGGGTAAGGCTTTACGCCGGAGATGGAAGCTTTATGTGCCGCCTTACAGCTTAACACTCGAAACGCTGCCAGACTATCAGACGAAGGACACGAAAAATCCGGAAGGCTTCGGGGAAATTTCTGGGTTCTGAAAACGACCGTAAAGCCCAGAAAAGCTGTATCTCATCGATAAATCCTTTGACTTTCCCTCCCTGTAAGCTTATAATCTTCCCATAAGCTTACGGAAACCTCCCGCAGATTTCCTCTTGCAGGCGAGGAGATCCCTTTGTGAATGTCAAGGATTTTAAATACACCTGTCAGCTGCTGCCTCAGACCAGATCCTGGAAAGTCGCGGATGATCTTATGTTTGAACGTTTCAACCGCTTGAAAGATCTTGGCTTGCCTGCCCGCCGTCTGCATCCAGTTGACCAGACTGGACCATATGTCCGGACTTCTGGTTACAAGCCAAAGAAGGCGGATTGCTGACCATATGATTACAGCGTCAAAAGCCTGAGCTTTCGGCTGCAAAGCAGCCAAAAGGTGAATAGGCTATTTGACGCACCCCAACATGAGGAAGAAGTGGGGTGCTGTGTGCTTGGGCACATGTT
>CAZXSN010000123.1:0-5531 GCA_964643295.1 uncultured Lachnospiraceae bacterium
CACCCACTGGCATGCTTCCCATGCCGTGGGTTCAGGCTTTTGACGCTGTAATCATCTTATAATCGCAGAAAACCAGTTTAAGCAGCCGGGAATCTTTCGGCAGATAGAACAAAATGCAGGGGACGGGAAAAAAGTAACCGCCTGCCGCCTGCAGGCAGAAACTTTACCAGGCGGTGCCGAAAACAGACAGGAGAAAAACCTAGGATTTTTAAGCACGAGAAGGCCCAGGAGGAAGAAAATGAGACAGATCACTTTGGGAAACACGGGAATTACGGTACCGCAGAACGCGTTTGGCGCACTGCCGCTTCAGCGGGTGGAGAAGGAGACAGCGGTAAAGATCCTGCGCCGTGCCTATGAGGGAGGTATGCGTTTTTTCGATACCGCCAGGGCATACAGCGACAGTGAGGAAAAGCTGGGGGAAGCGTTTTTGGGGATTCGCGATCAGCTGTTCATCGCGACCAAGACGCAGGCAAAAACGCCGGAGAGGTTCTGGCAGGAGCTGGAAACTTCCCTGAAAACGCTGCGCACGGACTATATCGATATCTATCAGCTGCACTGTGTGGACCGGTGCTACCGACCGGGGGACGGCACGGGGATGTATGAATGCCTGCTGCAGGCAAAGGAGCAGGGAAAGATCCGCCATATCGGCATCACGACGCATAAGCTGTATATCGCGCAGGAAATCATTGATTCCGGACTCTATGAGACGCTGCAGTATCCCTTCAGCTACCTTTCCTCTGAGAAGGAGCAGGAGATGGTGAGAAGCTGCGGGAAGGCCGGGATGGGCTTTATCGCCATGAAGGCTCTGGCCGGAGGACTGATTACCCGTTCAGAGGCGGCGATGGCCTTTCTCCTCCAGTTTGACAACGTGCTTCCCATCTGGGGTGTGCAGAGGGAAAAAGAGCTTGAGGAGTGGCTTTCCTACATGGATCAGACTCCGCAGATGACACCGGAGCTTGAAGCATACATCGCAAAGGAACGGCAGGAGTTAACCGGTGAATTCTGCCGCGGCTGCGGATACTGCATGCCGTGTCCGGCGGGGATCATGATCAACCAGTGCGCGAGGATGTCGCTGATGCTGCGCCGGGCTCCCTCGAAGGCCTGGCTGACGCCTCAGATGCAGGCGGAGATGAAGAAGATCGAGGGCTGCCTGGAGTGCAGGCAGTGCGTGAGCAAGTGTCCGTATGAACTGAATACCCCGGAGCTTTTGAAGAAAAACTATGAGGATTACAAAAAGGTGCTTGCCGGGGAGGTTTCCGTCTGATGGGAAATGAGGGACTTATCCTGACGGACCTCTTTTAAGGAGGCTTCCTTATAATCTGCCCGTTTTTACGGGCACGGGAGGAAAAAGATTTGGTTTCGGCAGGATCATTTTCCCAGCGGCTGACGGAGGATTTATGAATCAGACAAATCGAAAAGGGCCTCTCCTGCTGCTTTTGACAGCAACGATCTGGGGAGTGGCCTTTGTGGCGCAAAGCGTAGGCATGGACTATGTCGGTCCCTTTACCTTCAATGCTGTGCGCAGCATCATCGGGGCACTGGTATTGATTCCCTTCCTTCTTTTTCAGAGAAGGAAAAGTAACGGCGGACAGAAGGCAAAAAAAGAAGAGACCGCAGATTCCTGCAGGACATTGCTTATCGGCGGTATCTGCTGCGGGGTTCTTCTTTGTATCGCCACGAACCTGCAGCAGATCGGGATTCAGTACACGACTGTCGGGAAAGCCGGTTTCATTACGGCCCTCTACATTGTGCTGGTGCCCATCCTGGGGATCTTTTTGAAACGGCGGATAGGCTTTCATATCTGGATCAGTGTCGCACTGGCGGTGATCGGCCTCTATCTGCTGTGCATGACACAGCGGCTGTCTCTTGGAGCCGGAGATACCTGTGTGCTCTTGTGTGCCCTGTTTTTTTCCTTCCATATCCTGGCGGTGGATCATTTTTCACCTATGGTGGACGGAGTGGCGCTCTCCTGCATCCAGTTCTTTATCTGCGGACTGCTCTCCGCAGTTCCAATGCTGATTTGGGAGAAACCGCAGATCGCTTCCCTGTTAGCGGCATGGAAGCCGATTCTGTACGCGGGAGCGCTCTCCTGCGGCGTAGGGTATACATTGCAGATCGTTGGACAGAAAAATCTCAATCCGACCGTGGCCTCGCTGATCATGAGTCTGGAATCGGTGGTTTCCGTGCTGGCGGGGTGGCTGCTGCTGGGGCAGAAGCTCAGCGCCCGTGAACTGTGCGGCTGTGTTCTCATGTTTGCGGCGATCATTTTAGCGCAGCTTCCGGAACGTCCCGCCGGGAAGGTACGGGAAAGAAACAGGTAACCACAGAGAAACTTCAGGGAAACCGTATTGGTTTTGTCGTGGCGGGTACGGGAGAAACCGGAAAGAAACGGTATGGGCGAAACGGGGAAAGAGCAGGATAAGCTGCGTAAAAGTCTGGAAGGGATCACAAAGGAAGATTCTGAGCAGATATTGGATTCCATGTCCGCCTGCCGCCTTTGTCCCCGTGAGTGCGGGGTAAACCGCCTTCGCGGGCAGAAAGGTTACTGCGGTGTGGACGCTTCGCTTCGGGCGGCAAGGGCGGCGCTGCATTTCTGGGAGGAACCGTGCCTGTCCGGGAAGGAAGGCTCAGGAGCCGTGTTTTTCTCCGGCTGCTCCTTAGGCTGCGTGTACTGTCAGAACCGGACGATCGCAAAAGGCTGGGGAGAGGAAATTTCCCTTACAAGGCTGGCGGAGATCTTTCTGGAGCTGAAGGACCAGGGAGCCAACAACATCAACCTGGTGACGGCGGAGCACTTTGTGCCGCAGGCGGCGGCCGCGCTTCGTCTGGCAAAGAGATGGGGGCTGTCCCTGCCGGTTGTCTATAACAGCGGCGGGTATGAGAAACCGCAGACGCTGCGCTTGCTGGAAGGGCTGGTGGATATCTATCTGCCGGACTTTAAATATATGGACACCGGCCTTGCGGGGAGATATTCGAACGCGAAGGATTATCCGGAAGCTGCCAAAGAGGCTCTTTCGGAGATGGTGCGCCAGGCAGGTCCCTGTGTGTTTGATGAGCGGGGCATCCTGCAAAAGGGAGTGATTGTGCGGCATCTCGTGCTGCCCGGCCACGTGAGCGATTCGAAAAAAGTGGTTGAGTATCTTTATCGCACGTATGGTTCCCGGATCTATGTGAGCCTGATGAATCAGTATACACCGATGGAGGCGATGGCAGATGATCCGCTTCTGTCACGGAGAGTGACCGCGCGGGAGTATGACCGTCTGCTTTCCTTTGCCCTCAATCTGGGAATCGAAAACGGATACTTTCAGGAAGGCGAAACCGCCCGGGAAAGTTTCATCCCCGCCTTTGACGGGGAAGGTGTGCTAAAAAAAGCGGAGGAAGAAAACGAGACGGGCGGGAAGGCGGACAGGATATGAGGAATGGCGGGATAGAGCGCACGAATGCCCCGAAAACGAAAAGGACGGCAGCGCATCCTGACGGGGAGGCGAAAAGCAAAGCCTCACAGGGAGAAAAAGAAAAACAAGTGAAGAATCCCGCAGGCAGGAAAACGGATTCTGGAAGCGGGAAAGAACTTAAGGCGCACAGAAAACCCACAGGAACCCCGCGAAAAGACGGGACAGGCAGGCCTCAGCCTTATGGACAGCGTTCGGGGGACAGAAATGTCCAGGAAAGACAGGAGAAGAAAGTTCCTTCTCGCTGCCCGGTGAGCGGAAAATGCGGCGGCTGCCAGTGGATTGACCTGCCTTATGAAGAGCAGCTGCGGGAAAAGCAGAAAGCGGTGAAGAAACTCTTAAAGCCTTACTGTCCGGTGGAGCCGATTGTGGGGATGGAGGATCCGCTTCATTACCGCAATAAGGTGCATGCAGTGTTTGGCCGGGAAAAGGGAGAGGTTCTCTCCGGAATCTACCAGGAAGGCACACACAGGATTGTGCCGGTGGAGAGCTGCCTGATTGAAAATGAGCAGGCGGACGCGATCATCCGGGATATCCGCGGGCTGCTGAAATCCTTCCGGATCAAGACCTACAACGAGGATACCGGGTATGGTCTGCTGCGGCATGTGCTGGTGCGCGTGGGGCATGCAAGCGGCGAGGTGATGGTCGTGCTGGTGCTTGGTTCCCCAATTTTGCCGTCGAAGAACCACTTTGTGAAAGCGCTGCGGGAACTTCATCCGGAGATTACGACGATTGTGCTGAACGTCAATGATTCGAGGACCAGCCGGATTCTGGGGGAGCGGGAGACAACACTGTACGGGAAGGGCTATATCGAGGATACGCTCTGCGGCTGCACGTTTCGCATCTCCTCAAAATCCTTCTATCAGGTGAACTCGGTCCAGACGGAGATTCTCTATACTCAGGCGATGCGGATGGCAAACCTGACAGGAAAGGAACGCGTGATTGATGCTTACTGCGGGATCGGTACCATCAGTCTGATCGCGGCTTCCAGGGCACGGGAAGTGATTGGGATAGAACGGAACCCGGAAGCGGTGCGGGACGCGGTCGCCAACGCCAGGCGCAATGGAATCCGAAACGTGTATTTTTACGAACAGGATGCCGGGGAGTTTCTGACACAGATGGCGGAAAGCAAAGATACAGCCGATGTGGTTTTCCTGGATCCGCCCCGATCGGGATGCGATGAGGCATTTCTCTCGGCTCTTTTACGGCTGCAGCCCAAACGGGTGGTGTATATCTCCTGTGAACCGAAAACACTGGAGCGCGATTTAAGGTATCTGACCGGATGCGGGTATTGCGCAAAGGAGGCGGTGCCGGTGGATATGTTTCCGATGTGTCAGAATGTTGAGACGGTGGCGCTGCTGTCAAGGGTGACGGAGTGAGGGGCGTAAAAAATGACGGAAAACAAACAGGGTGGTTGATGGCTGGATTGCTTTTAAAGAATAGTACAAGTTGACTGCGGAAACGCTAAATATATGGAGGGGAACGCGTGATGGCAGAAAGCCAGAATGTGGAATGGAAGGAATCCTGGCGGGATGAGTATCTGAAATGGATATGCGGCTTTGCAAATGCGCAGGGCGGCAGGATTTATATCGGCAAAAAAGATGATGGCACGGTCATTGGAGTCAGCGATGCCAGGAAATTGATGGAGGATATTCCGAACAAGATTCAAAACAAGCTGGGAATCGTTGCAGATGTTAATCTCCTGACAGAAAACGGTTTGGAATATATCGAGATTGCAGTTTCACCTTGCGCGTTTCCTGTTAACTATGATGGGGAGTATCACTATCGCAGCGGCAGTACGAAACAGAAGCTGCGGGGCAATGCGCTGACTAATTTTTTGCTGTCAAAAACGGGAATGAAATGGGAGTCATCTCCTGTACCCAATATTTCAATTGAAGATTTAGATAAGGAGAGCTTTGATATTTTCCGCCGTGAAGCACTTCGCAGCGGGCGCATGACAAAGACAGACTTGGATATACCCAATGAGGAGCTTTTGGTTAAGTTAAATTTGCTGGCAGACGGCAAGCTGAAACGGTCAGGCGCATTGTGTTTTTATCGCGAGCCGGAGAAAATAATCGG
>CAZXSN010000124.1:0-5450 GCA_964643295.1 uncultured Lachnospiraceae bacterium
GTTCTTGTTCGCGCCCACGGTGCCGTCCGCGCCCAGACCCCAGAACTTGCAGTTGATGGTGCCTTCCGGCGTGGTGACAAGCGGCTCGCCCTCATCTAAGGACAGGTTCGTCACATCATCCACGATGCCGATCGTAAAGTGCGCCTTCTCCTTATTGTTAAAGACAGCCACGATCTGTGCCGGTGTCGTATCCTTGGATCCTAAACCGTAACGGCCGGTGAAGACCGGAATCGTCTCAAACTTCGTTCCCTTTAAGGCAGCGACCACATCCAGGTACAGCGGCTCGCCCATGGCACCCGGCTCTTTCGTCCTGTCAAGCACACTGATCTGCTTCACGGTCTCCGGGATCACACTCACAAGAGCCTTCGCGGAGAACGGACGATACAGACGGACTTTCACAACGCCGACCTTCTCGCCCTTGGAGATCAGGTAATCAATCGTCTCGTCGATGGTGTCGCAGACGGAACCCATGGCGATAATGACATGTTCCGCATCCGCAGCGCCATAGTAGTTGAACAGCTTATAGTCGGTGCCGATCTTGGCATTGATCATGTCCATGTATCCCTGCACGATGTCCGGCATATCCTCGTAGTACACGTTGCAGGCCTCTCTTGCCTGGAAGAAGACATCCGGGTTCTGCGCGGAGCCTCTCTGGCAGGGATGATTCGGATTCAGGCACTGATCTCTCCAAGCCTGGAGAGCGTCAAAATCGGTCATTTCCTTCAGATCTTCATAATCCCACTCCTCGATCTTCTGGATTTCATGAGACGTGCGGAAGCCATCAAAGAAGTTGATGAACGGCAGACGGCCCTTGATCGCGGAAAGATGCGCCACCGGGGTTAAGTCCATGACTTCCTGTACACTGGATTCGCAGAGCATGCAGGCGCCGGTCTGACGGCAGGCATACACATCGGAATGATCCCCGAAAATGGAAAGCGCATGGGTGGCAACTGCACGGGCAGATACGTTAAATACGCCCGGAAGCCGCTCACCGGCGATCTTGTACAGATTCGGGATCATAAGAAGCAGGCCCTGAGAAGCCGTATAGGTGGTCGTAAGAGCGCCGGCTGCCAGAGATCCATGCACCGTACCGGCTGCACCGGCCTCGGACTGCATCTCGGTTACCTGAACGGTCTGTCCGAACATGTTCAGTCTTCCCTGAGTCGCCCATTCATCGGTAGCTTCCGCCATGACAGATGACGGTGTGATGGGGAAAATCGCTGCCACGTCGGTGAATGCGTAAGACGCATGCGCCGCAGCATGATTGCCATCCATGGTCTTCATTTTTCTCGCCATTTGCAATATCCTCCTTTATTTAGCAGAACCATCGGGCGGCTTCCCGAAAGTCCCTGTATTTCTGACAGTGGAACGCATGCCACGCACACCCTGCACTGCCTGCATCCCGCGCGAAAAGGCAGTAAGATGCGGTTTTGCTTATTTTATCACAGGATCCTTTTTTTGTCTATTTCCCGAATCGGCTTTTTCCCCGAAATTTTTCGTTTTTGCGGGACATTTTTGCACTTTTCCCGGTACACGTTTCTGCCGTCTGGCCGTTCCCGCTCCTCATGCGCATACTCTGTTTCAATGCCTGCCGCACTCTTAGACACAAAGTAAGCATTGCAATCATATTTGAGAAATGGTATACTCGTTTTACTTTGATTGCGGAACGTTTAGGAATCCCGCATATCAACGGTCCTCTTACACCCGCTCTCCCGTCGGGAGAGTACCTTACTGGGGCGAAGACGCCCGGGGAACACTGTTATGAAAATCGGCATCGTCTCCATCAATATGTACTCGAAAGGGCTGAATTTTGCCTGCCCTCTGCACACCTACGCGTTCCAGCAGTTTCTGAAGAAAAATGGATACGACAGCGTGGTCATCAACTATAAGCCTGTCTACTACCATGGTTTCAACTTAAAGCATCCGTATGACTACTACGCCAAGAAATACAATTCCTACGTGTATCAGAAAGGCGCTACCGAGGAGCAGCAGCTGCTCATCGATGAAAAGACAAGGGAAACCAAACAGAAACGGGATGCCTGGAAACCGCTGTATGAGAGGCGTGAGAACCGCTACAATAAGTTTCAGGACTTCATCAATAAGAATTATGTCAAGACGAAGACCTGCTATAATTCGGACTCTCTGGAAATTTTGGATCCCGGCTGCGACTGCTACATCTGCGCGACCGATGTGATCTGGAAAAACCAGCCCGAGGATGGATTCGACCGCGGCTATTTCCTCGCAAGCAGCTGCATGGAGAACAAGTGGAAGATCGCCTATTCCGCCAGCCGCGGAGTCTATTTCGCCAGCAACGAGGAGGAAGAGGCGGAATTCTTCCATTATCTGGAGGACTTTGATTACCTCTCCGTGCGCGAAAACAGCTTAAAGGACTATATTTTTCAAAACACCGGGCGGGAACCCCTCGTCGTCTTGGATCCGGTACTGCTGCACGAAAAGGATTTTTATGAGGAATTCCTGGTAAAACCGCCGGAAGAACACTATATCCTGCTTTACTACGTGATGGAAAAAGCGGTGGATACCATCGAACAGGCCGTAAAATTTGCCCGCAGTCACCATATGAAGATCGTGGAGATCACGGATCTTCCTCTGGACAAAGGCCGCTTAACGCCGTATGAGGACATCGAATCGGTCTTTCGCTACGATATCGGCATTGAGGACTGGGTGGGGTATTTCTATTACGCCGACTATGTCTTTACGAATTCCTTCCACGCGTGCTGCCTGTGCGTCCTCTTTGAAAAAGAGTTCTTTGTCGGTCACCGAAACGGTGACAAAGTCATCAATATCCTGGAGACTTTCCAGTTAATGGACCGCTTTGTCACCAGTGAATCAGATCTGGTATCGCAGGAACCTCCCAGGATTGACTATGAACCCGTGCGGGAAATCCTTAAGAATAAACGGCAGGAATCAGCCGACTTCCTTCTTTCTGCTCTGCGTGAGATTGACGGAAAGCCCCGCCCGGTACGCGTTGATTACGAGGCCTACAAACGCTCTTTGACCTACCGGGTCCTGTACAACAGCATGACCAAAAAGAAGGCTGTTACCTGGACCTACCCGGATGAGGAAGTTTTCCAGACCGGGAGCCATTCGTATGAATACCGGCCTGCCAATATCCGGAACACCAACGACGGCACCAGCCGGTTTTTAAAAAATGAGTTCCAATTTGAGGACAATCTCTTTCTGGGATGGCACATGCGGTTTCGAGTCGACAATTTCTGGTTTCGCTTCACGCATGAAAACCAGATCGTCCTGGACTCCCAGTACGATGAGAATACATATGGCCCGGAGAAACTCTTCGCCGATGAGGACCTTATCCCGTACCTGCCGGTTAACCGGATCTCCATGGCCGTCGCGGAGGCTGTCTGGGGAAGCGAAACGGATATCCTGCGGGAAATGTGGGACATTATAAACGAGACAGAAAGCGTCCACGTGCAGACCAGGAAACTTTTGCGGGATGCCCAGAATACTCTCGAAGAGACCAGGGCCTTCCTGCGGGATTCCCAAAAGGTTCTCGAGGAGAACAGAGTTCTCCTGGAAGATGCCAGAAATGCCCTCAAAGAGAACAGAGCCCTCTATATCGAAATCGACCAGTCTCTGTTTATGCGCATGGAACGCTGCATTCACAAGTTTGCCCATAACGTTCGCCAAATGTTTCGAAAACTCTTTGGAAAGAAAGGATGATCCGGAAAAGATGATCAGTACTAGCAACGTCACTCTGCGGATTGGCAAAAAGGCCCTGTTTGAGGATGTGAATATCAAGTTCACGGAAGGGAACTGTTACGGCATCATCGGTGCCAACGGGGCCGGGAAATCCACTTTTTTACGGATCCTCTCCGGTGAGCAGGAAACCACGAGCGGCACGGTTTCCATCACCCCCGGCCAGCGTCTGTCCGTGCTGGAGCAGGATCATTTCAAATATGACGGGTATCCGGTCCTGGACACCGTGATCATGGGCAACCAGCGCCTGTATGAGATCATGAAGGAAAAGGATGCCCTTTACGCCAAGCCGGATTTCTCCGATGAGGACGGCATCCGCGCCAGTGAGCTCGAAGGAGAATTTGCCGAGATGAACGGCTGGGAAGCTGAATCCGACGCGGCTACCCTCCTAAACGGGCTGGGCATCGATACGGAACTGCATACCAGCCTGATGAAGGATCTGGCGGGCAGCGAAAAGGTCAAAGTTCTGCTTGCGCGGGCGCTTTTCGGCAATCCCGATATCCTTTTAATGGATGAGCCGACCAACCACCTGGACCTCGACGCGATCGCCTGGCTGGAAGAGTTTCTCATCAATTTCAACAACATCGTGATCGTGGTCTCCCACGACCGCTACTTTCTCAACAAGGTCTGCACCCAGATCGCGGACATCGATTACGGCAAGATTCAGCTCTACGCCGGGAACTATGATTTCTGGTACGAATCAAGCCAGCTGATGATCCGGCAGATGAAGGAGGCCAACAAGAAGAAAGAGGAGAAGATCAAGGAACTGCAGGAATTCATCCAGCGGTTTTCGGCCAATGCCTCCAAATCCAAGCAGGCGACCTCCCGCAAGCGGGCGCTGGAAAAGATCGAGCTCGACGAGATCAAACCCTCCAGCCGCAAATACCCGTATATCGATTTTCGTCCCAACCGCGAAATCGGCAATGAGGTGCTGATGGTGGAGAACCTCACCAAGACCATCGGCGGCGAGAAGGTATTAGACCATCTGACTTTCACCCTGGGGCACAACGACAAGGTGGCGCTTGTCGGCTCCAATGAACTGGCCAAAACCACCTTCTTCCAGATCCTCATGGGGGAACTGGAGCCGGACGAAGGGAAGCTCAAATGGGGAGTGACCACTTCCCGCGCCTACTTCCCCAAGGACAGTTCCTCAGAATTTGACAATGATTTAACGATCGCCGAATGGCTGACCCAGTACTCGGAGATCAAGGATGTCACCTATGTGCGCGGATTCCTTGGCCGTATGCTCTTTGGCGGGGACGACGGCGTCAAAAAGGTGAAAGTCCTCTCCGGAGGCGAAAAGGTGCGCTGTATGTTCTCCAAGATGATGATCTCCGGCGCCAATGTGCTTCTCTTCGATGAGCCGACAAACCACCTGGACATGGAATCGATCACGGCTCTTAACAACGGGATGATCAAGTTCCCGGGGGTAATGCTGTTCTCCTCCCGCGATCATCAGATCGTGCAGACGACCGCCAACCGCATCATGGAGATTCTGCCAAACGGCAAGCTGATCGACAAGATCACTACCTATGACGAATACTTAGAAAGCGATGCCATGGCCAGGAAACGTTCCATCTACACCGCCGATGTGGAAGACGATGAACTGTAGGCAAAGCGGACAAAAATCAAAAAATCAAAAGACGCAGGAAGAACCTTCATTCGGTTTCCTCCCGCGTCTTTCTTTTTCGCTGCAGTACTTTTAGCAGTCTGCT
>CAZXSN010000125.1:0-5382 GCA_964643295.1 uncultured Lachnospiraceae bacterium
TTCGCGGTGATCTTGCCTTCTTCCAGGTTCTGATAGAATTTTTCAACCACTTTCTCTAATTCGATTGCCATTGTGCGTCCCTCCTTCTTCAGTCCAGTGTGCGGATGATGTAGGTGCAGATATTCTGGGCTCCGCCATAGCCGCGCAGCATCGTGGTCTTCGGAGTAAACTTCACCTGTCCTTCGCCCGCCTCGCCGCGCATCTGCTTCACTGCCTCATAAAGGTCCGCGAGACCGGACGCCGCATGCGCGTGTCCAAAGGACGTACGGCCGCCGTTGGTATTGATCGGCTTGTCGCCGTCATAAGCGGTACGGCCTTCACAGATATACTTCCAGCCCTCACCGTAAGGCAGGTAACCGGCGATCTCCGCCGATACCAGATGGGAGGTGATGATGAAGTCGTTGGCGTAGAACAGATCAATCTCCTCCGGTTTCACCTGCGTCACGTCATAAACCTGGCGGACGGCTTCCTGGGTGGCCGTCACTTCAAAGTGCGGAGTGGTCGCTTCGCAGGCCGCGCAGCCGATGCCGAGCACTTCGATCGGCTGATGCTCCTTGTTGCCCATGTATTTGTCCACGAGTTCGGTCGCGCACACGATCGCCGCAGCCGCGCCGTCGCATTTGAGCTCAATGGCGCCGGCTCTGAGGAAATCGCCCATCTTCGGGTTGTATGGGGAGCGCATGTAGTCCATCACGTTGTCGAAGCCCTTCTCCTTCGCCAGCTCCTCATAGGTCTTCCGCTCGATCGCCAGGGGATTCACAGAGGCGTTGCGGCGGTTGTTGATGCACATCCAGTTCAAGGTGTCATCCATCTGCTGATCCGTAAGGCCGCGGGTTCTCTTATACCACTCGGCAGCATCATCGTAGATCAGTTCCTGGCCGGCCATCAGGCTGCGCGTATAGTTGCGGTCATACAGCCAGGCCGTGGTCTGCAGGAACTTGTCCATGGTCACCTTTTCCCGCTTGTACGGGTGATTCGGCACCGCCAGGCTGTCGCCGAATTCCACGCAGCCGGTGAGCACACAGTTGTACTTGCCGGAAGCGACAGCGTTCACCGCCTGCTCAATCGCATAATACCCGGTGCAGCAGGCCTCGGAATGGTGGATGGAAGCCTTGCCTTTCATCCCGAACCAGTTGGCGATCTGAATGTTGGGCGTTAAATAGTTGGAGGCATTGAGCGGACTCGCCTCGCCATGGAAATAAAAATCCACATCCTGTGGGTTCACACCGGCGTCCTCCATGGCCTTCAGGGCCGCATAGCCAAACAGCTCGCCCTCCGTCAAGCCGTTCGTCTCCTCCTTGTCCACGGTATACATGAACGGAGTGCAGCCGACACCGATGATGGATACGCTTCTCGCGTATTTATTGACCTTTGTCTGATTCATGCAGGGTTCTCTCCTTTCACTAAAGTGCCTGGGAAACTTATTCCTTCACAATCGTCTTCGCCAGTTCGATGCAGGGATCTTCCAGCAGGATCGATGCGACCAGTCCCACGATGTGCAAAACGGGGTATGTCTTCAGCCAGATGGAGACAAGGTCCGGCACCAGCCCGCAGTTGATCATGGCGATGCAGAAGCTGATGATCGTCACGAAAATCGCGTTGATCACGAAAATCCTCACAAACTTATGGAGGAAGGATCCCTTTTTAAGGCCCAGCGCGTTGGCGGCCGCCGCTCCGATCTTCGGCACGGGGATCATAAGACCCGCCGCATAGTTGATCGAGAAGGCCATGAACATCCCCGTAAGATATGTCCCCGCGTCCGTAAAGCCGCCGTTTAGAATAGTCGCCGTGGAATTGATGATAAATGCCAGGATCAGATCCTGGATCACGGTAAACACAACTTCCTGTTTTTTGGTCATGTTCTTCAGCCCTCGAGTTCCTCCGGAGACCAGACCGGTTTTCCGGTATAGACCTTCGCTTCCTCTTCCCCTTTCAGCACACGGATAGCGCCTGCCGCCATGGCCTCCAGCTCAAACTCACCGGGATAGGCCGTCACCGGCGCGATCCAGGAGCAGGCCTCGGTGATGCGGCTGACCAGATCCTCGTTGTGGACCATGCCGCCGCCTAACAGGATTCCGTCCACCTGTCCGTGCAGCACACCGGCCATGGCGCCGATGTAGCGGATGATCTGATAGATCATGGTATCCCACACGAGAGCGGCCTTCTTGTCGCCCTGCGCTGCCCGCTTCGTCACCTCGATGGCGTCCGAAGTGCCCAAGTGACTGACAAAACCGCCGGTCTTGGTGCAAAGGGAGGCAACCGCCTTCTGATCATCTTTATTGGCGAAGCAGTAGCGGATCATTTCCGCTGCCGGAACCGCGCCGCAGCGCGTGGGCGCCATCGGACCTTCGCCGCCGACGATATCGTTGCCGTCGATCATTCTGCCCTTCTGGTGCGCGGAGATGGAGATCCCGCCGCCGATATGGCAGACGATATAGTTTTTATCCTCATACTTCCAGCCGTTTAGCTGGCTGTGGCGAATCGCGGTCTCCTTCAGATTCAGCGCATGCAGATGAACGTTGCGGTAAACTCCCTTAATCCCGGTCAGACGGGCGCAAAGCGTCAGCTCATCCGTATCGGGCGGGTTGACGACAAAACAGGGTTTACCGTAGGCAACGGCAAATTCATTGGCGATCTGAGAGCCTAACTGCGCCGGATGCTGCACACCGTTCGCGCCGCGCTCCGCGTGATCCAAAAGCACCGGACCGACCTTGTAGGTGCCGCCTTCCACGGCTAAAAGCCCGCCGCCCCTGCCCACGAAGGCGTCCATCGTGGAAAGATCGATGTCCGCTTCCTTAAGCGCCTGCAGGATCGTCTCCTTCCGGTAGGGAAGCTGAGAACTGATCGTGGGAAACTCTTTTAACTTTTCCGCATCGTGGGAAACATTGACCGTGAAAATCTCCTTCTCCCCCTCAAAGCAGCCGACTTTGGTGGAGGTGGAGCCGGGATTGATTGCCAAAATACGATACTCCATGAATTCTTCCCTTTCTAGCTCAATGGATCAAATGCCCCGCGGGGAGGCGGCTGAAGCAGAAAAACCTCTCAGGTCCTGCCCCCTTCTTTGCCGTCTCCCCGAAGCATCCTCTCCTTTTTTATTTAACCCTCGATGGCTCTTCTTAACGCTTCCTGGTGACGGCGTACCTGCTCGATGCTGTCCACGCCAACATCCCTCAAGTGCTCGCCGCCCTCGTACTCGGAGCTTAAGTAGCCGTGATAACCGGCCTTCTTGAACGCTTCCACCACTTCCGGAATCGCCACGGCGCACTCCTGATAGTCCTCATGCACGTTGTAGAACTTTGCATGGGTGTGGAAGATGTAGTCGATGTTGTCGATGATATCCTGCGGATCCGACCAGGAATAGGTGAAGGAGGAACTCGCGTACATGTTGTCAGCAGGACCGCCGCCCGCCTTCTCCACGGCATCCATCATCTCTTTCATGCCGTTCGACATGCGGTATTCCATGTTGGCCTTGCCCAGATCCAGGTCATATTTGATCTTGACGAACCCTTTCTCCACTCTCTGCGCATAGGCGTCGTCCACGATCTTTAAGCACTCTTCCTTGGCGCCCATGCGGACCGCCTTGTCGCGCAGCACATCGGGAATTCTTTTGCAGAAGATGCCCATATCCGGGATGAAGCCGAAATACTTGGTCCCGGTGCGGTTGATCATCTCCAGGTACCCGTCGGCCCAGCCGGAGTTTAAGGAAAACGGCGCGTGTACTTCCAGACCGATCTTCACATTCATCTTTTCCGCGTACTCCAGGCTTCCCTCGATGACATCCATCGGAGTCGAAACCAGGGTGCGCAGCACCGGAAATCCCAGCATGGAGGCCAGGCGGATGTCGCGGTTCATCATGTTCACCTGCTCGCCCACAGAAAGAGTGCGGTTCGCGTAGATGCGGTTTTCCAGGAACGCGTCGTAGCAGGACGGCTCCAGGCCGTACTTCTTTAACATCTCAAACCAGTGAGCGCGGAACTCCTCGTCCTCGATCGGCAGCGGGAATCTCTTGATCATCTGCTCCGCCAGAAGCTCCACACCGGTCGCACCGGTCTTGGAGGTCTCCCTTAGGCACCCTTCCAGATCCAGAACCCCGTCATAATACTCATCCTGATAGCTGTACAGGGAAATACTTCTCTTGATCTCGTAACTCATCGTATTCTCCTCCTTATTCAATCACAAAATCCGCTTCTGCTGTGGAAATGTTCGGGAACGGCATGTAAGAAGGAACGATCGTGGTGACGGTCGTCAGATGATGAGCGCCTTTTGCCAGCCCGCCTTCTTTCTTCACGTTCACAGTCGCGTATTCGCCAAACTCCCAGCGGTAGTCGGAATCCACCACGGTGAGCATCTCATCCAGCGTGAAGGTCTCGCCGTTTACCGTCATGCTGATATCCTTGCGGTCAAAGTCCTCTCCGTCCACGTTCACCGTAAGCTCCCGCACGATCGAGAGCGTGAAGCCGCGATAGTACTGCGCCTTGTACTGAAACTGGAAACCTACGGCTTTCCCGTCTTTCTCAATATTCTTAAATCCTTCCGGATTGAAAATCTGTCTTGCAGCCATCTTCCTTATTCCTTTCTATCAATTCACAGGAATCCGTTCAAACTATTCCTCCAAAAAAAGGGCCCGCCTGACTACCCATCAGACAGGCCCCTGACTGTTTCGTCCAGCTATCCTGTGATACTGGTTGGTTTCTTTCCTTTTTCTCCCGCGCTTACAAAGCGTAAGAATGTCTTTCCCGTCCTGGCCTTAGCCCTGACGGACTTACCTCTTTAGAAGAAGACTTCCTTTCCGGATTCAGCGGAACGATAGATGCCTTCCAGGATCTGGGTTACCACATAGGCCTGCTCCGGCTTTACCAGCGGCTCAGTGTCGTTCAGGATCGCTTCCAGCCACTGCTTCTGCTCGCGCACACCTTCTGCGGAGGCGCCGCCCTCGAAGAAGTCTACCACACCTGCCGGGGAGATCGTCTTCTGCATCAGCTGGCCATGCTCCACCGTGTTGTAAATCAGCTCGTCGGTCGGATAGCTGCCGCCGTGATGGATCTCCGCGCCGGCCTTCGTGCCGCAAAGCGTAGTGGATGCCTCCATGGACTTTAAGATGTTCAGCGCCCAGGATGCCTCGATATAGATGCTGGCGCCGTTCTTCATCTTCACCAGACCGAACGCCGAATCCTCCACTTCAAAGGTCTCGGGATCCCACGGTCCGAATACGTTGCCTTCCGGTCCGTCCGCCTGACGGCCCAGCCGGTAGTTGACCACACCGGATACGGAAAGCGGTTCATAGTTGTTCATCATCCAGAGGGTGATATCCAGCGCATGCGTTCCGATATCGATGAGGGGACCGCCGCCCTGCAGAGCCCTGTTCGGGAACACGCCCCAGGT
>CAZXSN010000126.1:0-5311 GCA_964643295.1 uncultured Lachnospiraceae bacterium
TTCGTGTAGTTGGAAAGCGTGACAAATAATCCGTAATCACCCTCGTGCATTGCTCCCTTAAGCGACTGGATCGTTGTCTCTTTGATATCGCTGTCCTGACTTTTGACCTGTACAAGGATACGCGGAGGAAGCTCATCCTTGTATGCCGTGATATCAATTCCGCTGTCCCCGCCATGAGGTGAGATCGTGGTCCTGTATCCCATTGCCCGCAGCAGATCAGCGACAAAGGCTTCAAGGTCATATCCCTTTAGCTGGCGGCTTAGTTCCTTGAGAATGAAGTCTTTTGTGCCTTCAATGATATCTTCAGCTGTCGCACTGACGGTTTCATCTTCCGTTTCAAAAGAGGAGGCCTCTTTGTTTCCTTTATCCAGGAATGAAAGAAACTCATCGGCGTAGTTTTTCACAGCGAAGAAGGTCATCGCGGAGCCAACTTCATACAGGGCTCCCTGTGAGAATCTAAGGCGCGGGATGTGCGTAAGCCATTTAACTTTTCTGCGCTGTACAAACTCACCATCGTTGGTCTCATAATAATAGCTGCCTTCCACGATACCGATATTAATCATCCTGTCCGTTCTGGAGGGGAACACGACATAATCCCCAGTCTGCACTTCGTGTATAAAACGGAAAAGCATCCCCGCGCCGGTGGCAATCTGACCTTTTTTCGAATCAGGAAAGGCTTCCAGGTAATGCTCTTTAAACGCTTCCCGGTTTGCCTCAACTTTAGAAAGATCCCCAAATTCCCTCCATCCGATCGCGATCAGGTTTTTGCTTAAAAACAAATGGTCATCCTTGGTATGGATTCCCCAAACTCTTCTCTCGTCAGAATTCCCCTCCATCTTTGCACCTCCAGTTTCTATCTGCATAAGGAGAAAAATCAGACAGTCTTCTCCTTCTAAACTTTCTTGTTCTAAACTTTCTTGCCGCGTTCTTCTCGTGTTCCTAAGTATCACCAAGGGGGATAATATTTTCCCGTGTTTCCATCTGTAATACCCCGGCAGCTCTTAAGATGCCTGGTCTTTTAGTCGGTGTCAATCCTGGAAATTTATTCCATTGCGGCATAAGACTGCTGTGCTTTCGGGATCCTTTGATCACGTACAGGGAAGTTGTCACGAATGGTGATTTTTCCGCACATCGTCCGAGCGAAAGGATACATATATATGCCCCCATCAATGGGTGACTTCGCGTGGTTACCCGGTTTAAGATCTGTCCTGACGTATCTGTGCTTACGGGAAGCTATGCTGAAGGGGCCTGTCTGTCGCGGTTAAGCATCTCTAATACCCACTCTTCCGGCTGGGAGAAGTCCGCGCAGTGTTTGGCATTGGGGAAATACGGCATACAGGAATCGATCCAGGAGGCTTCGTCTCCGGCAACAACTTCGATCCGGGCACGTTCTTCTTCTGTCAACTGATGTGCGAATTCTTCCAGTACACCCAGCCCGGGGTTCTGCTCAACCCAGATGGTCCGGTTCCTGTCAAGGTCAAAGATGACACCGACGTATCCCTGTTTATAGCTGATCTCCTTTACCCGGACCCGTTTAACACTGCAGTGCATGCTCCTTTTACATAGGCATTCCCTGTCATAGGGGGACGGGATGGATTTTAAGAAACTCAAAGGGTGCCGGAAACTGGGACATTCGGGCTTCTCCCAACAGGCGTAGCGGAAAAAAGGCAGGAAACGCTGTCCGGGATGTTTCCAGGAGTTCCGTTGCCTTACCCGGTAAAATTTCAGCACCGCTGCTGCTCCTTTGCCGCGGCTGAGGCAAACTGGCTGTTGTACAGCTGGGCGTAGAATCCCTGCTGTTTCATCAGACTCTCGTGGGTGCCCTGTTCGATGATCGTGCCATTTCGCATGACCAGGATCACGTCCGCTTCCCGGATCGTTGACAGCCGGTGGGCGACGATAAAGCTGGTGCGCCCTTTCATCAGAAGGGCGAAGGCATTCTGCACCTGCAGCTCGGTCCTGGTATCGATGGAGGAGGTTGCCTCATCGAGAATCAGCATCGGCGGCAGACAGAGCATGACACGGGCGATGCATAAAAGCTGCTTTTGTCCCTGGGAGAGTGTTCCCCCGTCTTCTGAGATGATTGTATCATATCCTTCCGGCAGTCGGCGGATAAAGCTGTGCGCGTGAACCGCCTTCGCCGCCGCGATCACTTCTTCCTCAGTCGCATCGGGTTTCCCCATGGCGATATTTTCGCGGATTGTGCCCGATTTTAACCAGGTCTCCTGCAGCACCATGCCGTAGGAAGAACGCAGGGAACTGCGCGTTAACTTACGGATATCGGTGCCGGATACGAAAATCGCGCCGCTTTGGACATCGTAGAAACGCATGAGCAGGTTGATGAGGGTCGTTTTGCCGCATCCGGTCGGACCGACAATCGCTACCCGCTGTCCGTTGTTCACCTCCAGGCTGAAATGCTCCATCAGCTTCTGTTTCGGCGTATAGGAAAAACTGATATCCCTTACGCTCACGGTCCCGTCAGGGTTCGTAAGGGAAAGGGCATCCTCCTCATCCGGCACTTCCGGCTCTTCCTCGATTAACTCCAGTACCCTCGCCGCGCAGGCTAAGGCATTCTGGAGCTCAGTCACCACACCGGAGATCTCATTGAAAGGTTTCGTATACTGGTTCGCGTAGCTTAAGATGGAGACCAGCTGCCCGACGGAAATGTGGCCGTAAATCGCCAACAGAGCCCCCAGGATCGCCGCCGCGGCATAGACGATGGAGTTGACGAACCGTGTGCAGGGATTGGTAAGCGAGGAGAAAAAGGTCGCTTTTGTTGAACACTCCCGCAGCCTTTCATTTACCTCGTCAAACCGTTTCTGGGATTCTTCCTCATAGCCAAAGGCCTGCACAATCTTTTGGTGTCCGATCATCTCATCGATCAGGGCAGTCTGCTCGCCCCGGGTTTCCGACTGCCTGCGAAACAGATGGTAGGTGCGGGAGGCAATGAAGGCAGCCACGAAAAGGGAGATCGGTGTCAGGAAAACGACCGCGCAGGCAATGCCCGGATGGATGGAAAACAACAGCCCCAAGGTTCCGGCAATTGTTAAAACACCGGTAAAAAGCTGGGTAAAGCCCATCAGTAAGCCGTCCGAGAACTGATCCACATCCGCGATCACACGGCTCACCACTTCCCCGTAAGGGTGGGCGTCGATGTAGGAAAACGGCAGCACCTGAATTTTTCGAAATGCGTCCCTGCGCATATCCCGGATCACGTTGAAGCTGATGCGGTTGTTGCAAAGATTCATCACCCACTGCGCCCCGGCGGTGATGAGGATCAAGACAGCCATTTTGGCTAAAATCCGGGCGATTCCCGCGAAGTCCACCTTTCCGGCTCCCAGTGCCAGATCCACCGCCCGCCCGATAAGAATCGGGTTGTACAGCGTGAGGGTCACACTGACCGCCGCGCAGAGTAGCGATACAAGCAAAAACAGACGGTAATGGCGGATGTAGCGAAGGACTTTCTTCAGCGTTCCTGCCTGTCCCTTACGCATGAGCCGCACCTTCTTTCGGAAACTGGGAGTAATAGATCTCCTGATACACCGGACAGTTCTCTAAAAGCTCCCTGTGGGTGCCGCTCCCGCACAGACATCCGTCTTCCAGCACCAGGATCTGGTCCGCAAGCATAAGAGTAGAGGCCCGCTGAGAGACAAGAAAAACCGTCGGGGAGGGATCCATTGCGCGTATCGCTTTACGCAGTCTGGCATCCGTGGCAAAATCGAGCGCGGAAGAACTGTCATCCAGGATCAGAATCTCCGGCTGTTTGACGAGGGCACGGGCGATGGTTAAGCGCTGGCGCTGTCCTCCGGAGAGATTTTTCCCGCCCTGCTCGATTCGCGCTTTCAGGTTTCCTTCCTTCTGAGAGACAAATTCTTGAGACTGGGAGATCTTAAGAGCTCTTCGCAGTTCTTCCTCAGAGGCGTCCTTTTTCCCCCAGCGCAGGTTGTCTTCAATCGTCCCGGCAAAGAGCACCGCCTCCTGTGGCACCACACCAATCATCTGCCGAAGCGCTTCCTTCGAATACTCTCCGATCGGGCGGCCTTTCAGGAGGATTTCTCCCGCGGTCGCGTCATAGAAACGGGCCACGAGGTTTACAAGGGAAGTCTTGCCGGAGCCGGTGCCGCCGATAATGCCGACCGTCTCTCCCTGTTTTACGTGAAAGGTCAGATCGCTTAACGACTCTTCCCCGGCATTCTCATAGCGAAGACACACATGGGAAAACGAGAGAATTTCCGGCCTTTCTTTCTGACCGGCAGATTTCTTAACTGAATTCCAGACGGGATTGTCTTCTTCTCCATAGCTCATGCCCGGCTGCACTTCGAAAATCGCCTGTACTCGGTTTGCGCAGGCGACGGCCCGGGTGATGGAGATGATGAGATCCGCCATCTTTACCAGTTCCACCAGGATCTGGGACATGTAGTTGACCAGCGCGGTCAGTTCTCCCTGGGTGATCACTCCCTGGTCCACCTGAATGGCTCCGCTTCTTAAAAGAATGATCATCCCCACGTTGATGATCACATAGGTGAGGGGATTCATAAGCCCGGAGATTTTGCCCGCGAAACGCTGCACCCGGTTTAACTCCTCGGTCTTCTCCTCAAATCCCCGGATTTCCGCTTCCTGTTTGTTAAAGGCCCGCAAAACCCTGGCTCCGGTTAAGTTTTCCCTGGCCGCCCCAAGCACCCGGTCGAGACGGTTTTGCACCCTGCGGTACATGGGAATGTTAAACAGCATGATTCCGAACACAACCACGCAAAGCAGCGGGATTACCACCACAAAGATCAAAGCCGCGCGGACATTGACCGTAAAGGCCATCACGGTTGCCCCAAACACCACAAACGGGGAACGAAGAAGCAGGCGCAAAGTGAGGTTCAGGCCGTTTTGCACCTGGTTAAGGTCGCTGGTCATGCGGGTAATCAAAGCCGAGGTTCCCAGCTGATCGATTTTCGTGTAGGAAAGACTCTGGATATGACGATAGAGAGCGCTTCGGACATCGCTTACGAAGCCCACGGCCGCTTTGGCCGAAAAGAACTGGGCGGTCACGGAACAGGCAAGACCGATTATTCCCAACAGCAGCATCAGACCGCCCATCTGAAACACGTATGTCTGGTTTCCGCCGCCGATCCCGCGATCCACGATCGAGGCCACCACGAGAGGCAAGAGCAGCTCAAAAGAAGCCTCCAGCATCTTAAACAAAGGCGCAAGGATACTCTGCAGTCGATAGGGCTTTAGATATTTGAACAGTTTACGCATTCGTCATTCTCCATGAAAATATGCCGGGGCCTCTTTTGCCGCTCGAAGAAGATTTAAGAGC
>CAZXSN010000127.1:0-5240 GCA_964643295.1 uncultured Lachnospiraceae bacterium
TTAATCCATGGAAATCAGGATAACAATAACCAAAAGATGCAGCCGCAATCGTTCCCTTACCTTACCTTATTGTTTCTTTCTCCCCAAAGAAACAAATACAACAATCACGGCTGCACCCAAACCTGGCCAGAGCGGCAAGATTTTGAATGTATTTTTATGTTATATCTATTACGTAATCTCCCCAGTATCTGCGCTCCGGCCATCGCGGAGATCCCACAAAAGTTTCTCCGCATCTTAAACAAGAACACACAGTGCCAGCCGCGCAATCCCCCTTGCGCCCTTTTGCACCATGTTGTCTGTTGTCTCCTGCCTCTTGCCTTTTGTCCAAGTGCCCCAGCTTCAAGGACAGAAGTCCTGCCATCACATGTTTCAGGCATTAAAAGGTGATTACGGATTGTTCCGCTGCTTCGCAGTTTCTACAATCCTGCTCAGACGCTTAACGCCCCAATCTCACCGAGCAGCTGTTTCCTCTCCTCACTCATCTTGCCCGATTTCGCGGAAGCCCGCTGGTTTACCAGCCAGACATACAGGTTCTTCCCCTGTGAATCCAGATATCCGACCGGCAGCCTGCTGTTTCCGTGAGCTCTGAAGTAAGCGGCTACCTAGCGGCGCTTCCAGCGCTCCTCCGCCGGTTTTTCCGCCGTAAGACCGATGGAGGAGAGTTTCTCCTTCTGCTCGTTTGTCAGTGTCTTTCCCTGCCGGTTTCCGGCAAGGATCTGCCTCTGTTCATTCACCCACTTGCCAAGCCATATTCCATCTACGATGTAATTGCTGGGAATGAACAGGTTTCCGTATTCCTGGTAGTAGGCTAATGCTTTCCGGTAGCAGTCTTCCCAGTCATTCTTCCGGGATTTGTCCCATACCATACCAAAGGCTTCCAGCTGTTCGATCTGCTCCCTGGAGAGTACCCCCTTCGCGTACTTCTCCCGGGCTTTGGAAAGCCACACGCCCAACTTGTAACCGTCCGAAGTCACGTAGTTTACAGGTACATCTATCGAGCCATGCTCTTTAAAATACTCCCCTGCTTTTGTGTATCCAGTGTTCCAGACAACGTCTGTCTTTGCTTCCCAGCGCATACCGATCGCATCCAACTGCGCGATCTGGCTCTCAGTCAGCGTCCTCCGCTGATTTTTTGATTCTCCCTCAGAGAAGGTTCCCTGTACGGCACCGGACTCCCCTTCCGGCGTCGGTACAGATCTCTCCTCCCGGTGATCTCCGGTACCCTTACAACCGGAGACCGCATCCGCGGAGACATTTGGATCTGTTCCAACTGAATATGTCGTTTTCGCCTCCGCCGTATCCTCCTTAAGTCGGCAGCAGCGGTACATCTTGCGAAGATCAGAAAGCCAGTTGTAGAGATTTATCCCGTTCTCCATGTGTCCTGGGGGTACGTCCAGGTTGCCATATTGTTGAAAATAGGACTTCGCAGCCGCGTAGTTTCGCTCCCACAGGTAATCTGACTGGTTCCAGACCATCCCCAGATCATCCAGGAGCTTTTCCCGCTCCGGCGTAAAGTAGGCTGAACGAATCCCATACCTTTTGTAGCTTCGAATGGACTTTAACCATTCCCCCAGTCTCACTCCATCCGCGTCAACATAGTCTCCCGGGACATTTAAGTTCCCATGCTCCTGCCTGTATTTCCTGCAGGAATCCAAATGCTTCTCCCACGACAGGTCACTGGCGCTTTCCCAGCGCATACCGATCGCGTCCAGTTTTCTTTCCCGCTCCTCGCTTAACTCTCCGGCTATCTTTCCGGAGCGGATACGCCGTTGTACCTGCAGCCATCTACCCAGGGAATACCCGCCGGGGGCCTGATACCTTATAGGAACGTTTAAATCTCCGTGCTCCTTATAATACCTGGCGGCGAGAAGGTACATGGCATCCCAGGAAGCGGTAAGCGCCTCCTCCATCTGGTTAAAGAGTTTCCGGCAGTCCTTAACCTCATCGATTACCCGGAACTGCTCTGTAACAATCTTTTCGGCCTCACCTGCCTCTCTGTAATACTCAATCGCGCAGCGCATCTCTTCCTGCAAAGATCCGATGCTGTATAATCCTTCGAAGTTGTTGACGATATCGAAGATCACAGGAGTCTCCGCTTTCCCCGCGGATAAGGCCCGCCCGATCTGCTGCTTGTAAATGGTTGGAGACGAAGTCGGCCTGAAAAGGATTACCCCGTCCACATCGTCGATATGAATCCCTTCATTTAAAGCATCGATACAGAAAAGAAGCCGCAAATGGGAATCATCCGTATCGGCCTTAAACGCGTCAAAAGACTTAAGTGTCTTTGGATCCGGAGAATAGAGCGTATACACATGCGGATCCGGATCCACCTTTGAAAACCACTCCGAGACATGGGACAGGCACTCCTTCATCGCCTTCAGGTTGGAGGTAAAAACCAAATACTTACCCTTTGGCTTCTCCATGTGCTTCTCAAAGATCACATCGAGACCGTCCGCTTTGTCCAAAGCCCTGCGAAGCGCCTCATAGTACTTTTCTCCTGCGTCCCTGGCCGCCTTGTTCTGTACGTGATCAAGCCTTTTTTCTAAGCGGTCAAGTTCCGTATTATAGAGGAAGGCAGTCATCACGTACTTGGGAGCGTCCAAAATTCTCCGGACGATCGCTTCTCCTAAGGTCATCTCGGAGGCGATGTTGCCGTTAAAAAGCTCCTCCGCCATATCCCTCTGGTTATCCAGGTAGCGGACATTCGTGGCCGAAAGGCCCAGTACAGGTACAGATGAATAAAGTTGGAGGTACCTCTCTACTGCTTGACCCCAAACGGGAGCGCCGCAGCGGTGGAATTCATCCAAAATTATAAAGTCTGGATCCAGAGCACTTATCTCTTCCTCTTTCATCTGCGCGAGACGCGCGTATGTCAGAAACTGAACGTTTGCAAGGATCTCCCCGGCGGTCTCCTCTCCGCAGACCTTCTTTAAATTCTCCACCTGTGTGCGGAAGATATACTCAGAAGGGGATATCCAGCAGATCCGGCTTTCCGGGTGCTGCTCGCATAGCTTGAAGCCGATGAACGACTTTCCTGTCCCGGTCGGGTGGATCACCGCTGCCCGGCCAGTCTCCGCCAGCAGCCGCTCCGCCGATTCATAGGCTTCCTGGTTGTGCTCATACAGCAGGATGCCCATTTTTCCTGCCTCCTTCGGCCCTTTACAACGTTCTATACAGAATGTTGTATCCGGATGGTTGAAAATCCGTGAGAACTCTCTCACTGAGACCCAATCATACCATTTTCGACTCCAGAAATCAAGCAGGAATTCAAAATTTTGTAAAATTTCACATCTTCGAAGGGGCAAAAACCGGATCCTGGACCAGATTTAGGTAAATTTTCGCCGAAACGTTATCTTTAACTAACCTTTCAGGGCGCACTTTCCCAAGCCTGCCACCTATATTTTTCCGATTAATATCACATCAATGAGCAAAATCTTAGAAACATCTCGAACATACGTCTCAATCAATCCCTTTTCGGACGCTCAACCCATGTTCAGCTTATGCTCATCGCTTTGGACCAGTCAGATTCCAGTGCCAGGCTCTCTTCTCGTAAACAACATTCTGTATAAAGTGTTGTATCCTATTTTTTTCCCGATTTCCCGTGCTTTTTATGGCACTTCTTTCCGGCCTTCTTCCGGCAGTCTTTCGCGTGGCCGCGTTTCGGATCTCTCTGTTTCCGGTTTCCCTTTTTCTGGCTCACTTTGTGATCTTCCCCGTGAAAGACCTTTTTGTCCCTGTAGGAGGCTTCCCTGTTCACTGAATCGAGTGTTTGCCTTACTTCCTCTTCCGATAACTGCAGGTAGAGCCTTGTCGTGTTGATGTCGCTGTGTCCCAGCAGGTTGGATACTAAAACCAGGTTGTTGGTTTCCTCGTATACCAGACGGGCGAACAGGCGGCGAAAGTTGTGGGGATGGCCCTTTTCCGGATCAACGCCAGCCTTCTTGCAAAGGTCCTGAATGCTTCTCCAGATGTTGCTGCGGTCCATGGGCTTTCCGCTCTTCGTGCAGAAGATCGGTCCGGATGTCAGTCCCTGCGCCTCAATGTACTCCCGAAGTTCTTTCCCCAGCTCTGTCGGTACCAGGACAAGGCGCGTTTTCTTTTTGCAGGTGACCTCCACAAGGACGTTCCCTTCTCCCGCTTTCAAAAGAGCTTCCACCGTAAAGAAAGCAAGTTCTGAGATACGGATACCCGTCCCAATCAGTGTCTTTAAAAGCAGCTGCAGACGCCAGTTCCCTTCGGCAGCTTTCAGGAGCTTATGGTATTCCTCCAGCGTAAGATGATTTTTTTCCAGAATAAAGGGAGTTACCTGTATCCGGAGACACTCCACGGCACAGTCATTCCTGTTGATGTAGTGGAAGAAGACATGCAGAGACATCATCTTGGAATTGATACTTGTCTTCTTGTAACCCTGCCCGAGCAGCATGTCTTTGTAGGCAATCACAAGCTCCTTCGTCAGTTCCCTACCGTCCGCGAAATTGAGAAACATCCTCACGTCCCGCACATATCTTTCTACCGTTTTTTCACTTTTCTCGTTGATCTCCAGATATGTTTTAAAGGAAGCCATCACCGCAATTGCCAGAAACACAGGCTGACAAAGCCAAGTCAAATCCAACATAATCCTTCTCTTCTCCTCCATCCTTCTTAAAGTCTCAAGTACATCTGCTCAGTTTCCGTCTCTGGCCCCGTTCCTGTTCTCGTGTTAGGTCCAGGCGCATTTCATCTATCATAACAATTTCCTCCCAAGATTCAACACCAATTTGCATCCTCTTCCTCAGAGTGCCGCAAACCATTGAACTGTTGGACGCGAGACTGAGATGTGAAACAGGGGTATGAACCACGGGTGTGAACCAAAGGTATGACTCAGGAGCGTAAAACAGGCACAGCGCCGTCCGATACACTGATGACCTCAAAGTAATGCAGGGTCAGACAATGCCAGAAGTTGTATTGCTAAAATTTTAATAAGCCGCGGAACCGATTTGGGGCAACAGCCCTGCGCAGGAAATACAGCACAGGAGATACAGCACATCCCCCTCTCTCTGTCTCGTATCCCTGTCTCCCCTTAGATCGGCTGAGGAGATCATAAAGTTTCTTCAGCCAGGAAATTCAAGGAGGATCCATTATGACGTTGTCTGAGAAAGACAGCAAGCTGTTTTATAAACTTTTCATGCCGCTGTTGAATTATGTGAACGAAAAGAAGAAAATCGATCCGAAACTTCATAACATGCATCTGGCTAAAAGTC
>CAZXSN010000128.1:0-5165 GCA_964643295.1 uncultured Lachnospiraceae bacterium
TATTTATGACAAGGAGCCTTGGCGCAGCCGAAACCTGCGCATTATGCCGGTGGAAACTTGCGCGTATTCTACATCCCGGCCCGTGAAGAAATTATTGTCACGGTCATTCGTGTTATGATGGCGGGCGGGATGTTGACAGGCAGTAGAATCTGGATATGCAGAACGAAAAACTGAACACATCTTTTGAATGAGTCGAGCAGTCGGCTCTTTCTTTTTGCCCGGAGCGATCCGGGTATTTTTATGCTCATTTTTAACGGAGGGAGGTGCCGCCGCATGGCCGCAAACAGAATAAAGGGGATCAAGCTGGAGATCGGCGGCTATACCGCCATACTGCAGACCGCCTTAAAAGGCGTCAACTCGTCCATCAAGGACACACAGTCGCAGCTCAAGGATGCGGAGAAACTGCTGAACCTCGATCCTGGCAACACGGAACTGCTGGCACATTAAGCAAAAGCTGCTGTCGGACGGCTTTTCCGAGACGAAGGAAAAGCTGGCGACGCTGAAAACAGCCGCTAACAGGCGAACACAGCCTTTGCCAACGGCGACATCTCACAGGAGCAGTACGACGCGCTCCAGCGGGAGATCATCGAGACGGAGAACGGCCTGAAAATGCTAGAGGAGCAGGCGAACCAGTCAGCAGGAGAAATCAGAATAGACATTTTCGCCGATCAGGGCAGACCTTTTTCTGATCCGGTTCTCAAATGCATGAATGCCGACATGTTTGCTGATCTTCTGGAGGTCAGAGTGCAGGAGCACCTGCCACTGGCCGTGAATAATCTGGGAATCCGATACATCCGGATCACCAATACGTTTGACCCGGAATTGAAAATCCGTTCCGGACACGGGTCAGAGCAGATGAACTTCGGCAAAATCGATGCTGTGCCTGATTTTCTGCTGGAACTGGAACAGCAGGTAATCCCGGTCATCGAATTCCCTGCGCGGCTGAGGAGAATGATCGTCAGCATCTCTTCCAGCCAGGTCCTGGACAGGATCAATACGGATCCGGTGTTTCTCAGCAGTCAGAAATGGGAGCGTGTGCCGGAATCGACAAAAAAGTGGTCCTTTTTTGAACGCTCCCGCTGCGGCATACCAATTTTGTCAAAAATACGGTATCTTTAGGGCGTAAAAAGAGTAGCTCTCAGGGGACTTAACGATTACGATAGAGAAAATTTTTATGAAGGAGGAGTTATGAAATGAAACTGAGAAAAACATTGCTGAGCCTTGCGGCGGCAGCGCTGCTGGTGGGTACGGCTGCACCGGCCTGTGTGTATGCGGAAGCAGAAACTGAATCGGAAACTGGAGCGGAAACACAGGCCTTCCCGGCATCCGAGGCAGAAGCCGCCCTGGAGAAACTCGCTGATGGCTGGAACTATTCTGCCCTGTATTTTACCTGTCCGGTGTTTGACATCATAAACGGCACGGTTTCCTGGAATGAGGAAACGAAGGAATGGGAAGCGCAGTTTACCTCACCCTATCTGTATACGGTGCTGAGAGGAACCATCAACGATGACGGCACACTGACGCTGACGGAAGACAACGCCAACGGCTATGGCGGGGAATATCTGGAGGGACTCGGCGAGGAACTTCAGAAGCTGCGCGACGGACGGGAGTATGCGTTCCTTGAGTTCTCGGCCCCGGATTTTGACCTTACAGACGGAGCCATCGCCTGGAATGAAAGCACTGGGGAATGGAAAGCGGAATTCCCGTCTCCCTACAAGTACACGAAACTGGCCGGAACATTTACCGAAGACGGGAAACTTACAATCACGGAAGAAAATACAGGCGGCTATGCGGATCCCTATATTCCCGGACTGGAAGAAGCCTTCGCGGATATTCTGGCGGGGAACAGACATGCCCCGATCTATGCAAGAGACGGTGAAGAACCGGAAAAGGTCGGTACCGTATCCTGGAACAAGGACGAGATGACCTGGACAGCTGTTTATGAAGAGAATGAATTAAGCGGAAGCTATGCGGCAGACGGAACCCTGACTCTGGGCGAAGGCATAAGTGCTGAGGAAGATACCCTTCAGGCCGTTCAGGATGCGTTTATTTTAGCGCAAAAGGGCATCTACGGAAACAGCAAGAATCTGGAAGCCTCGATGGAAACCGCTGAACAGGATGCGCAGGCCGCCGAAGCGGCAGACGGCGAGACAGAGGGAGAGACAGAAGTGGCTGCAGCAGAAGAGGAAACAGAAGCGGAAGCCGCAGAAGCAGCAACGGAAGCGGTCGTGGAAGAAGCAGCTGCCACAGAAGCACAGACAGAGTAAACACTGTGGATCATTTCTAAAAAGGACAGGTCCGGAAAACTGACTGGGCAGCGCCGCGGGAAGTTATTCGTTCACACACAGAGACGCTGTAGCCCGGCAGGAAAAAGATTGATCGGCAAAAATGCAAAGGATGCCATGTACGTGGCATCCTTTTTGCGTACACCTGTATTCGTAAGCTTCAGAAGCAGGATACTGTGTGAAATCAGGCAGATGAGATGCCAGTAAATCTGACGGGACATTCGCGGAATCACCTGTAAAGCCATGGCTGCAATTTCTTCCGTCAGATTGCTTCCCTAACACAGCCTGTCGTCAGCCGCACTTTGAAAAAATCAGAAACCCGTTCTTTCGGCAGATAGCTTTTCTATTAAGTCTCGGTCACCTTGACATTGTACTTCACTCGTCAAAAGAGCCTCTTTCAGCTCTTCCATGATTTCATACTCTTTTAAATCAAGACCGCAGGATATGCATCGTGTATCCTCCATTTCTTCCACTGTTTTCACGTTGCATAAATGTCATAACCATAAACAGCAGTCCGTCGCAAAGCACATAATATTAAGGAACAGATGAACACCGCTGGTCACTGGACAAATCAAGATCAAGCCAAGAAAAGAGCGCATCAGTCTATACTTTAAGGTGCGCCTTCCACATGGACAAGAATGAACTGGAAGGACAAGTAGCTGCAAAGGCCTTAATCTATCCTCCACAAATATAACGGCCTAGGTATCTGCCTTCCTTCAACTGGACAAGAATGGCAATGCCGGAAAAAAGCGAAACCTGGATACACTTCCAGGCACCGATCACGGATAAAGCGTTCCATCAGGCGGCGAAAGAAGGCTTTCAGGCGAAACTGTACCCGCAAAACGCTCCTGCAGGCATTCGTAGTCGAACTATTCCGTCGGCTGAAGAATTGTTCCACAGTTGGCTGCAGGAAAGATGTCCGGGTGACTTTAAAACTAGGGAGAAAATAAAGAATTAAAGCGAAACCGCTTCCCCATTTTCATGACTGAAAGGCGGTTTCCCATGCAATAAAATGGAAACGGTCTTTATCGGTTAATGCTGTCTACAAAGTCGCTGTCCCTCGCGGTAAGTTCCGCCCAGGCTGGTTTGAAGCCGCATCTTAAGGCGTTGCGAACCGATCTGATATTTGACCACGCGCAGCAGTAAAACGGCACCTTCCCAAGCTTCAATATTTCGAGCGCAAGTTTGCTTGTAAGCGAGGAGGCAACGCCGTTTTTTCTGTATGCGGGCAAAACATCGACACCGATCTGATACATGTCCTCACAGTCCGCAGAACACTCTGCCAGCCCTATAAGCTTACCGTTATCGAACGCGCCGACGGCAAGTACGTCCAGATGTTTTCTTTTTTCGCACAGGGCATTTCCCCATTCATCCATATAATACTGTTGAAAATCCTGCGGAAATAAGAGCCGTTGCTCATATCCGCAGGGCAGTTCTGCAAGCCTGTTCGTATCTGGCAGAAAGTATTCGGCCATGAAGCAGACTTTGTAGCCAAAGACCGCCAATCTTTCATTTAAGGCAATCAAATTTGGTGTTTCAAAGCAGTGTTCTATTGGATATTTGCCGATATACCACTCAACAGTCTCTTTCATTCTGGGGCTTACCTGGGCAACGATATTATTTCCATATGACACCAGATCACACTCGAGAGGAAGCGGAAGATACGCCCTTGCTTTTTTGTTTTCCTGTGACAGCACTACCTTGTTTTCAGATGACAGAAAATCATCAGGACTGCAGTTGCAGTCAAAGGCTGACTGCCGCAATGCAATTTCAAATATTTCATAATTTGTCATAACAATTCCCTTGAAATTCTGATCTATGCACCCTCCTGCCTGCAAGATGCACGACGCTGATTTTCAGGCGGAAAGGCTGTCTCTGAATTGTATCGAACTGAAAGAAAAACGCTGTTCCGGCAGAGGCCTTCTCATCCGTTTCAATATACTGATGCTTCTTCCTGCACAGAATCCTGTGCATCTTTTGTTTTTACGGATTTGTACCTGCACCCGGTAAAACGCTGAACTAACTCTTTCCACCACTTTGCTGAAACAAAATAGTTCACTGTCTGCACATGAATCCAAGCCATACTGTGCCCCGCAAAACCCGGTTTACCTGTCCTTATCTTTCAAAAAGCATCCTGCCGAAACAACTCCAAAGCCTATCACTCCAAGAACGATTGCCAAAATATTATTTGTGCTCAATGCAATTCCTAATAAAATAACTCCAAGGCCAGCAATTCAATTTTGATGCCCTTATTCATACTAACACCTCAAAAAATTCGATCTGTAGTTTTGCACTCCCTGTCTAGAGATACACCCACTAAAATAGATTTGCGTCCACTTGGATCCCAAACGGTAAAACTGTCACTGAATTGTATCAAACTCGGTCCTTTGACTTCCCAAAGGTAGACGTGCTCAGCTGCATATGCTGCGCCAGGACCAGGCGGTACACGGACAAAGGCGTTTTTCCCATTGCGGCGGAGTCCGGCGGTCAGGGCAGCACGAAAGGCTGAGGGAAGTTCAAGTCCGGCGGTCAGGGCAGCACGAAAGGCTGAGGGAAGTTCAAGTCCGGCGCGGGATGAATTTCCCTCGACTATTATAAGAAACGCTTCAGCCCATTCGATTGATATGGTCCTTGCTTCAGCGTGTGCCAGCCGCTAATCGGTCACTTGAGAAGGCACATGGTTTGACATATTAGTGAATTGTTGAACCTTCTAAGCAGAACCTCGACATTTGTCCCAGATGACATACATCCTGTGGCAGAAAACAGGGCCGGAATAGCAGTTTTTCCGGATAAAAGCCGGACCCGGGATCCGCTGAAAGCGCTGCCGCTATTTCACATATCCCAGAACCTGTAATTCGTCCTGTCCATGTTTATATACCT
>CAZXSN010000129.1:0-5008 GCA_964643295.1 uncultured Lachnospiraceae bacterium
GTAAGGAAGTGCTGCTGAAACAGGGGAAGCCCTGGATCTGTGACATTGGCGGCATGGACAGAAACTGAGAGGAAAAACAGGGTGTTTTCGGACACTGACAAAGAATGCTTCTGCACCTGAAATCTTTTGATAAGACAGACAGACTGCGTCAGGATTCTGGAGGATTACGATTGAAAAAGTACAAAGCGGTCTTTTTTGACTGGGACGGGACGGCGGTGCTTTCCAGAAAAGCGCCGGTGGAAGAGACGGCAGAAGCGATGAGACCGCTGCTTGACTCCGGTGTGAAGCTGGTGATCATCAGCGGAACGACCATGGAAAACATCGCCGGAGGCCGGCTGGATACGTATTTTACCGGGGAAGAGCTTCTAAACCTGTATCTGGGTCTTGGGCGCGGGGCGTACAATTACAGGTTTGTGGCAGACAGCGGCTCCCCGGTGCGTCTTAAGACTTTCAGCGAACATATCCCCGATAGGCAGACGCTGCTTGCCGTTCACCGGACCAGCTTTGCCGTTCATCTGGCCCTGCTGGAGAGATATGATTTTCCCACGGACATCGTGTTTACGCGTCCGAACTACTGCAAGATTGACCTCCTGGCGGGAAGGCAGCGGGGAGAGAAACTGTTTATGCAGGAGGAGGAGCTGGATATCTTAAAAGAGAGTCTGCATAAGCACGGGATCCGGGGAGGTTTAAAAGTCCTTTTCGATCTTGCGCTTGAGATGGGAAAGAAGCAGGGAATTGTCGCGGTGCCGACCTGTGACGCGAAATATCTGGAAGTCGGGATCACAAGCAAATCCGACAACGTGGACGCGATTTTGGATCTTTTGCGGGAGGAGGCAGGCATTAAACCGGAGGAGTGCGCGTTCTGGGGAGATGAGTACGTGGGGTTGGAACCGGGGATCTTTGGCAGCGACAGTTTCATGATCACGAAGAAAAGCCGTCCAGGGGACTTTTTCGATGTATCGGATGTGCCGGGGACACGCCCGGAAAGGGTAAAGACAGTCGGAGGAGGTGTGCGGAACTTCCTTGCGTTTTTGCGTCAGCTGTCGGACAGCCGGTAAATGCGGTATCCGTAAGGATCGGAGGAAAAGTCAGGCTCTTGGAGCTTTTGATATCTTTGCTTTTCGCTTTTTGGAGACCTTAAAGGGAGAGATTCCTTCTTTTTTGCCCCTGCGGCTTAACTGAAGGAAATCCGGGCAGAGAAACGCGCGGCAAAACTGCGCGGATTTTTCCGGTGAGAAATGGTTTCGGAGAACGGCGGGAGGAGCTTTTCCCACTCCCGCCGGATATGGGCAGATTACGCGCCAAGAAGAGCCTGGTCAAAGGCGAACAGCGCCTCATTGATCTCGAAGATGTTGTAATTTCCCCGGCTGATGAAAAATTCCACGATGATGTCAAACTTGTTGCTGTGCGAGAGAGCGAATCCCGCTTTCAATAACAGTTCCCTGGTCTCGCTTAAAGGAAGTTCCAGGGCGATCGCGAAGGCTAAGACGGTTGGCTTGCTCGGCCTGTAATTTCGGTCATTGCGGATCTTGGAAAACAGCTTGCGGTCAATATTCGCCTTCTTATAGCACTGGGCATCCGTGATTCCCCGCTCATCGATTTTGCGAAGCAGCATATCGGAGAAACTTTCATCCATCATACGGACGGCATCCTCCAACGTGGCGGCTGCAGGTGCCGCAGGTCTGTCATACAAAACCGCCGCGTCTGCCAGGGGGCTGCTTATGTCCAGATCCTTTTCCGGAAGTTCCTCTTCCAGAAGTTCCTTTCTCCTGCTTTCCTGACGAAGATCGGTATGTTCGCTGACATAGTTGTCGTCAATGTACTCCTCGATATCCCGGAACAGTTTTTCACTGATCTGATAGGAGGTTTTATCGTAGATGACCAGATACACGGTCATCTCGTGGGCAAGGAGGAAGTCACTGATGGTGTCTATGGCAACTTTCAGAGCCTGATCTTTGGGGTAACCGTAGATCCCGGAAGAGATTAACGGGAACGCCACCGATTCGCAGCCTTTCTCTTCGGCAAGGGACAGACTGGTGCGGTAGCAGGAGATCAGATTCTCGCGTTCCTGGCAGTTCCCTCCGCGCCAGCGGGGTCCCACGGCGTGGATCACATAGCGGCAGGGAAGACGGTAGGCGCCGGTGATTTTCGCGCTGCCGGTCTTACAGCCCCCCAGAGTGCGGCACTCGGCAAGAAGCTCCGGTCCCGCGGCCCGGTGGATGGCTCCGTCCACCCCGCCACCGCCTAAAAGCGTTTGATTGGCGGCGTTTACGATGGCGTCCACATGCATTTTTGTGATGTCATTTCTTACAATCTCAAGCGGCATACGCTGTCTCCTTCTTTTCAGTCGTAAATTGGAATGGGTACTAGCCTCCCCGCGTTCGATAAACCGCATGCGCGGAAGAACGTCTGCTTACGCCTACTATAATTCGCCGCATTTCTTAAGTCAAGTCCCGGATTCTTTCGAAACAGGCAGAAGGTCCGCCAGTATCAGCATAGCATTTTTGTAACGGGGCGGAGTTTGGATTCCTGCGGGAAAGGTCCGGTTTGAAATTCAGTTCCTTAAAGTCCTTGCCAGGAATTCGCTTTTTTTGTATACTGACAGATAGAGACAGATAGAAAGCGGGATCTTCTTGGCTTCCTGGCATAAGGAGGAGACCGCCTGGAACGGCTGGATACCGCGGATGTTTCCGCCGCATTCCGCCCTGCCGCTGCCGGTCGGATGGCAAGCGTTTTTAGGAGAGAACGCGCGAAGGCCGCAGCATAAAGACAGACTTCCTTAAGAACTGATGTTTCCCGCAGGGAGGACGATATGTGGAAAAAAGACGAAAACGGGGATACGAAATCGCAGAAGACATCCGCGGACGCACAGAAGCGGATGAACGCGGACAGACAGATGGAGGATTCGGAGCCGGAAATATCGTCGGCACAGGAGAAGAATACCCGGACGCAGGAGGCGAAGACAGCTGACAGCCAGTCGTTTTCAGAGCTGAAACAGGTACTGGGGACTTTCTTAAAGGATGAGTCTGCCTTTGGGAAAAGCATGCATTCGCTCCCGGATCCTTTGCAGAAGGAACTGCGGAAATCCTTTCCGAGATTAAATTTCGACACCTTCCTTTGCGGATCAAAAGTTGGAAACGGCTGTCTTCTCTTTTCCACTTCTGCCATGTATTTGAAAAATGGCCTAGGACCTAAGAGCGGCTACGTGCGGGTTCCGTACCAGACAATCAGGACGGAAAAGCTGGCGACTGCCTGCGGGAAGACAAAAGGAACAAGGAAGCTATTGATTCCCTTTGAAGAGAATGGGGAAGAAGCTGTTCTCACCGTGGAAGACGGCAGACTGACGGAGGAGAAACTGGAGGCACTCCTAAAGGAGATCAAAAGCTCTGGATGCAAGACCGCCGCGTCAGATTTAAACGTATATCTGCCGGAGCTTCCCAGGCGTGAGCAGATGCTTTACTTTCGGGCCCTTGGCAAACTTCTGGTTCATGAGGGGCGGAGCCTTACGGAACTGTATCTGATCGTGAATGAGTATGGTCTTGGGGAGGACTGGAACGAACTTGCCTCCTCATTTTCCGAGTATGATTCTCTTGCGGATACGGTCAGGGAATTTCAGGCAGGCGTCCCCTATCCGTCTGAAAGAGTTATTTCTCAGCAGGCTGTTGTTCTGGCACTGCAGACTCTTTTCCGGACAAACCGTCTGGAGAATAAGGAGCCTTCCTTGCTGTCTCTTGAAATGGAAACAGGGATTCGTCTGTTTTTTATCGATGAGGTCAGCGAAAAACAGTTTAACGAGATCATGACAGCCGCGGCGGAAAGCAAACGGGCAGCAAACGTGCAGATCTGCTATGATCTGAAGGAGCGTCTGCCGCAGGGTACTCTTTACCGCGGGGAGATTCTTTCCTGCCTGGAGAACCTGATCGGGCTGTCTGACCATACGGACCGGGACAAAAAGAGTACTCTTACGGATACGGTCAGGGATGCCGCAAAAGGCCTTCCAGAGGCAAAGGGGAAGTTAAGGAACGCGGCTGGGAGACTGATCAGGAAAAATGACAGGGAGGAGATTATCAGGCTGCCATCAGCGTATCAGAAGCTGAAGGAGAAGATGCCGGAGGATATCGGGATCCCCCAAAACGCTGCCGCGTATGCCATGAACACAGACAGAGCAAGCGCCCTTTTGCTTATGTTTCCGGTTACGGAGGAACAGTCGATGCCGTTTGGCGATCCGCAGCGGGTAATCGAGCAGATGCATCAGCACATGGGTGAAGATGAGGGCCTGATCGAAGTCGTAAACGGCACTACGAAAGCAGGACGAAAGATAATCTATGAGATCCTGAAACACAGGATGCCCGCAGACGATGGCCTGCCTCCTTTAGTGGAATATACGCTTAACCTGAATTTGAGGATGGAAAAGACGATTCAATTTATCAATGCGTCTTTCTCGGAGGAGGGAATGACCGGAACGAGGGAAAGCATCGGCATGGCTTTGTATGCCAGGGAAAACGATATGACAATGGATCAGGTTAGGGAAAACTGGACGCGTGATCCGTATGATCCCACTTATAAAAGGGGATTTCTCATGAATCTGTCTGAAGATGCTAAACTGGATGAACAGTTTCCTCATCATCCGCTTTCAGAGGCCAGAGCGCTTGTCAGATTCATTGTGGAGCATAATTAGGAAGGGTGTTTGCCTGGATGAAGTTTTCATAATGGGATGCGGGCCGTATCTGGTTTTCCAACTGGATATGGCCTGTTTTTCTTCTCTCATCAAAACAGCAGTAAGGCTGCGGCGGTTTGCCGTATCTTACGACTGCTTGGTTTACCAGGGAGAAAACGCAAATGCCTGTGCACTGCTTACAGTTAAATGGGATTTAAATGGGTTCAGCCGCTTATGAAGGGTTTGCACAGAACTCTTCTGAAAGAATGGCAGAGCCGGCACCTGATTTTTTGGAGAAAAAATCGCTCCTTGCATAGTGTTGGTCCTTGATGCATCATCTTTCTGGAGGAT
>CAZXSN010000130.1:0-4931 GCA_964643295.1 uncultured Lachnospiraceae bacterium
TCCTTTCTGAAATTCCTCTGCTTTGCTTCTGCTTATTCCTCCTTCGTGTCTTCCTTCCGGCTGGCTTCTAGCCCGGATAAGGGCTCCATGTCGCAGTCTGCCGCTTCATCCTTTCAATCCCTTCCGCCTTTCCACCCCTTATATGACTTCCCTAATGCATTTTCGCGCTTTCTTCTGTTCCGAAGGTGCCCCGTTTCGGGATCGCTCACCAGTCTGAAGGGCAGAAAACTCGCCCACAGACTGAACGTGTTTTTCCCTGTGCGGTGCTCCTGGCCGACTGCTCTTCTTATTCAGCCATTTAAGATGCGGCTTCGGAATGCGCAGCTCTTCGCCTCAGGAGTACGAAAGATCCTCTCCCTCCCGCAAAAATGCGGACTTTGCCTGCCTTGCCCCGCGGGAAATGCCGACTGCGAAATGTTTCCTCTGCCAACCTGTTTTCTTCTCTCCGGCATCCCGGACCGGTTTCAGAAAAATCTCCATCTTTCCCTGTCGATTGAAACCGCCGCAAAACAGCCGTTCAGAAAATTTGTTCAGAAAATTTTAAAAACCTATTGACAAACACAGGTTCATCATGTATACTTGCAATATGAACAGCCGTTCAAGAACGAAAGTTCAAAAGATCCTGTGTATCGGTAAGAATTTTCTTCACAGGGGAGATGCTTTTGAGGAAAAAGTGCTGATTTTTCTTGAAAGTTCCTCAATTATGGGCATGTGTCCAAGGCAAAGGCCGGTTAAATGCCGTGCCGCGCATAGAAAATAGATATCGAATACCTGTTTAGAAAAACGGAGGATTTTCTCTTAAATTTAGAAATAAAGTGCGAAAATCGATCTGAAGGTGCATAAGAAGGGACTTCAGACGGTAGATACGCAATCCTTCTTTGGAGTAAATTCGTTTGTATGGTCGAATCATGTGCCCAGAACAGCCCGAACCGGTGGGAAAAGCCGTCCTTCTCCAGGAAAAACTGTCCCAGGAAGCAGCAAAACCTCCCGGTGTCAAAGCCAGTAAAGATCTGCCCCGCGCTGGATCTTTCTCTTTCCCGAGGCCGTACCGCTTTGTTTTGTCCGCGCTTTGCGAACATGTAATTGCATGGCAGTACCTATACAATTCTGAGATGGGAACACATAGGCGAAAGATGTGCATCCGCGGCTGTCCGAAAAAAGATCCAGCTGAGGCGGGAAAATTTTGACTGCCTCAAAAATGCCTATCAGGAGGGCAAAAGCGCGGCGCAGCGGACGAAATCGAGTCCGCACGGTATCCCAGGGGATTTTCCCGCGTATGCTTTGTCCCTCTTAAGGCCTTCCAAAGGCAGAGAAACTTAAGCAGCCCGGAGGGAAACAAACCAAGGAGGAAGGGAGCTTCGATGCCTGTCAGGGGTGCGGGTGGCAAAAACCTGGCACGCCGCAAGGAACTTTATTGATGTGCTTCCATCAGGGAACCTGAGCTTCCTGTTTCGGTTTGGAAAGGAGGATGTTTCAATGAGCGAAATTTCAGGAACCTCCCGGAAAGAAGATTTTTCCGGCAGAGAAAAATCCCGCGCCCGCTGTCTTCGCTTAAGGAAACGGCAGCTGCAGGTGCGAACCTGCCGTCTGGTTCTGATAGCAGCCGTATCATTGTTCATCGCCGCCGTGCCCGCTGGATTTTCCAGGGCGGCCGCGGAAAAACCTGACGCATACAAATACTTCCGGGCGGTCACGGTGCAAAGGGGTGATACGCTCTGGGGTCTCGCGCAGGAGTACCCTGCCGCCGGATACCCCTCCGCCGGAAAGTACCTCCGGGAGATTAAAACGATCAACGGGATACAGGCAAATACCGTCTATTACGGGCAGAAACTGATCCTGCCATATTTTTGTGCTGAGAAAAAGCAGCCCGGCTGAATACCGAAGGACTCCAGCCTCCATTTTGTTAGAACGCGTCTTCCCGGTAATCCCGCTGCTTTTCCTTGCGAGGCCTTAGGATTCCAGGTTTACTTTGACAATCGAGAAGAGCTTGGACCTAAAAAAGCGGCAGCTGTCCCTTCCCTGGGGCAATTGCCGCTGTGCCTCATATCTCTTATTTTTGAACGAATCCCCCGTTTTCTCTTCTCACAGGCAATGTTCCAAATTCTGACTGGAAAATCTGTTCCGTTTCCGTTTCAAACCTTTCCCGGCGGGCAAGATGACGGAGAAACTTCAAATGTCCAAAGCATCCGTGCAAAACAAGCTACACCGACCGCCGGTGAATGACAGACGCGTCGAAACTTCCCGTATCCCCCACGCCGGTATAGGCCATGACGCCCTTTAGCTCCGCAGTCATCCGGTCGATTTCCCTGCTGGCGAACGCCGCGCCGCCCTCTTTCAGGAACGGCAGCAGGTGAGTTCCAACACTGACCGCGTCCGCGCCCAGAGCAAGAGCCTTGTAGGCATCCATACCGGAGGCAATTCCGCAGTCCACAAAAATCAGGCATCGCCCTTTAACTGCCGAAGCAATCTCCTCCAAAATCATGAGCGGAGGCACCACATAGTCCATTCGGCCCCCGTGATGGGACACCACAATGCCAGCTGCTCCCAGTTCCACCGCCTTCAAGGCATCCTTCACGCTCAGCACTCCCTTAATGACAAAGGGCAGACCGGCATCTTTGATATACTCCCCCATCTGGTCCGGCGTCTTGATCTCCATTGGTTCCCCAAACACCGTATCAACATCCCCGGTACGTGTCAGGAAATGATCAATATCCATGCCTAAGCCTACGCATCCCAGTTCTCTGGCGGTTTTCATCTGCGCGTAAATTTTCCCGCTGTCCCTGTAAGGCTTGATAATGCGTACAGTTTTCGCTCCCGACTTAAGACAGTCTGCCAGAGCCGAATCCTCGCACATGCCAACCCAGTGCAGGGTGTTGGACAGTTCTGCCGCTCTGGCATATTCGGACATCCCGTCCAGCCTGTCAGGACCGACAACTCCCAGATGGGAGAGGGCAGCCGTCATGATGGGAGTGGAAAACCTTTCCCCGAAAAGTTCCACGGAAGTATCCGGGATTTTCGTCTCCATCAGCCGCTGCTCAATCAGCAGGCTGTCAAAATATTCTCTTGTGATGCGTCTGGCATCGCCAGGTTTCTGTATCTCAGAGGCTTCCAGTTTCTTCGCTTTCAGCTCTTCAAGCGCATCTTTGACAACCTGGCCGGGAACGGCCTCTTCGCCGAGTTTTCGTATGCTGCCTGCTACAGCGCTCTGCAGAAACTCAAAGGGTACGTCATCCGGCAACCCGTCAAAAACCGTCTGCAGAAATTCCTCCGGTACCGGATGATCAAGCATACGCTGCGTCTGTTCCATTTGCTGTTTATTCAGTTTCACAATGATCCTCCTCCTCTTCTTAAAGAGCTGTTCTTTCACAGTCTGTGCAAAACCTGCCTGTCCCGCGGGGAGTAAACCTCCCTGACTTAATGCACTGCCGCCGCATCGTCTCAACCGCAAATCTTTCCCCTCGGCTCCTTATCCGCTGCCGCAAAGTAAGCTCCGCACCTCTTCTAATCCGCTTTCAGGAAACGGAGCGTCAGCTCATATCCCCGTGCAGAGCCCGCATAAGGAAACAAAACTTTCCTAACTTTACCGCCATCCCGCATGCATTTGCATCCCTTCCTGGCGGGTGAGTTTTTCGCCTCCGAAATCCAAAGCAAAGAATGCCTTTTTTCAGCGGCCTTTTCCTGCACGGATATAGCAGCTGCCGTACTTTCTTTGCAGTTCAGACAAACAGGAAGTTCCGTCAAGCAAAGCGTCAATCACTCTCAGATCACCCGAAGCACAATCGGCTTTAGCGCCTCATTGCAGCCCGCATACTCCGCACTCAAAAAAAGTCACGGTAATTGGAGCCTCCTGCCGTTTTGTCAAAAAGGGGAATTTTCGTTTTATTTCCTATTTTCGTCAAGGCATCGCAAGCGCTGCTGTCAAACTCTCTGCATCGGGAACGTACTGCCTGCGCACTCGTGAGCACACAGACAAACCGCGCAAAACTTAAGGAAAATAGGAATACCATTAAGATACACCCTTATTCGTCTGAGATCCCTCCTCCTCAATCTGCGCCTCGATTTCCCTGATCAGGTTGGAAGGATAGCCGGGTTTTCTTTTCTCCGGAAGTTCAATGCCCCGTTCCCTTGCAATCTCCCTGATCCTCTCCCACTTTTCCTCGCGGGCGATCGTTTCCGGACTTTTTGGTCTGCCAACCGGTCTTTTGGGCGGCTCCTCCCAAAGGCCCTCGGCAATCAGGCGCTCCCGTTCCAGAGTTTTCCGGTTTTTGCTTCCTTTCACTCTGCCTCTGCCAGGTCCTTTCGGCTTCTCCTGCCTGGGTTTAGGCTTGCGTCCGCGTTTTTTTGGAACCTTTTCCTCCCGCGGCTGAGTATTTTTCGCGGAGTTTCCAGATTCAGCGGCCGGGGCTGCAGAGCTGTCAACGTTTTCCGCCTCATCCTGTGCCGGATAAGTCTGGTAATTCTCTTCCTGCGTATTTTCAGGATCTGCGCGTTCAACGAATCCATCCCTTCCTATGCTTTCTTCCTGGCAGCCGCCTGCGAATTTCTTATATCTCGAACGTCTTTTGAGCTTCTCCGTAAACTCTCTTTTTGCCTGCGGATAATTCTGGCCCTCTTCCATCTCATACCGAAGTTTCACAATATGCTGAACGGATTGAAAGCTCTCGTCGTTTAAGTGAAACTGAGCGAACAGCGGAATTAAATTTTCAGGCATAGGAGCCGCATACTCATAATAGGTGCTCCTGAATGCATATCCTAATTCTGCTGCTTCCTGCATTGTCTCATCGACTGCAAGCTTATGCCTGATACATGTATTTTGAATTTCTGAACGCAGAATGCCCGCAAGGAACACACAGAAAAGAAGGTTCCTTGTCACCGTATCCGATTTGGAACTTTGTGCGCTCAATCTTGTCTGCTTTTTGGCTTCGGCAAAA
>CAZXSN010000131.1:0-4743 GCA_964643295.1 uncultured Lachnospiraceae bacterium
TTGCTGCCAAAATGTTTGAAACGCTTGCAAATGAAGAAATTAACATTAAAATGATATCCATCAGCTCCAGAACCTTGTCGCCCCATTCGCTGGTCGGATCTTCCAGAGCCAGCAGCGCGGAACCCTGGATAATCGGAGTGTCATCTCCCGGGAAGCCGTACTCGTTGAGCAGGTCGCGGATCTCCAGTTCCACCAGTTCCAGAAGCTCTTCATCATCCACCATATCGACCTTGTTCATGAACACGACGATATAGGGAACACCTACCTGACGGGACAGAAGGATATGCTCCTTCGTCTGAGCCATAACACCATCGGTCGCGGCAACCACCAGAATCGCGCCGTCCATCTGCGCAGCACCGGTGATCATGTTCTTGACATAGTCCGCATGGCCGGGGCAGTCGACGTGTGCATAGTGCCTGTTCGGGGTCTCATACTCTACATGAGCGGTAGAGATCGTGATTCCACGTTCCCTCTCTTCCGGAGCCTTATCGATATTTTCAAAGGCAACAGCCTCGCCAAGTCCCAACCTTACCTGCAACGTCTTGGTGATCGCAGCAGTCAGGGTCGTTTTGCCATGGTCCACGTGACCGATGGTACCGATGTTGCAATGCGGTTTCGTTCTCTCAAATTTAGCTTTTGCCATTTTTGAATGTCCTCCTTAAAAATACTTTCCTCTAAAGATTGTCTTCCCATGTTTTTTCCAAACATAAGCTATGACTGATTTTATCGCAAGTGGGAGAGTTTTGCAAGCTTATTTTGCGTTATTCAGGCCCGCTTATACCGGAATCTTTCTTTCTCCCTCTGCCGGGCATCCTGCCCGAAGCTTAAGGAAAGAAAAGCCTCTCCTACCTGCCTTTTACATTCAGCAGTTTTTCCTGCACGGACCTGGGAACCTGCTCGTAGCGCTCAAAGAACATCGAGAAGTTCCCGCGCCCCTGCGTCTTTGACCTTAGATCCGTGGAATAGCCGAACATCTCCGCCAGGGGAACAAAGCCCCGCACCATCTTGCCGCCGCCGATGTCATCCATGCCGTCGATACGGCCGCGGCGGGAATTAAGATCCCCGATGACGTCGCCCATATACTCTTCGGGCATCGTCACTTCCACTTTCATGATCGGTTCCAGCAGAACCGGATTCCCCTTCTGCATGGCCTCCTTGAAGGCCATGGAACCGGCGATATGAAACGCCAGCTCACTCGAGTCCACCTCGTGATAGGATCCGTCGATCACGTTCGCATGTACACCCAGCACGGGGAAACCGCCCAGCACACCGGCCCGCATCGATTCCTCGATTCCTTCTCCGATCGCCGGGATGTACTCTTTGGGAATCGCCCCGCCGACCACGGTGGATTCAAACTGGTATGTTTCCGCTCCGTTCGGATCCATCGGCGTAAACGTGACCTTGCAGTCTCCGTACTGTCCGCGTCCCCCGGACTGGCGCACATAGCGGCCTTCCACCGTGACCTCCTTCGTGAAGGTCTCCTTGTAGGCCACCTGCGGGGTTCCCACGTTCGCCTCTACCTTAAACTCACGAAGCAGCCGGTCCACGATAATCTCCAGATGCAGTTCGCCCATGCCGGCGATGATCGTCTGTCCGGTCTCCTGATCCGTGTGGGCGCGGAAGGTCGGATCCTCCTCAGCAAGCTTGGCTAACGCCTCGCCCATCTTTCCCTGCCCGGCCTTGGTCTTCGGCTCGATCGCCAGCTCGATGACCGGTTCCGGGAAATCCATCGACTCCAAAATCACCGGGTGATCCTCATCACAGATCGTATCGCCGGTCGTCGTCGATTTGAAGCCGACCGCTGCCGCGATGTCGCCGGAATACACTTTTTCCAGCTCCGCCCGCTTGTTGGCGTGCATCTGCAGGATGCGCCCCACACGCTCTTTTCTGCCCTTGGTGGCGTTCAGCACATAGGATCCGGCGTCCATGGTTCCGGAATACACCCGAAAGTACGCCAGCTTGCCCACGAAGGGGTCCGCCACAATCTTAAACGCCAGCGCCGAGAACGGCTCGTCATCGGACGAATGGCGCTCCACTTCATTGCCGTTTAGATCCGTACCCTTGATCGCCGGGATATCCGTCGGAGCCGGCATATACTCCAGGATCGCGTCCAGAAGTTTCTGAACTCCCTTGTTGCGGTAGGCGGAACCGCAGCAGACCGGAACGGCGGCGCAGGTACAGGTAGCCCTGCGAAGCACAGCCTTCAAATCCTTCGTCGACGGCTCCTCGCCCTCCAGGTACTGCATCATCAGGTCGTCGTCCAGCTCGCAGATCTTCTCAATCATCTCCGAGCGGTAAAGTTCTGTCTCTTCTTTCATCTCCGCGGGCACGTCCACCACGGAGATATCATCGCCCTTGTCATCGTTATAGATGTAGGCTTTCTGCTCAAACAGATCGATGATCCCGCGGAAGCTGTCCTCCTTGCCCACCGGCAGCTGAACGCAGATCGCGTTCTTGCCCAGGCGGGTGCGGATCTGTTCCACGGCTCCGTAAAAGTCCGCTCCCATGATGTCCATCTTGTTGATGAAGGCCATCCGGGGCACGTTGTAGGTGTCCGCCTGGCGCCAGACATTCTCGGACTGAGGCTCCACGCCGCCCTTCGCGCAGAAGACGCCGATGGCGCCGTCCAGCACCCGCAGGGAACGCTCCACCTCCACCGTAAAGTCCACATGTCCGGGCGTATCGATGATATTGATGCGGTGCTCTTGCGCACCCGGTTTCGGTTTGCAGAATTCTTCCAGTGTCCAGTGACATGTGGTGGCGGCCGAGGTAATCGTGATGCCGCGCTCCTGCTCCTGCTCCATCCAGTCCATGGTGGCAGTGCCCTCGTGCGTATCACCCATCTTGTAGTTCACACCGGTATAGTAGAGAATGCGCTCCGTCAGCGTCGTCTTACCGGCGTCGATGTGAGCCATAATACCGATGTTTCTGGTTCTCTCTAAAGGATAGTCTCTCCCAGCCATTTTTTCCTCCTCAAACTGGGTCCCATTGCGGCCCCGCTTTTCCCCTTACGGCCCCTTTCCGCTAAGCGGCCTGCCGGTTAAAAGCGATAATGGGCAAATGCCTTGTTGGCTTCTGCCATCTTATGCATATCTTCCTTCTTCTTGACGGACGCGCCGGTATTGTTGGCGGCATCCAGAAGCTCGTTCGCCAGCCGCTCCTCCATCGTCTTCTCGCCCCTCTTGCGGGAGTACTGTACGATCCAGCGAAGCGCCAGCGCCTGCCTCCTGTCCGGACGCACCTCGATCGGCACCTGATAGGTCGCGCCGCCGATACGTCTTGCCTTGACTTCCAAAACCGGCATGATGTTGTTCATGGCCTCTTCAAACACTTCCACGGCCGGTTTCCCGGATTTCTTCTCCATTCTGGCAAATGCGCCGTATACAATCTTCTGGGCTACGCCCTTCTTGCCGTCCAGCATCACGTTGTTGATCAGCTTGGTGACGACCTTGTTATTGTACAGGGGATCTGCCAATACGTCTCTCTTCTGAGCATGTCCTTTTCGTGGCACGTTACTTCCCTCCTTAATTAACCCTGGACCTAAGGATGCCTCCTTCGATCCTTTTCCGCATAAAATGTCCAGCTGCCCGACATCTATGCAATTAGATCATCGGTACTCACATGTGTCGCTTCGCATCTGTGTTTCATGTCATGAAGGACTTCTATATACAACCGCAGCCACCCGGTGAATAAGAATTCCTCACTGTCTTGAAACCAACGAGTTCTGTCTGTGAATCTGCTGACAAATGCTTCTTACTTCTTGGCGTCCTTCGGCCTCTTGGCTCCGTACTTCGAACGCGCCTGGCGCCTCTTGGCAACACCCGCCGTATCCAGCGTACCTCTCACGATGTGGTACCTGGTACCGGGAAGATCCTTGACACGGCCGCCGCGGATGAGCACCACGGAGTGCTCCTGCAGGTTGTGTCCCTCGCCCGGGATATAGCTCGTCACCTCAATGCCGTTGGACAGACGCACCCTGGCGATCTTACGAAGCGCGGAATTCGGCTTCTTGGGGGTCGCGGTCTTCACCGCCGTGCAGACACCCCTCTTCTGCGGAGAAGACTGATCGGTGGGCCTCTTCCTCAGAGAGTTGAATCCTTTCTGGAGTGCCGGCGCAGTCGATTTCTTCACAGACGTCTGTCTGCCTTTTCTCACTAACTGGTTAAATGTTGGCATTCTTTCTTCACCTCCTGAAATACACGTTTACTTCCTGCGTGTGGCTGCAGATGCGAAAAGCATCGAAAAAACAGGCGCAAAAAACAAAGGTGTTTCGATGCGCACTTTCCTATTATACGGATCCCCCGCCCCCTTGTCAAGAATTTTCCGCATTTTTCGCGGGATTCTGACACCTTCCCCAAAAGAAAAAGGCCCATCGAAAGCCCGGGAAAGCTTCTTTACAGAGCGAAAAGCCGTTTCCCTCGTCTTTTGCAAACATTTGTTTGTTCAATTCTTTCCCCTTTCTTAATAAATCCTGCGAAATCTTATGAATTTCTTGAAAAACGGAAATTCACTGGACACTGCCAGCGGGCAATGGTAGAATTGTCAGCATGCGGATGGAAGGAAGGTACCCTCCCTCCCGCCGTAAAACGATCCGGGAAGCTTTCCAAAGGCAGGAAGCCTTTCGAAACCTGGTCAGCAGGAACCTTCCTAAAATCCTTCCTTCCCGGTTTTATAAGTTCCTTCGCGAAATTTACTCATAAGGTGCCGCCAAAAGCGGCAGAATGGAGATTTTTTATGCTCAGA
>CAZXSN010000132.1:0-1458 GCA_964643295.1 uncultured Lachnospiraceae bacterium
GAGTACTTAAGCACCCTGTTTAATCGGGAAGTGGGCGTGAACTTTACGGTGTTTTTAAAACAGTTCCGTATCAGCTATGCGAAGCGCCTGCTTAAGTCAACCGACAGGAAGGTTTACGAGATTTCCGAGGAAGTAGGCTACAATGATCCCAAATATTTTAACCGGGTTTTCAAAGAGGAGGTCGGCGTCTCCCCCGGCGAGTACCGGCAGGCAAACCGCTGGCAGCCTCACGGGCAGGGGAACTCTTAAGCATTTGGGCAGGAGGAAAATGGAATGAAAAAAACGGGGATCTTCATGATGGTTTTGCTGCTGTTTAGTCTATGCGGCTGTGCCAGAGAGCAGGAGAGTAAGGAGAGTACCCTGCAGAAAAAACCGGAGGAACTTCTGATCTGGTCCTACTATGAGACACAGGCGCAGCGGGACGGACTGGATCAGCTGATCCGCGATTTCAACCAGTCACAGAATTCGTACCATGCTTCCTGGGAGTACGTGCCGATGACCGGTTTCGTCAAAGGCTTATCCTCTGCCTACACGGAAAATGAACTGCCGGACATGGCGATTATCGATAACCCGGACATGCTGCCCCTGATTCAGATGGGAATGTTCGAGGATCTGACTGAAGAGGCAAAGAAGTGGGAGCTTACCAGACAGGAGTACGGCGCGATCGTTGATACCCTGGAATATAACGGTCAGATTTACGGGATTCCCTTAATCAGCAACACCACAGCCCTGATTCTCAATCAGGATCTGTTTGAGGAGTATGATCTTGCCGCGCCGACTGACTGGGAGGAACTTAGAGCAGCCGCGAAAACTCTTACAAACGCGAACCGCAGCGGCTTTGTGCTGTGTGCGATTGACAGTGAGCAGGGCGCGTTTCAGATTCTGCCATGGATTCTATCTGCCGGGGAAGATCCGCAAAATCTGGGAGGGGAGGCTACGAAAGAGGCCTACGCGTTTCTGCTTACGCTCCTGGAGGATGGGAGCCTTCCGGAAAACTGCATCAACCTGACGCAGACGGATCTGGCGCTGGAGTTTATTGAGGGACGCGCGGCCATGATTCAGGATGGCCCCTGGGTTTTGCCGAAGCTTACAGAGTCCGGCGTTCCCTTTACGATCGTTCCGATTCCGGGCAAAGAAAGGGATAACGCGGTGATCGGCGGGGAGAACATCGGCATTCTGGCTGGGAAAAATGTGGAGGGATCCCTCAAATTTTTATATTTTTTGATGGAGGGAGAAGCGCTCACCGAGTTTTGCCGCTCTACCGGGGGACTGCCTCCAAAGATTTCCGCGGCAGTGCAGGCGGCGAAGGAGGATGCGAATCTCGAGGTGTTTGAACGTCAGATGAGCACGGCGATCCCCCGCACAGCTATTCCGCAGTGGTCTTCCGTGTCAGGGAAACTTACGGAAGGGGTTTATCAGCTGGCGGCTCATGAGAAAACGCCGGAACAGATCGCGGCG
>CAZXSN010000132.1:1558-4552 GCA_964643295.1 uncultured Lachnospiraceae bacterium
ATCTGGGACTATTTTGAGACAGATGCGCAGAAGGAAATGATGCAGACGTTAATCGACGGGTTCAACGCGTCGCAGGATGAATATACGGCATCCCACGTGTATGTCCCGTTCGCGGACTATGAAAAGCAGCTGACGCTGGGCATCGCCTCCGGAGAGCTTCCGGATCTTGTCATTCTGGATGGCTGCAGCATGGCCTCTTTCATCCAGCTGGGATTATTCGGCGACATTTCGGATGCGGATATCAACTGGGATGAATATATCCCGGGCCCGCTTGAATCAACCATGATGGACGGCAAGCATTATGGCATCCCCTTTGCCACCAACTGTACGGCGCTGTATTACAACAAGGATCTGTTTGATGCCGCGGGTATTGCGTATCCGGATGAGAACACGACCTGGGATGACTTCCGCGAGATGGCCAGGGCTTTGACCAAAGACGGTGTGTATGGGTTCGGCAATGCGGCGACCAACACGGATGAGGGTACATTCCAGTGCCTGCAGTGGCTGTATACGGCAGGCGGTTCCTATCTTGACATCGAAGGCGGCATCGATGCCTACAAGCTGATGCAGGAGATGATCGAAGAAGGCTCCTGGACCAAGGAGTGCGTCAACTGGACACAGTCGGATGTCAACAACAACTTCATGGCCGGAAATATTGCCATGCAGCAGAATGGACCATGGCAGATCCCGGGTATCGAGGCGAACGCGCCGGATCTGAATTATGGCGTGACGGTTCTTCCAAAACGTGATGAAAATGCAGGCCAGGCGACCTCCATTCTGGGCGGTGAGAACATGGGCGTTGTGAACAAAGAGGATACTTCCGGCGCGGAGGCGTTCTTAAAGTACTACGATCAGACGGACGTGATGGTGGAGGCGATGAAACTCTACGGCTCCTATCCTCCCAAGACCGAGGCGTCGAAAGATTCCTACTGGACGGATGATCCGATTCAGAAAGCGTTCCTGACTCAGATCGAGACTTCGATTCCGAGAGGTCCGAGTCCCTCCTGGCCGTCCTACTCCAGCGCGATCCAGACCGGTTTCCAGGAAGTCATGACTTCCGCGAAGACTCCGGAACAGGCGGCGGCGGACACGCAGGCAGCCGTGGACGCGATCAAGTAAAAAAGCAGAATCGATAAAGGGCTGCCGTCTTCGCGGCGGCTCTTTTTTCTTACTGCGCTCCCGCAAATAAAACGGTGCGTTTTCATCCGATTGTCTGAAAAAAGCTTGGGCGCCGTATTGGCGGGAAGCAGTGAGATTTTTGTTCACTATTACAAGGGAGGTGGACTATGAAAAGGAAACGGAAATTAAACGGGGGAGCCAAGATGGGCTTTCTTTTTGTCCTGCCGGCATTCCTCTACATGCTCGTTTTCATCGCCTATCCGATGATCCAGAACCTGATCTTAAGCGTAAAAAATGTGGATGTCTATACGTTCGCGCAGCCGGAAAACCAGACATTTGTCGGCATTCAGAATTACATTGAGTTATTTACCAGCGGCAACTCGATTATGAAGAAGGCCATCATCAACACGCTGATCTTTACAGTGGGATCCATTTTCTTCCAGTTTACGATCGGTTTTGCGCTGGCACTGCTCTTTAGCAAGAAGTTTCCAGGGTGTTCTTTTTTCCGCGGCATGACCATGATTTCCTGGCTTTTGCCGGTCACAGTTGCAGGATTGCTGTTTAAGTTTATGTTTGCAAGCTCCGGCGGCATCATCAATCAGTTTTTAATGTCGCTGCACATCATTGACAAACCGTTGGACTGGCTGCTGCAGCCGCGCACCGCGATGGTGGCGATTATTGTTGCCAATATCTGGATCGGCATTCCCTTCAACATGATGCTGCTGATTACGGGACTGACCACCATCCCTGCTGATATTTATGAGAGCAGCAACCTGGACGGCGCCAATAAGATCCAGACTCTGTTTATGATCACGATTCCCATGATCAAGCCGTCGATCATGTCGGTTCTGACACTGGGCTTTGTCTATACGTTTAAGGTGTTCGACCTGGTATGGGTGATGACGAAAGGCGGACCGGTGAATTCCACGGAACTGGTTTCTACGTATGCTTACCGGCTTTCGTTTGAGGAATTCCAGTTCAGCAAAGGGGCAGCCGCTGCCAACGTGCTGTTCTTGATCCTGCTGGTGGTGGGCATCTTCTATATCAAACTGATTAACGATGAGGAGGAGAGCATGTGATGGGAAAGAAAGAGAAACGAAGCAGACTGATCTCCTTCCTGATTGGGCTGACGGTTTTTGCCATCTTCATCTTCCCCCTGTACTGGATGGTGGTGACAGCCCTGAAAACGCAGGTGGAGATTTTCGAGATACCGACTCCCTTATGGCCCAGAGACTTAACCTTCGAGGCCTTTCAAGACCAGATTTCCGCCTCCAGCGATACGCTGCGCGGATTTAAAAACAGCGCCATTATCTCCATTGGCGCAACCCTGATTTCTACCGTGCTGGCCATTCCTGCGGCTTACGGACTGGCGAGGTTTCGTTTCCGTGCCAGGAAACCGTTTATTCTGTTTTTCCTGATTACGCAGATGCTGCCCTCGACGCTGGTATTAACACCCCTGTACATCATGTTTTCCAGGGTTGGCCTGCTAAATACCTACTGGGCACCCATCCTGGCAGATGCCACGCTGGGGATTCCCTTCAGCATCATTATTCTGCGCACCTATTTTCTTTCCATCCCGAAAGAACTGGATGAGGCGGCCAGCATTGACGGATGCGGCTACTGGAGGTCATTCTTTACCATCATGCTGCCGATTGCCAGGCCGGGTGTGATTGTGGCGGCGGTATTTTCCTTCGTTTACGCCTGGGGCGATTTAATTTACGGGATTACCTTCATCACCAACCCGACGATGCGCCCGATCACCTCCAGTATCTATAACTACGTGCAGCAGTACCAGACCCTGTGGAATTCCACGATGGCATTCGGGATCATTGCGATTTCGCCGGTAGTGCTGATTTTCATCTTCATGCAGAAGTA
>CAZXSN010000133.1:0-4232 GCA_964643295.1 uncultured Lachnospiraceae bacterium
ATGAAGGAGGAGGACCTGTATGAGGAAGGAGAGATGTCCGCATAAGGCGGAAATCTGTCTGACAGGTCTCTGGTAAGTACATAAGTGGTGAACCTATTAATGAGTCACCAATCCGCAGCCCATCTGCCCGATGGGTTTCCTGTCATGCCCATTTTTTGAAAAAGCTGACAGAAGCACTGGGATTGGGGGCCGCGCCTTCCTCATAGAAGGTCTCCCGTGTCACCATGCGGGAGTATTTTCGGAGGAAATTTTGGGCGTTTGGCGCCCAAAACATGCCAGATTGAAAGTGCAGTTAATTCGGCGGGGTGCAGAGCCGCTCTGGAAGTCAGAATGAACGGCACTCCGGTCTGTTCACCAGGGGCAATGAGCCATGGCAAAGCTATGGCATAGGATCCCGCAGAATCAAAGGACTTCTGAAGGACCGACATGCCGGGAGGCCGACCATCACTATCCTGGAGTAGTTCGCAGGTCGGGTTCGACAACAAACAAGGAAGCAACTCAGGCAGAACGTTTGATCTGTCTAGAACTTTTAACTCTCAAGCTGTAATTGACATGCGCAAAAAGAAGCTCCCCGTCATACAGCAAAAGATCCACCTTATTCTCCGGAGTAATCTCACAGATCAGTTCATCAACCAGCCGAAACCGTTCATCCCGAGACAAAGGCCGCCCAAGGCGCTCCTGCTCTTCGTTTACCCGGGAAACCAGATACAAAAGGATTCTTTCGCTGTCCGTCTGTCCCTGCTGCACATGGACAAAGGAATCCAGCTGCTCACACGCAAAGATCGTGCCGTTATGAGCCAGTGTCCAGGCCCGGTCACAGTTATCTCTAAGGACAAACGGATGCGTATTTGTATAAGCCATCACGCCTCTGGTCGCCTGACGGATGTGGGCAATCATGTTGTCCGCTTCGATACTTCCCCGCATCCGCTCTTTCAGGTAGAGACTTTTGCAGGATGTCTCCGGCTCTTTCTCCAGAGAGACCGCATTCCCGTAGAAGAAGGCCATGCCCCAGCCATTGGGGTGGTCAACCCCATGCGAGAAAAAGACCCGCAAAAGCTCATTCAGATTCCGTCTTTTCTCAGCGCTTACGCCAAACAGCTCACACATTTTTCTGTCCCCGTCCTTCTCCATCCTGTAAAGCGAATGTATGCCAATTCCCCAGACTGCTCCCTCATGGACCTTTTCCTCTTCAGTGCGGATGTCTTCCGAATCCCCCTCCAAGCACATTTGTCTGCCGCTTTTTTATTCGCGGTTTCCAGACAAAGCATGGAGAATGGAGAAAATCATAAGAAACAATCGAATGACTGAGAAGAGACGTTTTTCACACTAAAAACCCGGGACTCATAAAAGTCCCGGGCAGCGATAAAAAACGTTTTCTATGTTTTCAGTCTGCGATGCCTTGCCGCAGCCTTTGCCTGTCGTCTGTCCGGGAAACCATAGCAGGCAGAGATCCCCGCATCCTCCTGCCTGCTGCCAGAATCATATCCTGATTTCCCCTGCCTGTCAACAAACTTTTCCCTGCCTGATCCATACAGCGAGGTGCAGCGATGTCTGCTGTTCCTCCGGTTTCCTGCCTTTCTTCTTACCCGGCGAGCCGTCCGTAGGCTTCGATGTAGTCTTCGATTGACTTTCCTTCTTCGAGTCCCGTAATCATCTCTAACGCCGGGTTTTGCAGCCGTTCCGCCCTTTGGTATAAGGGTGCCAGGAAAACTTCCTCGTTTCTGCCCCGAAGCATAAGTCCTTCCCTGGCAAGATTTAGGATTCTGATAAGCAGGGCAGAAAGTTCCTTCCGCTCGAAAACTTCCGGCCAGTATCTCTTTACAAAAAGTCTCCTTAATTCCGAAGGATTATAGCCTTTATGGTACACAACGTGATCCTGATTCAAAAGACCGGTAAGCGCGGGGAGAACCTCCACAAGTCCGGCGTGAAACGCAGCCGTCGTCATGATATCCTGTACCGGCTGCTCGCAGACGCTGCGAAACTCCACAGTTCCCCGGAACGTCAGATCCGCAAACTTAAACGAGCGCAGATGGGATAGATCAGAAATCTCCGGCTGAAAGCGGATGGTCTGGTAACGCTGTCCGTCAAAGTATTCGCCGGTCACTGACTCCGCGGAAAAATATTCCTCCAGAGGAAGCGGAGCAAAGTTTATGTACTTTCCCTCCCGCTCCACACAGTAGAGACTCATGCTGCGAATGTAACTTACTACATCCGCCGGGTAATCGAATTCCAGCGCATACATATCCACGTTGTGACGGTTTAGGCCGTGCAGGCTGTTTCTCCACAGATTGTCCCTGATACACAGAATGTCTCCCGTCTCCAGCCAGGGGGAGTTGGAAAACAGCAGCGCCTTGAGAGGCTCCAGCTTTGTGAAGGTATTGAGTGTCTGTGCCAGGTCTTTCTCCTCCACGTCCACCTGAATCTGGCTTGCGCAGGAGAACATGCCGAAATTTGGATGCCGGTGAAACGGGATCGCCTGCCCGTACTTTTCGTAGGATGACAGGTGGTGGAAAAGCATGCGGTAGCGCTCGCTGGCCACCGGAATATTGTGGTTGACGGTATGGCGGGGATTGATGCCCATCCCGGTCAGCGCATGATCGTATTTTCCCAGTTCCTCCTGCACAAAGGTGTAGTACTCGGCAAACCGTTTATAGACCGTGTGCAGATCGAGTTCGGTCCCGAAAGAAAATTCCAGTGTATTGTAGCTGCAGTCAAAAGACAATCCGTCTCCGGTCTGATCGTTTTGCGCCGCGTAAATATATCCGTCATCGTCCCTGGCAGTCTCCCGGAACGAAAACTGTGTGAGGAAGGCCTCCGTCATTTGGTGCACCGCTGCGAAGTCCGTCGGGGCAGTTTTGCGGTTTACAATCGGCAGTTCAAATTCCAGGCCGACTTTGCGAGTCTTTGGTCTTTGGGTAGGGATCAGATATCTCTCATAAATGGCCTGATCCAGTGCGGAACTGTCCATGATTCATTCAGTCCTTTCGTTTCTTTCACAAAAATCAGAAAGAGCGTTTTCACCCGGCAGTTCGATCTGCCGGTTTTCGTCTGCCCCTGACAGACTTTTTCCGTGCTTCTCTTTCCGAATGTCTTTTCCGGCGGCGGTCTCTTAAAGCGCTTCCCTGTTTTTCCCCTGGATCTGCTTGCTTTCACTTTCGCCGCTTTCTCTAAAGTTGGGGAAACAAAAGGCATTATATTTCTATTCTCCTACTATGTCAATAGGTAATTAGGACTTAGGATTTGATCTAAAGAACGACTCTGCCGCGTTTTGCCGGAAAAATCACCTGGTAAGATGCCAAACCCTCGCGACTTTCCAGTATGGCTGCGGGATACGTTGTGTAACATTCCGACTCAGACTCCCGCGTAGTACATAATTTTGTGCATTCTCCCCTATTGGCAGCTTCCCCTTGTCCAGGATTAAATGACCGCCATGGCAGACTCCCCTCTCAGTGGGTAAAAGACTGCATTCATTGCCCTCTTTTCAGAAGGAAGTGGGGCAAATATCCCGGAAAAGCTAAATTTGGGGCAGGATTGTGGCGAACTCGAAGCGATGGGACAATGCGTACTTATCTTTGCCACCGTATCCGTCTCCTTTGCAGAAGCTTAAGATGCCCCAGGGGCAGACGGATCCGACAGCAGGCAGAAAAGCAGGAGTTGTCAGCATGTTTTCGCTGTGCGCTCAAAATCACGGCCGATCTGACGCAGCCTTTGGTCGCTGCCTGCGTCCCGTTAAGACTGCCAAACGGTATGGATCTCTCGGAAAAAATACCTGGAATCGATTTTGAAACCCCTGGTACAGGGAAAATTTCTCAAAGGTGTCTCCGGGCAAGGGCGGCGGATACATACTGACTATGACGCTGACTGACGATCTCGAGGAAGAAATCAAGGAATTAACTAAAGGCCCCTTTGCTTCAGAGGTCTGCCTGAAACCGGATGCAAAAAATGCCCCGTGCCGGATACCGCATGACACTGCCCGGCGGACAAAGTTTGGCGAGCTGACTCATGGCCTCCTTTTCTTTTTCGAGAGTACGCTGGAGGATCTGATTAACGGGAGGTATTGACCGACCCCGCGTAAAAATGCGGTAAAACTTTCGCCACTTAGAATTCCTGCGGACAAAAAGAAAACCCGCAGACTTTTTATGCCTGCGGGTCTTAAAAACTCCCCGAGTAGGGCTCGAACCTACAACCCTTCGGTTAACAGCCGAATGCTCTACCATTGAGCTATCGAGGAT
>CAZXSN010000134.1:0-4182 GCA_964643295.1 uncultured Lachnospiraceae bacterium
TGACGGGCGGCAGCGGCACCTACTCCTATGAGTTTGCCCGCTATGAGCAGGCTCCGAGCGATGTGCAGGAGAAGGAGATCGCCGCGAAGGCAAACGAGGAAGAATGATATTTACGATCCCTTTGAATGGACTGTTTGGGAGAAAAGATAAAAAGAGCAGACTGGGTTAGACTGTAAAGATATCCTGCAGAATCGAAGCTTTCAGGAGGCGGATTTTGCGGGATATCTTTTTTGCGGGCTTTGAAATGCCTCTCAAACTTTTGCGGATCGAAGGAAAGCGGCCAGGAAAATGCCATCTAATAATATCGATCTGATATCCTCTGCTGTATTCATCGAATGCCTGGAAAACAACTCAATTCTTCATGCCTTAGATTTTGCTGCGCAACAGACTGCAGCAGGACTCCTATCTTTCAATAATCTGAAAACATATATCGACATATATAGATTTATATTCATTTTTCTGACACCTGCAGTACAATCTTTCCCTGAGCATCCCACAGGGATCTCCTTTGCCTAAAGTCATGATCGGGAATAAAGAAGGCCCCAAACATCTAACAGTCCGCTGTTTGGAGCCTGTGTGATTTTTTCTTAAATTCCTGTTCCAGGAGATGCTTTTTAAAAGAACCCCCTCTGTATATCCCTGTATACATCCTTTTTCCAGGATTTTAAAGCAGCCTTTCCGCCTTAAGAGGTTTTCTCCTGATCCTTCTGCTTTTGATGTTCCAGCATTACCTGATAAATGCGCTCGCAGTTGTTGTGATCATTGAAAGCAAAGAAATCATCCGCGCGGCTGCGGTACAGGTCGCTCATCTGACAGCCATTCTCCATGTAGCGGCAAAGAACCGTAATCAGTTCATCATTGTTGCGGCAGATCTCGCCAAACCCCATGGTGGGATAGAAAAATGTTCCCTCATCATAGTGTTCCGGGATACTTTCATGGTGAAGATACACGACCGGCTTGCGCATGTAGGCAAAGTCAAACTGGACTCCCGAGAAATCTGTCACCATCAGGGCCGATTCGCAGAACAGTTTCTCATAACTCGTATCGCCGATGGCGGAGATGATTTCTACGAAATCGTTCTGATCAAAATCCTCATACTGGGGACTTACAATCGGATGCAGGACATACTTAATGCGGTAGCCGTATTTTTTGGCCGCTGCCAGCAGGCGGGGATCATTGATCAGGCTGTTATAAACCTGAAAGTAGCTTGTCTCCTTAAAATGCGGGTTGTAAGGGCGGGAGACACCTTCATTGCGCACTACGGGGAGCGCCGAATTCATTCTCCAGGTAGGGGAAAGAAGGATGACTTTTTCCGCGCGGTCCTTTAACCCGTCAAAGCGCGGGACTCCGGTCAGTTTCAGAACGTCGTATCCCTTATAGTCGTAAACCGGTTTGGAAAGGTTTTCCAGTTCATATTTCGATGCGCAGAAATACAGCTTTGTATTGTCGCGCAGACGCTGCATGGCGAGGGCAATCTTCTGCACCGACATGCCGTGCTGTACACAGGCGACATCAAAATGTACAAGCCCGCGGATCATGTTGGAAGGCCCCACCTTAAAATCATTGAAAGCGAATACGGTGGAGTTGGAGGCAACTACCAGGTCCGCATTTAAAAAGATCAGCTTATGCTTGATGCTTCCTCGAACCAGCGGCTTATAGCCATCCTTCTTCAGCCGTTCATAATCCGCAGAATCTTTATCCAGCAGGTAATATTTCTGAATTCCGTCTTTCTGTGCGGCAGCGTAGCGGTAGATGTATTCAGAGTTGTCGCCGCCCTTGTAGATCTTGTCCTGAAACAGCCAGATTGTCTTTCTGGAAAAGTAAGGCTGGAGGATGAAGTGCAGCAGCCGCAGAAGAAGCAGTTTCCTGTGGTAGGGATCCTTCTTCTGGAGGACTTCCATCCAGAAACGGACTTCCTTATACAGGGTTTTGACCGGGTTTCTTTTGACGATATGGATGCCGTCCTCTTTTGCGTAAGTAAAGTAGCGGCTGAAAGTCCAGTAGGAGTAGCCGTACTTTCCGCTCAGCCTGCTGTGCTGGGTCGGAAACACGATCTGCATGAGGTACTCGTGCCCTTTCAGAGAGAGAATAAACTGCAGAACTTTTCCGTTTCCCACATCCTCCGGCAGCGGGACGGAAACGTGGAAGGTTTTCATGTGCGCGTAGGTGATGCCGAAGCTTTTGGTCAGGGAGTAGCGCTGATTGTAAACGACAGGATAGGTTTTGCCGTTTAGCCGCACAAAGAGAGACAGATCCTCCTCACGGAACAAATCCTGCATTTCCCCGTCGATTTCCAGTGCTCCCTTTTTATAGTCCATCACCTGAATTCCCACGGACAGAACCGTAGAGTCAGTGAGCAGGTTTCCTTCGCACTGCAGGGAAAATCCGTCTTTTTCACAGATAAGATCCGGCAGCCAGGTATAGTCGTTTTTCTTGATTCGAATGTCCAGCAGCCGAAGGGTGACGGCCGCCGCAGTCGGTTTCACGTCCTTTACCAGGAGGTTTTCTATCGTTACATAGGAAAGGACCTTCGTAAGGAAGTTCAGATAGGAGAAAACCTCCTCGCGTTCCATGACATGCTTGTTGCGGTTGTTCTGATTGGCCCGGAACCTTACATGGATCATGTGGACGACCATGAGCTGGAGGATTCTGCGGATAAAGACGGGATGCTGCTCCTGGGTTTTTAGCAGAGGAAGGGCAAACTCTTCAAAGGGCTGATAGTACCAGCCTTTGTCCATGTCCCGGGTGGTAAAGCCGGAGTCGTATTCTCTTGGATAACTGTACTGGATTGAGTCAGATCCAATGTATTGAAAAACCGGGTTTTGTTCGAGCAGATACAGAATGATCTGTTTTTCCGGTTCCGGGGAGGAAGCATGCACTTTTACCGCTTCCTTCAGGGAATCCGTGCGAAACAGCGTTCCGTGCAGTTCGAGCGGAAAGAAACCGGGGAACCTTGCGGTGTTTATGAGGAGGGTACGGGAGTCATTTTTGGAGGCATATTCCACCTCTTTCCCCACATCCTTCATGGTAAGAGAGAGCATCGCGAACGCTGCATAATCTTTTATCTTTTCCAGCATGTCCGAAAGAAGGTTCGCCTCGAAGCTGTCTCCTTCATCCAGCATCATCACAAAATCCCCCTGCGCTTTCTCTAAAAGCTTAAGGGAGTTTCTGCGGGGAAATGCAGGGTCGGTTTCCAGTACCTTTATGACCTGGATTCTGTCTGACTCCAGAGTCTGTCCCGGGAAATCAGAAATTTTCGGTTTCTGCGGATCGTGCCCGGCATACAGGATGGTGATGTCATACTGGTTCATGGGTAAAGCCTCCTTATCCCCCGGGGTGCTGTGAAAAAGCAGGGACAGGGAAGGGAAAGCCGGAAAGCGGCCTTTCCATACCCGATCCTCCTGGAAGGCGGGGTTCCCTTTTGCGTTAGCTTTCACGTGTGACAGTTCAGGTCATCGGGAGAGGTATCTTTTTAGATGGTAAGAAGCTGCCTGCAGGAGGAATGCTCCTTTTAAGCAGCCCTGTTCATGCAGGTATTTTAGCATAGCGTCCTTGAACCTGTCAACGTGTCTGCGAAAAGCATAAGATCCTGCCCGAAAGCCGCTTTACGGCCTCATCGCAGAGAGCATGGGCGTTTCTGCCGAGCACTCCTGCCCGGAGCGAACGGGGCAGTCAGAGGCTGCCAGGGATGTCCGCCAAAAGCCTGCCTGGAGGGAAGCAGAAGCGCTGTTTAAAATTTTCCACTGAAATTAGGAAAATAGAATTTATCTTCTGGCTGGGCTGGTTTATAATTAATACGGGGTTATCCTGCGGAATGTGTAAACCTGCTTTCCCGCTGTCTCTCTCATTCCCTGACAGACAGGATGAAAAGGATGCTTCACACGGTACTATGTTAAAACGGGATGAGTCAGGGAGGCATCGGAAAAACAGGCGGGCATCTGACTGTTAAAACGAGGCGTGTCCATAGAAGGACATCCCGTTTGCTTAAAGTTCGATTTCCCCCAATTTTAGGGCTTCGAGATCCTGCAAAACCTCTGCTAACATCTCCTGCATGGAGTAGGTGTATCGTTTGACTTGTTTATTCTCTGTTGCCGTTTCTTAACGTAAGTCCGGCTAAGAAATGCCAGGAAAGAGGAAAGGGACCGTATATGAAACGGATACTTGCCAAATACAACAGCTGGA
>CAZXSN010000135.1:0-4157 GCA_964643295.1 uncultured Lachnospiraceae bacterium
AACCGCGACCCCCTGCCTGTTACTTTATGCGCACGTGTAAAATGTTACGCAAATTGTGGGGAGTCTGAAGATATGAAGTAGATGAATGGATCTGGAGCCTGGCATCCGCCTGTAATCCTCCTCCTAAAGCATCAACTGCCTGATCATAATCATCCCGGATATACGTTCAACCCCTCTCCGTCTCCTGATTCAAAGCAGAAGAGACGTTTTCATACAGCACAGACACTGCTCTCATCTCCTCTCTCCTCAATCTCATCTGCTTTCTACCCGCCTCCGTCCTCTGCTCCCTGTCCTTTACATCCCGTACCTTATTGCCTCCTCTGCTATTTACTTTCCCTTACACTCTGCTTTCCCTGCTCCCGCTTCCCCACTCTTTGCTTTCCTTACCTTCTATCTTACCTGCTTTTCTCCACCCCGTTTTCTGCCTCCCTTATCCTCCGCTCTTCCTGCTACCCTCTCAAACAGCAGACTTTTCCCCTCTGACACTGCCACTGACTGTGGGTGGAAAGCACTTATAAAAGCAGTCCCATCTCATCAACAAATAGCGATACCGACACAAGTGTGGAAGTGCCGGATCCTCCCTGTACCCAGGAGATTTCCAGGTGCTCTTTCGCTCTGGTTACTGAGACGTAAAACAGACGGCGCTCCTCCTCAAGCAGCACTGGATCCTCCGCGTCCTTCCCCGGAATAATCTTTTCACTCGCCCCGGTAACGAAAACCAGTGACCATTCCAGCCCTTTCGAGCGGTGCATCGTCGATAGCGTCACGCCCTGCCTGCTCTTCTCCCGGTTATGCGAGTCAATCATGGCGTTTACCCTGTTCGCGTACGTCATCCACTCTTCAAACGTTGTGATCTCCTTCCGGCGGATATCGTCCAGATACGAATCGGTCACCTCCGTCAGGTCTGTCACGGGTATATCCCGGCAGTCGGCATACTCCTGCAGGTATTTCCCGTATCGATTCAGATCCAGCATCTTACTTATAAAGGCTTCCGGCGACTCTCCCTGAATCCCATCCAGCATGGAGAAGAACTCATTGACGTTTTTCTCCAGCTTCTCCTTTCTCCAGTCCGGCTCCGCCGACGAACGGATACGGGAAACCAGCCTCTTATGAGTCTTATCAAGTCCCTTTTTCGACCAGGCTTTTCTCACGTCATTAAAGAGGATATACCGGCACGGCCTGTTGATCACCTGCAAAAGATCTGATAAGGAGCCTTCTCCCTGAGATAACCTCCAGTAGGCGGTCAGATCCTGGAAAATCCAGTGCCTGTAAGGGCTTTCCACCGGCTCGTTCGTATGAAAGGGGATCTTCTTTTCCATCAGTTCCCTGGCGAATAAGCCTCCCTGCCGGTTGTTCCGGTACAGGATGGCAATCTCCTCAAGGGCATACCTGCCGCGAAGTTTCTCTATGCGGGAGACCACTTCACACGCTTCTTCCGTAGGATTCAGTGCCGACCAGGTTTCAATGGTTCCCTTCCCCTTCTTCGCCGGACGGATGTCCTTCGGGAAGCGGGTGTTATTGTGTTCAATCAGTTCCTTGGCTGCATCAATGATCTCCGGCTCTGACCGATAATTGGTCTCCATGTGGATGATAGTACAATCAGGATAGGCATCCGGGAAGGAGAGCATAATCTCGGGTCTCGCTCCCCGGAAGCGGTAGATGGACTGATCATCATCTCCCACCACACAGATGTTGGCATGCTCAGAGTCTCCCGCTAAGAGGTAAAGGATGTCCCGCTGCAGGTAGTTGGTATCCTGATACTCGTCAACGATCAGGTACCGAAAGCATTCCCTCCAGCGATAAAGCACCTGCGGATCAGTCTCAAAAGCCTGCAGGCAGAGCTTAAGCATATCGTCAAAGTCAATCTTTCCGGCATCCTTCTTGCGGGCCTCATAAAGGTCATAGATTTTTCGGAAGTCTTCCGTCGGACAGGTCTGGGCGGAGTATGTGTCCCAGTTGATATGGGTGAGCATATTGTTGTTCAGGACAGAGATTTCCCGTATGCAGGAGTTTACAAACTCGTCCATATCCCGGATCTCCGTTCCGGTTTCTTTCAGTCCCAGCTCATCGATCCCTTTGCGAATGATCATCCAGGCATCCGTATCTGAAAGGATATCTTCAAGCGTATAGCCAAAAGTCTGACGGACAACGGTAAAGCAGAAGGAATGGATGGTAGAAAACACGGGACGCTTATCTTTGGAGGTGTCCTTCGTGCCTAACAGCCGGTACCGCACTTCCATCTCCGCAGCCGCAGCTTTGGAGAAGGTCAGTACAAGGATCTGCGGTCCCGGAATCCCAATTTCTACCATGTGCTTTACACGCCTGATCACCGTGCTCGTCTTTCCGCTGCCCGGACAGCTGATGATTAAAAGCTGTCCTTCTACTGTTTCGACCGCCTTCTTCTGTGCTTTCGACAGGTGAATATCCTTCAATTCATCGCTCCTTTCAAAACATCAGGCAGGTCTCCTCCCACGTGGAAAACAGATCAAATCGGCGGGAGGGAAGTATACAGAACGTAAGTTTGTTTCGGCTTGCTCAAGCCCTAATTACCTTCACCCGGAGCCTCATACAAAAACAGCTTTCGCAGCCCCGAGGACTCTTGCCCTCTTCCTCAATCTTGCCCAATCTTCCTCACACATCCCTGCTCTTTCTTGCTCTTCCTTGCTCTTACTCTCTCTTCCCCGCCCTTCCCTTTCCCCGCTTCCCTTCTTCTCATCTCCGCTGCTCCGCTACTCTTCCCTCCACTCCCACTCTCCTCTTCTCTTCTGCTCCTCTCTCTCCTCATCTCTGCTCCCCAGACCCTCCACCACCGCTCTTTCCACCCTGTTGCTGCTCTCTCCTGTGCTGCTCTCCTCTTCTCTGCTGCTACTCTCTCCTCTCCCACTCCTCTTTTATCGCTTCTCCTCCATTTCACACCTGTGGTGCCAGCACTTGATAGGGTCCACAACCCTGCTGGCAGCTGATAATCGCAAAACCCTCATTGCACGGTTCATAAAACGGATAACATCATAGGCAAAACCTGGCAGATAAACTCTTCCACTCTTCCTGGTCTTCCCGACTGAGACCGACGTCGAAGATGGCTTCCCCACTAAAACCCATCCATTTAGAGTCGTCCCTTTAAGGCCGTTTCCTGTTTATGAGTTCATGACAGACATGCCCTAGCTTAGCCTGCCACGCTGAAAGCCCATAACATAAAGAGAAGCTCTCTCTTCTATCTACAGATGAGCCCTGCCATACTCCGTCATCCCCGTCATATTTGATATTACCTGCCATTATCTGCTGCTCACCTGCCATCCAGTGATTCCTGACACTATGACCCCTTGGAGAACCCTGGAAAATCACCTCAATACTTGTTTAAAGGGTCCTCGGAAAGTTCTCTGAAAGGTCCATGGATGCTTACCCGAAGGCAGCGCCTGTCCCCATTTTTTCCAACATCTAAGAGTCTCTCCCCATTTTGAGTGGTTTGGGCGATTTGAGCAGTCAAAGCGGTTTGCATGGTTTGATTACCTTAAGAGCTTTAAGTACTATAAGTGACTTGAATTCTTCGTGCGCTTTGACCACTTTGAGTGCCTCACTTGAAAGTTTTGTACGCTTTAAGTACTTAAGTACGCAAGTTCCCTAACTGTTTTAACTGTTCAGTCGTTCCATCATTCCGGACCTTTTTCCACAGGAAACTTATAGCACCACCTTTATAGCACCACCTCGCAGATGTAATACTTCCCATCTTTCTGGGCTATGCCGATGCCATATTGTGTGACGTACTCTCCCATACGTGTCTTACGGGCGTCAGAGACCGCCTGAAACCTCGTATGGATCTCATCCGCTGTCCTGGGTACCGACTTCCAGAGGTTTTCTCCCGGCTGGGGGCTTACCACACCGTACTCTGATACCATCATTCCGAGTGTGCCGTACGTCGGCAGATCTGAGGAGGAAGTATCATAGGTAGCCATATCCGCGGTCCGAAGCTTCGCGATCAGGCTGGCGTTGTCACTGATCGTAAAAGCGGACAGACCTTCCGTAATACGCTGGGCGTTTAGAAGGGCAAATACTTGGTAAGCATCAAATAGATACCGCTAAACATATGTTCTATATTCATAATGAGAGGTTCTAGGCACGATTTCAGGTTGATATCAGAACATTCTCTTTTTCAAAGAGGG
>CAZXSN010000136.1:0-4009 GCA_964643295.1 uncultured Lachnospiraceae bacterium
ATTTTAACATGAAAAACCAGCCGGTACAAGAAAACTTTCTTCGAGCATATGTTCTGTTTTTGGTGCCTGGAAACGCTTCCCCGAGAAACCCGAGATTACGGAGCCATGAATTTTTCTGCGGTAGGGCTTTTTCACGAAGGCCCAATCAGCCATCCTGAGTCTTCTCATGCTGCCTACGATTATACAAAGTATACAAAATCTGAGCTCTGGCCCGGATTTTTCGAATTTTGGGTATGATAACATATACATTTCAGTTTTTGGGGGTATGATGACATATACATGTTTCCGGAGGACGGCTTTTGCCTGACAGGAGATATTTGCCTGGGAAATCTAAACATATGTTCCCACTTTTCTGATATTTCCCCGCCGCAAATCCGGCGCCAAAACCATGTCTGGAGGGAACGCCTGTGATCCAGGCGCAGAGGCCTCTTTTCGTGGGATCGGAGACCGCGCTCCGCGCCAAACATGTCGCCTGGATGCATTTCCCGATGATTCTTCGGTCTATTTTGAACGAAATCACTGCGCACAGCTGGATCCGGGAGCCGGGTTCCCCGCTTTGAAAGCCTCCTGCCATGCATGGTGTCATTGACATCTCTAAAGGTCTCATAAAAGATACACATTTCCGGAAACCCGCAGTCTCCCGGATCCGTGTCCACAGACGGATCCCCCTGCGGGTTTTTCGATTCTTACCGCCGTGCCTTTCCTTATATTTCCCAGGAAACACAGGACCCTTTTTGATCTGTTTCACCCGTTCCCCGCGGGAAGCGTGACCTGTTTCTTCTATATATATAGGGTTCCAAGGGGCGTGTTCATTAATTAAAAAATGAACGCGGGGGACATCCTGTTTCAGACGACAGATTCGCCGCGGCATTCGGCAGACGAAGTGTCGAAGATCCAGGAAGGCGGACTGAATCCCCGGCCTTCGCTGGGAGCAGATCACAAAAAGGAGCACAGCAAACCGAAAAATCCCGCGAATTTTTACCCGAAAAATGGGCGTGAAAATTTGTCTTTCGTGGGGCGATGCGGAATCCTCTGACTGAGGAAGGAAAAAAGGATCACAGATTCCCCGGTAAAGACCAGAAAAATCCATGGACTTTTCAGCCCTTAAAAGTCCCTCCCATTCCTCTCCCGGGAGCAGCCCCGCAGGATGGGACATATATATAAATATGCTAATATATAGTATTGATAGTTATGTTAAATATATTAATTAAGTGCTTACTCACTCTATCCTTCTAGATGAGGCATAAATCCGGCCTTTTCAGCCGCAGACCTGCAGTTGAGGCTAAATTTCTGGTTGACTTTTCCTGTGTTCAGGTTTATTATTGTATTTGACAATGAAAGAGGGAGGTGACGGGCGTGTCTATTACTGTGTCTTATAATAAGAACGTAGGCGTTCATTATGTCTATGAAACTGAATATGTATTCGATCCGGAAAAGAACAAGAAGGTGCAGCGCAGCCGCTGTATCGGGCATCTCGATCCGGTTACACAGGAGATCGTGCCGAACGGAAAGCGCGGAAGACCGCGGATCGATCCGGAGAAGGCAAAAGAGGAAGCGGAAGAAGCCAAAAAGAAGGCTGCTGAGGAAGCGTCCCAAACAGCGTCTTCCTACAGCATCACGGATAAGGATTTTGCCGCGCTTCTTGCCAGTGTGCAGCACATCGACCGGACGCTGACGCAGCTGATCCGCAACCTAAGAAAGCTGAGTGAAAGAATGGACCCGGCTCCGTCCGCGAGGAAAACGGAAGCGGAAGATTTAGAGGAGAATTAAGGAAGCTTCACGCCGTCATCTGTAAACCGGAAAGGAGGATTTCCCATGTCAAACACAGTCTATCCGGACTGGGTTCAGCAGTACCGGACCAAAGGCATGACGATTAAGAAGAAGGGAGAAGGGTATTATCTTTACAGGAGGACGTCCAAACGGGTGCCCGGCAAAAAGTATCCGCAGCCTGTGGAGTATTACGAGGGCGTGATCACCCCTGAGGGGCTCATCCGCGGGGATCGCCGAATCATTCACGGCGCGGCCCCCTGTGTGGTCACGGAATTCGGGTTTACCAGCGCAGTCTGGCTGCTGTGTCCGCAGGAATGGAAGAATCCTCTCAAGGACGAATGGGAAGATGCCCTGAAATCATTGATCCTCACGTGGTCGCCGTGCAGCTGTCTGTCTCTCGTCTACCAGAAAAAGGATCCGGACTCTTTTCGCTGCAATTTTCAGTCCCAATCCGCAAATCTAATCAGAAGATTCAGGCAGGCTGACAAAAAATGGGACATCCGTGATCTGGATCCGCTGAAGAGCGTCTATCTCGTCAGGCTCGGAGACGTCAGACTTTTATCGCGTATCAACGAAGAACAGCAGAAAGTGCTGGATAAATATGGACTGGAGGTAACCCTGAATGGATTTGTACTGCGTTGAGTGTATTTTCATCACTATGCAGCAGGTACCGGATTACCGGTCGGGGAGGAAAAAACCGCATGTGGTGGCAGAAATGCTCACTTACCTCATCTGCGGATTCCTCTGCGGACGGACTTCGATCTCGAGGGCTCTGACGTGGGCCAGAAGCCACCTGAGCTTTCTGCGGAAATTTATGCCCCTGGAGCATGGGATCGCTTCGGAGGCGACCATTTCGCGCATGCTGAGCCATCTGGATGAAAAGATGTTCGAGCTTATATTCATAGGCTGGATCAACATGATCGTGAAGATAAGAGGCACCCATCTGTGCATCGACGGGAAGGCCCTGCGCGGCGGTACCCAGAGAATAAGGGGCGGGAATACGCCCTATGTCCTCAACATCATCGAAGAATCCACCAGGCTGGTGCTCGCGCAGATGTTGGTAGACACTAAAACCAATGAGGCTACGGTCATCCCCGAAGCTTTGGAGCTGCTGAGCCTGACCGGCCGCGTAATCACTATTGACTCTGCCGGAACCCATCGAAACATCATGGAACTCATCCTGCAGAAAGGCGGGCATTTTGTCCTTCCGGTCAAAAAGAACAACAGGACCATGTACGATGAGATCCTGGAGATGTTCTCTAATATCGGAAAAGTAACAGACGGGGAAGGCGACAATAAACTCCAGGAATATCTTCAGCCTTACCTGGAGAGTTACTCAGCCACCCCTATCGTGTTCGAGAAGAACCGCGAGAGACATGAATACCGAAAAATGGAGGTGTGCACGGACACATCTTTCCTCAGCTGTGTAGCGGAAGAGGAAGAATACGCTGAAGAGGAAGACAATCACCTCATCGGGAGCGCCGCTCTTTCCACCCAGGTTCGTATCCTGAAGGAAGAGGATGAGAACGGGAACGACATCACACCGGAGCTTGATGATTTCCTGAAGAACGGTTCCCGCAAAAAACCGCACATCACAGAAGGAGACAGCATGAATGATGATGTGGCGAAGGTAGGCCTGATTTCAGATATGGTACTGACTCCGGAAGAGTTTGCCGAGTACAAACGTTCTCATTGGGAGATCGAAAACGGTCTCCATCATGTACTCGATGTTGATTTCGCGGAGGATCGCTCACCGGCGAAAGGCAGCAAAAACAACCTCGCCCTGCTCAGAAAATTTGCGTACAACGTGCTCCGGCTGGCGATAATCAAGTCCGATCCCAAGTGTGGGGTTCAGGAGATGATGGATCGCTTTGCTGATCACAACGAGATGCTGGGAACATACGTTTTCTCCGGCATTGAATGCATTGCCGCCTGATCATCATAAGGCAGCGAATTGAATAAAGAAAGATTTGGAACTCCAACTTCCCCGCACGGACCACCCCAAAAAAAGCCGTTTTGGAGAAGGTGGGGATTTTTTGCGCTTTTTTGGGGAACAGTTTGAGGGACCTGGTGCCTCAGGTGTTCCAAAAGTTGTTTTCAGAGAGGCAAGTGCCTTTTGTGGTATCTTTTTTGAAGAGGGGGCCAGGCCGAACAACCTTCGTGAAAAACCCCTATTACGGTTTCCCCGCGCTTTACAAAAACGGGGAAATAGATTAGAATACGGACAGATGCGGAAAAT
>CAZXSN010000137.1:0-3691 GCA_964643295.1 uncultured Lachnospiraceae bacterium
GACTGGTTTTGTTTTTTCATGTCGAGCGTGTTCCTTTCTCAAAGCAGCAGGGATTCGTATCACCTGAAAGTTTGCCGCATTTTTCACGACTCATATGAGATCCTACGCGATTCTTCTAGAAAGACGACCGAGCAGGCCTGCATGGAGTCCATGGCGGGTTTTCCCTTTCAGGCCGAAATTCTACTATAGTATGCGCGTAGGTGTTCGGCAACTCTTAGTGATTCCCTTCAAGCCAACGTCCTTCCGCTCTCTGCTGTATTCTTAATACGGACCAAATTCACCGAACACTGGGGAATGTTCACCTCATGGATCGCTTTTTATGCCTGTTCCCTAAGGAATCCATCTCCCGAAAGGGGACGGAATGTCCAATCGGCGTCGACGTCATGTTCTGAAACGCTTCCATAAATAATTGGGGAGCAGAAAACAATTTCCCCGTTTTACACAAGACCTTCTACGCCAAAGAATTCTCCCTCGATGAATTCCTCAATCAGGCAGTAGTCCTCCCGGTTGCGGCCCTAGTCTTCAGGTAATCTTCATAGACCTCTTCTCTCGTATTGCAGCGGTAGATTCTTACGCTGTCCACCTGATACACCGCTTTTAAAATCGCGGGAAATGGAAGATGTATCAAGGCTTCTTCAAGTTCCTACTCACCGCGAATACAGAAAACCGTGGAGTCTGCACATCTGCCTTTGTCACTGCTTTCTTCATTTCCCATTTGTTGGAGACCACACGCGTGGAGACTGCGGAAGGTCCCGGCAGATGCAGCGTCTCACTCACCAGACCGACGGCGGCCATCCCCAAATCCAGGCCGCAGGCCGTCGCCCCAACGATCCTCGCCGCCTTTGCCGCCTCCAGTAAAGCATTCGCATCCTAAATGATCCGAAATATCCACGTACACAGTTTCATCTGCAAGCACAAGGCCAAGATAGTCGCCTTGTATACTGGCGGCCAGAGTAGTCACGTTCATCCGCTTGGCAGCCTCTATCAGGGGCACCTGTGAATATCTGGCATCAAAATCATCACTCTTTTATTTTCACTCATGAACGTTCCCCTTCCCCTGTAAAAGGGCCTTCTGCTGCAGGCACAGCAGCATCTTATGACCGGTAAGCTGCTTTTCTTATTTCCCTTTGCCCTGCTTAAAACACATACTCAGTATAACATAGCTGCCGTTTGAAACAAAGATCCGAAATTTCTAAAAAGGCCGGTGTGAAAAGGAAAGGAATCACTGGAGAAAGGCAAAATGCCTGCGAAGAGTTTGGCAAATTCGCTGTCATTCTTCCTGTTCGCTCTTTTCATTTGCCAAAGCAGATGAAGCGGATATGTGTGCGTCTTCTTTTTCCCCCTGCTCATTTACTTTTTCTCTGCACTCCTCATCCAGATTCAGCGTATCCCGAATCACATACTGGGGCATCTTATTGACATTGAGCACAACCTTGCCGATATATTCTCCCAAGATGCCAACCATCAGAAAAAGGATCCCGAACAGGAAAAACATCGCGCACATGATCGAAGACCAGCCCAGCACAACTCCCGGATCCAGCAGCTTTCGAATCACCAGCACAACGGAAGCGATAAATCCGATGATGGAAAGAGCAATCCCCAGATAGGTGGAAATGCGAAGCGGCAGAGCACTGAAATTCATGAAGGACAAAAACAGCTTTAGGCCCCCGCGAAAATCGTAGTTGGACTTCCCGTATTCCCTCTCATAGTGTTTGATCGTGATGTTGGCCATGTTGTGCGTCGTGCGGAAAAAAAGTAACTGCAGGTAGACCTGCTCTCCCTCGTATTTCTTGACCTCCTCGATCACATACCGGCGGGCCAGCCAAAAGTTGCTCATCTCAATCCCCTTCGGACGGTCCAGCAGATGCCAGAGAAGGAAGCGGATGATCGAACCTGTCACGTTCTTATACCAGGGGAATTTTCTCTTCTCGTATTCGCCGAAGACCACATCATACCCTTCTTCCTGTTTCTTCAGGAATTCCTTGATCTGGTCCGGGTGGTTCTGCATGTCATCATCCATGCCAACCACCAGTTCTCCTTTCACATAGTGAAGGCCCGCCATGATCGCCCCGTGCTGACCAAAATTTTTCGCAAGATTAAGTCCCTTTACATTCGGATATTTTCGGGCACACTCCCGGATCACCTCAAAGGTTTTATCTTTCGAAAAGTCGTTTACCAGGATCATTTCACACTCATAGTTTTCCATCTTCTCAAACTCGGCGATGCAAAGATCCACCAGAGTCCCGATTGTCTTCTCCGAATTATAACAGGGTATAACGACTGATACTAACATACTTCCCTTCCCATTTCTGCCTGCTGCCAAAAATCGCTGAAAACCTGGAGTTTCTTCCTGAAGCGGTCCTCTTGCTTAAAAGCTTTTCCTCCGGTTTTCTTCTTCGTAAGCAGCCGCCTTGCTGTCTGTCTGCCCATTTTTCGCAGCCTCAGCAATTCATGACTGGTTCGCTGCTTTTCCGGTTCTGCCCAGGTTCGGTATATTTAGATAAGATTCTGCCTCTTTTGGGCTTTCCTTACTGACTTCGATCCGGATCTTCGAAAGAACCGTCTCCAGCTCCTCCCGGCAGTCCTTCAGATTCCTACCTTTTACAACCAGCTGTCCGACACGGTCCGCACCGTTTTCCATAGGCCTTACATGACTGCCCGGCGCAATATTAAAGGAAAGATCCACAACCGTATCCGGCAGATCACGGGGAACTTCCACGCTTTCCACCACTCCTGCTTCAGCAGCCGACAGCAGTCTGGTCACACTCGGTGTCCCTGGGCATCCCTTTGAAAAAAGGCTCTTTACCTCCATCCCCAAGGCCACACGGACAATGGCCTCAAAATAATCGATTCCATAATAGATACCCACCGTATCCGTGATGCAGGTGGCTCCCGCCCGTCCAGTCGCTTCAATGATATAAACTTTTCCATCACGCAGCATACAGTCCAGATCCAGGGGACAGTTGTCAAATCCCAGCGCCTCCACAACTTTCCCCACCTGTTCACGGACTTTCCCGTACAGTTCATCCGCATGTTCCCACGGCACGTAATGACCGATCGGGAAAGGGGGATTGCCCTCCCGCATGTCATTGCCAAGCATCAGCAGATACGCCAGTTCCCCATGCGATACCATCGCTTCCACACCAAACATCTCTCCCTGCAGGAATTCCTCGGCAAGGCAGTACTCCTTTCCGGAAAGTTCCCTCGCTTTCCGGAAAAACCGCAGTGCCTCCTCTAAACTGTCCGCGCGGAAAACACCGCGGCTGCCCATCAGATCAACCGCTTTCACCATCAGCGGAAAACCCAGTTCCTCCGCGGCGGCTTTCAGTTCCTCCTCACTGCTTACACGAAAAAACCGGGCCGTGTTTACACCCTCACGCTGATAGGCCTGTTTCTCCAGATATTTATTGCAGGAAGCCTCCGCCGCCAGAATGCTGAGCCCGGGAAGACGCAGCTTTTCGCAGACATATCCCAACGCCCGGGTACCGATGTCCATGCAGCAGGTAGCAATTCCATCGATTCCGGCCTTCTTTGCCGCCTCCAAAACTGCCTGCTGGTCTGAGATATCCGCAAAGACGACCTCATCCGCCACTTGAAAACCCGGATACGCCCCGGGGATGCTGGCAGCCAAAGTAATCACGTTCATCCGCTTCGCGGCCTCTATCAGGGGTACCTGTGAATAACTCGCACC
>CAZXSN010000138.1:0-3658 GCA_964643295.1 uncultured Lachnospiraceae bacterium
CATAAAAGTGCGGCCTGAAAAAAATTTTTGTGACAGAGTACTTATAGGGCAGTGAGCAGCCTTTCCTTTAAGGAGCGGCACACGGCCCGAATGAAACAAGACAGGAGGCTGGGACTTTTTTCAAGGCATTTTCAGTCACAGGCCGCCGGAAGAACGAAACCGCAAAACACAGGACAGCAAGAATACGGTAAGCCCGGACAATCGTCCGGGAGAAAGGAGAGGGATGAATTTTTTGTTAACCGAGCCAAAAAGCTACGAGGAAAGCGCCGCGCAAGCCCTCCGGAAAAGGTCCGAAAAAACGGAACCGGGAAACAGGAACCTGTCCGATGTTTATGGACGGATCGGCTCCAGAAAGTACGATTCTGTGAAGGAAGCGGTTTTCCCTTACCTGACCTGCGATCCGTACTATCGCGACGAGTTAATAGCAATGGAGAAAGAGTTCAGGCGCCGCGGCTACAAAGGAGAATGCCTGATAAGATCCTGGAACGGTTTCCAGGTCGGCTGCATGGCGGAATGGCAGCTGGTCTACCCGGACGTAATCATGCCGACCAAGGTCTTTACCGCGGACCTGAAGAAATATAAGATCACGAGCAGGACACTTTTCAACGACGCGGCCAAAAATCTGAAGCGCTGGGCGAACCGTACGCAGTTTCACATAGAAAAGCTCAGCGACTGCTTTCTGCTTCGCTGCGGAGAGGAGTTAAACAAAAACGGCTGCAGTGCGCTGATGTTAAACGATCTCTGGTGGGGCGTATACTCCGCTGTGGAAGAGCCGTATCATATGCTGCCACTGCTTAGGGATCTGTGTCTGGTCGTGCCGGAGCAGACCGCGGACGGAAGCGAAATCCATCAGGTTTTAAATGCCTGCCTGGAGGACATCTATGCTGACATGGATCTCTGGCCGTATCTGTTAACGGATACGATCTTCTTCTTCTCTCCCGTCAACAAAAGACCGGTCGTGGTCCCGAGGCCGGTAACGATGTAGCAAAAGAGGCGCTTTCAGGGGGGGAGTTTAGAGGAAGCTTCCGTTTGATCTGAACGGGGGATCAGATTGATCTGAATGGTGATCAATCTCCCTCCTCCCGGTCACTGCCTGTCAAAGATGCCGGGAAAGAGCGTTGAAAGTGACTTTTTCTCAGCCGCGCTCTCCCGGTCATGCCTTTCGGCCAGGGATCAGTTCCTTCCTTAAGTTCCGGGGTTCCCCCCTCCGGGATCTCCCCTCCGTAGGATAGCTCCCGCACATAAGTACCGCGGCCAATCCTAAAGCTGTAGTCCTTGCCGTCTTCTCGATCTTCTTCCTCCTGTTTCACGGCCCCACTTTCCACCTGTCCACGTTCAATCCGCTCACACGTTCCTTATTTCCCCGCCGAAAGTCCTTCTCCCGCTTCGCGCTTCATCTGGACTTTCCTCCCTCTCCCCTCCAATATGTCATATCCGCCCAGCACACAGCATCCTTAACTCCCCCAAACGACCTCTTTTGATTCTTTGCCGGGAGGATGCGTGGAAAGAAGGATCGCCCATCCGCGGGAAGTCAGTCCGTGGGGACACCGTCCCCTCCTCTTTACCGCCTTCCTCTTCACCGGATTCTTTTCACTGGCCTTCTCTTCGATTCTTAAGGTCCTGTCGCTGAACTTCTTATGTCCCGTCATCATCGATAGCTTCACACACCCAATGAGTGTACAAGGAATGTCAGGAAGCAGTGCCAGCTCCCCGTCATGATCAGTGTCAGCCGGAACCGTCAGGGTAAACGAAGCCCCATCCGCTGCTGACACACCGTCGGAATAGTACACACACCCGGAGGCTCGCTGGTACCGGTAAGAGGAAGCTTCCTCTCTTCCGGCTCCCCCTGCTTCCAGAAAGTGTCCGCGTGAAGAACCTGTACCGGATCCGCAGGACCGCAGGGAACCACTCCCCTTTGTATTCCTTTCTTTCCAAAGCTTTTAGCCTCCGGTCCGTCGCCGAAGAACCGGGAAACATTCCGCCGCCTGCATTTCCTTCCCGTTCCTTCCACCTCCTCCTTCCAGTTCCAAAATATGTCAGATCAGGCCGACCGATAACAAACTTTGGAGGAGAAAGTGAAGTTTTTGGTCTGGCTTTCGAGTTGATGAGACTCTCGACGAAGTTGGTAAATATTCGAACGTCCTGATAACTGAATACCGGCTGGTTATGACAGATCCTGTACCACCTTCCTATCCGCGACAGGCGTATCGCAGCATCCAGATCACGGGAAGAGCGTGTTCAAGAGGAATACTGTGCCAAGCGGAAAGCCTCAAGATACTGATCGCCTGAAGGAGCTGACTGAATGCAAATCAATCAATCAGCCAACCAGCCATTTACTCATTTACTGATTCATCAGGATTGTGATTTAGCGCGGCATGTCCAATTGGGGAAACATCCTTGGAAAAACAGTCTGCCGCGGATCCTATGTATCTGACAGCATTGGCACCAGCTCCGTGCTCCTTTTGATTTTCGGGTTCCCTCTGTATGTTCTGGGCGTATCACCGGGATGCTTTAGATGTTTTTCAACCTGCGCTGTGTGCGGTAGTCATCCTTTTTTGTACCGCTTTGTCACTGAACGGCTGCTTAGGGCTCCAGAGATTGGCGAACACTTTTTTGCCATTTTCATATCTTATTAGCTTCATGGATGCTTAACAATAGGTGATTTAATCCTCAAAGGGCTGACAGCCTCAGGTGCGCGGAAAATCAGAGAATTCTGCGATTTTTGCTTGTATTTTCAGATCATTCGCGATAGAATACTAGCGGGATAAGTAATCCTCGAAAAGAGACGCAGGCAGACTCGGGTGATAAACTCATATCCCGAAAAGATTGAGATGGATGCGATCGAGGATGCTGTCAGAAGTGTGCAGACAGACGTAAGCTGAGGGGCATGGCGGAAAGAGCCGTGTCCTTAGAAAAGACAGAGGATGCTTTTGCGGCCGTACAGCCTCAAAGCCACTATGCTAAAGCACCTGATGAGCCTAAAGAGGCTCTTAACCAGGCGAAAACAACTCGACGATAAGAAGGTTCTGGAACCGTAAATGTGAGTGACAGACCGGCTGAGGAAATCATAAAGTTTCTTCAGCCAGGAGAGTATAAGGAGGATCCATTATGACGTTGTCTGAGGAAGACAGCAAGCTGTTTTACAAACTTTTTAAGCCGCTGTTGAATTATGTAAACGAAAAGAAGGGAATCAATCCGAAACTTCATAATATGCATCTGGCTAAAAGTCTGAATCCTGCTGATGCCAAGGAAGTGGCGAATGCCCTGTGGAAAGAAACAAGTCTTATCGATGGGTACCTGAGTGAAAATGAAGACATGGCGGATGAGGAAAAGGCAATCCTGCTGTCCTGGAAGCGCTGCGTGACAGGACTGTTCATCCTTGAGCGCATCCTCAAGAAGGGAGCAATCCTGATCTCATCAGCCAATGAGAATGTATATCAGGTTTCAGGCATTATATCTACCTGGGAGGAGATGATGGGATTTGCGGACCCCCCGCTCCTGATAAATACGACATTGATACCGTTTAAAGATGTCATCATCCCAGACGGGCTTATACAGACCTACACTATTATGATTGGCGGGAATATGGCCAGGGAATTTAAGGATATCTATATGCGGGAAAAGAAGAGGGGAACCATCCACACACAGCTTTGATGGT
>CAZXSN010000139.1:0-3646 GCA_964643295.1 uncultured Lachnospiraceae bacterium
TGCCCTGATCTTCAGCACCATCCTCCGGCGCTGTAAGATCTACGTCATAGGTGGCTTCATCAGTCGCATCATCGACCAAATCCAAAGTCATGAACTTTACTATCGGCTCATAATCCAACGGATTGATATCGTTACCACTCGCCGTCTTAACCGTCCCATCTGCGGACAGGTCGAGTTCGAGAATATCGACGATATCCGCCATCGTAGCCGTTTCCGTAACGCCGTTCAGCTTGTTAATCTTCGAGATCACCTCAGCGACTCTCGGATCCTTGACCATCGCAAGGCTCGCCTCATCAAACTCCTCATTAATCTCGACGCGGTATCCTTCCGGAATTCGCGCAGCGGTCTCCGGTGACACCTCAGCTTTCTGGACACCAGCCGTAATGTAGCTTGGATCAGCCAATGCAGCAGTTCCCATGGCTAAAGTCATGGCAGCAACACACAGAATTGCAACAAACTTTCTCATATTTTTCACCTCCTTTCATAAACATAGTCCTTTTAGTCCCATATGTTCAAACTTTTTTTCAAAGTTTAAACCGGATTGATATTATATCTATATTATATTGGAAATTGTACATGTAAATCTTTAAAAATTGATCGAAATGCTTAACCGATATGTTATAATTCTATGCCAGAATTTTTTCTTCACTCTTCACCTGCGACCTACTTTTCATAGGTCCTCTTGAATGATGGAAGAAAAGGATACTCCCCAGTCAGCCTTTCCTCCACACATTCCACTTTATATATATTACAACCCCTTACCAACAGTTACATTAAAATCATTTTGCCGGACCGCGTCCAGCAAACATCATGAAGGGAGCTCCCTTCATCTCCCCCCCCGATCTTGGGTATGTATCCACTCCCCAGTAAACACATACCCAAAGATCAACTTCCCAGACAAACCATCCCGATCTCCATAGGCCTTCCTTAATCTATGGAAATCAGGATAACAATAACCAAAAGATGCAGCCGCAATCTTTCCTTACCCTTATTGTTTCCTTCTCCCCAAAGAACCAACGGCAACAATCACGGCTGCACTCAACCCCGGCCAGAGCGACAAAATTATGCATGTATTTCTTATGTTAATATCTATTATGTAATCTCCCCAGTATCTGCGCTCCGGCCGTCGCGGAGATTCTGCAAAGCATCTCCGCTTGTACAATAGAACACACAGCGCCATCCATGCGCTCCCAGCACGGTTTTGGCACCATGTTGTCTGTTGTCTCCTGCCTCTCGCCTTTTGTCCAAGTGCCCCAGCTTCAAGGACAGAAGTCCTGCCATCACAAACTCAACGCCCCAATCTCACCGAGCAGCTGTTTCCTCTCCTCACTCATCTTTCCCGACTTCGCGGAAACCCGCTGGTTTACCAGCCAGACATACAGGTTCTTCCCCTGTGAATCCAGATATCCGACCGGCAGCCTGCTGTTTCCGTGAGCTCTGAAGTAGGCCGCTACCTCCCGGTACCGGCGCTTCCAGCGCTCCTCCACCGGTTTTTCCGCCGTAAGACCTAAGGAGGAGAGTTTCTCTTTCTGCTCATCTGTTAATGTCTTTCCCTGCCGGTTTCCGGCAAGGATTCGCCTCTGTTCATTCACCCACTTGCCAAGCCATATTCCATCTGAGATGTAATCACCGGGAATGAACAGATTTCCGTGTTCCTGGTAGTAGGCTAATGCTTTCTGGTAACAGTCCTCCCAGTCGTTCTTCCGGGATTTGTCCCATACCATGCCAATACTTTCCAACTGCTTGATCTGCTCCCCGGGGAGTACCCCCTTCGCGTACTTCTCCCGGCACTTGGAAAGCCATACTCCAAGCTTGAATCCATCCGGTGCAACATAATTCAACGGTGCATCAGCTGCTCCATGTGAAGCAAAGTATTGGCGGGCGGCGGCGAAGCCCTTCTCCCAGGCGAGGTCATTCTTTTGTTTCCAGCGCATTCCCAGAGCATCCATCTGCTGAATCTGCTCTTCAGAGAGGGTCCCATGTTTTTCCGATGTCCCACGGCAGCTCTTTCTTAAGTCTGCAAGCCAGTTGTAGAGCTTCACGCCGTTTTCCACATGCCCTTCCGGTACTTCCAGGTTCCCGTGTGTTTCATAATAGGACTTCGCCACCTCATAATTTCGCTCCCACAGGAAATCCGGCTGGCTCCAGACCATCCCCAAATCGTCCAGGAGCTTCTCCCGCTCCGGCGTAAAGTAGCCTGACCTAATCCCGTACCGCCGGTAGCTGCGGATAGATTTTAGCCACTCCCCAAGTCTCACTCCATCCGCATCGACATAGTCTCCCGGGACATTTAAGTTCCCATGCTCCCCATGGTACTTTTCACAGGAGATCAAGTGTCTTTCCCACGACAGGTCATCCGCGCTTTCCCAGCGCATACCTATCGCATCCAGCTTTTTGATCCGCTCCTCGTTTAAGTCTCCGGCTGCTTTCCCGGATCGAATACGCCGCTGCACCTGCAGCCATTTCCCCAGAGAATACCCGCCCGGGGCCTGATATCTTACAGGGACGTTCAAATTGCCGTGTTCCTGAAAATAAGTCTTTGCGCAAAGGTACATGGCATCCCATGAAGCCGTGAGTGCCTCTTCCATCTGGTTAAAGAGTTTCCGGCAGTCCTGCACCTCATCAATGACCTTAAACTGCTCTGTAACAATCTTTTCAGCCTCACCTGCCTCTCTGTAATACTCAATCGCGCAGCGCATTTCTTCCTGCAAAGATCCGATGCTGTATAATCCCTCGAAGTTGTTGACGATATCGAAGATCACAGGAGTCTCCGCTTTTCCAGCGGATAATGCCCTCCCGATCTGCTGCTTATAGATAATCGGCGACGAGGTCGGCCTGAAAAGGATTACCCCATCCACGTCGTCGATATGGATCCCTTCATTCAAGGCATCGATACAGAAAAGGAGCCGCAAATGGGTATCATCCGTATCGGCCTTGAAGGCATCAAAGGACTTAAGTGTCGTTGGATCCGGAGAATAGAGCGTATACACATGCGGATTCGGATCCACTTTCGCAAACCACTCTGAAACATGGGAAAGACACTCTTTCATCGCCTCCAGGCTGGAGGTAAAAACCAGATACTTCCCCCTTGGCTTTTCCATGTGCTTCTCGAAGATCACATCCAGTCCGTCCGCTTTGTCCAGAGCCCTTCGAAGCGCCTCATAGTACTTTTCCCCCGCGTCCCTGGCGGCTTTGTTCTGTACGTGATCGAGCCTTTTTTCAAGACGGTCAAGCTCCGTATTATAAAGGAAAGCAGTCATCACGTACTTGGGAGCGGCCAGGATCCCGCGGACAATCGCTTCTCCTAAGGTCATCTCCGAGGCGATGTTGCCGTCAAAGAGCTCTTCCGCCATGTCCCTCTGGTTATCCAGGTAGCGGACATTCGTGGCAGAAAGGCCAAGCACCGGCACATCCGGGAAGAGATCCAGTATTCCCTCAATCGCTGTACCCCATACGGGAGCGCCGCATCTGTGGAACTCATCCAAAACTATAAAGTCTGGATCCAGGGAAGAAACCTCTTCATCTTTCATCTGTGCCAGACGCGCGTATGTAAGGAACGCAACGTTCCCCAGGATCTCCCCGGCGGTCTTCTCTCCGCAGACCTTCTTTAAGTTCTCCACCTGGGTGCGGAAGATATACTCGGACG
>CAZXSN010000140.1:0-3640 GCA_964643295.1 uncultured Lachnospiraceae bacterium
GTTGGGATGAAACTGTTTGACGATACGTTAATTCCAGGGGTAAATTCGGAGTTCACAGTTCAAAGTTCAGGGTTCGGAGCTCAAAATTCAGAATTCAATATTAAGAATACAGAATTAGGTTATTGAGATAATGGATCATTGTAGGAATGGTCATATTTACTCGGTTGTAGTTCCCGGTGAAAGCAGTATTCCTGACAGTCAATTCCTCCGCACCCTTAGATAAGTGCGATGCGGTAAAGCGTTCGTTCCCCCCTACCAGGGTATCCCCGTTCTTAAGAAATAATGGCTCCTGGAGGCAGAAGGCATACGGAGGGGGGCAATCCAAGCTTATATTTCAAAGCTCCCCATCTCTGGGAGGATCCTCTCTGTCGGGGCTATCATCAGGCTGCGTCTTATACAATCGCTCCAGCACCCATGTTTCCCCGGGCGGATCCGTGATGTGGACCTCCCCGCTTAGCTTCGCTTCGTCATCCCAATCTATACTGGTGATCACAAAGTTGCTCATCTTCGTGTCGCTGTAAATGTCAAACTCTGCCCCCAGTAACGTGCAGGGAATCGGCCCCTCTTTAGAGGTAATGGTCAGCTTTTCTTTCCGTATAAGGGAACCCAGATTCTCAAATCCAGAGCAGGGCTTCAAATCAGAGACATGAAAGCTCCTGAAAGGATGCTTCCAGGAGATCCTCTGCTGCCTGTTCAGGCACAGATCAAGTTCAGCGAACAGCCTCTGATCCTCCACCGAGAAGTCAGTACCGGGGTTGAATCGTACTCCCAGCTTCCTCTCCAGGCTGGCAGCCGTCTCCCAAAAGGCGATGTCTTCTTCGACCTTCTCCAGGCCGACATCCGTCACTTTCAGGTCCGACCCCGCTTCCCTGCCGTTTATCTTCACACTGCCGTCTATAATTCCCTTAGTGATGCAAAGCGCCGTCAGGGCTTCCTCAGTCGCCACCGCCTTTACAGGCGCGACCGTACATGAGAAACACACGGGATGCTCTGCATCCGTTTTCGCGTTGTCACGATCCTCCTTTAGGGTCTGACTTTTAAGCGGGCTGTAAACGTATACTTTCATCTCAAGCGTGGGGAAATCCACATTTTCGAACAGTACTTCCGTGAAACTGTCATATGCCTGCTGCCTAAACCATATGGAGGCACTTCTCCCCTCTTTAGTCTCAAAGAGCACGGTTGTGGCTTCAGGGAATTCCCCCGGATACATGCGGCAGTCGTTCAGTGTAAATTCTTCATCGGACAGGGGATCGCCTATCAATTTCTCCAGGGGGACTTTTGTATCATGGCTGCCAATGCGCACTTTTTCAACTGGGATGCTTCTCTGGACGCGGTATAGGTACTCAGCGTATGTATTCGTTGGCAGTGCGCTCAGCCTTTCCGCCAATCGCCTGTCTTCCTCCGTCTCATTCCGAAATTTTACGTCCCTGATGAACGTGCGGATGCCATCCTTGAGGCCAATGGAGACCTTCCCCTTGTGCTGGACATAGGAAAAGCAATCTGGTATCTTCGCATTCAGCGAATCGATGACCTCCTTTGGAATTTGCTTATTCTCGTATGGATCCTTCCTGAACACGTCACAAAAGCTTGCCATCATGGCATTCACCACCCACGCTTTCTCATGCAAAATCACGGAGACGTTCCCCGGTCTCAATCTTGCTTATAAGGGCATATCTGTCATCTTCGTCCATCTTAAGAGCCTGATTACGCCTATCGCCTTTTCCATTTCCGTCTCGTCCGGGGCAATGACGTACCTCACCTCGCTCCATTCGAATTTAATCCAACATTCTTCGTGGTTTCGTAAGGCATCCGAGTACGCCTCCTTCGCCCCCTCACTCGCCCGGCTGCCCCTGATTACGAGCGAGAGCTCCCCAAGCAGCGGAGAGGACGGAACATATCTCCACTCACACTCATCCTGGTACACATACGTCTCTTCTTCTCCATCTGCGCCCACTCTCCGCCACCACACCGGCTTCATGTACAGTAGAGAAGTGAGGAGATAATCCCCCAAAGAGATGGCACCGCCACCACCGCTCATTTTAAGAGCTGCGGCGAACGCCTCCTTGAAATCATGCGCAAGGGGCGACTATGCCGCACCCATCTCATTAAGACACGCAGGGCTGGCATAATAATTCTTGCTGAGCACATACAAAACACGCAGATCGTAATTCTGAAACTGTTTCTTCAGCCAGTCATATATTTTTGCCCCTTCAGATATTCCATAGCCGGGTACGGATGTGCAGATAAAGGATCCGTCCGGCATACCGATACCCTTTAGCATTTCAGTAAAAGCTTTTACACATGGTGATAGTCAAGAAAAGTATTGGCGGCCATTCGACCACCCTGAGCCACGCCTGAAACTCCAGATAAAACCTGAGAGTTCCATCATCTGATGGTTCTTGATCTCTTCCACACTATGCTGATACTTACCCTGACCTGGCTTGCAAAAGGTTGGCGGAAGGTGTATCCCGGATGAACTCGTACCAGATAGAGTGAGGGTATTGAAACCAGGCTAACATTGTTTTGGCAGAATGCCTGGAACTGCGTTCACAATCCTGTCATTCAAGTCTCTGCTTGCCATTTTGGTAGCCGAATTTAATTGCCCTAGAGCCGCCGCTCTGAGGACAGCAAAGAGAATCCTGACGATGGCTGGTTAGCAGAATCTTGATTCGCCATATTCTAAACAATTCAGGGCAAATCAACGCATTCAGTCCTGTTATCGTATATGGTTACCTGCAACTCCCCTGTCACTGCTTCCATGTATGGTAGTTATTATAAATCATACTTAATCTCCAGATCAAGAAGCCTGTCGCAAGCTGTGTTGATCTCTTCTGAAATCCCGTCAATCGCGAAAGAATCAATCAGTCCGCTCTGCCTGTCGATAAGGTCTCTAAGCTCACCTGGCGTCCTGCCGCCGATTTCGTAGGCTGCTACTCTTTCCGGTTCCACCCGCAGCTGCTTACATTTAACCTCTTCTTCCTCCTTTGAGTGGATACGGTTTTCCACGACCGCTGACTGGATCAGCAGGTTCGCGGAGGAAAGGATATACGGGCTGTGGGTGGTGATGAAAAACCGGGAGCCTGTGGAATTCATCGCCAACGCGATCAGTTCGATCAGATCTTTCTGCGCGGCAGGGTACAGATGCGCCTCGGGTTCTTCCAGGAAGATGCAGCTCTTCCTGTTATCCAGGAAACCCACGAACAGCAAAAGCAGTATCCACAGCGTTTCCTGCTGACCTGAGGATGCGTGGATCAGCCTCACCCAGTGAGAATCATCGAAGTAAAGCTTCTCTCCGCCTGTATCGCTTACATACTCCGCTTTAAGGATCTTTCTGATAAGACTCTTAGCCAGAACGATATCCGTATTTTTACTCTGACCAGGAGGCAGTTCCAGCCAATCGTCCGCGGCGAAGGTAAGATTCGTCCCGAAGCGGGGTCGGATCTTACGGATTCTATCCACAAAATCCCTCATGACCAGATCCAGCTTCGAAACGTCGATCACCTCCAGGCTGTCTGACAGCATAGAGAGGAGACTTCTTCCGGCAGGGATATAGACGATATCCTCATCAAAGCCAAACAGATCCACGGATACCGCAGAAAACCGGGTGCGCAGCTTTTCTTTCGTGTCCTTCCTGTCCATA
>CAZXSN010000141.1:0-3607 GCA_964643295.1 uncultured Lachnospiraceae bacterium
TTTGACGGCGACCAGATGGCCGTGCATCTGCCGCTTTCCGTGGAAGCGCAGGCGGAATGCCGGTTTTTGCTGTTGTCCCCGAACAACCTTTTAAAGCCGTCCGACGGCGGACCGGTGGCGGTTCCCTCCCAGGATATGGTGCTGGGCATCTATTACCTGACCCAGGAGCGGGAAGGAGCGCTTGGCGAAGGGGGCATTTACAAGAGTGTCAATGAGGCGATTCTGGCCTATGAGAATAAAGCCCTGAAACTGCAGGCCAGAATTAAGGTGCGCATGACGAAGACGCTGCCCGACGGGCAGGTGCGAAGCGCCATCATCGAATCCACGCTTGGGCGTTTCCTCTTTAATGAGATCCTGCCGCAGGATCTGGGGTTTGTGGACCGCTCCATCCCGGAGAACGAGCTGAAACTGGAAGTGGACTTCCACGTGGGCAAGAAGGGACTGAAGCAGATCCTGGAGAAGGTGATCAATACCCACGGTGCGACCAAGACCGCTGAGGTGCTGGACAATATCAAGGCCATGGGGTACAAGTACTCGACGCAGGCGGCCATGACGGTTTCCATCTCCGATATGACCGTGCCTCCGCAGAAGCCGCAGATGATCCGCGAAGCCCAGGAGAAGGTGGACAAGATCACCCAGAACTACCGCCGCGGATATATCACGGAGGCGGAGCGGTACAAGGAGGTCGTGGAGACCTGGAAGGATACCGATGAACTGCTGACCAAGGCGCTGCTGGACGGGCTGGATAAATACAACAACATCTTCATGATGGCCGATTCCGGTGCCCGCGGATCCGATAAACAGATCAAGCAGCTGGCCGGCATGCGCGGCCTGATGGCCGATACGACCGGTCATACGATTGAGCTGCCGATCAAGTCCAACTTCCGCGAGGGGCTGGACGTTCTGGAATACTTCATGTCCGCGCACGGCGCCCGCAAGGGACTGTCGGATACGGCGCTTCGCACCGCCGACTCCGGGTACCTTACCAGGCGGATGGTGGATGTCTCGCAGGAACTGATCATCCGCGAGACGGACTGCTCGGTGGGAAGAGACGAGATCCCCGGCATGTACGTGCACGAGTTCACGGACGGCAAGGAGGAGATCGAGAGCCTGCAGGAGCGCATTACCGGGCGGTTCTCCTGTGAGACGATCTGCGACGCTGACGGCGAGGTGATCGTGGAGGCCAACCACATGATTACGCCCACGCGGGCGGCCCGTATTGTGAAAGAGGGCGTCGATGCCGAGGGCAGGCCCTATGAGAGGGTGAAGATCCGCACGATCTTAACCTGCCGCTCCCATACGGGGATCTGCGCCAGGTGCTACGGCTCCAACATGGCCACCGGCGAGGCGGTCCAGGTGGGAGAGACGGTCGGCATCATTGCCGCCCAGTCCATCGGGGAGCCGGGTACGCAGCTGACCATGCGGACTTTCCATACCGGCGGTGTGGCCGGAGGCGACATCACCCAGGGTCTTCCCCGTGTGGAGGAGCTTTTCGAGGCCAGAAAGCCGAAAGGCCTGGCGATCATCACCGAGATCGGCGGCCGCGTGGAGATTCGGGATACCAAGAAAAAGCGCGAGGTTGTGATCACCGATGAGAGCAATGCCGTTTCCAAGACCTACCTGATCCCGTATGGGTCGAGGATTAAGGTGGCGGACGGCGATTTCCTGGAGGCCGGGGACTCCCTGACAGAGGGCAGTGTCAATCCGCATGATCTGTTAAAGATCAAGGGTGTGACCGCCGTACAGGATTACCTGCTGCGGGAAGTGCAGAGGGTGTACCGTCTGCAGGGCGTGGAAATCAGCGACAAGCACATCGAGGTGCTGGTGCGCCAGATGCTGAAAAAAGTGCGCGTCGAGGAGAGCGGGGATACCGATCTGCTTCCCGGCGCCATGGTGGACGCGCTGGACCTTGACGATGTCAACGAACGGATGATTGCCGAGGGAAAGCAGCCCGCACAGGGACGGCAGATCCTGCTTGGCATCACGAAAGCCTCCTTAGCGACGAATTCCTTCCTCTCCGCCGCCTCCTTCCAGGAGACCACGAAGGTGCTGACGGAAGCCGCCATCAAAGGCAAGGTGGATCCGCTGATCGGACTGAAGGAGAACGTGATCATCGGCAAGCTGATTCCTGCCGGCACCGGTATGAAGCGCTACCGCAACGTACAGTTGGAGACTGAGGATGATGTGATCGAGCCGGAGGAGGAAGTGCTGGTCGATGAGATGGACGAGCCGGAGGATACCGGGGATATCATGGGAATGGACATGAAGGACTACTCCAGGCAGGAGGAACTGGTGGAGCAGATGAAGCGAAACGCCGAGGATTTCACCGGAACGATCCGCTAAGACCGCATAGGCAGGCGATTCGAAGGCCTGCAGAAACAAACAGGGAAAGATAAAAACCGCCGTGCAGGTTTTGACACGGCGGTTTTTTTAAACTCATTTTTTCGGCTTTAACAGATGGGACAGCGGCATGTCGTCGGAGAGCTCATCGGAGGTGCGGTCCTGTTCGCCAAGGTACTGCGGAGTCTGCGGCGGGTAAGGATGCGGCTGCCCGTAATAGCCGACTGACTGCGGATTTCCCTCGCCAGGCTGCCCGTGTTTGCCGTCCGGATGTGGATTTTCCGGGAAGCGGCCTGAGTAGGAAGGACTGGTCGCGGCGTTGTCGTAAAGGTACTCTCCCGGGTAGGGGCCTGGCTGTCCGGCATTCGTGTAGGGACTGCCCTGCGGATCGTTTGCGTACGGTCCGTTTGGCGCTGTCTGCTGATAGGGAGCGTTTGTGTAAGGGTACCCCTGGCCGTTTTGCCAGGGCGTCTGCGAAAGGGGCTCTCCCTGCGGGTTTCCTCCCTGGGGGTATCCCGCGTAAGGAGCTGCCTGAGGACCGCCCGGATAGGAGGCGTAAGGATTCCCGCCGTAGGGGGATGGCTGCGCTCCGTTTGGGTAGGGCGCCGGATTTGGCCCCGCATAGCGGGCATTCGCGGCGGCTTCCCGCTGCGTAGCTTCCAGATCTCTTTTTTCGCGGCGCGATAAGTTCTCCTGCGCGTGAAAGTCCTCTCCGTCCTGTCTGCTTTTTTTCTTCGGGGAGCGGAAAATCGTCATGCGGCCCGTCCAGCCGATCATGCGCACAATGAGGATCCCGAAAAAGATGCCGATGCTGTCGATAAAGACATCCCTTACGGCGGGCGCCCGCCCGGCCACGAAGGACTGATGGTACTCATCGCCGCAGGAAAAGAGCACACAGAAGGCTCCGGCTAGCAGCATCAGCAGGATTCCGTGCAGCCCGTAGACATAAAGAGGAAAGGAGACGGCGATCGCCAGGGCAAAGTATTCGCCCATATGGGCAAGTTTGCGCAGCGGCCCGTTAAAGCGCACGGCGAGACTGTCGATCTCCCAGGGTTCAAAGTCCGCGCCGATGATTTCGGCGCCGGTCTCCACGATCTCATAGCTGATCTTGTAGCTAAGCTGCGCGGATTCCTCCCCTTCCTGGGCGGAGAAGTGAAAGATCATGCACATGATCAGGATCGCGGGAATGAAGGACAACGGTTTCAGCAGCTTTCTGAGCATAAAAAATCTCCATTCTGCCGCTTTTGGCGGCACCTTATGAGTAAAT
>CAZXSN010000142.1:0-3115 GCA_964643295.1 uncultured Lachnospiraceae bacterium
GGTGCGAGTTATTCACAGGTACCCCTGATAGAGGCCGCGAAGCGGATGAACGTGACTACTCTGGCTGCCAGCATACAAGGCGACTATCCTGGTTTTGCGCTTGCGGATGAAACTGTCTGCGTGGATATTTCGGATGCGAGTGCTGTGCTGGAGGCGGCAAAGACGGCGAGGATCGATGGGGTAGCGACCTGCGGACTGGATTTGGGGATGGCTGCCATCGGTCTGGTGAGTGAGACGCTGCATCTGCCGGGACCTTCCGCAGTCTCTGCCCGTACGGTCTCCAACAAGTGGGAAATGAAGAAAGCGCTGGCAAAGGCAGGTGTGCAGACTCCACGGTTTTTCTGTATCCGCAGTGAACAGGAACTTGAAGAAGCTTTCACGCATCTTCCCTTTCCTGTCATTTTAAAAGCGGTGGATCAGATGGGCAGCAGAGGAATCTACCGCTGCAATACGAGAGAAGAGGCCTATGAGAATTACCCGAAGACGATGGCCGCAACCGGAAAGGACTACTGTCTGATTGAGGAATTCATCGAGGGAGAGCTTTTTGGCGTGGAGGGCCTCGTGCAAAACGGGGAAATCGTTTTTCTGCTTCCCAATAATACGGAAGCGTTTCAGAGCACGACGCCGACGCCGATTGGGCATTCCGTTCCTTTTCGGGAGATGACTTCTTTAGGGGAACAGATCCGGGAACAGGCTTCCAAGGCGATCCATGCCGTGGGCCTTACCCAGTGTCCGGTGAATCTGGACTGTATTAAAAAAGACGGCAGGGTGTATGTGATTGAACTTACCGGGCGTTCCGGCGCCACAGGCCTTTCGGAGATGGTCAGCATTTACTACGGGCTGAACTATTACGAAATGATCGTGCGCACGGCGCTGGGCATGGATGTGAGACCTTATTTTCCCGCAGAGTCTGCGGGGCAGCCCTGTTTGACGCATACGCTGATCTCTAATCGGAAAGGTGTAGTCGCGGGGATTTACGATGGGAATGTGCGGGATGAAGATGTTCTGGATATTTCCTTTAATATCCGCCCGGGAGACCGGGTGGTGCCTTATACGAACGGACGGGACCACATCGGGCAGGTGATTGTAAAGGGTGATTCCCTGGCGCAGTGTGAGAGCAGGCTGCGGGAGATCCTTTCCAATATCACCATTGAACTCGAAGGGGATCTGCCGATTCCTTCCACACCCATCCATCCGATTCTGCAGGGGGCAAACAATCAGATTTACATCAAGCGCGAGGATCTCCTTCCGTTTTCCTTCGGCGGGAATAAGGTGCGGTTTGCCCAGGCCTATCTGGAGGATCTGGAGCGGTGCGGATATGACTCCATGGTGATTTACGGGAACAACCACTCGAATCTCTGCAGGATTCTGGCGGCAGCCTGCAAACGGAAAGGCATTCCCTGCAGCATGGTCCGCAACGCGGAGGATGTGGACGGAGCGGAAGACGGAGCGAACGCACAGCTGATCCGGGCGATGGGCGTGAAGGAATTTCTCTGCACAAAACGGGATATCGCGGACGCGGTCATGCGGGCAATGGAAGACCTGAAGGAGAGGGGTTGCAACCCCTACTATATTTACGGGGACTGCTACGGCAGGGGAAACGAATGGGTGCCCATGGAGTCCTATGTGAAGGCCTATGAGGAAATCTGCTGTCAGGAGAGAAAGCTGGGGATTCATTTTGATTACCTGTTTGCGGCCGTAAGCACATGCATGACGCTTTCCGGTCTGGTCGCCGGGCATCTGTTAAGAAGGGATGAGCGGCAGATTGTGGGCATCTCCGTAAACCGGAAGGAAGAGCGGGCGCGTAAGGTCACGGAAGACCATCTGCGCGTGTACGCGCAGAAGAACGGTTTTTCGTTTCCGGAGGATCTGTCCGGAGAATATATCCTTACGGACCGTTATCTGGGCGAGGGGTACGGCAGTGCCTCTGAAGAAGTGGAAGATACGATCCGCAAAGTCTATGAGCGGGAGGGGATTGCGCTCGATCAAACGTACACCGGGAAAGCATTTTACGGGATGGTAAAGTTTCTGGAAGAGCAGAAGATTAGAGGAAAGAAAGTGCTTTTTCTTCATACCGGCGGGACGCCGCTGTTTTTCGAAGATGTTTCGCAGCTGTTTGGGAATGAATAAGTGGAGAGAGAAGTATGTTAGTGTCAGTTGTAATACCCTGCTACAATTCGGAACAGACCATTGGAACGGTGGTGGATCTGTGCATTGCCGAGTTCGAGAAGTTGGAAAACTATGACTGCGAAATGATTCTGGTAAACGACTACTCAAAAGACGGGACGTATCAGGTAATCCAGGAGTGCACGAAGAAATATCCGAATGTCAGAGGGATCAGCCTTGCGAAGAATTTCGGCCAGCATGCGGCGATCATGGCAGGACTTCATTACGTGCAGGGAGATCTGGTGGTTGGGATGGATGATGACATGCAGAACCATCCGGATCAGATCAAGGATTTCCTCAAGAAGCAGGAGGAAGGGTACGACATCGTTTTCGGGGTATTCGAGAAGAGAAAGTTCCCCTGGTATAAGAATATCACTGGCGCGATCAGCCATTTCCTTCTCTGGCACCTGCTCGATCGGCCGAAGGGGATTGAGATGAGCAGTTTCTGGCTGGCCCGCCGGTATGTGATCGAGGAGGTCAAGAAATACGAAGGGGAACAGGTATTCATTCAGCTTCTGTTTTTCCGCACGACACACAACATGGCCAACATCACGATCAAGCACTATGAGCGGGAATACGGGAAGTCCAACTACGACTTCCGCGGGGGCTTAAAGCTGTTTTTATCCTTCATGAATTTCAGCGCTCTGCCGCTTCGGATCTCCACCTATTTGGGGACCGCTCTCTCCATCGTGGGATTTATCGCTTCCGTGGTGCTGGTGATTCGAAAGCTGCTGGATCCGTCGATTGTGCTGGGCTGGTCTTCGATCATGTGCGCGATGATGTTCTTCTTTGGGATCCTGTTTCTGATGGTGGGCATCCTGGGAGAATATATCGGCAAGGTGGTGCTCAACGTCAACAAAATGCCCCAGTATGTGATCAGGGATACTTTGAACCTGGACGGGGAAGAAGCGGAAGGAAAAGCCGAAGGAAAGACCAGGGGGAATTCCTC
>CAZXSN010000142.1:3125-3341 GCA_964643295.1 uncultured Lachnospiraceae bacterium
CTGTTTTGACAGAGGAAAAGAGCGGGCCAAAGGCATGACGCGGATATCCGCCGTATGAAGCAGATGGGAGTGCTTTCGATTTTCCGGCTGAGAGGCAGGAAAGGTCGGTTCCCTGCGTTCCCAAGACGTTTCGATTCGCCTCCGCCGGTGAAAGGGAGGACTATACTATTTTCCCCCTCACCGGAGAGGATGGTAAGCTGATGGAGAAACTCGATC
>CAZXSN010000143.1:0-3272 GCA_964643295.1 uncultured Lachnospiraceae bacterium
CCGGCGTGATGCCGGCGGTAAACCCGGGTATCTCGGTTTCCCGTGTGGGCGGCAATGCGCAGATCAAGGCCATGAAGAAGGTGGCGGGCACTCTGAAACTGATCTATTCCCAGTACCGTGAGCTGCAGAGCTTCGCCCAGTTCGGTTCCGATCTGGACGCCGATACCAGGTCCCGGCTGGATCAGGGGGCCCGGATTGTGGAAGTGCTCAAGCAGGACCGCAGCGCTCCGATTCCGGTGGAGAAGCAGGTGGCGATTCTCTATGCGGTGACCAAGGATGTCTTAACAAAAGTGCCGGTTGCGAAGGTACGGGAGTATGAGCGCGGGCTGTATCCGTATCTGGACACGGATGTGGACGGTCAGGCAGCCATGAGAGAAATCCGGGAGAGCGGCGATCTGAAGGAAGAGACCGAAGAAAAGCTGAAGCGGGCACTGAACTCCTACACGGAGCAGTTTCTAAGGACCATGCCGGAGCAGTAGGCAGGAGGAGACGTATGGCTTCGAATATGAAAGCGGTCAAGCTGCGGATCAAAAGCGTGGAGAACACGATGCAGATCACGAAAGCCATGGAGCTTGTGGCATCCTCCAAGCTGCGCCGGGCGAAGCAGCGGGCGGACGAGTGCGGCCCGTATTTTCGCGAGCTTTATCAGACTCTGGAGGACATTGCCAGGGAGAATACCGATTTTACGTCCGTCTACGCCGGGGAGAATCAAAATCCCCGCTGCTGCTATGTCGTGATCGCCGGGGACCGGGGACTTGCCGGGGGATACAACTCCAATCTGTTTAAAAAGATGGAGGAAGACTGCGCCGGGAGAGAGTTCGTGGTGCTGCCGGTCGGCAAGAAGACCGTAGAATTTGTCCAGCGCCGGAAAATGGAGTGCCTGACTCAGGAGTTTGCCGAGGTGGCGGATATTTCCGTGTCGGACTGCTTTGAGATCGCGAACCTCTTATGCAGGGAATACCGGGAGGGGCGGTTCGGTCATATCGGGCTTTGCTATACAGCCTTTGTTTCCATGATGACGCAAAGACCGGAGCTGGTTTCCCTGCTTCCGATGGCGGATATCGCGAAGCCCTCTCCGAATGAGGAGAACAAAGCGCGGGAACTGATCCTCTATGAGCCGAACGGCCCGGAGGTATTCGATGCGATTGTTCCGGAATATTTAGCCGGACTGATCTACGGCGCGGTGTGCGAGTCAGTCGCCAGCGAGCTGGCTGCCAGACGGATGGCAATGGATTCCGCTACGAAGAACGCAGGAGAGATGATTGATCAGCTGACTCTTTACTACAACCGGGCGCGGCAGGCCAGCATCACGCAGGAGATCACGGAGATTGTCGCCGGTGCGGAGGGCGTGTAACGAAAAGATCCCGAAACGTGCAGGCGTGGCCTTACGAAAACTTAAGGGGATTTCGGATCTCTGGCTGCGGGGATGGTTGTATGAAAACGGAATGAAGGAGATTCAGGGATGAGTGAAAAACACGTTGGCGAGGTAGTGCAGGTCACTGGCCCGGTGCTGGACATCCGGTTTGCCCACAATGAGCTTCCTGCGCTGCTGAATGCCATTGAGATTGACAATAAAGGCGCAAAGCTGACGGCGGAGGTCGCCCAGCAGGTGGGGGACAATACCGTCCGCTGCATAGCCATGAATTCTACAGACGGGCTGGTGCGGGGCACAAAGGCCGTCGATACCGGCGGCCCGATCACCATGCCGGTCGGCGATGTGTGTCTGGGCCGGGTGTTTAACCTTCTGGGGGATCCGGTGGACAATCTTCCGGCGCCGGAGATCAGGGAGCGCTGGCCGATTCACCGTCCGGCTCCTTCCTTTGAGGATCAGGTGCCGGCCACGGAGATCCTGGAGACGGGCATCAAGGTCGTGGATCTGATCTGTCCCTACGCCAAGGGCGGCAAGATTGGTCTGTTCGGCGGCGCGGGTGTGGGAAAGACCGTGCTGATTATGGAACTGATCCACAACGTGGCCACGGCGCACGGCGGCATTTCAGTTTTTACCGGCGTGGGCGAGCGGACGCGTGAGGGCAATGACCTTTACAATGAGATGAGAGAAAGCGGCGTCATTGACAAGACCGCTCTGGTCTACGGACAGATGAACGAGCCGCCCGGAGCCCGTATGCGGGTAGGCCTTTCCGGTTTGACCGTGGCGGAATATTTCCGTGATGTAAAGAACCAGGACGTGCTGCTTTTTATCGACAATATCTTCCGTTTTACGCAGGCTGGTTCGGAGGTTTCCGCACTGCTTGGCCGTATGCCTTCCGCGGTGGGCTATCAGCCGACGCTGGCGACGGATATGGGAACTTTGCAGGAGCGCATCACCTCCACGAGGAAAGGATCCATCACCTCTGTGCAGGCAGTGTATGTGCCGGCGGATGACCTGACAGACCCGGCTCCGGCCACGACGTTTACCCATCTGGACGCGACAACGGTGCTTTCCCGTGACATTGCCAGCCAGGGCATCTACCCGGCTGTGGATCCGCTGGATTCGACAAGCCGGATTCTCTCCCCGGAGGTTGTGGGGAAGGAACACTATGAGATTGCCCGTTCCGTGCAGCAGGTGCTGCAGCGTTACCGGGAACTGCAGGACATTATCGCCATCATGGGGATGGATGAACTCTCAGAGGAGGATAAGCTGACGGTCAACCGGGCCCGCAAGGTGCAGCGGTTTTTGTCGCAGAGCTTCTCTGTGGCGGAGCAGTTTACCGGCATGCCGGGACAGTACGTGCCGTTAAAGGAGACGCTGCGCGGATTTAAGATGATCTTAAACGGGGAATGCGATGAGCTGCCGGAAAGCTGCTTTCTGTTTTCCGGGACGATCGATGAGGCGTTTGCCAAGGCAAAGAAGTAGGGAAGGAGGAACCGTAGATGAATACCTTCCCGTTGCGGATTGGAACGCCGGACGGCCTTCTGTTTGAGGGAAATGTCGAGCGGATCGTATGCCGCAGCATCACCGGGGATCTGGCGATTCTGGCCGGACACTGCAACTACTGCACCGCCCTGGGGATGGGACAGGCTCATGTCGTATTCGAGGACGGCACACGCCGCGACGCTGCCTGTATCGGCGGCATGCTCTCGATGATCAACGATACCTGCCGGGTGATGGCAACGACCTGGGAATGGCAGGATGAGATTGATGTGGAGCGGGCACGTTCCGCGAAGGAACGCGCGGAAAAGCTCCTGGCACAGGGCGGCCTGTCGGACCGGGAATACAGGATCGTCCAGGCGAAATTAAACCGGGCTCTGGTGCGCCTGAGTGTAAAATGAGT
>CAZXSN010000144.1:0-3236 GCA_964643295.1 uncultured Lachnospiraceae bacterium
AAGGCTTCTCCCCTCGGAACAGGTCAGAATGGTGCGATATGCACAGAACTTTGCTGCTGATTGCTCAATACCATGAAAGCGGAGAATTCCGACCGGAAAGGATTTTCCGAAGCCAGCCGACCGCGTTTGACCTCCTTCCGGAATGGTGCCGCGAAGCTGCCGACAGTTATGTCTCTCTAAAGCTCCAGGAAGGGTGGGCAAGATCCACTATGAATCTGATTCGTTCCAATATCGCCAGATTTTGTAAATACCTGGATAAGGCAGGTCTGCGTTCTTTTAAAGAAGTCACCCGAGAACACATTCAGCAGTTTAATATCGATGATCCGCATCAGACGCCCGCGGGGAAAAATGCCTGTAATTCCCGGATCCGGAGGTTTTTGATCTATCTTGGAGAAAAAGAGTATCTCTCCAATCCGATGCTTTTTGCTTCCCTTCCTACAGAACATGCTCCCAGTGAATCCATTGTGGTCGTGTTAACTGATAAGGAGATGAGCCAGCTGGAAAGTGCGGTCAATTCCCCGGACTCTGGGCTCAGCCTCAGAAAAAAAGCGATGCTTCTGCTTGGAGTAAAGATGGGAATGCGTTCCTCCGATATCGTTAACCTCAAATATGAGGATGTCAGCTGGGATACAGAATCTATCCGTTTCATCCAGGAGAAAACAGCTGTCGAGGTGGAACTCCCAATGCCAGTGGAAGTCGGCAATGCTCTTTTCCGGTATATCATGGAAGAAAGGGGGGAACATTCTTCTCCTGATATCTTTCTCAGTGAAACCGCACCCCATAAACCCGTCACCCGGTCTGCCTGTACCAGAGCCCTGGATTCCGCGCTTCCGGACAGGCATGTAGAGGGATCCGGCTTTCACGTGACCAGAAAAACGTATGCGTCCGATCTCCTGCGCGGAGGCGCCGGTGTTGACACGGTGGCAGATGCATTAGGGCAGCGTGATCTCTCTTCTGTTCACCGATATCTTTCTCTGGATGAGGAGAGGATGCGGATGTGTGCTCTGGAGTTAAGCTCCTGTGGAATTGGGAGGTGGTCTCATGGAAGATAACTGCATTCGTCAGAGTCCCGTCGCTCCTTTTATTGATAGGTTTCTGCAGGAAAAACGCGCCAATGGATATACTTATCACACGGAGGAGCTGATTCTTAACCGGTTCGATGCATACTGTGTCAGCCATGGGCTGCAGGATCCCTGCATCACGAGAGACTTCCTGGACGGCTGGATGGAGAGAAGGGAAACGGAGGGCGCTTTTCAGCAGACAAAACGGATCTCCTGTATCCGCCAGCTTCTTCTCTTCATGGCTTCCTGCGGGATTCAGGTATATATTCCGCATGATTTTGGGCATGTACAAAAGCCAATGCCCCATCTGTTCGAAAAAGAAGAGCTGCAGGCTTTTTTCCAGGAAGTGGATGCCGTCCAGCCGGAACAGTGCCGAAACAGCATGGAATCAAGGATGGCTGGCGAATACAAACTGATCTTCCGTCTTTACTGCTGCTGCGGCCTGAGAAATTTCGAAGCGGCAGGCATTGCGTCAGAGAATGTCGATCTGCAGGAAGGCGTTCTGACGATCCTGAATGCCAAGGGGCAGAAAGACCGCCTGGTTTATCTCCCGGAAGACCTTACTGCCAGCTGCCGGGACTATTTCAACTGGCTGAAAAAAGAACTCGATTTTCACCCGTTCTGGTTTTTCCCCGCACGTAACCCTGAAAAGCCCATCCCCAACACGACCATGGACAGAGTCTTCAGCCGTTACTGGGGAAGGACAAAATATGCGTACTGCAGCAATAAGCCGACTATCCATGACTTTCGCTTTACCTTTGTTGTGAATCGTGTTAATCTTTGGGCGGAGGAAGGAATGGATCTGAATGTTATGATGCCGTACCTGAGCAAATATCTTGGGCACAAATCGATCCATGAAACCATGTACTACTACTATCTGGTAAAGGATGCCTACAAAACCGTTGAAAAGAAGGACACCATTGCCGGTGCCGTAATCCCGGAGGTGAGAAAACATGAGCAGTAAACCGGATTTTTCCGATCTGTTCTTTTCAGAGACGAAGGACTTCTTAGATCTGTTCCTGTCACGGCAGCAGCAGCGGAGTCCTCAGACGGTAAAAGCCTACCGCATATCTCTGACTACGTTTTATGAGTATGTCAAATTTGAAAAGGGACTGGATGTCATGCAGTTTCGGTTCTCAGACTGTACCTACGATTTCGTACTGTCTTACTCTCAGTATCTGCAGGAGCAGAAAAAGCTGTCGAACAGTACTGTAAACCAGCGCCTTGCCGCGCTGAAATCTTACATGAAGTATGTCGCGGACAAAGATGTGCTTCATTTTCAGACCTATATGGCGGTACAGAAGGTTCCGCTTCTGAAGATTAAGAAGCTTCAGCGCCCGGTGCTGGAAAAAGAGGAGCTGAAGTCATTTCTGGAAAGTCCGGCGGATACAGTAAAAGGAAACCGGGACATGGTCCTTTTAACGCTGCTGTTTGATTCCGCCATAAGAGCATCGGAACTTTCTGCCATCACTCTTGGGGATGTTCTGCTGGATACCTCCTCCCCTTCGATTTTGATCCATGGGAAGGGAAAGAAGGAGAGAGTGATAGGTCTGAATCCGCTGACAGCGGAGCACCTGAAAAACTATATCCAGAACTATCATCAGCCGGATGCCTCCCCGGACACCCCGTTATTCTATACGGTGATTCATGGACAGGTAAACCATATGTCCGAAAGGAATATCGAGCGCATCGTAAAGAAATACGGGGATCAGGTAAGAGCGGAAGGTCAGGAGATGCCGGACAGAGTGTACCCGCATCTTCTCAGACGGTCCCGTGCTACCGGTCTGTACCGGGATGGAGTTCCTCTGGAAATGATTTCAGCGCTGCTCGGCCATTCGAACTCGGAGACAACAAAGATCTATGCGGCTCCGTCTGTTGAGCAGATGAGAGGAGCCATAGAGAAGGCAATGCCCAAAACCGATCAGCAGGAGCGGCTCTGGGAGGACAAAGAGGACGAAATGCGCAGGATGTTTGGGTTGAATACTGAGCAGAAGGAATAAATTTATCCGCATCTTTTCTGAACTTTCTCTTTTATCCCCATTGATTTCTAAAAAATACAGATAATAAAAAGATTCAGATAAGGTCTTTTATACGTATATTCGTATAAAAGACCGAACGCGTGTTCGGTACTATCAATTCGAAGTTTGTCGATACGATCGATTTGAAGGACTACCA
>CAZXSN010000145.1:0-3127 GCA_964643295.1 uncultured Lachnospiraceae bacterium
ATCCGTAACTGGTCCCTCCATCGCCCAGGGCCGAAGTCGAATAGGCGGATTCTAACTCAATGTTTGCCAGAATGCCCACCGCGGCGGCGTGGTTTAATTCCATGGTTTTTGTCAAAAACTCATAGATCTCGCCCGCCGCGTTGGGAGAAAAGCTTTCGCGTCCGAAATCAATCGAGGGCACGTGATAGGGGATCACCTGGCTGCTGCCGCCTGAATAGGAAGTAAACGATCCTTCCGTCGCCGCGACAGATCCCCTCTCTGTAGACTCTGACGGTGTCTCCTTTTGGGTTTCGCTCTCCGTTTCGCTTTCCGTTTCCCCTTTTGCCGCGCTGCTTTCCGTATCGCCCTCTTCGTCGCTTTCCCCGCTTGCTTTCCCGTTTGCTTCCCCGTTTTTCTCTTCGCTCTCATCCAGCGTGCCGTCCTCTTCGGGGTCCGTTTCTTCGTAAGCATCAAATAGGCACCGTATCCTGACGTCACCTACAATGGGTGCCCTCACCCATGAAAGATGCCCCTTTCTCATTGACAGGCACCACTCAAACAATTAAAGTAGAGAAAACGAGTTACGGAGGTAGCAGAGAATGTTTGATGTGCTGCATGGCGGGCAGGATGAGGGGAAAGTGGTGATGGAAGTAAATCGCATCATGCTTGCCGTAGAGCGAGTAAATATGCGCAAGGGTGCCAGGGCACTGGCAGCTTGGATCCAGGTTCACTATGGTGTAAACCCGATCCAGTTGGGGACGCTCTGGCTTTTCTGCGGTCGTCGGCCCAAAATGATCAAGGGATTGCTGTACAGGCCGACAGGATTTGTTCTCATACAAAAAATCGCTATGGACGGATATTTCCAGTGGCCCCGGTGTGAGGACAAACTGATGGAGCTGACACCTGACCAGTTCGAGCGCCTGATGAATGGGTACACGATTATTCCAACAATCCGTATTCCGAAGATCCCCACAGATGAGACCTGAGGGAAGTGAAAAGTGCTTCCGCGCAGGCATGTGAACCGCTGAAAACCGCTGAAAAAAGCAAACAGAATCGGGCAGTTAATTCCCTCAGGAGTGAGTAGGCTCCTGGGGGAATTTTTTCGTTATAATGGCGAAAAATATGGGACTAACCATCCATTTTTTAGTACAATATATACAATTGACAGACCTATAGTGGTATGATATAATAACAGTTAGTCCACTATCGGAAAGGAGATATCCAGGATGTCAATCGTGAAATGCAAGGGCAAGAACGGCAGGGTCTATGCGTATCTCAGCACATCACACTATGATCCTGAGAAAAAGAGCTCGCGGCCAACGAGGAAATATCTTGGAAGAGTAGATCCGGAGACCGGGGAAATCATTCCTACAAGGGGAAAACGGAGCAGTGCCGAGGCAGAAGAAGCGAAAAAGGACGCGGAAGCCGCCGCGAAAAAAGAGCTCGAGGGTCTGCGTGCACAGCTGCTGGAAGAAAGGTTAAGGAACGAGGAACTTGAGGTCAAAATCCGCAGTCAGCAGAAGGAAACTGTCCAGCTTCAGTCCGAGGTCAGAAGTCTGAAGGGAAAACTCAGTCTCCTGCAGCAGGAAGTAAATAAAGTGTGCGGAACAGTGTAATCCAGGAGAGAAGTCCGGGAAAGGAGGTGGGCATTACGAAAGAAGAGGATGTACAAAAGGAAGCGGAACGAATCGGCGGAATCAAATGGCTCAAGAACCGCGTAAAAGAGATCGCGAAAGTTCTGATGGAGAATGTGAAACTCACGGCAGAGAATGCCCACCTTCTCATCGAGAACAAAACTCAGAAGGAGCTCCACGAGGATGTGGTGAAAACCTACAATGGAGAACTTCAAAAAAAAGAAGAAGAAACGAATGGACTGAAAAAGCTGGTGGCAGACTTTAAGGAAAAGGTGAAGGACCTTACTGAAAAGGTAAAGAATCTTGGCGAGGAAGTACTCAAAGTCAAGGCTTTGAACGAACGGCTTCAAAAAGATCTGGATGCCACCACTGGACAGCTTCAAAAGACTGAGGAAGGAAGAGCATGGCTGAATTGGTATAACTTCTCAACAAGCAGAAGCGAAAAAGCGAAGCTTGGCGGTGCTGGGGAAGCCAACCCGGCTTCAGACGGATCCTCTCCTCCTGACGCGAAAACAGGTCCTGTTCACAGTTACGCGGGAGCAGATTCCTTTAATACGGAGAAAAAAGGCCGCACCCCCAGACCCAAGGGGAGAAAAAATGCTCTGTTTCTGCGGCTGAGGGCGATGCTCGATTCGCTCTCTTTATCAAAAGCGCTGGATGCGTTCAGGAATTATCTGGAAGATTTAAAGGAGAAAGAAAGGGAAGTTACCAGGATCGAAGTTCTGGACATGATACCCTCCTTTACCATGGAACTTGAAAGGATACGCCCCCATGCGAATGTCCATTTAAAGATGAAATTTAAGATCTATTTCAAAGAAGGGGAGCCTGTGATCTGGGAGTCGCCAAGTACCCTGGTCCGCAGGGGAAGCACCTACGGCGGGAGCTTCGTCTCAACAGCGGCGTATCTTAAGTTTTTCATGGGAATGCCGGCTGAACGGATGTCAAAAGAATTCCAGGCACAGGGAATCGATCTGCCCGGCGCCAGCATCAGCGCTGCGCTCAACAAGTCGGCGGAACGCTATTTTCAGCCTGTGGCGAATTATATACTGGAACAGCTGCTTAAACAGGAAAACGCGGTGTCTGATGAGACCTACATGAGTGTATTTGGCGTGGAAGAGGGTTCAAAAGAGGAGGAAACAGACAGCTCCGAAGAGGTCGGCAATAAGGAAACCGGCGATAACCAGAAGGCCAAAAAAATCAAAAGAGGAGTTTTCTGGGTATTCACCACGAGTGAACTGAGCGAAGGAAACAAGCTTGTTGCTGTTGCTTTTTCGAAGACACGCGGGAAGTCGTTTGCTGAAGAAGTTTTTAAAGGTTATGATGGTACGCTGAATACAGATGCTTACTGCATTTATAAAAGTCTTGCCGAAGTTACCGGAGAAAGCTTCGTTCTCTGTTTCTGCTGGTCTCATTATCCTAGAAGTATAGTTATTCGAGCTTGCGCATGAGAAGATCCATTATAATCTAAGAGATCAGAGGAATCTTCTCGAATAATATTTTTCATTTCAGGAAGT
>CAZXSN010000146.1:0-2955 GCA_964643295.1 uncultured Lachnospiraceae bacterium
ACTGCAGGGTCCTCGTGGCCGGCGATGCGCAAAAGGGCGGCCGCAGAATTCCCGACGCCATTCACGAAGCTTTCAAAGCGGCGTATCAGCTTGCCTGAGCAGAATCAGAAGCCAATCCTTACCTAAAAAACTCCCTGTCGCTGGATTTTTTCCGGCGATGGGGAGCGCCTTTATTATGGGTCGGATAGACCCGTAATTGGAAAAAGAGTAATAAGTTGAGGCATCATTAAAAATTTAAGCTGTCTTTTCCAGCAGTCCCAAGAGCGGGGCTGCTTTTTTTACGGAGCGCACCAAATGGAGGAGGATTGTCACGGAACAGCCCCGTTCGGACAGGCTTACACATGCATATTGGAGGTTGTAAAACGCTGCGGCGGGTATTTGGAAGGCGAAGACTAATTGGTGAGCTGGTATGTTGGGCATCTTACGAAGCTTACGGTGCCGGAGGTTTACGAGGAAGGGTTTGCCAAGTGGAATAGGAGCGGCCTCCCGAGTGAATACTTCGGAGCATTTTACGGCACCTATCCGGTGATTTAGGGGCCGCCATTCCGGTACAAGGGAGGTCATCTGTCTGGCAGAATGGGGCCGCATCTGAGCGGAAAAGGATCTTCGTGCTGGCAGACGGGTGACTTAAGATGATCGTTTAGGTGCCCTTTAGCGCCGGACAGGCAGAGCTTTGAACAAGAATATTCATCAGACGAAATATGCCGATGTGCGTTGACTAAAGAGGCTTGTGCTTTGCATCAGAATAACTGCAGGGGCCAGGAGGGATACCGGATCTGGCAGAGGCCATCCGATCAATGCATCATTTAGATAGATAACGACTTGTAATTAAGACGAAAAATATGTTATAAATTAAGTATATATTTTGGCGAACGAAAGTGGTCATATAGAAGAGAAATTACTATTAATTTATGAGGAGGGCCTTACAAAATGAACGACGATAGAACCAAAATCAAGAGAATTGCAGGCGAGTATAAAGCCTTCAGTATCCGAATTCTGGGGACAACGGCAGATAAGATAGAGAGTATCGCCCTGGATTCAGGAAGGAGCAGAGATGAGATCATCAACCAGCTGCTGGACTGGTCCGCAGATCGGTGTGATGTCATTTAAGAAAACACTAGCAGACAATGGGGTGCACACAGGCACGGATACACGTCATCAGAATGACTGCAGGAGCCAGAAGGTATGCCGGATCCGGCAGAGGCTATCCGATCAATACATCATTTAGGTAGATAACGACTTTTAATTAAGATGCAAAATATGTTCAAAAGTGAGCACAAATATGTTATAAATTAAGCATATATTTTGGCGAATGAAAGTGGTAATATAGAAGAGAAATTACTATTAATTTATGAGGAGGTTTAACAAAATGAATAAAGACAGAATCACAATTAAGAGAATTGCAGGCGAGTATAAAGTCTTCAGTATCCGAATCCTGGGGACAACGGCAGAAAAGATAGAAAGTATCGCTCTGGATTCCGGAAGGAGCAGAAATGAGATCATCAATCAGCTGCTGGACTGGTCCATAGATCGGTGTGATGTCCTTTAAGAAAACACCAACAGACAATGAGGTGCACACAGGCACGGATACACGTTATGCAAATTTTCTGAGGAAGTGATCCTCATGATGCTTGTGGATATGCCGGATGCCGTTTCCAGCAATGTTGGCACCCGCTGCATGCGGGTGCTGACTCTTGCGTATTTGGCGGGATCAGCAGCAACTGTCTGCGCTCAGTTTTTTCCCGAAGGTGTTGGCAGAAGATGCTGGTTTCGTTCACCGGCGATGCCGGCAGCATCGATCTAACGCTTCCGGGTCCTTTCTTACAGGCCTTCCGGCAGTTCTCGATTTCTAAACCGCCTCAGCAGTTACTCCTTCATGCGAGGCAGACTTCCTTTTTCTGGATGCTCCCGGAATCATCGAAAACCAGTCAGCCTCAGACCAGACGAATTGTGCCTGTTTTCCTAGGGATGTCTCAAATCGAGCTGCTGCTTTCAAACTCATTCTGTACGTCTCTTCTTTCATTCCCTCAGACAGCGGCAGACGGCAGGAAGACTGCCGGTATACTCTATCTTTTTCACCTCTTAGCAGATCCCTGCGCCATTGAACTCATTGGACCATCGCCGCCATTTACCAAGGAGAACTTTGTGCGGATCCACACGAAGAGGATCCTGCGTTTTGACGATTGGAAGGGTGGACCAATATTCAATGTACGAACCTGTGTCAATTGTCATTAAAAAACGGCACAGTCTAAGCACTGCAGCACCAGGATCCGCTCCCCTGGCATCCGTTTGAGGCAAACCGCGGTGCGGCAGCGACGTGGGAATTCAGGAACATCATCCGGTCAGATGGCGGAGCGGATGCCTGCCTTGTACCAGTATACTTTTGGATCTGCGGGCGCCTGGTTTTACCGCAGTCATTCGGACATCCAGGATGTCGGCTGTGATGCGGGAAAAGACTTGCGGCGAATTTCCATATCATGCAGGGAGCCCGGTAAACGCAGGTCAGATCTTTGAACATGAGCTTTGTTAGTACATGTTCTACGATCGAAGAAATCCCTTGATTTTGCAGGGATTTTTCAAGGTTGGCTCCAAAACCTGAGAAACAGTGCCATCCCGATTATGGGATCAGCAGATTCGTTTCCTTCCCATCCGCGAATTCCCAAATACGTTGGGAATTCGTATCATACAGAGACTGACAGATCCCCGGGAAACGCCGCAAAGCTGCATCAGCAAGCTGCAGTCAGCTGAGCATTTGTATCATACAGGCACAGGGCCTGTATCCGTTGTTTCACGTGAAATAAACGGCTCGCCAGATAACAGGTCTGCCGGAAGGACTCTTTCAGGTCGCCGTTTCTGTTTGCGGCTTTCCGAAGCTGTGCGGCAAGATCGCGGTTCCTGTAAATTGCCGTCATTTCCGCACTCTTTTGAGCAGGCAGGAAAGCAGACCTTTTGCAT
>CAZXSN010000147.1:0-2853 GCA_964643295.1 uncultured Lachnospiraceae bacterium
TATTTCAGCACACACTCTTTGTCGATCGGCTTCACGGTGAACATGTCCACAACGCTGATCCCGATGCCTTCTTTTGCGAGCTCATCTGCTGCCATCATCGCCTCATGGATCATAATCCCGGTCGCAAAGACAACTGCGTCTTTCCCCTCGCGGATCGTATTTCCTTTCCCAATCGGTATCGTCTCTCCGTCTGCGTAAATCTTTGCCGCCGTTTTGCGGGGCACACGGATATATTTCACGCCCTTGATCTTGTTCACCTGGTGAAGCACGCTGATGAGCTGGTTGGCGTCCGCGATGTCGATAACCGTCGCAGTCGGGATCGCGCGGTACAGCGCCATATCCTCAAACGGCATATGCGTGCCGCCGTTGAAGGCCGCCGTGATGCCGGGGTCCGAGCCGATCACCGTGATGTCGTTGCCTGTATAGCCCGCTGACAGGAAAAGCTGGTCAAAGCAGCGGCGGGAGGCAAACGGTCCGAATGTATGGCAGATCGGCTTGAAGCCCTGGGACGCAAGGCCGCAGGCGACTCCGATCATATTGCTCTCTGCGATGCCGCAGTTGATCGCTCTGTCAGGATGTGCCGCCGCCCATTTTGCCGTACCGATACAGCTCATAAGATCCGCATCCAGATAAATGACATCCGGATCCCTTTCTGCCAGCGCGGGGATCTCTTTGCCCAGGATCTCCTTGAACGCGCGGGATTCCATCTCTCCGTTATATACTATATTCATCTTTTTCCCTCCGCTTATTCCAGGGCGGCAAGCTTCTCGCGAAGCTCGGCCAGCCACTCGTCAAACTTGTCAGCGCCAACGGTCATGCTGTGGTTGCTCATGGTCTCCTCAACTTCCTTCACTCCGGCTCCCTTTACGGTATCCATCACGATGGCATAAGGCTTGTCTCCGCCCTTCTTCGTGTTTTCCAGGGCGTCATAGAGTTCTTCCACATCATTGCCGTTGATCTTTACCGTTTCAAATCCACACGCCTTCATCTTGCCGTCCAGATCCTCATTCGGAAGGATATCCTTTGTATAGCCGTCCAGCTGCTTCTTGTTCCAGTCGATCAGAACGACCAGATTGGAGAGCTTCTTTGCGGCCGCAAACATAAATGCTTCCCAGCACTGACCCTCATCGATCTCTCCGTCGCCCACGATCAGGAACGTGCGGCAGTTCTGCTTTTTCAGCTTGTCCGCCAGCGCAATGCCCGCCGCAAGGGAAGTTCCCTGACCCAGAGAGCCCGTCGTGATATCCACGCCCGGCGTCTTGTTGCAGTCGCAGTGGCTGGGGAAGTTTGTCCCCGGCTGGTTCAGCGTCTTGATCTCATCATAGGGGTAGAAGCCTTTCAGCGCCAGCACAGAGTAGACGGCCGGACCTGCGTGCCCCTTGGAGCAGACCAGTTTGTCCCTCGTCGGCATCTTCGGATTGGCGGGATCCACCGTCATCTGGGAACCATAAAGGACCGCCAGTGCGTCGCATATGCTTAAAGCGCCGCCGATATGTCCAAATCCGCGGGATTTGATGGACTCCACCGTGCCGATGCGGATCTGCGCCGCCAGCTTCTGTAAGCTTTTCTTCAATTCAGCATCCATTTTTTTCTCCTCACTCCTGTGTTCTAAAACTATATTCTCGCCACACCTGATCTGCGCGCTGCTTCCGCGACAGCTTTCGCAACAGCCGGTCCTACCCTCGGGTCAAATGCCTTCGGGATGATATAATCGGGGCTAAGCTCCTCGTCGGAGATCAGATCCGCCAGCGCCTTCGCCGCCGCCATCTTCATCTCCTCATTGATATCCCTCGCGCGCACGTCGAACGTGCCGCGGAAGATCCCCGGAAATGCAAGCACGTTGTTGATCTGGTTCTGAAAATCGCTGCGTCCGGTGGACACCACCGCCGCGCCGCCTGCCTTTGCCTCATCCGGAAAGATCTCCGGCGTCGGGTTCGCGCACGCAAAGACGATCGCATCCTTGTTCATCGTCTGCACCATCTCTTTTGTGACCTGCCCCGGGGCGGAGACGCCGATAAAGATGTCAGCTCCCACCAGCATGTCTGCCAGCGAGCCCTGCTTCCTCTCAAGATTCGTGACCTGCGCCATCTCTTCCTTGATCCAGTTCATTCCTTTTTCGCGGCCTGCGTAGATCGCCCCCGAGCGGTCGCACATCGTGATGTCCTTAAAACCCGCCGACAAAAGCAGCTTGACGATCGAGACTGCCGCCGCTCCTGCTCCGGAAGTGACAACCTTCACATCCTCTTTTTTCTTGCCGACAACCTTCAGCGCGTTCGTCAGGCCGGCCAGCGAGATCACCGCCGTGCCGTGCTGATCATCGTGGAAGATCGGAATATCGCATCTTGCTTTCAGCTTGCGCTCGATCTCGAAGCAGCGCGGAGCTGAGATATCCTCAAGGTTGATCCCTCCGAAGGAACCGGAGATCAGCGCTACCGTGTTGACAAACTCATCCACATCCTTCGTCTTGACACAGAGCGGAAACGCATCCACATTTCCAAATGACTTAAACAGGACACACTTTCCTTCCATCACCGGCATGCCGGCCACAGGGCCGATATCTCCAAGTCCAAGCACGGCACTGCCGTCGGTGATCACCGCGCACAGGTTGTGCCTGCGGGTAAGCTCGTAGGATTTCTCCTCATCTTTCTGAATCTCCAGACAGGGCTGCGCCACGCCGGGAGTGTATGCCAGGGAGAGATCGTCCTTTGTCGCAACCGGAACGGTCGCCACCACTTCGATCTTGCCCTTCCACTGCTCATGAAGCCTCAAAGATTCTTTTGCGTAATCCATACTTGTCTTCTCCTGTAGTAATATTCATGTTTACCTGCCAGTTACAAACGGAAGCGTCGACCC
>CAZXSN010000148.1:0-2743 GCA_964643295.1 uncultured Lachnospiraceae bacterium
CATGTATCAGTAAACAACTAATATTAAACTAACCAGCAAAATCGAGAGAACTTTTAACTCTCAAGGCAGTATAAAACCAACCATTATTCCGTTCCGCGGGAGTACTGCCACCAGACGGTGTACTACAAGGTGACTGGGAACAAGCTGCATATCTTCAATGATAAATATGAGTTCCTGTGCACCCACGAGCTGAGCGAAGGACAGGGCACTTACAACCAGCTGGAAGAGCATAAAAAGCAGGAATCCAAGGCCTATCTTGAAATCGTAAATCGGCTGCGCACCAAGTGGGACTGCTACGATTTTCAGCACTTTGTGAATGGTGTTAAAAAGGATAACCCCCGTTATCTCTGCGAGCAGTTTAGGGCAATCGAAGAGTTTCTGGATACGCAGAATCCGGACCGCGCACTGGTTGCTGAGGTGATGAGGATTGCCTGCGTGAATCTCGACTACAAGTTCTCTCGGTTCCAGGCAGTGTTCCTTCAGGTGAGGGATGGAACGTATGTAGAACGCCCGAGGGATATAGCGTGGAGGGAAGCGCATCAGAAGGAAGCACAGCAGAGGGATTTACAGCAGGCAGATCTTTCCGCATACCAGAAGGCGTTCGACGAGCGCTGCGCTGACCAGGACAAGGAGGGCTGCGCATGAACCAGGAAGCTTCGAAAACCAGGGAACCGGAGCGGATTTCGATCCAGAAGCTTATGACTCTGATGGAAAACTTCGGTTTAAAGCATTCCTCCAGGCAGCTGCCGGACATCCTGGAACGGGCGGAAGACAATGAAATGTCCTATCGGGCGTTCCTGTATGAACTGCTGGGAACGGAGGTAAGAGGGCGCAACGAGCGCCGCAGGGTACGGAATTACGCAGGTGCCCATTTCCCGCCGAATGTCCACCCCCTGGAGGATTTTGATCCTTCGGAACTGGAAGGCGGCATCACGGAAACCCAGCTGCGTCAGCTGAAGGATCTGAACTGGCTGGATACCCATGCCAACCTCATCCTTGCCGGCCCTCCCGGACTGGGCAAGACGATGATCGCAACCTCGCTGGGACTGGAAGCGGTCAACTGCGGCTACACCGTCTGTTTTGAGCGGATGGCCAACTTTGTGCGTATCTTGGATACCGCAGAAACGGATCGCGCTGCAGGATTTCGCCTGAAGAACATCCGTAAGGCCCAGCTGGTAATCATTGATGAGATCGGCTATACGCCCATCAGCAAAGCGCAGGCAAACCGGTTCTTCACGTTCATCAGCGACACCTATGAGTCATCCTCGATCATCTTTACGACCAACAAGGAGATCTCGCAATGGGCAGAAATGATGGGCGATCCCGTTTTAACCACGGCTATGCTTGACCGCATCCTGCACCATGCAAAGTGCTTTTCCCTGCGGGGAACCTCCTATCGGCTTAAATATCCGGATCGGTTCTGGCCGGATGCCGATTCAGACTCGGAGTAATCCGAGGGAGGGAACAGAATGGGCGTCATAAAAATGAGTCGGCAGGATTTAATCGAGCTGTACCAGTTGTGCGATATGTTTCGCGTTCTTGATTACAATGACAGCGAAAAAACCGCGGAGAAGCTGCTGGAGCGGGTGGCTCACGAGTACCAGACAACCTACAATGGGGACATCACCGCGGCAAGAAATCCAAGAGGCGCGGGGCGAAAGAAGGTTTATCCGGAAAAAACAGACCAGGAGATCCTCCGCCTGCGCAGTCAGGGAATGCTGATCCGGGAGATCGCCCGGAAGGCGGGATGTTCCGCCGGCCACGTTCAGTACGTCATCACGAAAGAGAGAGGGGACATCTGAAACAGAACAGGCGTTAATTACAATACATCCCGGCAGTCCGCAAGCCGCGCAGACAAAGGAAAGATGTCAGGAAAGCAGCCCGGCAAAGTGCTTTTCTGACCACGTTAAAAAGGCGCCTCAAAAGAAAAAAAGCAGGCGCTGTATCGAAATCAATTTTAATACAACCGGGTATCCGGAAGTTACGAAAACAGAGTCTATAGGTCAGGGAAGCCGCAAATCAGGAAGGTTTCCCTGACCGCGTTCAAAAACTCATCCTAAAAAGAAAGAGGGCAGGCTCTGTATTAAAATCAATTTTAATACAAACGAGCAGCAAACAGCAAAAACACGCAAAACACGTTTGCGATGGTACTGTCGGCGAAACCGTATTCGCGCGGGAAAGGGTGACGGCATTGTTATTCTGCCCCGCGGGGCATGCGGAAGCCCTGGTATACGATTGACCGCAGAAGCCCGTAAAAGGCTCAGGAAGGCGTTGTAAAAAGCTTCATGTATGATTGTCCGCAGATGGCTCGTAAAAGCCCTTAAAAGGCCCGTGAAGGCTCCGCAGGAAACCTGGTACAGGATTAATCTCGGAAGGCCTCTAAAAGCCCTTAAAAGGCTCGTGAAGGCTTTCCAGGAGGTGCCACGGCGATTGATCAAAGGGGCTCACAAGAGTTTCTGGAGGCCTGATAACAGCCCTGTAAACTTTCCCTGATTGTACGCTGTCCTGACTCTCATCGCAAGCCTGCAGTGAACAAAAATCCGAAGCGTGGTCCTGTGCCCATAAATGCGGGAGTCTGTTGTATCTTAGAGACAGCCAGAGGAATCACCCACGTGTGGATTCCCTGGAGGATCGTTCCAACAGAATCTGCAGGCATCTTTGCTCTCCCGGCAGAGTCCGGGGGTATATAGACAAAGCGAGGGTCTCCGGCTGCTGGAGACTGTGGGTGTTCCTTCGGGGTCTT
>CAZXSN010000149.1:0-2653 GCA_964643295.1 uncultured Lachnospiraceae bacterium
TGACCACGTCGGAGAACATCTGGATGAAACGGCGGTAGCAGTCCCACGCCCAGCGCGGATTGCCGGACTTTGCCGACAGCACCTCCACAACCTCTTCGTTCAGGCCAAGGTTTAAGATTGTATCCATCATCCCCGGCATCGAAGCTCTGGCCCCGGAACGCACGGAAACGAGCAGCGGATTCTCCTTGTCGCCGAACTTCTTCCCGGTGACTTCCTCCATCTTGCCGATGGCTTCCGTGATCTGACCCATGATCTCGTCGTTGATCTGCCTGCCGTCCTCATAGTACTGTGTGCAGGCTTCCGTGGTGATCGTGAACCCCTGCGGCACCGGCAGACCCAATCCGGTCATCTCCGCCAGATTCGCTCCTTTGCCGCCGAGCAGATTCCTCATTCCCGCATTTCCTTCCGGGAACATGTACACCCATTTTGTCATTCTGTGTTACCTCCGTATCCTAATTCCTATCTTTCCTCTCAGTCTGAAAAAGGCCTGTCCCCGACGCTTAAGGTTTCGAAGTCTGAAACGGGCCCATCCCCGGCTGAACATGAGAATATTGTAACATAATTAAACGTATCGTCAAGAAAAATAGATAATCATTTTGCATTTTTTTGTGTCCATTTGTGGAATTAGAAAAGCGGCCCCCTCTTACAAGAGCCGCTTTGTGTATTTTTTAACGATTATTCCTCCCAAAGGTGTCTTTTTTTCGTCTATTTCACCGCTCCGCCCGGACGCATCCGGATTACCGGGCCAAACGGACCCAACGTTTCCGGGGCGGACAGACTTCGCATCTGATCTACTTTAACACCATATGGCTGGGGGTGCCGTTTACCATGAGCGGCTGCAGTTCCCCCAGGATCAGCGGACGGGCATATTCCACAAAGCCCTCGCCCACATCCGTGCCGTCGTTGATGATCCACTCCGCCGGAACCGGGCGCTCCACGTTGGCGATCGCGTGGATGTCGTAGATGCTGTAGCCCACCTGATAGGGGCTACGCTGTTTCACATCGATCGTGATCATCATGCCGGTTTGTCCGTCGTTGGCCGCTTTGCAGGCCAGGTAACCGACATTGAACGCCTCGTTGATGTCAGTCAGGGATGCCAGATGCGTGGCAGCTCTCTGCAGGGTAGAAAACTCAATGGCCCGGGTCTTTAAGCCGGTCTCCGCCGCGATCTTGTTGGCCAGCACCACGGCGCAGCCGGAAAGCTGCTTGTGGCCGAACGCATCGACGTAATCCGAACCTTCTCCCAGCTCACAGACAAATCGTCCGTCGGCGATTTTGATGCCCTCGGAGACCGCGATCACCACCGAGTGCTTTACAGCTGCCAGCTTCTTTACTCTCTCCATGAAGTCATCCATGTCGAAGGTCACTTCCGGCAGATAGATCATATCCGGTCCCTCGCAGTCCTCCCCGCGGGAGAGAGCCGCCGCGGCGGTCAGCCACCCGGCATTGCGCCCCATGATCTCCACCACGCACACAGTCGGCTTTTCCACGCCGAAACTTGCGTTGTCGCGGATGAGTTCCTTCATGGAAGTGGCGATGTACTTGGCCGCGGAGCCGTAGCCCGGGCAGTGATCCGTGATCGGCAGATCGTTGTCGATTGTCTTGGGCACTCCCATAAACCGCTGGGGTTTGCCCTTTAAAGCCGCGTAGTCGGACAGCATCTTGATCGTATCCATCGAATCATTCCCGCCGATGTAGAACAGGCACTCGATGTCGTGCTTCTCCATGATCTCAAAGATCTTGTCGTACACGTCCTCATGCCCCTCAATCTTCGGCAGCTTGTAGCGGCAGGTGCCCAAAAACGCAGAGGGGGTTCTCTTTAAGAGTTCGATATCCTTATCCTCTTTGATGTACTCCCCCAGGTCGATCAGGTCATCATTTAAAAACCCCTGGATGCCGTGATGCATGCCATAGATTTTCCCCACGCCAAGCTCCATGGCGGCGCTCACCACGCCTGCCAGACTGGAATTGATCACAGCGGTCGGGCCGCCGGACTGTCCCACTACAATATTTCCTCTCATCTTTTCATTCCTCCTGGTATTCCTCTCCCGCGAAGAAGCTTTGCGGGCTGCCTTTTCAACACCCGAAAGCCGCATCTTTAGGAGATGTTTGTTTTAAAGGGGAAGGAGATGTTCCTTCCCCGCGTTCTCGTATTCTTAACCTGTCTTCTTCCTAAAAGGCCATGAGTCTAAAGATCCTCACGAAAAAAGCCGCCTATCTCAGACCTTCCGTATTGAGCCCTTAAAAATCAAACTTGTCCGCGAAGTAGGCGGTGAGTTCCTCGATCGGCACCCGCACCTGGTCCATCGTGTCGCGGTCCCGCACGGTCACCGCGTGATCCGTCTCCGAATCGAAATCGTAGGTGACACAGAACGGCGTCCCGATCTCATCCTGCCTGCGGTAGCGCTTGCCGATGTTGCCGCGGTCGTCATACTCGCAGTTGTACTTCTTCGACAGCAGCGCGTAGAGGTTTTCCGCCCCGGGAGCCAGTTTCTTCGATAACGGCAGCACTCCGATCTTAACCGGAGCCAGTGCCGGATGGAAATGAAGGACCGTGCGCATATCGCCGCCCTCTAACTCCTCCTCATCGTAGGCGCTGCAAAGGAAAGCCAGCATCACGCGGTCAGCGCCCAGGGAAGGCTCGATCAAGTAG
>CAZXSN010000150.1:0-2401 GCA_964643295.1 uncultured Lachnospiraceae bacterium
GTCCTGCCCATCACGAGAAGGTCAAAATCATCATCCTCGATCAGACAGCGCTGAAACATGATCTCCGCATAATCCGCTTTCGACATGCTGGCCGGGATCTTCTTCTCCGAAGCGACCCTGTTCTCATCCTTCGCGATTTCCTCCCGGACATCCCCGAGCGTCATCTCAACCTCGACGCCGAGCACCTCATTCAGATTTGAATTCGCATCGGCATCCACTGCCAGGATCGGGTGTTTTCCCATCTCGCACATGCTCTGGATCAGCATGCCGCCGAGTGTCGTCTTGCCCACTCCACCCTTTCCTGCAATTGCAATAATATGTGCCATAAAACGGCCCTCCTGACTGTCTGCCGGACGGCATGTGCCAAAGCGCAGGTCCGCCCGGCGTGATTATATCAGCTGCAAAAATTTATGACAGCAGACAGACGGCCCGAAACATGCCAGGTCCCGGTCCGCGGTCATCCGCCGCCTTCCTATAACGGAAAAACATCAGGCAGTTTTTCCATTATATTCTCATCTCAAAAAAACAGGGAATCTGTCAGAATCTGTTCCGGACGGACACCGCCCGCTCAGCAGTTGATTCTGACCACTCCGCCGGTGAGATCCGCCATCGCAAGCGTCCCCTCGATCGTCTTCTGATCCCCGAGCACATCTGTCAGGACGATCTTTCCATCCTCCTGAACTTCAATCTTGCTGACATACTCGAGAATGACACTGTCAGGCTCTGAAGTCCTGTAAGCTGTTGCCAGACACATAAATCTGCACCTCTTTCTATTTAATTTTTTACCATGGACAAGGCAAGACCAAGATAGAGATTCCCTTTCTGGAATTCATCCGCCGCCTTTTTGACCTGTTCCGCCGCATCGGCCTTCCCGGCCGCCCGCAGCCTGTCTGCGACCTGGTCGAGCTCCGCCGCATGATGCTCATTGTGCTTCCACATATAATCAAGCAGGGCTGCTATCTTGTCCTCGCTCATGGTCTCCTCTTCCGGGCCCTGCGCATGGACCCCGCATCCCGAACATCCGCTGTCGCAGGAAGTCTGACTGCAGCCGTCCTGCTCATGGATATGTTCGTGAGAATGCGGACACGGACTGCCGTTTTCATCCTGAACCAAATGCATAATCGTCGTCCTTTCCTGAAAAAAAGTTTGTTAAGAATTTGACATTATGAAATCTTTCTTTACATTTTGCTGTGATTATAGCACAACATGTTCATTCTCACAACTACCAACATGTACTTTTTCTAGAACTTTTTTTAAAAACAGAAAAAATCCATGGCGGACTATTATGAAAATTTACCATGGATTTTTTAGCACTTTTTTAGCGCCCAAACTTTGTTAAGAATTATACAATCAATTTGTTATTCATTTATTCGGCAGAATCCCACGGAAGCAGGGAATTTTCGATTTTCGGATCGCGCAGCATCAGCTCCGACACGGCCTGATACGGGTTCTTTCCCCCGAACAGCACCTGGTTCACCTGCTCGATGATCGGAAGCTCAATGCCGCATGTCTCTGCGAGCTTCAGCGCTGCCCTGGCCGAGAAGACTCCTTCAACGACCATGTTTACTTCCTTCATGGCCTCCTCCATCGTATATCCCTTTCCGAGAAGAATGCCCGCCCGGCGGTTCCGGCTGTGCATGCTCGCACAGGTGACAATCAGATCTCCCATGCCGGTCAGTCCGGAAAAGGTTTCCTGCCGCCCGCCGAGCTTTGTCCCAAGCCGCGAGATCTCAACCATGCCCCTTGTGATCAGGGCCGCCTTCGCGTTATCTCCATAGCCCATTCCGTCGGCGATTCCGGCTGCCAGCGCAATCACGTTTTTCAGTGCGCCGCCAAGTTCCATTCCCGTCAGATCCGGGCTGATGTATACGCGGAAATATGAACTCATAAACAGCTTCTGCAGGTACCGCGCGTCCGCTTCCCGGCGCGCGCCGATCACGCAGGTGGTCGGAAGCCCCCGCGCCACCTCCTCCGCATGACTCGGGCCTGAAAGCACCGCGCAGACTGTCTGCGGAAGAACCTCCTCAAGGATCCCGCTCATCGTGCAGAGTGTGGATTCCTCAATTCCTTTCGAAGCGCTCACAAGAATCATTCCCGGCCGGACATACGGCTTCATCTGTTCTGCCGTCTCTCTCATGCAGACAGACGGAACGGCAGCGATGCAGACTTCCTTTTCGGTCACCGCCTTTTCCAGAGAAGAAGTGATCTCTATCTCCTCCGGGATCCGGATCCCTTCCAGCTTTGAATCATGGTGCCTTGTCCTGCGGATCTGTTCCGCCTCTGACTCCCTGTGGGTCCATAAAGTCACCCTGTGACCGTTCTCATGCAGCAAAAGCGCAAGGGCCGTTCCCCAGATCAAATCTGCCCGCCCGTTTGTATCAAGCCTGATCTTAATATCTGA
>CAZXSN010000151.1:0-2383 GCA_964643295.1 uncultured Lachnospiraceae bacterium
GGCGAAGGCTATGGGGGACGAGTATGTCTCCGTTGAGCATCTGTTTCTGGCGTTGCTGGATTACGCCAGCCCGTCGATGAAGTCATTCTTCCGCGAGTATGGCGTTACGAAGGAACGCTTCCTGCAGGCGCTGTCCACCGTGAGGGGCAATCAGCGGGTGACCACGGACAATCCGGAAGTGACCTATGACACGCTGAACAAATACGGCGAGGATCTGGTGGAGAAGGCCAGAAACCAGAAGCTGGATCCGGTGATCGGACGGGATGCGGAGATCCGCAACGTTATCCGCATCCTTTCCAGAAAGACAAAAAACAATCCGGTGCTGATCGGTGAGCCGGGTGTTGGCAAGACGGCGGTCGTGGAGGGACTGGCGCAGCGGATCGTGCGCGGCGATGTGCCGGAGGGCCTGAAGAATAAGAAGATCTTTGCGCTTGACATGGGGGCGCTGGTGGCCGGGGCCAAGTACCGCGGCGAATTTGAGGAACGGCTGAAGGCGGTGCTGGAGGAAGTCAGCAAAAGCGAAGGCGAGATCATCCTCTTTATCGATGAGCTGCACTTAATTGTCGGCGCGGGCAAAACAGAGGGCGCGATGGACGCCGGAAACATGCTCAAGCCGATGCTGGCACGCGGTGAACTGCACTGCATCGGAGCAACGACCTTAGATGAGTACCGCAAGTACATCGAGAAGGACGCGGCTCTGGAGAGACGGTTCCAGCCGGTGATGGTCGATGAGCCGACGGTGGAGGATACGATCTCCATCCTGCGCGGGCTTAAGGAGCGCTATGAGGTCTTCCACGGCGTGAAGATCACGGACAGCGCCCTGGTGGCGGCGGCGACACTTTCCCACCGCTATATCTCCGACCGCTTTCTGCCGGATAAGGCCATTGACCTGGTCGATGAGGCCTGTGCCCTGATCAAGACCGAATTAGACTCTCTGCCCACGGAGCTGGATGAGCTGCAGCGCAGAGTGATGCAGATGGAGATCGAGGAGGCGGCCTTAAAGAAGGAAACGGATAAGGCCAGCCAGGAGCGCCTGGTGAACCTGCAGAAGGAACTGGCGGAGCTTCGCGATGAGTTAAACAGCCGCAAAGCGCAGTGGGAGAATGAGAAGCATTCGGTGGAGAGGCTGTCTGCCCTTCGCGGGCAGATCGAATCGATGAACAAGGAGATCGAGCTTGCGAAACAGCAGTATGACTTAAACCGCGCGGCGGAGCTGCAGTACGGGGAACTGCCCAAGCTGCAGAAACAGCTGGAGATTGAGGAAGAGCAGGTGCGCTCCCGCGACATGTCTTTAGTTCATGAGAGCGTGACCGAGGAGGAGATCTCCCGCATTATCTCCCGCTGGACCGGGATTCCGGTGGCCAAGCTTACCCAGGGGGAGCGCAGCAAGATCCTGGCTCTCTCCGATTCGCTGCACCGCCGGGTGGTCGGCCAGGACGACGGCGTGGACCGGGTAACGGACGCGATCCTGCGCTCTAAGGCCGGGATCAAGGATCCGACGAAACCGATCGGCTCCTTCCTGTTTTTGGGACCTACGGGCGTGGGCAAGACGGAGCTTGCCAAGGCGCTGGCGGAGAACCTCTTTGACGATGAGCAGAACATGGTCCGCATCGATATGAGCGAATACATGGAGAAGTACTCGGTTTCCCGCCTGATTGGAGCGCCTCCGGGATATGTCGGGTACGAGGAAGGCGGACAGCTGACCGAGGCGGTGCGCCGCAAGCCCTACTCGGTAGTGCTCTTTGATGAGATCGAGAAAGCGCATCCGGATGTCTTCAACGTGCTTTTACAGGTGCTGGATGACGGACGGATCACCGATTCCCAGGGGCGGACCGTGGACTTTAAGAATACGATCCTGATCATGACCTCCAACATCGGCTCGACTTACCTGCTGGACGGCATCCGCGAGGACGGGACGATCGATCCGGAGTGCGAGAAACTGGTGATGAATGACCTGAGAGCGCATTTCCGCCCCGAGTTCTTAAACCGTCTGGATGAGATCATTCTCTTTAAGCCGCTGACCAAGGAGAATATCAGCAGCATCATCTCTCTGATGATGGCGGATTTAAACAAACGGCTGGCGGACCAGGAGATTTCCCTGGAGCTGACCGACGCGGCGAAGGACTATGTGATCGCCGGAGGATACGATCCGGTCTACGGGGCGCGTCCGCTCAAGCGGTTTTTGCAGAAGCATGTGGAGACTTTGGCTGCCCGCCTGATCCTTTCCGGTGAGGTCATGGAGGGGGATACGATCGTGCTGGATGTCGAAAACGGAGAGATGGTTGCAAAGGTGAAACCGGCGGCGGAAGTTGTGGAGGTTGCCGATTAACTGTTAACCTGCTGTTTACCAGGGGTGGTTCCTTTAAAGGGGCCGCCCCTTTTT
>CAZXSN010000152.1:0-1713 GCA_964643295.1 uncultured Lachnospiraceae bacterium
GTGGACGACGGAAAATCCACACTGATCGGCCATATGCTCTACGATGCCAAGCTTCTCTTTGCAGACCAGGAACGGGCTCTTGAGCTCGACAGCCGCATGGGATCACGCGGCGGCGCAATCGACTACTCCCTGCTCCTGGACGGCCTGATGGCAGAACGCGAACAGGGGATCACGATTGATGTCGCCTATCGGTATTTCACAACAGAAAAACGTTCCTTCATCGTCGCGGACACGCCGGGCCATGAAGAATACACGCGGAATATGGCAGTCGGCGCTTCCTTTGCCGACCTTGCGGTCATCCTTGTCGACGCCACGCACGGGGTGCTCGTGCAGACCCGGCGCCACACGCGCATCTGCTCCATGATGGGCATCGAACACTTCGTCTTTGCCGTCAACAAAATGGACCTGGTCAATTATGATGAGAACCGCTTCCGCAAGATTGAAAAAGATATCAGGCGCATGGTGAAGGAATATGATTACCAAAGCCTGCAGATCCTTCCTGTCTCCGCAACGGAAGGCGACAATGTCACCAACCGCTCCCTGCGCATGCCGTGGTACCGCGGGGAATCGCTTCTGGAATATCTTGAAAATATCAACACGGACAAGGTCTCCACGGGGGAAGGGTTCTGCATGCCCGTGCAGAGAGTATGCAGGCCGGACTACACTTTCCGCGGTTTTCAGGGAGAGATCGCGTCCGGTGTTGTCCGCATTGGAGATGAGATCACGACCCTCCCCTCCAATGAGAAGGCGGTTGTGAAGCGGATCCTGGACGCCGGAAAGGACGTCGAGTCCTCCGACGCCGGCCACGCTGTCACCATCTCGCTCGACCGGGAGGTGGATGTTTCCAGAGGCTGCGTCCTCATGAAGGGCGCACACCTTACCGTCGGCAACCTGTTTACGGCGCGGCTCCTCTGGATGGACGACTCCCATCTTGTGGCCGGGAGAAACTACTATCTCAAGCTCGGCACAAAGATGATCCCCGCTGTCGTGATGCAGATCCACTGCAAGATTGACGTCAATACGGGAAACGAGATTCCCGCCGACACCACCTACAAAAATGAGATCGTCGACTGCGACATTTCCGTTTCCGACCGGATCGTCTTCGACGAGTTTCAGAATAACCACACGCTGGGGGCCCTGATCCTGATTGACCGGATCACGAACATGACTTCCGCCTGCGGCGTCATCACAAATGTCCTGCGCCGCGCAGACAACTTAAGATGGCAGGAGCACGACATCACGCGGCAGCTGCGGGCGCAGCAGAAAGGTCAGAAACCTGTGACAGTCTGGATGACCGGCCTTTCCGGTTCCGGCAAATCCACGCTTGCCAATGAGCTGGAAAAACGCCTCGTCGCTCTCGGAAGGCATACCATGCTCCTCGACGGCGACAACATCCGCATGGGACTGAACAAAAACCTCGGATTCCGCGAGACGGACCGCATTGAAAACATCCGCCGCATCGCCGAGGTCGCCAAGCTGATGAACGATGCCGGCCTGATCACAATCACGGCTTTCATTTCACCTTACCTTCGGGACAGACGCAGCGCCCGCGAGATCATCGGCGCGGACAGCTTTATCGAAGTCTATGTCAGCACCCCTCTTGAGGAGTGTGAGCGCCGCGATGTAAAGGGCCTTTACAAAAAGGCACGTGCCGGGGAGATCTCCTACTTCACCGGCATCTCGAGCCCGTATGAAGTCCCGAAGAAGCCGGAG
>CAZXSN010000152.1:1723-2379 GCA_964643295.1 uncultured Lachnospiraceae bacterium
TAAACAGTACAAGGAGGACGACATGGCAACCGTTGACCTGCATATAGGTCTCCCAAAAACCGGTTCCACCACGATTCAGAATTTTACGTGGGATAACAGAGATGTTTTTGAAAAGTTCGGCATCTGTTACCCGCTGTTTGAGTACAGATATGAGATGGTATCCTTCCGGCGCAACGGGCATTTTCTTTTCGCCCCCTACATCAATGAGGACGGAAGCCGGAACAACACCCGCCCTGCCGCGGAATACGAGGTGTGTCTGGACAGGCTGGAAGAGCTTGGCCGGCAGTATGACCGGATTTTCCTCACGGACGAGGGGATCTGGTGGGGCAGCCATCCCCGCAAAAATTTCTGGGAACAGTTAAAAGAGGACATGAACCGGCGCGGGCTTGCGCTCCGGATCATCGTTTATCTGCGCCGCCAGGATTCCTGGCTTGAGTCACACTGGGCACAGAACATCAAGGATGGGCGGACCTGTCTCCCGATGAGCAAATATCCCGCTTATATGAAGAAAAAGGGCTATCCCCTCGACTATCATGCATACATCAGCAAACTCGCAAAACTCTTCGGAAAAGAATCCCTGTATGTGCGGATTCTTGAACAGGGACAGTTCAAGGGAGCGGAGCATACGCTGCAGTCCGATTTTCTTGACATTTTCG
>CAZXSN010000153.1:0-2302 GCA_964643295.1 uncultured Lachnospiraceae bacterium
GCGAAGTTCGGCGATCAGACAATCGTCAGAACCGGTGGCGATCACCTCGTTGATGAGGTCAAAGTTTTCTCTGGTGGTTTCAATGCCGTGAGCGGCAAGTTTCGCCCGGCAGCTTGCAAACTCTTTGTCTGCGAGGATTTCCTCCAGCGAATCCCAGTCCTGGGACATCGCCAGGCTGTTCCAGCTTGCCACAAGCAGTTCCTCGCTGAATCCTTTTACGCCGCCGAATTTAAGGATACGGGCCAGCTCCTCTTTGGAGGACGCGTGGGCGACGGCCTCCACAAAGTCTTTTCCTCCCTGAAAGGTGAACTCAGAGCCGTCGTCCCTTTCGATGGTGATCCTGTCATTCATGCTGTTTTCCCCTCTCTTTCTCTGCTGTTTTTGATAAAGCCTTCCTCCATCAGCCAGTGAGCCTCATCCGCCAGTGTCTCAGAATATGGTCTGGTGTGGTAGCCCAGCTCTCGTTCCGCTTTGGAGTAGTCAAAGGTGTTGTTTCTGGCCAGGTTGTAGACGGCAAAGTTTGTCATCAAAGGCTTCTCACCGGTTTTCTCCGCCCTCTTTTCCATCTGCTCCGCGACCAGGTAAGCCATGCGGATCGGCACGTAAAAGTGAGGCATGGGACAGCCGCTGGCCTCATGGAGCATGGTGCAGACCTCTTTGAGGGTTACTTCCTTGTTTCCCAGGATGTAGCATTCGCCAATCCGGCCCTTTTCCACTGCTTCAATGCAGCCGTGCGCCAGATCCCGCACATCACAGAGGTTGAAAGAGCCTCCCATGCCAACCGGCATTTCCCCGTTCATGATCTTGATGATCGTGCCGGTGGTCTCTCCCACCGCGTAATCTTTCGGTCCTAGGATGCCGCTCGGATGAACGACACAGGCTTTGAGGCCCTTCTCCCGGCAGGCATCCAGTACCGCCTGAGTCGCCATGGCCTTGGACTGACTGTAGCATCCAACCTGTGTCTTTTCATTGATCGGCGTGAACTGATCCGTCTCTTTAATCGGTGTCCCCTTGGGCAGCTCCGGGATGGCTCCGGTAGAGCTTACATAGACCATCTTTTTGCACTCCGGGTGCGCAAGACACTGGGCGATCATGTTTTTGGTGCCGCCGACATTCACATCGATCAGTTTCTGGTTGAACTCCGCGTTGGTGGTGACCATGCTGGCACAGTGGATGACCACTGACTCCTCCCCTTCGGGGATTGCAAAGAAGTCCCGAAGAGAATCTTCATCGCAGAGGTTCCCTTCCACGATCTTAACAGCAGAGGGAATGTACTTCGCCGACTTGTCCCCGGGCAGAACCAGCGCCCGCACATGTTCTCCCCTCTCCAGAAGTTCCTCGCAGACATGACTTCCCAGAAATCCTGCGGCTCCAGTGACCAGATACATTGTGTTGTTCATGAATACATCCTTCCTTTCCAAACTTTCCGTTTCCGTCTGCGTATCCGCAGGCATGTCATTCACATGCGCTGTTACGACACGGCCGGTTTCCTGATAAAGCCTTTTTTTGAAAGGCTTCCTGGGCGTTTTCCTTTCCCTTTTGTTCATCGAACGGGATAAGCTTACCAGTCAGATGTTTGCGAATTGTTAAAGCTTTGTTTCCATAACATGAATCTTGAAGCGGCGGAAAAAGATTTTTTCCCGGAGGCGGAGGCCAGATGTATGCCAGGCAGCAGCATCCCAGAGGAAAACCTATCTTCATCGTGCAGAGAGAAAACAACAAAAGGGGGAAATCGAACACTGAGCAATAAGAAGCTGAAAAAGGGATTCATAAGGGATTTCCAAGGAGACAAAGGTGTCGGATAAAGACTTAAGATTTTTAAGCAGAGAAAGGATGGAAAAGGGGGAAGGAATTTTTAGAGATATTGAAAGGGGCAAAGGAAGCAGGAAGACCTCAGGAAGAAGAATTAGATAAGATGAAAAATCCTATGCTTGAGGAATAACAGGAGGAGCGTTACGCATAGGAAACATAAACTTATGTTCGATATAGCGAAAGGGAAGATGATTTCTAATCAGGACAAAGCAGAAACGGAAGGGCCTCAAAGTTTCTTTCGAGAGTGCCCCCATCCGGAATTTGGCATACCTTAACACAAAAGATCAGCACAGCGAAAGCCATCAGAAGGGTTCATGAAATCCAGCATAATGGGCTGTCAGAGAGAACCTTAAGGGAGAAAACTCCACTTAAAGGAGCTTTTACGGAAGGTGTCCACTATCCACCTGTTTGTATTGCTTGAGGTATTCGGTAAAAGTAAGCGCAGTCTGTAATCATCTCTATGATCATTCACGGATGCCAAAGCCTCGGA
>CAZXSN010000154.1:0-2092 GCA_964643295.1 uncultured Lachnospiraceae bacterium
TTTTGATTCCAGCATTAAGGTGAATATTTACGAGGATCTGTACATTGATTTTTCTGAAATCACACAATTATTAAACCTCTGACGTGGACCTGCTTTGTACCGGGAGCGGAAAAGCCGGTGACAAGCCGATGCAGATCCGACAAACGACTAAAGACAACACACAGCCCATGACCGCACCACAATCGGTCATGGGCTTTCTTCTTTTATGAGTTAATACCCCGCCTCCATCTCCTTCACTTTCTCGTAAAGGAAATCATTCGCCGGCACATGGATCCCGTGTTTTCCGGCAAGTTCGCGCACGGTCCCCGCAAACATTTCCACCTCGGACGGGCGTTTCGCCACGCTGTCCTGACGCATGGACGGCATGCCGTCCGGGGACAATGTCCCGAGGATCTCTATGTATTCGTTCAGATCTTCCTCCCCGATCGGGATTCCTTCACACCGGGCAATGGCGATCACTTCCCGCATCGCGGCAATCATCGTGCGATTCGGCTCTCCGGGAATCAGGCAGCCGTGATAGTTGGTCTCATAGACCATGCAGGTCTGGTTGACGCCGACATTCAGCATAAATTTGCTCCAGAGCCGTCTCATGATGTCCGCATCCCTGGTGTAGGGGACACCAGCCCGGTCAAAGTACTCGCAGACGGCCTTTACATTCTCCTCCTGACACGCTTCTTTTGCGCCAAGGCGCAGCTCGCCCCGTTTTGTATAGGTAAGTTCATCCCCAAACTTCATCGCGTCCATCCCCTGCGCCACCGTCCAGACGAGGTGTTCTTTCCCATAGCGTTCTGCAATGATCTCCTCGCTCGTGATCCCGTTCATCACAGAAAGTATCACTGTATGTTCTCCGATGCAGTTTCTCATGGTATCAAGCGCGGACCGCAGGCTGTTGTACTTGACCGCCACGATGACAAGATCCGCAGGCTTTGCCTCATCACTCGCCGTAACCGGCATATGGCGGGGGCTTCCGTTTACATAAAAGGTCCGGTCCTTATATTTTCGGACGCGCTCCTCATCCATCACATAGCACATCCCGTCAGAACATGCGCCATCCAGAATGCAGGTCCCAAAGAGCATGCCGAGCGCACCCATTCCTATGACTGCTGTTTTCTCTATCTTCATCTTTTGTCTCCTGATCTTTTTCTGCTGCCGGCCACAGCCTCCAAAAAAGGAAAAAGTTCTACTGTTTCCTTTTCCGCAGAATCATCCGGTCTGCAGGGTTTACTCCTGTCCGGCAGCCGCATTTCGCGATGCACCAGACTGCTGTTTTCTCATCCACTCTTCCAGAAATACCGACGTCAGCTCTCCTCCGTTCGCCCCCAGAAACAGTGTGCTGCAGGAGGCCCCGGCGCAGGCATAGCGGCAGGCCGCTTCTATATCATCGCCCGCGAGGATGCGGCTGATAAACAGGGCATTCATGCAGTCTCCCGCGCCCGTCGTGTCCGCCGGCTGTACCTGGATGGCCGGCATGCGGCCGCTTCTCCCGTTTTCTTTTGAGCTGTAATAACAGCCCTGTGCTCCGCATTTGATGATCACGTGGGCCGCCCCGTTTTCATGATAGACATCTGCGGCTTCCTCTGCCGTCCTTGTTCCGGTCATTTTGAGTGCGTCATACAGACTGGGGAGAAAATAATCGATCAGCGGCAGAACCTTCCGGATCCCGTTCAGTCCTGCCTTCTCCTTGTCATAGGCAAGATCCCCCAGCACGATCACACCTTTCTTTTTCATCTCTGTCAGATATTCAAAGAGGCCGTCCTTCTCCAGAAGCGGCATCGAGAACAGGCTGGCAAGGGAAACCGCGCGGATCTTCTCTGTCAGCGTCCGCTCCAGATCTTCCCGTGTCAGGCAGCTGTGCGCGCCTCTGACTGAAAACGTATGGCGCTCTCCTTTCGCGTCTACCAGCACCAGAGAGGTTCCCGTACTTATCTCTTTTTTCCGCACAAGAAACTCTGTCTCCACGCCTCTTCTCATGAGTGCATTTTTCAGGAAATCTCCGTTCTGATCTTCTCCGATCCCGCCGGCGACTGCCGCATGCAGTCCCAGATCCGCAAGCCGGATGGCCTGGTTCACCGCATCTCCTCCGATCCGGATC
>CAZXSN010000155.1:0-2077 GCA_964643295.1 uncultured Lachnospiraceae bacterium
GCCGCAAAAAAACGTCAAGGCATTGAAAGAAGCCAGCCCGTATAACGCCGCGATAACCAGGGAGCAGTCATGGGGTATCCAGACGATCTCAAGCTGAAGTCATCCATGACGGTAGAGTTTCGCAGCGTCTGTGAGCAGCCGGTCAGGTATCCAGACGATCTCAAGCTGAAGTCATCCATGACCCTTTTCTATGAAGTGACTGGAGAGGATGTGTTCAAGAAAGTTCTGGATAAGTTTTACGGCGGGCAGGAAGACAGGTTCACTGTCGATGCCATTCGAAAAGGAGAGAACGGAAAATGAAGACGGTTCTTTGCTTTGGGGATTCCAACACATATGGCTATAATCCGATGAACGGGCTAAGGTACCCGGAGGATGTCCGATGGGCCGGGATTCTACAGACCATGCTGGGCAGCAACGCCAGAGTCATCGAGGAAGGGTGCAACGGCAGGACGACTGTATTTGAAGACCCGAATGAGCCGTGGAAGGCGGGGAGGCCGTATCTTAAGCCGTGCCTGCATTCCAACAGGACGGTGGACTACCTTGTATTCATGCTCGGCAACAACGATCTGAAGACAGTTTTCCACGCAGGCCCGGAGCAGATTGCGGAAGGCATGGAGGCACTTGTCAGAGACACATATGAATACTGTGATGCCAGACAGGGAATCCGTCCTGTGATCCTCCTGATTTCCCCTCCGCTTATAGGAGAGGGAATTACTGAGTCTGCCTTTTCGCACAGCTTTGACGCATCGGCTCCCGGGCGGTCCGCAGAGCTTTCCGCATTGTATCGGAGAATTGCAGATAAATATGGCTGCCTGTTCCTGGATGCGGCGGAACATATCAAGGCTTCCGAGGAGGACTCCCTGCACCTGATGCCGGATGCCCACAAGGCTCTGGCGCAGCGTGTTTATCAGATTCTGATGGAGGATATGTACGCAGGGGAGAAAACGCAGCTGCCGAACGGTGTAAAGCCGGTAACTAAAAGCAACGGGAAGATGTATCTGGAACATACGCGGCATTCCATCGAGGAACTCAGGGAAATCGTCAGAATACTCTGTGACAAGAAGGAAGGCTGCCCGTGGGACAGCAGACAGACCCTGGAATCCCTGAAGCCTTGTCTTACTGATGAAACAGGCGAAGTGCTGGATGCAATCGAAAAAAAGGATTATAAGAATCTCTGCGAGGAGCTTGGCGATGTCCTCCTTCAGATAGTGATGCAGAGCGAGATTGCCGGGAAGAACGGCTGGTTTACTTTTGATGATGTCGTGCAGGGCATTGCAGAGAAGATGATCCGGCGACATCCTCATGTGTTCACGGACGAGATTTTTCATTCCGAGGAAGAGATCCACGAAAGGTGGAAACAGATAAAAGCGCAGGAAAAAGCGGAAAGGAAATCGGAAAACTGAACCAACCTGGTTCAGAAATCACCATGAAGGCGATACCTTTTGAAACAGCCTGATCTCCGACGTGGTGACCGGCAAAATCGACGTGCGGGATATTGAAGTCCCTGAATATGAATATACCAAAGAAGAGCTGGATGACGATACAGCTGAGGAGAGTAAAGAAATGACCGGGCAAGAGAATGGAAGAGTTGCAGCACGAGATTGAGATGGAGCGGAAGAGGATTGAGAAGTGGGAGGATTGACGATGACTTTTACCGACACAAAGGGAAAAAAGGAAAACATTGTCAGATACAACTTTCATCTCCAACAGGATTTGGAGATAGTGGCTCAACATACGCTTCCTTGTGGTGATGAAAAGAAAGGGAGCGACGGAGATAATATCTATACACCCCTCATCACTATAATATCATGTTTTTAGGAAATGCGTTCGCGCGGACGGGAAAAGAAAGGAGAAGGCATGGACGGTTGTGAAAAAGCGGTCGCCTTATGGCAGAAGAAAAATAATTGCAAACCGTATGAGATCATTTAATACCAAGCGCCTGACGAGATATAGAATGAGAATTTTTACGGAATTATCGTAAACAGTTTCGCTGAACAGATGATGGAAAGGAGAACATACGGGATATGAAGATTGTGGTAATAAAGGGAAGCCCCCACAAAAACGGTTCATCAAACAT
>CAZXSN010000156.1:0-2018 GCA_964643295.1 uncultured Lachnospiraceae bacterium
GGAATCTACATCCGGCAGTGACGCAGCATCATGCCATCAGGGGCGGACGCCGCACGAAACGAAATCCGCGCTGCGTGTCTCGTTTCGCTGCGGCTGTTTTAACGGCATGAGGCCGGGCTGGACACTGACGAAGAAGGAGTGGGAAACATGAATATCATACTGGCGTCCGCCTCGCCGAGGAGGAAGGAACTGCTGGAGCAGATCGGGCTGAATTTTGAGGTGCTCCCGGCGAAGGGGGAAGAGAGGATCACAAAGACCGTTCCGTCGGAGATCGTATGTGAGCTTTCCCGGCAGAAGGCGGAGGAGACCGCGGCTGCAGTGGAAAAGAGAAATCGGGGGAACGCAGACGATGATGTGCAAATCATCATAGGTGCGGATACGATCGTCTGTCTGGACGGCAGGGTGATGGGCAAGCCCGCCGGCAGGGAGGACGCCGTCAGCATGCTGGAGCATCTGCAGGGAAAAAAGCATTCGGTGTACACCGGGGTTACGGTGCTGATTAAAAAGCCGGATCAGGAGATGATCCGCCGCACATTTTCCTGTGAGACGAAGGTGGAGATCTATCCGATGGAGAGACGCGATATCGAAGCCTATGTGGACACGGGAGAACCGATGGATAAGGCGGGAGCCTACGGGATCCAGGGACGTTTTGCCGCATGGGTCAAGTCGATCGAGGGGGACTACAGCAATGTGGTGGGTCTGCCGGTGTCGGCTCTGTGGCAGGTGCTGAAAGATTACAGCGGATAAATCAGTGCGCGCCAGAGGCGCGCATCAAAAACGGTGCAGAAATAAGCTTCCTTTATTCATAGTAGACATCAACGAGAAACAGTCCCTGCGGGGAAGCGGTAAATCCGGCGGCGGAGCGGTCTTTTTCCTCGAGAATGGAAGGAATCAGGGAAGGCAGAATGTCGCCTGTCCCGACTTCAATCAGAGTGCCGGTCAGGATGCGCACCATGTGGCAGAGAAAACCGTCCCCGTGATACCGGATGCGGAGTATGCCGTCCTGGACATCCATTGAGATGTCGAAGATTGTGCGCTCCGTGGATTTTTTCATCTGCGGATTGTCGCAGAAGCTCCTGAAATCGTGTGTGCCGACCAGATATTTTGCGGCCTCCCGCATCCGGTCAATGTTCAGCGGATCTTCCACGCGCAGCAGGTAGCGGCGCTCAAACACATTCGAGATCTCTCCGCAGTCAATGCGGTATTCATAGAGCTTGCCGACGGCGGACAGCCGGGCGTGAAAGCGTTCACTTGCTTTTTCAACGGCGAGGATGCGGATATCTTTGGGCAGCTCGGAATTCAGGAACTGATGAATCTCCTGACAGGAATAGCGGCTTAAAAGCCGGGGAATCCGGTAATTGGCGATCTGCCGCAGCGCGTGAACGCCGGCATCCGTGCGGCCGGAACCGTTCAGTTCCACCGGTTCGCCGTAAAGATCCTCAAGAACAGATTCCAGCTTTTCCTGAATTGTGTTCGGTGTGTTTCCCTGACGCTGCCAGCCGTTGTATCTGGAGCCGTCGTATTGAATCATAAGACAGAAATTTGCCATAATTCTTTCCTTTCATTTATGTATGCTTAAAAACGCCATATTGATTTACGGTTCCGATCAGGGTGTACCCCATGTTTTCCATACCGGCCGCATCAAAATCTTCGGGTATGGCGACTGAGAGAAAGCTGCATTCTTTGCTGACCGCGAGCTCCGCGATACGTCCGTAATCGGGAGTTTCGGAATTGATCGCCTGGTACAGGGCGCGGCTCTCCTGATCGAGTGAGCCTTTTGCACGTCTGCCGTACGGCATGATGATGGACGGGTCGTACACCCGTACATAGGAGGCAATGTGATCGTCCGCCGCAAGGCAGGCCACGGCTCCTTCGTCGGTATTTTTCTGGACGAGACTGCAGATATGGGCGACTTCATCCGGCACTTTCTGATAATTGTGTGCCCTGACGTAATTTCCCGAGTGCAGCAGGCTGTTTGCGCAGATGACCGCGGCACCGATGAATACGACTGCCAGACC
>CAZXSN010000157.1:0-1671 GCA_964643295.1 uncultured Lachnospiraceae bacterium
CGGATGTCCCATGACAAAAATCTTCCTGCCGCCGTCTGCCATCGCCAGAAACAGTCCCGCCTCATCCGATTCGGCAAGTATCGTCAGCTCCTTACATTTACGGATATCCTCGATCGGCACTTCCGTATGGCGGGAGTGAGGCGCGAGGAACACATCGTCAAAGCCGCGCACCAGCGGGATCTTGCGGTTCAGCACACGGTGCCAGAACAGACCGAACATCTTTTTGTCGAGCAGGCGCTTCTGCAGTCCGTAATGGTAGTACAGGCCGGCCTGCGCCGCCCAGCACAGATAGATCGTCGAGGTGACATTCCTCTTTGACCAGTCCATGATCTCCGTGAGCTCCTTCCAGTAATCCACCTCCTCAAACTCCAGCATTTCCACCGGCGCCCCCGTGATGATCAGTCCGTCAAACCGGCGCCCCCGGATTTCCTCAAAGCCCACGTAAAACTGATTCAGATGACTTACGGACGTGTTTTTTGCCTCATGGCCGCTCACGCGCACGAAGGTCACATCCACCTGAAGCGGCGTGTTTGACAGAGAACGCAGAAGCTGCAGTTCTGTATCTTCCTTGAGCGGCATGAGATTCAGGATGGCAATCTGGATCGGGCGGATGTCCTGATGCACCGCTCTGTGCTCATCCATCACAAAAATATTTTCTCTTTCCAGGATTTCCCTTGCCGGCAAATCTGTCTGTACTTTGATTGGCATGATGCTCCTCCTCTACAGTGCCAGGAACGCTTCCTCCGACAGAATCGGAATGTTCAGTTCCTTTGCCTTTTTATTTTTTGACGATGATGACGTTGTATCGTTGTTGATCAGATAATCTGTTTTTTTCGTGACGCTTCCCGTTACCTTTCCCCCGCGGCTCTCAATGTAGGCTTTCAGTTCGTTCCGGTTCACAAAATGCGTGACTGTCCCTGTGATCACAAAGGTCTTTCCGGCAAATATCTGCTCCGACTCATTTTCCGGCTGCGGCTGTTCAATCTGAAGCTGCGAAAGCAGCCGGTCCAGGCTGTCCGTATTTTCTTTGTTCTGAAAATAACCGGCTGCCGATCCCGCGAGCACCGGGCCGATCCCGTCAATCCCGGAAAGTTCCTCTTCGGATGCGGTACGTATTTTATCCAGATCATAATCAAAATGCCTGCAGAGCACCTTTGCGTTCGCCGCGCCGATTCCGGGAATTCCCAGACCGAAAAGCAGCCGCGGAAGCGTCGTATGCCTTGCAGTCTCAATTCCTTCCATCAGATTTGCGAACGATTTCTCTCCGAACCCTTCCATCTTTATAATCTCATCCCGGTATTTTTCCAGCGTAAAAATATCTGCAAAGGAATGGATCAAGCCCTTTGCGATAAATTTCTCCAAAGTCGCCTCCGAGAGTCCATCGATATTCAGCGCGTCGCGGCTGACAAACAGGGTAAATGCCTTGATCTTTTTTGCGACACAGTTTTCGTTGGTGCAGTACAGCGTCCTGACATCCCGGACACTCTGGATCTTCGTCCTGCTCCCGCATGCCGGACAGACTGCCGGAATCTCAATTTTTCCGCTGCGTGTCAGATTATCCGCGATCTGGGGAATGATCATATTCGCCTTGTAGACGGTGATCGTATCGCCGATCCCAAGCTCGAGTGCCTCCATGATGCTGAGATTGTGGACACTCGCGCGGCTGACCGT
>CAZXSN010000158.1:0-1585 GCA_964643295.1 uncultured Lachnospiraceae bacterium
GGACGCATCATCCGGATTGAGGATGGCCGGATTGTACAGCAGTAAAGGAGGCGGAAATATGAACGTAAAAAACAGAAACTGTATCCGAAAGCTGAGCTTCAGGCAAATGAAAGCGGAGCGGTCACGCAGCCTGATCACGATCTTTGCCATTACCTTAACCACGCTGCTGTTTACCGCACTTTTCACGATCGTGTTTTCCTTCCTGTCAAACTATGAAGAATATACATTTCGGCAAATCGGCGGATACTGCCATGGAACTTTCAAGGAGGTAAACGAGGAACAGATAGCGGCGCTGTCGTCGCACAAAAAGGTGAAAGAGTACGGCCTGCGTACGGTGTGCGGCGTTTCCGCAGAGGCCCCGTTTGCGAAAATTCCGGCAGAGATCAGTTGGATGGACGCAAACACAGCGAAATGGTCCTACGCATCACCCTCCACAGGCCGGATGCCTGAGAGCGGTATGGAGATCGCCATGGATACCTCTGCGCTTGAAAAGCTGGGCGCCGCCCCCGAATTGGGGACGCGGATAGAACTGACATACCGTGCGGACAGCGGTCTGCCGTCCGATCCAAAACGCAGGGATGTTTTTACCCTGGTCGGTTTTTGGGAGTTTGACAGCCTTATACCGGTACATTACATCAATGTGACCCGGGACTACGTGGAGCAGGTACAGGCAGACTGCCTGGCTGACGGCGGTTCGAAGTTCCGCACGGATATGAACGTCATGCTGCCGTCCTCTGTAAATATCCAGAGAACCATGGAGCAGATCGACACCGATCTTGGCTACCAGTGGGAAGACCGGGAGGCGGCCAACTGCGTCCTCATCGGAACAAACTGGGGCTATACCGCTTCCGGAGCCGGTTCCGGCATGGATGCGAGTACGGCAGCTGCAGCCGCTGCGTTTCTTTTCCTGGTGATCCTGACCGGATACCTGATCATCTGCAATATTTTTCAAATTTCCGTCAGCAATGATATCCGGCATTACGGTCTTCTGAAAACAATCGGCACGACGCCGCGCCAGCTCAGGCGTATCGTGCGCCTGCAGGCACTGTATTTGTCAGCCATCGGCATTCCTCTCGGATGTCTCCTGGGATATGGCGTCGGCGGCGCTCTGGTTCCCTCGGTGATGGCATCCACAACACTTGGGGTATCCCAAATCAGCACTTCCCCCGTCATTTTCATCGGGGCGGCCGTGTTTGCCCTGATCACGGTTCTGATTTCCTGCACAAAACCTGCCAGGAAAGCGGGACGCGTTACGCCGGTGGAAGCCCTGCGTTATACGGAAGAAAAAGAACAGAAAAGAAAAAAACGAAAGACCCGCAGAGCAGGCATTGGGCAGATGGCCTTCTCCAATCTGGGACGGAGCAAAACGAAAACTCTGCTCGTGGTGCTGTCCCTGTCCCTTGCCGTGGTGCTCCTGAACTGCGTGACCATATTCGTAAACGGGTTTGATATGGAAAAGTATCTGTCTCATTTTTCTGTCTCGGACTTCCTTGTGGGAACCACGGAATATTTTCAGTACAGAGGATATTGGGGTGATGCCGGTCTGAGCGGGGAGCAATTACAGGAAATCAGAGAAAACACGCAG